>JAJRSK010000047.1 GCA_024278835.1 Campylobacterales bacterium | reverse complement strand
TGAAGAGATAAAATCTTTTGTCGAGTATTATTATGCACGATACAAAGAGATAGGTCAGCAGACGGTGAGTTTGTAATTAATAAGAATCTTTTTTGATAATATTCTTCACCATCATTTTGAAGATAAACTTATGAATTGGGTAGAGGCTATACCAATATAAATAGCCTAAAATACCTGAAGGTTCGAAAAAGGCCCTTAAGTAAAAGTCCTTATTGATAATTGAAAATTGTAGCCATGCTTCCCCTGGTGTTTTCATCTCTGAGCGTAAGCGTAAAACTTTTTCTTGATTTGTATCATGGATGTATTCAATAGTCCAAAAGTCAATTCTATCTCCAGCATGTAAGCCTTGATTTGTTTTTTTATAGTGTTTGTTAATCCCTAATCCTCCAAAAAGACGATCTATATACCCACGGAGTTTCCAAAGAAGAGGGGTTGACCAGTACCCTTTTTCTCCACCTATGGTTTGGATCTCTTCAAAAATTTTTGATGGAGACTTAATGACCGCATGCACTTCTTCATAGAGGAGACCTTCTTTTTCTTGGGTATTAAAGATGCGTTCTTCTGTATTTTTATAGTGAGATAGATTGGTTGGGAAATCCCACACACTGAGTATCTGTCCTGCTCTGTCTCGTTTGGCTGCAAGTTTGAGGGCTATATCTAGTTTCATCATTTTCTTTTGCTTCTTTTTTTGTGTGACGATGGCATCATTTTTAACACCATAAATGAGAGGGATCACTAGCTCTTTTGGTTGTCCTGTCATAACAGATATGATTTTTCCAATGACTTTAGGTGTAATTATTTTTTCTAAAAAAGTAAGCTTTATAATCTTTAAAGGTCTATTAAGCACTTCTTGAGCATATTTTTTAACGAGGTTGGCATAGGTGATTTGTTCCTCACATCCTATCTCTAAAATTTGATTGTCTGTATGGATATTATACTTTTCATTTTTAAGCATTAATATAACATCATCAACAAAAACGGGTTGACAAAGCCCTTCATGTTTCCAAAATACGGGGATAAAAGGTAATTTTGTTGCGAGTGTTCTAATGATTTCAAAGGATGAACTTCCAGCTCCTATAATGATACCGGCTCGATACTCTTTTACATTATGAAAGTTTTCTGCTAATGACCTTCCTGTATCTTGCCTACTTTGTAGATGTTTTGATAAGGTATCTTTGCTGCTACCTAGTCCCCCAAGGTATACAATCTTTCTTACACCACTCTCTTTACAGATATTTGCTATGAGTTTGGCAAGTGTAATATCTTTATGCTCAAATTCTGTATTGCCTTCTGACATAGAGTGTATAAGATAGTAGAGGGTATCTGCATCTTTAAATATCTTTTTAAGATTTTCTCTATTTTTTTCATTAAATTCAATATCATAGGCAGTAACTCTACTGCTTTCTAACCAAGAAATTTTATTTCTATTACGATTAAAGAGGTGTAATTCATGATTTTCTTTCTTGAGCTTTTTAGAAAGACGAAGACCTATATATCCGCTAGCGCCTAATATTATTGTTTTACTCATGTGTATCTACTTTTAGAATAATTTATTTATAAGCATATGTTGCTCAGCAAAATTTTTATTTTGAGTATTATATCAGATGTACTATCAGTGTGCATTGATAGTATCATCAATGATTAACCTCTCTTTGGATATAATATCTTTAATTACGCCGTCGTCATGATGGCGATTGCGAGGATTTTTATGTTACTTTTTACACCAGGCCCTACACCTGTACTAGAATCAGTACGTCAAGCGATGGCTACAACTACCCTTCACCATAGAACACCAGAATTTGAAGCCATTTTTAAAGAGGCTAGAGAAAAACTTATGCACCTTTTTGGGATGGATGAGTGCGTTATGTTAGCAAGTACTGGTACAGGTGCGATGCAAGCGTGTGTACTTAACCTTTGTAAAGCTAAAGCACTGACAGTCAATGCGGGTAAGTTTGGTGAACGTTTTGGAAAGATAGTTAAAACTTCAGGCAAAGCACTTGTAGAACTGAAATACGAGTGGAATACGCCTGTGCACTTAGATGATGTAAAAAAGGCCTTGGCTGAGCATAGCGATATAGATGCATTTTTTATACAAGTATCTGAATCTGCAGGAGGGTTACGTCATCCTGTAGAAGAGATAGCCGCATATGTGAAGTCAGTAAACAAAGACATCATGGTCATTGCTGATGGT
>JAJRSK010000046.1 GCA_024278835.1 Campylobacterales bacterium | reverse complement strand
TGGAAGAAAAAAGTAAAAAGAGACAAAAACGCGTGGTACTTTTCACCTCGCCAAATTGCAAGTGGTGTACCGTTGCCAAGCAATACTTTCAAAAAAACAAGATAAAATTTACGCAGATTGATATCTCCAAAGATAAAAAAGCGGCAGAAGATTGTCTGAGACATGGTTGTCGTGGTGTGCCTGTCGTGCTAGTAGGTAGTCGCTGGATATCAGGATTCGACCAGAAAAAAATAGATAGAGAGTTAGGTATATAAAGATACTGTTTCTCGACAAATGCCGTAGCTTCAGTGCTAGGAATTTCAGTGAAGCTTTGCTTTGCTGGAAGGAAACAATTAAGATATTAATTAGGATTAAAATGACAAAACCATTAAACTTTTCACAAATGTTACTAAAACTTCAAACGTATTGGGCAGAGTTAGGTTGTAATATCGTACAACCTTATGATATTCCGGCAGGGGCGGGGACATTTCATAATGCTACTTTTTTAAAGACGCTTGACCCTAAGCCTTGGTCAACCGCCTATGTCGCTCCTTCGCGTCGTCCGACTGATGGGCGTTATGGAGAAAATCCTAACCGTTTAGGAGCCTACTACCAGTTTCAAGTGATTATCCAGCCAAGTCCTGACAATATCCAAGAATTATATCTTAAAAGTCTAGAAGCACTTGGACTTGATTTGTCGCAACATGACATCCGTTTTGTTGAAGACAACTGGGAATCTCCAACACTTGGTGCCTGGGGTCTTGGTTGGGAAGTGTGGCTTGATGGGATGGAAGTGACGCAGTTTACTTATTTTCAACAAGTGGGTGGATTTGCTTGTGAGTCTGTCGCTGTAGAGATTACCTATGGAACTGAGCGTTTGGCGATGTATCTACAAAACGTAGACTCCGTCTATGACATCATCTGGAATGAAAATGAACATGGTGTGACGACGTATGGTGATATCCATAAACAGAGTGAGTATGAGTTTTCAAAGTACAACTTTGAGATAGCTGATACAGATATGCTTTTTAAACACTTTGATGATTATGCCGCAGAGTGCAAACGGGCATTGGCAGAGAATTTGGCTTTGCCAGCGTATGACTACTGTCTTTTAGCGTCGCATACATTCAATACTTTGGATGCGAGAAAGGCGATATCTGTGACGGAGCGTCAAAACTACATCTTAAAAGTACGTGACCTTGCCAAAGGCTGTGCTGAGGTATATAAAGCAGGAATAGATGAAGCTAAAGCAATTACTCAAGACGCTTGATGAGATAAGCCCATTTGAGACACAGGCTGAGTGGGATAACTCTGGCTTGTGTGTTGGGGATGAAAACCAAGAGATAGAACACATTTATCTCTCTTTAGATGCAGACAAAGAACTGGTAGAGAAGATACCGGAAAATTCACTTTTGGTGGTGCATCATCCACCTATTTTCAAAGGCTTAAAATCCCTTGATTTTGATACCTACCCCTCTAGCTTTTTAATCAGGGCAATCAAGAAAAATATCGCTATCGTCTCTATGCATACCAACTATGATTTATCACATTTAAATGTTTATGTTTTGGAAGAGGTGTTAGGGTATAAAGTGTTAAAAGTAGAGGGTCATCTTTGTTATTTTGAAGTGAACAAAGCATTTGATGACTTTGCTTTGGATGTTGCCTTAGATTTGGGTATCGAAAATCTTACTGTGGTGAAGTATCATGATAGCGTGCGCACGGCGGCATTATGTACGGGTTCAGGGGCAGATTTGATAGCGGATGTTAAAGCAGATTGTTTTTTAACTGGGGATATCAAATACCACACGGCAAAAGAGGCTTATGAAAATGGACTTTCGCTTATAGATGTCAGACATTATGAAAGTGAGCAGTTTTTTGCTATTTCTTTGCAAAAAGAGTTGAAAAAAAAGGGATTAAATGGTATAATCGCGAATTCAAAAAACCCATTTAGCACTATCTCAAAGGATAAACAACCATGAATCAGTACTTAACGCAACTTGTTGAGCTTGTTGAAACAGATAAAAAAATCGACTCATTCGAACCAGAAATCGAAAAAATTAGAGCAAATCTTGATGCACAACTTGAAAAAGAGGCAACACTTGTAAAAAAGATCGAGAGCAATAAAGAACTTTTACTAAGTAACGAACTTAGCAAGAGTAAAAATGAACTCCATCTTGCGGAACTTGCAGAAAAGATAAAAAGTTTAGGCGAAAAATCAGCGGCTGTCAAAACTGACAAAGAGATGAAAGCGTTACAACTTGAAGAAGAGATTGCCAAAGAGCAAATTGATTTTGCCAATGAAGAAATAGAGAGACTTGACAAGATAAAAGAGCTCAAAGAAATCGAGATGACAGAGTATCAAGAAGAGATTGATGGTATGCAAACTGAAACTGTCGATATCCAAGTGACGACAGATACTGAGCTAGCTGAGCTAGAAAAAACGCGTATGAAAGTATATGAAGATAAACAAAAATTACTTTCCCAGATGAACCAAAATATCATCGTTTTTTATGAAAAGATAAGAAGATGGGCTAAAAATACAACGGTTGTTCCTGTGAGAAAACAAGCATGTTATGGTTGTTATATGAAACTCAATGACCATACTTATGCAAATGTAGTACGAGGGGATGAGATAACAACTTGTCCTCACTGTGGAAGAATTCTCTACCTAGATACAAAAGCACTAGAAGCAGAAGCGGCAGCAGCAGAGGAAAGTGCAAAATAGGCATTGAAGGCATTTTCACTTCTTTACTTTTTGGTGGCTGCGATTTTAACGATTGTAGCTTTGCCAATTCTGTTACTTCTCTCTTTTAAAGAAAAATATAAACTATCCATTCCCAAACGTTTTTTTCTTATTGATAATCCCCCTTTCAAAAAAGAGGCTATTTGGTTTCATGTCTGTTCTTTTGGAGAAGTCATTTCTCTAAAACCACTTTTAGCGCGCCTAGATGATGATGTCAATATCTCAGTTACCACGGGAACCGGATACGTAGAAGCACAAAAACTAAAAGCAGATGTACGTTTTTTGCCTTTTGAGTCGCTACTGCCTTTTTGGGTAAATCGACAGAAAGTTTTGGTCGTGAGTGAAGCGGAACTCTGGTATATGCTCTTTTTTATGGCGAAAAAAAGAGGTGCTAAAACGATACTTATCAATGCTAGGATTTCTGATAACTCCTATAAAAGCTATGTGAAGTTTTCGTGGTTTTATAAGAGGATATTTTCTCATATAGATATCGTTTTTGCACAAAGTGAGAAAGATAGCGCGCGTTTGTTAGAAATAGGGGCAAAAGAAGTTATAGTGACTGGCAATATCAAAGCCTATGGGAATATCAAAACAACTAGGGTATTTCAAAAGCCAAAACAAGAGGTTATCACGCTAGCTAGTACACACCCCTTAGAAGAGGCTCTTTTACTGTCATATATAGACTATCATGATAAGAAGATTATCGTAGTACCAAGACATCCTGAACGCTTTGAAGAAGTAGGGGAGATGTTGGCTAGATTTGCCAAAGAGAAGGAGTTAAGTTTTCATAAGTTTTCTCAGAGGGAAGATTTTGAAAGTGATGTTATCATGATAGATAAAATGGGAGAACTCATCAATATCTATGCCATAAGTGATGTGGTTTTACTAGGTGGGAGTTTTGTAAAAAATGTAGGGGGACACAATCCCCTCGAACCGGCTACCTTTGGATGTAAGATTCTCTCTGGCATGCATATCTTTAACCAAAAGTCACTTTTTCCTTTAGTGGAAAATATAGAGACGATAGAGGTAGATGAGATAGCAACAACTATCTTAAAAGCAAAGCCTACTAGGATAGTAGGTGAGGTGAACATAGAGCCAATTATAGAGGCGATAAAAGATGTGGGTTGAGATAAAAGAGGATTATGCTATATTTAGTATCAAAGCGGTACCAAATTCTAGCAAAAATCTCGTTTCAGGATTGCTCGATGAGAGCTTGAAAATCAAGATTAAAGCACCCGCTGTTGAAGGTGCTGCCAATAAAGAGTTGGTCAAGTTTTTATCAAAGATGTTTAAGGTAGCAAAATCTGACATTACATTTGTCAATGGTGCAACAAGTAAACGTAAGTTGATAAAAGTACCACTAAACGAAAAAGTAGAAAATTTTATAAAAGAGTTATCATGACAAAAGAAAAAGCATATAAGTTATTAGCCATCCAAGAAGGTATCACCAACCGTTCCGCCAAAGATTTAATCGACCGTGGTGTGGTTTATAGTGGTGGTAGAAAAGTATTGATGGCAAGAGCTGAGATGAGTGATCGGGCAAAGTTTCGCGTGGAAAAAATCACCAAAACAAAAATCATTTTCGAAGATGAATTTATCATGGCAGTAGATAAGCCTGCCTTTGTGACAAGTGAACAAATCGCAAAAAAGCAAGGCTATCCCTTACTTCATAGACTTGATAAAGAGACAAGTGGGGTATTGTTACTCGTCAAAGATGAAGATTTTCGCGTTAAAGCTATCAATGCTTTTAAAAGACACGATGTCCAAAAAGAGTATACTGCGTGGGTTGGTGGAAAGTTGGTAGAAGAGCATACGATTGAAGCCCCACTACTCACTATCAAGAAAAATAATGTAGCCTATACGAAGATAGCAGAAGATGGTCGTTCTGCTTCAACTACGGTAGCACCTTTGATGATAGAAGGGCGGTTTACGAAAGTAAAAGTGAGCATCTTAACAGGGAGAACCCATCAGATACGTATACACCTTGCATCAGAAGGACATCCTATCGTAGGAGACAGTGTTTATGGTGGCAAGCCATATAAACGTATCCTTTTACATGCCAATAAGATTTCTCTCATGGGGTATACCTTTGAGAGTGAAGAGCCTAAAGATTTTAGATTTTACCTATCATGATAGGGTGTTGATGTGAATATACGTATCTATTATAAGCACACAGATTGTGGTGGGATTACCTATCACTCTAACTATCTTGATTTTTGTGAGATGACTAGAAGTGAGCTTTTTTTTCAAGCGGAGATGTCTCCCTCAGTGGATGGTTGTCACTTTGCCTTAAAGCATATCTCTTGTGATTTTGTTGCCTACTCAAAACTTGGGGATATGTTAGAGGTAAGTTCTGAAATCAAGAAGTTAAAAAATGCCTCTTTTATCATATATCATGAGATAAAACGTGGAAATGATCTGATATTTACAATGGAAGCGACGTTAGTCTTTTTATGTGAAGGTGGTAAAATAGGAAAAATTCTCGATAATTATCGGGAATTTTTCAGAGGGTTTATGTCAACAAAAACTTAGAAGCTAAAAAAAGTATGAGGGTAAAGATAGAAAACTTAGCCATCACACCCAAAAGGTTACCTATCTGACAGGACGTGCAAGCACTAAATTTTTTAGAGTCAGAAAGACCAAGAAAATAGTATCCTATGATAAAGGGTATCATTGCGATATAGATGTAGGTATTGATGGTATAAAGTGTTTCTTTTGTCTCCTGAGAAACAAAAAATCCAGCTACTAGCATGATAAGCGAAAATAGGAGTAACTTAATCATAAAAGAGGATAGATAATCTTTTTTCATAGGTTCTATTGGACAAGCTTCTAAAGAACCATCAATACCATTGTTTGACATTACTTTAGAAATTTTCTTCTTTTTTGTATCTGCTAGCTTAGTGGCAAAACTCCCTCCATAGATATAGTCAACTTTTCGTTGTATTAAAAGTGATAGTTTACCACCTACATCCATGGAGTGTTGTGCTCCCTTGGCATCTTGATAGATGAGTTTTATTTTTTCATAACGGGGTACGGTTTCTGTGACGCCAGGAAGATAGAGTGTGGTTTCAATAGAAGCAACTTTCCCTTCACTTTTTAAGATACGAGGATTAATAAGTTCCAAATAAGAACCATCTTCTTTTTTGATTACGACTACAGCAGCAGGGATAGCGCACTGCATTGCCGCTAAACCTTCAGCATTATGATGCTCGATAGTGTCTTTTAAATTGATGATGATTTGGGCTAGGGTTTCATCAAACTTTCTCACATCAGGTGAGGGGATTTCTATTCTTTTGTCGGGATAAACAACTAATTCTTCAACCATTAATATAACCTTTTTTTATAATGCTTTATTATAGAGAATAAATCATTTATTTTAGATAAAGTAGGCTACACTTAGCGGATGAAAAAACGAGGTTTAGAAAAATTTAATAACTTAGTAGATGCGCTTTCTTCTCTTCCTACAGTAGGTAAAAAATCAGCTCTGCGTTATGCCTATCATATGGTCTTACATGACTCTTTTGCTGCTTTAAAACTTTCCCATGCTATAGAAAATGCTGTTAGCAATATCAAGCGGTGTTGTAAGTGTGGAGGACTCAGTGAAGATGAGATTTGTGATATCTGTTTTGATGAGACAAGAGATAGTGAAAAACTTTGTATCGTAGAGAGTGCAAAAGACATCTTTGTGATAGAAGAGGGTGTAGATTTTGATGGGAGATATTTTGTTTTAGAGAGTTTGGATGAAGAGAAACTGATCAATTTAAAACTTCTTATTGATGAAGGTGTGGCTGAAGTAATTTTTGCATTTACGCCTTCTCTAGCCAATGATGGGGTGATACTATTTATCGAAGATAAGTTAAAAGAGTATGAGTTAACTTTTACAAAGATTGCGCAGGGTGTACCAACGGGCGTGAACTTAGAAAATGTTGATATGCTTTCACTTTCAAAAGCGCTCAATGACAGGGTGAAGGTTTAAAACGCCTTCTTCATAAATGGTAAAATCTCGTCAAATGTATAGCTATCATGATAGAACAGCATAAAGGCTAAAACGCCTTGATAAAGTAACATATCGGCACCATCTTTTGTGGGAAGCTTGTAGGCTTTTGCCATTTTTAAAAAAGGTGTCTCTTTGTTATAGATGACATCTATGGCATACTTTGTATGTGAAAAGAGTTCTATCATGATAGACTCAGGAGCAGGCAAACTTTCTTCTTCAAGTCCTGCAGATGTGGTATTGATGATGATATCATGATAGCTGCTTTCAAAATTTTCCCAGTTAAAGGTTTTATAGTTTTGAAAATCTTTGAGTCTTCCCTCAGAGCGGTTTAATACGGTGACTTCTATCCCTTTAGATTTTAAGATAAATGAGAGTGCTTTTGATGTACCACCTGCACCAAGTATAAGGGCTGTTTTTATCTCACCAAAGTCTAAAACAGAGCGATAAAATCCTTCCGCATCGGTGTTATAGCCAATCATATTGCTACTCTCTTTGATGAGTGTATTGACAGCGCCTATCTCTTTAGCCACGCCACGTACTTCATCACATTGGGCAAAGGCAGCTTCTTTGTGAGGAACGGTCACGTTGGCAGCATCAAAACTCTCTAAAAAGATAGTTCTGAGTCTGCAAGCACCTTCTAGGTGTGTTTTAGTATAAGTGGCATCAAGTCCTAAGCCTTCTATGGCATAGGTATGCATTTTAGGAGAGATAGAGTGCTCAACTGGGTCACCAAAGATAGTGAATTTTTTAGCTATCATCACTAAGTTCTGATAGGGTGCTCATCATCGCTTCAAGCTTGTTATGTACTTCAAGGTATTCAAGTTCTTGTTGGCTATCTGCAACGATACCCGCACCTGCTTGAAAGATGATTTTTTCATTGGTTAAAAGGGCAGTACGAATCGCTATAGCACTATCCATATTGCCATCAAATCCAAAGTAACCTACTGCGCCACTATAAAAACCACGCTTAATGCCTTCAAACTTAGCGATAAGTTCCATTGCACGTATCTTTGGTGCACCCGTCATCGTTCCAGCCGTAAAGGTTGCGGCAAATAAATCAAACATATCATGTTGCTCATCAAGCACAGCATCGATATCACTTACCATGTGCATGACGTGAGAGTAACGCTCAACACGCATCATGTCCGTCACTTTGACAGTACCAGTCTTTGCCACACGCCCCACATCATTACGCCCTAAATCAACAAGCATGAGATGTTCAGCACACTCTTTAGCGTCTCCCAGCATCTCTTTCGCCATCTCTTCATCTTTCTGCGGGGTATTACCGCGTCTTCTTGTCCCTGCTATTGGACGAAGAAGGATATGTTGATTGTGTAGTCCTACCATTACTTCAGGAGAGCTTCCCGCGATGGTAAAATCTTCAAACTCTAGTAAAAACATATAGGGAGAGGGATTTTTACTTCTAAGAACTCTATAAAAGCTCAGTTTATCGATATTGGCATACTGTGTAAAACGATTCGCCATAAGAATTTGAAAAACATCTCCACTTTTTATCATCTCTTTGGACGCATGAACCATCTCAAAAAATTGTTCTTTATCAAAAGCAAATGATCCTTTGCTTTTGTCTATATAACTTTTTTGGATGGATTGATAGAGGTAAGGCTCTTTGAGATAAGAGTCGATATCATCAAGTTGAGTCGCCATTTTCGCATCAGTTGTGAGTAGCGTCATTTTATTGGTTTTATGTGCAAATGCCACAACGAGTTTAGGACGAATCAAGTCAATATCGGGGGTATGTAAATCATCTTGTAAATTGTCCATACTTTTATGTAGTATTGGCTCAAAAACTTTCACGGCATCATAGCCGATAAAACCGATAAAACCATCTATAAAACCAATATTTAATTCTTTGGAGATTTCTAGGTAGGGCTCAGGATCGATAGCGTCATAATATGATTTTAAAAATGTAAAAGGAGCTATCTCTAAAGTGTGCTTTGTGCCATCAGTATCAATATGTGTGGTTACATTGTCTTTATAAGTAAGGCGCTCTTTAGCACCAATGAAGATAAAGCTATAATTACCCTCTTCAGAGTTGATAGCGGATTCAAACAAAAAAGAGAGTTCATTTGGAAATCTCTTTTTCAGTTTGGCATATATCGCGATAGGGGTTAGTTGGTCAAAAAGTACTTGCTTATGTGTTATCAATTACTTAATCCGATAGATATATGCACTTGGATTGATGTTAGCCTTGACAGATCCCAAAGCATTTTTGGCACCATCGCGTGTACTATATGGTCCTACTAAAACTTTTTTGATATGTTTGCCTTTAATGGTGACACCATGTACAATATAGTCAAAGCCTGCTCTTTTGATTTTTGTTAAAAATCGCTTATCAGGAAATGATTTTGCTGTCGCACCAACCTGGATAAAATACCCTGAAATGGTTGGTATTTTTGTTTCTGGAAAGTCACGAATAATCTCTCTCTTGATCACCCTTCTCTCTGGTGCTGTTTTGATGATAGGTGCGGGCTCTATCACAGGTGTAGCAACATTTTGTACCACTTCTACGATAGGTTTAATCTCTTTTGGTTTTACCTCTTTGACAGCAATAATCTCTTTTTTAACCACGGGAACTTTTTCAACAACTGGCTCTGTGATAGCGTCTTGTTCTTTGAGTTTCCTTACCATCTCTTCAAACTTAAGATCAGTCTCTGAAGTTTCGTCTATGATAGGCTCTTTTTTGAAAAGATTTTGATCAGTGGCCTCTTGTATGTCTGATGGTGATAGCGTCTCTACACTTTCACCAACATTTGCCATATTTTCACTGACTGGCATATCGGTTTTGTTTAGCATCTTCATGATGACAAGTATAATTAAAAATAGAAGTATCATAGAAGCAGCAGTTAATAGCCATTTTTTAGTGTTTTCTGTCTTTTTTGAATCTTTTTCTAAGACGATATCACTTAAATCATTGGTTCTTTGTCTCATCTGTCTTACTTTATCTTCCATCTTTTTTCCTTAAAAATTATAAATGTTTTGCCCATGAAGCACCACGTTCTTTCTCGTAGACTTTATAAGGCAAGTTGAGTATGTTAAACTCACGAGGCATATCTGGGTTTGGAAACATTTTCCATTCCCTTGGTAACTTTTGTGCCAACTTCATGGAGAGTGTTTTGGCTATTTGATAGCCCTCTTGCAAGGTTGTATGCCCCTTATGTACATAAAGGTGCAAATGCCCAGGTGTTTTACTCTCATAAGCGGTAAAGTTTAAAAATCCCTCTTCTCTTAGCATCAACTGTGCACGGTGCCAAAACTTTTCAGTGTTGCGACCATTATAATCGAAAACAATGTTTTCTACTTTGTCTCGATCATTGATTAAAGAGTGGGCAACGATGATTTTTCGCCCATCATGTTCATTCATGAGAGCACGTGTAAGTGGCTGATCAATCCGTTCATACTTATCAAAAAACATGCGCCCTTTATGGCTAACTTTGTTGACTATCTTATCTCTCTTAATCCAATAATGGTTATTCACCATTTTAATCAGTGATACATCAACATTGTACATCATTAATCCTAATAAATGGCTCTATCATAAATGATAAAATTTTGTGCTAAAGATTTCATCTCTTGTTTTATATTTGCTTGAAGTTCAGTATCTTCAATATTGTCCAAAATATCTGCAATTTTATTTGCGATGATTTCAAACTCTGCTTCTTTCATCCCTCTAGCAGTTAACGCAGGTGCACCGATTCGGATACCTGAGGTAACAAAAGGACTCCTTGTCTCTCCCGGTACGGTGTTCTTGTTAACAGTGATACCAGCGTTTCCAAGAGCTGCATCTGCCTCTTTCCCTGAAAATGTTTTATCTAAAAATGAGACAAGCACTAAGTGGTTATCGGTACCGCCACTCACGATATCAAATCCTCTCTTGATAAGAACATCAGAGAGTATTTTAGCATTGGCTTTGACTTGCTTGGCATACACTTTCCACTCTGGAGATAAGTTTTCAGCAAATCCGACTGCTTTCCCAGCGATCACATGCACGAGTGGTCCACCCTGAATACCTGGGAAGATAGCAGAGTTTACTTTTTTTGCGATATCTTCATCATTGGTCATAATCATACCACCACGAGGCCCTCTCAATGTCTTGTGTGTTGTCGTTGAAACGATATCACAATGAGGGAATGGGCTAGGATGTTCACCAGCACAAACTAAACCAGCGATATGTGCGATATCTGCAAAGAGTATAGCACCCACTTCATCAGCAATCTCTCTAAACTTAGCAAAGTCAATCTCTCTTGCATAGGCACTTGCCCCGCAGATAATCATCTTTGGTTTAACAATTTTTGCGATATCCATCACGCGGTCATAATTGATACGACCATCCATCTCCACGCCATAAAAGAATGAAGAATACGTCTTACCAGATGAACTAACTTTAGATCCATGTGTCAAGTGCCCACCATGGCTTAAATCCATTCCTAAGATTTTATCAAATGGTTTTAGTAGTGCTTGATAAACACCTTGATTGGCTTGGCTCCCTGAGTTTGGTTGGACATTGGCAAAGTTACAGCCAAACAGTTCACAGGCTCTATCTATCGCGAGTTGTTCTACACGATCTGCATTTTCACAACCACCATAATAGCGTTTGTAGGGATACCCTTCTGCATATTTGTTAGTAAATACGCTTCCCATCGCTTCCATCACCGCAGGTGAAGTAAAGTTTTCACTTGCAATCATCTCTAAATGGTCTGTCTGTCTCGTTAATTCATCTTGAATGATGTCATAGACTTCTTTGTCTTGTTTTTTTAAAAATTCACTCATTATCGCTCTTTTCCTTCTTTGTAATATTTAATGGTTTCATCGCTGGAAATAGTATAACATCACGAATAGAGTGTTGATTTGTCAGTATCATGACAAGTCTATCTATCCCGATTCCTTCACCGGCAGTTGGCGCCATACCATAGCCTAGTGCTTGGATGTAATCTTCATCCATCTCATGGGCTTCATCATCACCGTCTGCTTTATTTGCGACTTGTGCTGCAAATCTCTCGTATTGATCAAGTGGGTCATTGAGCTCATTAAAGCCATTGGCTATCTCTGCACCACCTACAAAAAACTCAAACCGCTCTGCAATCTCTGGATCTTCGTCACTTCGTCTTGCTAGTGGAGAGATGTCAATAGGATAGTGCGTTAAGAAGGTAGGATTGATGAGCTTGGCTTCGACAAACTCGTCAAATATCTCTTCTTGGAGTTTTGCCATAGAGAGATTTTCATCAAATTTCACATTGTTTGCTTTTAAAAAAGTTTTTAAAGCCTCTCTATCTCTGACTGCTTCTCTCTTGACACCAGCTATCTCCACAAGCGCATCTTCCCATTTTATCTTGGCAAATGGTGTAGCATAATCAATCTCCAACTCACCATAAGGAAGTTTACTAGGAAGCTTGAGTTCTGATAATAGCCTCTCAAACAAATCTTCAGTCAATTTCATCAAATCTTCATAATTGTGATACGCCCAGTAAAATTCCATCATGGTAAATTCTGGGTTGTGGGTATGATCCATCCCTTCATTTCTAAAGTTACGATTGATTTCAAATACCGCTTCAAACCCACCCACAATTAAACGCTTTAGGTAAAGTTCAGGAGCGATGCGCAAGAAACGCTCAATACCTAGTGCATTGTGATGGGTGATAAAAGGCCGTGCATTGGCACCACCTGCAATAGGGTGCATCATCGGTGTTTCTACTTCTAAAAAGCCTTGCTCTTCCATAAATGTTCTGGTAGTACTGACTATCTTTGAACGCAATTTAAAGATGTTTTTCACATCAGGGTTCATAATCATGTCAAGATAACGTTGTCGATAGCGTAACTCGTGGTCTTGAAGCCCATGGAATTTTTCAGGAAGAGGCTTGATAGACTTTGTGGTGATATCGAGTGCTGTTACATGCAAGGAGAGTTCTTCCGTTTTTGTTAAAAATGGGTACCCACTTACCGTGATGATATCACCTACCTCAATCATCTTTTTAAAGACATCATTATAAAAGCCTTCAGGTAAATTATCCCGTGCGACATATATCTGTAAAAGTCCCTCTTCATCCTCGATTTTCACAAAGGCTGCTTTACCCATAACTCTGAGAAACTTGATACGACCAGAGAGTGTCACCGTGACGGTATCATCTCTTTGTGTCGCTGCTGAAGCAACATAAGCAAAGTTTTGTTTAAAAGCTAAAGTGCTTGTATCTTTTTGGATATTGTGAGGATAAGGGTTTTTGCCCGCTGTTTTTAAGTTGTTTGATTTTTCGATTCGTTGTAGTTCGTATTGGTTGTCAAATATCAAGGTTTTTCCTAAGATTTTCTGTACAAAATCACGTTTGACACGCTTTGCAAATGCCGTAAAGTTGCATCAAGTGATTTGTCAATTTAAAGTCATATAGTTTAGCTATTTTTTCCTGAAGTTGTTCTATCTCTTCGTTTTCAAACTCCACAATAGTACCACATTTTTCACAGATGAGATGATCATGATGAGGCTTGTTTCCAAGTTCAAACTTTTTGCCTTGTGATCCAAATGAGATAGACGTGGCAATGTCATTTTCTTCTAAAAGATTGAGTGTTCTATAGACGGTGGTGACACCGACGTTGGATTCTGGATATTTTTCTTTGACTAAGAGGTAGAGATTTTCAGGGGTGAAGTGGTCTGGGTTATCATAAAGAGTTCTTAAAATTGCCTCTCGTTGAGAGGTAAATTTTAAGTTATTTGACTTTAACAGGGTTTTAAAGGTCTCTAAGAGTTCGTCATAGTCGAGATTCTCTATGTTCGCCATTTTACTCTTCCCCATTGACTTTGTCATTGATGATGGAAGTACCATTATCTACCATCCCAGAAGGATCTAGTTTGACGATTTGTGAACCTACTTTGGTAAAGATTGGATACATCATACTCCCTTCAAATATCTTTTCAACACTTGATTTAAACATTGGAATGCTAGTGAGTACATAAATGATGATAGAAAAAATCAGAAATACTTTCGCTCCACCAACAGCAAAACCAAAGATTTTATCGACGATGCCTAAGCCACTAGAGCTAACTAGTCTTCCAAGTAGACCTCCTATCATGACAGCGGCTAACCAAAAAGCGATAAGCGCAGCGATAAAGCCTATAAGATAGAGAGAACCTTTGTTTTGAAGATGTAAAAAGTTTAAGTCTAGGTAATCTCCTAGAGGCTGTGCATAACGAGACGCGACATAGATACCACCAATGATACCGATAAGTCCAAAAGCTTCTTTTACAAAACCACGAAAGAATCCCTTAATACCTAAAAAGAGGATAAGTGCGATTGAGATGAGATCAAGAAGTGAAATATTTTCCATGATGTATAATACCCTTTAATGAATGATTAAAGAGTATTATAGCAAAGAAGGATTATAGATTGCTTTTAGTTTACAAGACCAATTCTTGTTTTAAGTTCATCTGGTTGTGTTGAGATACGGAGGGCATCTTCTTTTTTGACGATGTTCTTTTTGACCAATTGTTCTAAATCTTGGGTTTGTGTCATCATGCTTGTAGATGCTTGGTTTAGCTGCATCTGTGAATAGACTTGGTGGAGTTTTTGTTCACGGATTAAGTTACCAATAGCGTGGTTATTTATCATAATTTCTTTGGCTACGGTTCGTCCACCACCATTTTTAGGTAGAAGCATTTGAGAAATAACGGCGGTTAATGAGATAGAAAGCATATTGGCGATTTGTTGTTGTTCACTACCTTCAAACGTATCGATAATTCTGTTGATTGTTTGTACGGCTGAGTTGGTATGTAGTGTGCCAAAGACTAAGTGACCTGTTTCAGCGGCGGTAAGGGCAGCTTCTATCGTCTCTTTATCACGCATTTCTCCGATAAGGATGATATCTGGATCTTCACGCATGGCATACTTAAGCGCCGAAGAGAAACTTTTGGTATCTTCACCCACATTACGATGAGAGAAGAGAGATTTTTTGTTTTGATGGATAAATTCCACGGGATCTTCTACGGTAATGATATGTTTGTGTTCTGTAAGATTTATCTCATTTAAAAGTGCCGAAAGGGTTGTTGATTTACCTGAACCCGTAGGCCCTGTGACAAGGATAAGGCCTTTTTCTCTTTTGATAATCTCTTTATAAATGTCGGGTGATTTTAAATCATCTAGTGAAGGGATGGAGGTAGGAATTATTCTAAATGCTGCGGCTAACTCGTTGTTAAAGGTATAATAGTAGTTTCCACGAAAACGCCCAACATTAGGGATAGCGATAGCAAAATCAACTTCTTTGTTCTCTTCTAAATACTTTTTCTGTTTGTCGGTAATAAGTGTGTAACACATCTCTTCAATCTTTTTCCCATCTAGTGTGGCAAGATTGAGGGGGACTAGTTTACCGTCTATTCTGATTTGTGGTTCAGAACGGCTGACTAAGTGAAGGTCTGAAGCACCATGTGCAACAACATTTTTTAAAAGAGTATTCATATCCATCTCTCTTACTTGCGGTCTCTCTAACGTAGCTGATTCCATTTTACATCCTCTTTGATAGGAGTAGAGGGATGTAAATCTACAGACCCTTTACTCTATGATTTTTGGTACGATAAAGAAGCCATCACTACTTTTAGGCGCATGCTCTAAAATCGTTTTAATGATTTTAGGATCATTTAAAGGGACATCCTCTCTAAAAGGCGTCCCTCCATCAACAGTAGAAAATGAAGCATCTTTATCTTTTAAATCTAATTCACTCAGATTTTCAACAAAATCGACAATTTTACTAATCTCTTGAATGGTTGAAGCTCTTTTATCTTCTTCAATTTCAAGCGAAGAGAGTTTTTCTAGTTTTTTGAGTAAGGTATCGTCTATTTTCGTCATTGTTTTTATCCTTTATTTGAATCTGTTATTGCCGGAGTTTAACATAAATACATTAATTTTTAATGATATCTGTGCTAGAGTTCGTCTATCATGATAAAAGGATTAAACTTTGAGTTTAAAAGATAATGTAAACGCCATAAAAGAAGAGTTAAGTGCTGAAGAACAGTTTTTAGAAAGCGTGATAAAGGCAGAAGGTTTTTGGAAAAAATATAAAAAGATTATCATCACATTGGCGGTGATAATTGTTGTGGGATTACTAACAAAAGCTGTGATGGGGTATATCCATGAGAGCAACATAGAATCTTCAAACCATGCTTATAACGCGCTTTTAAAAGATGCTAACGATGCATCCGCTTTGGCAACACTAAAGAGTAAAAATCCAAAACTCTATGAACTATATATGTTCAAAAAAAGTATAAATAGTAAAGATGTAGCTGTTTTAGAAAAAACGAAAGCAAGCATAACCGACCCTATACTAAAAAACTTGATTACTTATCAAATAGGTTCGTTAAATAAAAAAGTAGTATCACTTGACGCAGGTATCGCAAAAGAGTTTGCCTTACTACAAGAGGGGTACCTACTACTTCAGGAAAATAAAATCAAAGAAGCTAGTGCAAAGTTTGCACAGATTCCAGCAGACTCAACACTTCAATCTGTCGTGAAAAATATCAAACATTATAGTGGTAAATAAAGGCTTATAAATGAAAAATGTATTTTTAGTTTTTGTATCACTTTTTATGTTGAGTGCTTGTAGCTCTAAAAGTAGGTATGAGCCAGCAGAAGTAGTATCTACACTAAAATATGATACCAATATGAAAACACAGCTTTCTCGTGTTTCTCGTGATGGTGCGACTTATGACAATGGTATGTTGGTGACTAAAAAAAGAGGTTTGTTGAAAAACAAGATAGAAAAAGATTTTAGATTTATCTATGATAGCGGTAGTGCGATTTTAATCGCAGATGAAGAGGGTACAGTAAAAGTTATCTTAAATGGTGAGACACGATTTGAGCATAAGTTTGCCTTTGCACTCTCTTCTGGAGCGATGAAAAACAATCTTTTAGCCTTGGTTTTATCAAATAATACGTTAGTTTTATATGATACAAAAGCAAATAAGGAACTTTATAGTGAATCCTTAGAGCCAACTTTTGCCAATGATGCTCGTCTGGCAAATCCTCTCTTTTTGAATGACTTGGTGATTTTCCCGACACTTGATGGTCGTTTGTTAATCATGGATTCTACTAAAAAAGTGATACTAAGAGATGTGTCTATCTCCAATAAAGAACTTTTTAATAATGTAATATTTTTAGAAGAAAAGAATAATATCTTGGTCGCAGCAACAGCCACCAAAGTGATCTCTATCAATCCAAAAACCATCAACACAAAGCGAATCGATGTCAAAGATATACTCTATGATAACAATGCACTTTATATCTTTACAAAGACAGGAAAAGTACTTTTAACAGACGTGAACTTAAATGTCAAAAAAGAGCTAAAGTTTCCATTTGCAATGTTTTCAGCAGTGATGGGAACGGATAAACTTTATGTCGTTGAAAAGAGTGGTTATCTCATCGAGATAGATAAAAATTTGGAAAACACGAAGGTCTATGAGTTGCCAAGTGAAATCAATAAGCCCCTTTTTGTCTTTAAAAATAGACTCTTTTTTGGTCAGCATTTCTTAAAAATAAAATAGCGATGTCATCAGCACTTGAGGCGTTTTTAGAGTATATCACTATCATCAAAGTTCAGAGTAAGGCGACGGTAGTGGCATACAAAAAAGATTTGTTACAGTATGAAGCATTTTTAAAAAAAGAGGCGATTAACTCGACTACGGAGGAGTTAATCGCCTTTTTAGCCCAGATAGAGAACAAAAGAACCCTCAATCGCAAACTCTCTGCTATCAATTCATTTTTTGATTTTTGTCTAAAATCTATGTTTATAGAAGAAAAGCCCAAAGTTAAACTCTCCAAAGTGCCAAAAACCTTGCCAAAGTTTATCGAGTATGATGCCATCATGCATGTTCTCTCTGGGATAGATGAATCTACTTGGCTTGGCAAACGTGACGCGGCATTTTTACTCTTTTTGTATGCAAGTGGGGCGCGGGTGAGTGAAGCGATAGGGGCTAGAAAGAGTGATATCGTTGATGGGTGGCTAAAGATTGTCAATGCCAAGGGGGATAAAGAGCGCTTAGTCCCCTTGGCTCCCATCGCAATCGAAAAACTCACTACTTATCTCAATGAGAGACCTTTTGTGGAAGATGAGTTGTGGCTAAATTATCAAGGCAAAAAGATGAGTCGTATTACGGCATTTAAAATCACGCAGAAGTATTTAGGGGTATCGCCACATGTTTTGCGTCACTCCTATGCCACAGCACTCATACTTGGTGGGGCGGATTTGCGTGTGGTACAAGAGCTTTTGGGGCATGTTTCGATAGATACCACGCAGATTTATACGCACCTGCATCGTGAAGATTTGGCACAGACCTTACGCACATATCATCCTCTCTCAAGGCAGGCATCATGAAAGAAGTAGTCGATACACTTCGTAAAAAAGAGTTGATTTATAAAAAGTTCATCATGATAGACAACAAAGCCCTAAAAACACGTAAAAAGATAGCCGTTTATGAAGCGGTGGATTTTGATAGGTACTATACGGCGGTATTTGTTTTAGAGCAAAAGAGTCGATTTTTGCGTAAAGATGCAAGTGTGTTAGAAACGCTTTATGAACGGTTAAAAGTACTTCAAGACCATAACTTTAAAAAAAAGATACTCATCTATAAAATGCCCCTTTGCTCAAAGGCAAAAGCGCAGATGAAAGAAGAGGGATGGAGGCTTATCGATGCTTCTGTATGACATAGGCAATACCAATATAAAAGTCTATCATGATGGCAAAGTAAGCATCGATAATAGTGGTTTTTTCCCAAAAGAAAAATTTTACTATATCTGTGTTAATAGCGCCTATCATGATAGCTTAGCCAAGATAGAAAATGCTGTCAATTTAAAAGAAAAAATCAACTTAGATACTAACTATAAAGGCTTGGGTGTAGACAGGGCGGCAGTCTGTAAAGCTCTTGACAATGCTGTGATTGTCGATGCGGGTTCGGCAATCACGGTGGATATCATGAGAGAGGGCAAGCATCAAGGCGGCTTTATCATGATAGGGCTTGGGGCTTTCCAGCAAAGTTTCGCTACTATATCGGACGCATTAATCTATACGCTAGATGAAAAGATAGATTTAGACGCTATCCCACAAAATACAGAAGATGCACTCAACTTTGCGACATTTCAAGCTGTGGTAGGTGCGATAGAGAAAGTGAGGGGTGATTTGCCTCTCGTTTTTTGTGGTGGAGATGGTAAAAAATTGGTACATTTTTTTAACGAGGCGAGCTATCATGATAGCCTTGTTTTTGAGGGGATGAAAAAAGTGATTGAGGAGAGTGGATGTTGACAGTAGCATTGCCCAAAGGGCGGATAGCAGAGCAGACTTTGGAGTTGTTTGAGAAGGCTTTTGGTGAAAAGATAGTTTTTGAAGATAGAAAGCTTATCTTAGAGACAAAAGAGTTTAAGTTTTTACTGGTAAAAAATCAAGATGTTGCATCTTATGTACTCCATCAAGCAGCAGATATAGGGGTGGCAGGATTAGATATACTAGAAGAGCGCGAGTATGATTTGGTGAAGCTTTTAGATTTAGGATTTGGGCGCTGTAAAATCTCCGTAGGGATGAAAAACGAAGATAGCTTAGATCTCAACGCACCTCAAATCACCATCGCAACAAAGCTTGTCAACATCACCAAAAGACATTTTGCCAAAAAAGCGATGGCTGTCAAAGTTATCAAGCTAAATGGCTCTATCGAACTAGCTCCATTGGTAGGTCTCTCTGACGCGATAGTTGATATCGTTGAGACAGGTACGACGATGAAACAAAATGGTCTCAAAGTCGTCGAAGATATCATGGACTCTTCCGCGCATCTCATCGCTAATCAAAACTCACTCATCGCTAAAAAGGGTGAAATTTTAGCACTTTATGAGAAGATAAATGCTATTATCAATGATTAAATAGTTTAATTTTAAAGGTTTATCATGAAAGGCATCATCCTAGCAGGAGGCTCAGGCACCAGACTCTATCCGCTCACCCAAGAGGTCATCAAACAACTCTTGCCAGTCTATGATAAACCGATGATTTACTACCCACTCTCAGTATTGATGCTAGCAGGTATCTCAGAAATCCTTATCATCTCTACACCAGAAGTACTGCCGCGTTTTAAGGCACTACTTGGTGATGGTTCTCATCTAGGTATCAAACTCTCTTACAAAGAACAACCCTCTCCTGATGGACTTGCCCAAGCCTTTATACTTGGTGAAGAGTTTATAGGCAATGATGATGTCTGCCTTATACTAGGAGATAATATCTACTACGGACATGGCTTGCCAGAGATGTTAGAACGGGCAAAGCACTCTGTAAAAGATGCAAAAAAATCGGTCATCTTTGGCTACTATGTCACCGACCCGGAACGCTATGGTGTAGCAGAGTTTGATGAGGGTGGAAAAGTCATCTCCATCGAAGAGAAACCCAAAAAAGCAAAAAGCAACTATGCCGTCACGGGGCTCTATTTCTACACCAACGATGTCATAGAAATCGCTAAGAAAATCAAACCAAGCCATAGGGGTGAATTAGAAATCACCGATGTCAATAAAGTCTATCTCCAAAAAGATGCCTTGCAAGTAGAACTCATGGGACGAGGATTTGCATGGTTAGATACTGGCACACATGAGAGCCTACTAGAAGCAAGCAATTTCATCCAGACGATAGAAAACCGTCAAGGACTCAAAGTGGCATGTATCGAAGAGATAGCGTATGAGATGGGATACATCACAAAAGAGAGACTATTAGAACTTGCCCAACCACTCAAGAAAAACCAATACGGACAATACCTCATAAGACGCGCAAATGAAGGAAAAGTAGCACGATGACATTTACAAGAACCAAGATAGCTGATGTTATCATGATAGACCCCCTTGTACATGGTGATGAGAGAGGGTACTTTGTAGAGACCTTTAGAGCAGATAAATTAGAAGCATTTTTAGGCTTTAAAGTCAATTTCTGTCAAGATAATGAATCCAAAAGTAGCCAAGGCGTACTCAGAGGACTACACTACCAACTCCCTCCACACGCACAAACTAAACTTGTCCGTGTCATAGAAGGCAGGGTACTAGATGTGGCAGTCGATATCCGTAAAGGGAGTCCGACATTTGGGCAACATGTCGCCGTAGAACTCACAGGCGAAAACAAAAGACAACTCTTTGTGCCTAGAGGCTTTGCCCATGGCTTTGTCGTGCTCAGTAAAACTGCGACCTTTGCTTATAAAGTTGATAACTTCTATAGCCCTGAGTGTGATAGAGGTATCGCCTTTGATGATGCTTCTATCGGGATAGATTGGAAGATAGACAAAGAGAAATTGCAACTCTCAGAGAAAGATACAAAACAACCCCTTCTAAAAGAGGCAGAGCTCTTTGACTATGACAAGGATTTGTATGTCTAATATCTTAGTCACAGGAAGCAATGGACAGTTAGGAAGTGAGATAAAAGCACTCTCAAAAAACTATCATGATAGCTTTATCTTTACCGACAAAAAAGCATTAGATATCAGTGATAAAGATGCCATAGAGACTATCATAAAAAATGAAAAGATAGATACCATCATCAACTGCGCAGCATACACTGCCGTCGATAAAGCAGAAAGTGATGAACTAAATGCAGAAAAGATAAATGCCCAAGGGGCAAAAAACTTAGCCCAAATCGCCAAAGCTAAAAACCTTAAACTCATCCATATCTCCACAGATTATGTCTTTGATGGCAAACACTATAAACCCTACAGAGAAGATGACCCAACCAACCCCAATGGTGTCTATGGCAAAACAAAACTAGCAGGAGAAAAAGCCATCCAAGAGATAGCACCTAAAGATACCATCATGATACGAACCTCTTGGGTCTATAGTAGCTATGGAAATAACTTTGTCAAAACGATGCTAAAGCTTGGAAAAACCAAAGAACAACTCACCGTTATCAATGACCAAGTAGGCACACCCACCTATGCAAGAGACCTTGCTAGAGCCATTCTAGATATCGTGCCACAATTAAACAATGAGAAACCAGAGATTTATCACTACTCCAATGAAGGCGTGCTAAGCTGGTATGACTTTGCCAAAGAGATTATGAAAATGGCAAAGCTAGCGTGTAAGATAGAGCCAATCGCTACCAAAAATTATCCAACACCTGCCACAAGACCACACTTTAGTCTGCTTAATAAAACAAAGATAAAAGAGACATTCGGTGTGGAAGTGCCTTTTTGGAAAGATAGCTTGGATATCTGTTTGAGAGAGATGGGAGAAAGAGGATAATGGCAAATCAACTCATAACAAAAGAAGAACTACTTATCAAAGACAAGATATTTACGATTCGTAATATGCAGGTGATGTTAGATCGTGACTTGGCAGAACTTTATGGAGTGGAGACTAGAGCTTTGAAACAAGCAGTAAAGAGAAATATCAAAAGATTTCCTGCTGATTTTATGTTTGAGCTTGATGATAATGAGATAACTACTTTGGTATCACAATCTGTGATACCTTCAAAAAAACACTTAGGTGGTGCAAAACCTTTTGTGTTTACCGAGCAGGGAGTTGCTAGCCTGTCAAGTGTATTGTCAAGTCAAATCGCCATAGAAATCAATATCACCATCATGAGGGCATTTGTTCAAATGCGAAAATTTATATCAAACAACGCATTAGTCTTTGATAAGATAGACTACATAGAGCAAAAACTTTTAAAACATGATGAAAAGTTTGACAAAATATTTAAAGCTATAGAGTCAAAAGACATAAAACCAAAACAAGGTATATTTTTTGATGGACAGATATGTGACGCTTATGTTTTTATATCCAAGATTCTTAAAAGTGCAAAAAGTTCTATCATCCTAGTAGACAACTATATCGATGAAACAGTCTTACTTCAACTAAGTTCTGAAGCTAAAAAAGATATAAAAATCACTATACTCACTAAAGATATAACAAAAAAACTACAGTTAGATTTGAAAAAGCATAATGCCCAATACAGCAACATCAAAATAGTCAAGTTTACACTCTCTCATGATAGATTTCTCATCATCGATAAAAAAGAGATATATCATATAGGGGCAAGCTTAAAAGATTTGGGTAAAAAGTGGTTTGCCTTTTCTCTGCTAGATGAGAGTAGCTTTGCACTCATGGATAAAATAGAAAAGGTGATAGAAGCATGAAAAAACATATACTACTCACAGGAACAGCTGGCTTCATAGGCTCTAACTTTGTGCCATATTTTTTGGAAAAATATCCAAACTATCACTTGGTAAACTTAGACCTACTCACTTACGCAGGCGACGAAGCAAACCTCAAAGAGTGTGAAAATAACCCACGATACACCTTTATCAAAGGCGATATCTGTGATAGAACACTAATACAAGAGATATTTGAAAAGTATGATATAGAGGGTGTGATTCACTTTGCTGCTGAAAGCCATGTCGATAACTCTATCAAAAACCCCGGTGTCTTTATAGAGACCAATGTCAATGGTACCTATACTCTAGTTGATGTCGCTAAAAACTACTGGATGGAGAAACCCTTTGTCTATCATGATAGATACAAAAACTGTCGATTTCACCATATAAGCACCGATGAAGTCTACGGCACACTCAGTGATGACCCAAAAGAGCTCTTCACAGAAGAGACACCTTACGCCCCAAACTCTCCCTACTCAGCTTCTAAAGCATCAAGCGATATGATAGTGCGAAGCTACCACCATACCTTTGGACTCAATACCATCATCACTAACTGCTCCAATAACTATGGACCCAAACAACATGATGAAAAACTCATCCCTACAATCATACGAAAAGCGTTAGCAAATGAACCTATACCGATTTATGGAGATGGTAAAAATATACGAGATTGGCTCTATGTGCAAGACCACTGTAGGGGCATAGATATAGCCTATCATGATGGAGAGGCAGGAGAGACATACAACATAGGTGGACGCAATGAGAGAGATAATCTCTATATCGTCAATACTATCTGTGAGATACTGGATGAAAAAGTACCAAATGAGAAATCATACAAAGAAATTATCACGTTTGTAGAAGATAGAGCAGGGCATGATAGACGCTATGCTATCGATGCGACAAAGATCGAGAATGAACTTGGCTGGAAGGCGCAGGAGAATTTTGAGTCTGGAATTTTAAAAACGATTGAGTGGTATTTGGAGAAGTATGAATATTAGACTCCTTTTCTCACTGGCAAAGAATGACTTTAGACAAAAATATCTAGGCTCTTACTTGGGCGTGGCGTGGGCATTTATACAGCCTGTCATCACTGTGCTTATCTTTTGGTTTGTTTTTCAGGTGGGATTTAAGTCACAACCTATCAATGATGTGCCGTTTATCCTCTGGCTTATTTCGGGGATGTTTCCATGGTTTTTCTTTGCAGATGCCTTGTCAAATGCGACCAATGCCATCACAGAAAACAGTTATCTCGTGAAAAAAATCGTCTTTAAAGTGAGTATGTTGCCTGTGATAAAAGTCTCTTCTGCGCTGGTGGTGCATCTCTTTTTTATCTTTTTTATGTATGGGTTTTTTATGGTGTATGGGTATGGGTTTGACCTGCATTGGCTACAAGTTTTTTACTATCTTGGGGCATTGATAGTGTTGATACTTGGGATCTCTTATATCACCTCGTCGATTGTGGTATTTTTCAAAGATATGGGGCAGTTGGTGGCGATGTTGTTGCAGTTTGGGTTTTGGATGACACCGATATTTTGGGCGATAGGGACGATACCACAGAAGTATCACTTTTTGTTGAAACTAAACCCTCTTGTCTATATCATAGAGGGCTATCGCGATAGTATGATAAATCACATATGGTTTTGGCAAAAGCCTATGATGACGCTTTATTTTTGGGTAGTAGCCTCTATCATGATAGGGATTGGGTATGTGACATTTAAAAAGCTTAAACCTCATTTTGCGGATGTGTTGTGATGGAAATAGAGTAATCTCTAGTAGATGGTATGCTATAATGAAAAAGCAAAGCAACAAAGCAAAGGAAGTATGATGACTAAAACAGATATTTTAGATTTTCTAAAAACGCATAAGCTTGAGCTTAAGCAAAAGTATAGTGTTGTCAAGATTGGTCTGTTTGGTAGTTATGCAAAAGATGAAGCAGATGAGAATAGTGATATCGATATATTTGTAGAATTTAGTGATAAAAAGTATAAAAATATTGCCCGAACATGGAATTATCTTGAAAAACATTTGGGTAAAAAGATAGATCTCTTTTACAAACATAAAAATATGAGAAAAAGCTTGCAAAACAACATAGAAAAAGAGATTATATATGGATAAAAGAGATAGTTTAGAACTGGTTGAATATATTTTAAATAGCATAGAATTGATTGAGGATCGTTTTAAATATATTGATAATAGTGATGACTTTTTAAAAGATGATATTGGATTAGAGAAACTTGATGCTATCTCTATGCGATTGCAAACTATTGGAGAAGCTATCAAAAATATTTTAAAAAGAGATGCAGATATACTTTTAAAACAGGCAGGTAAAAGTTACTGGAGTGATATTGTAAGATTTAGAGAGATTATATCTCATCATTACATAGATATTGATGCTGAAGTGATATATGATATATGCAGGGAGGATTTGGTGGAGCTAAAATCCTATATATTAATGGCTATAAAAGAAGAAATTAGATAATGCAAGATAACATAGCCATAAGCGTCAAAAACCTCACCAAAGTCTATCACCTATACGATAGTCCAAAAGATAGACTCAAAGAAGCACTCAACCCCTTTGGCAAAAAGTATCATCATGATTTCTATGCCCTCAAAGATGTCAGTTTTGAGATAAAAAAGGGCGAAACTGTTGGCATCATCGGCAAAAACGGTGCGGGCAAATCGACACTGCTCAAAATCATCACAGGCGTGCTGACTCCCACCAGCGGAGAGGTGCAGGTAAAGGGTAAAATCGCCTCACTTTTAGAGCTTGGAGCAGGATTTAACCCTGAGATGACGGGTATGGAAAACATCTATCTAAACGGTACGATCATGGGCTTTAGTAAAGAGGAGATGGATGCAAAAGTCGATGCCATACTCTCTTTTGCCGACATTGGAGAATTTATAGATCAGCCGGTGAAGATGTATAGTAGCGGGATGTTTGCTAGGTTGGCGTTTTCGGTGGCTATCAATGTGGAGCCTGATGTGTTGATAGTGGATGAGGCTTTGAGTGTGGGGGATGCAAGGTTTCAAAACAGATGTATCCGAAAGATGGAAGAGATTGGTGATGCAGGAACTACGATACTTTTTGTCTCTCACGATACACAGGCAGTGAATAAGTTTTGTCATAGAGTGATATGGCTTAATGAAGGTAAGATAAAAGCAGAAGGGGAACCGGCATCTATTTTGGAAGAGTATATGTCGTTTATGACTTATGGCTTGGAAACGGTCAGAGAGGAGCGTGTTTCAGAAGAAAAAGAGACAGAAAACGAAGCACTAATCAATGTAGAAAAACTCGATTCTTTCGGTGAAAAAAAGGCTTTGATTGAAAAGATTGGTTTTTTTGACGACCATGGAAATGCTACTTCTATCCTCAAACAGGGTGAAAAAGCAACTTTCGTTTCTATTTTTCATACAACAATAAACCTTTATGGTGTGGGTATTGGTGTATTGTTTAAAGATACTCTCAATAATGACATTTTAACTTTTAACTCCTATATGTATGGCAGTGAAATCAAAGAGGTCAAAAAAGGTAAAAGAGTGAGGGTGGCGATAGAGTTTGTTGTGCCAAAACTTTATCCAAAAGAATATACTATAACAGTTGCCTTGTCAGAGGGCACGCAGCAAAATCATATTCAGCAGCACTGGATACATGATGCCACGACTATCAATATTGTCTCTGCCGATCAAGTCGATGGTTGTATTGTGTCGCTATATCCACATGAAGTAGAGTTTAGTTATGAGTAAATATGATTTTGATTTAGATTTAAGTACACGAAATAGTCTTTCGCTTATTGTCAAGAGGATTAAGCCAAATAGTAAAATTTTAGAGTTTGGACCAGCACACGGAAGATTGACAAAATATCTTAAAGAAGAGATGGGATGTGAGGTCTATACCGTTGAGCTTGACAAAAAAGCAGCAAAAGATGCCGCAAAATACTCTAAAGAGATAATCGTTGGCAATATTGAAGATTATGAGTGGTTTAAAAAGTATAAAAATTTACGATTTGACTATATCATCTTTGCCGATGTGCTTGAACATCTTTACTATCCAGACAAGGTACTTACACAGGCAAAAGAGTTGCTACATAAAGATGGAAGTGTTTTAATCTCTTTGCCAAATATCGCACACAATGCAGTGATAATGGATTTGTTAAATGACCGCTTTACTTATCGTGAAACAGGTCTATTGGACAATACGCATATACGCTTTTTTACAAAAAAGACGATTGATAAATTTATAGAAAAGTGTGGTTTGAAAATTTCGTATGAAACGGGTGTGTATGCTGCTCCACAACAGACTGAATTTGGATACGCATATAATGATTTTGATTCAAGTATTGTTTCTCATCTCTATCAACATCAGTTTGGTGAAGTTTATCAATTTATTATAGAAGCCAAGCGTAAAGTCTCAGAAGCAGAGATTGTGTTGGAGAAAAAAGAGATGGCATTGCTTTTTTACGATACGGGTAAGGGGTTCAACTCTATTGAAGTTCTCAAAACAAGTTATTCCCCTAATGTCAATAAGGAACTTGTTTTTAGTTTCGAGACAGAGATGGGTGATGTCAAAGCGTTGCGTATTGACCCGCTAGAGTTTCCGTTTAG
This sequence comes from Campylobacterales bacterium, assembly GCA_024278835.1. Lineage (GTDB taxonomy): Bacteria > Campylobacterota > Campylobacteria > Campylobacterales > QNZT01 > JANTGR01. The sequence goes on along the minus strand of JAJRSK010000046.1, from coordinate 12,069 downwards.
TATAAAAATAGATAAAGTTTTAGTCAACAGTATAGAGATACCTTATGACCAACTAGTGCATAATGGTTTCTATATGAATAATAGTGAGATTGTGTTTGGGCATAGTGATCCTCAAATATCTTTTTTGGTGCCTGACGATGTGGTAGTTAACGAGGTAGTATTTAAGTATGAATATATTAATGATATATTGGATAGTAAAGCAATTTTGTTGAAAGAAAAAGAGCAACAACTCCAACAAAAAGAGCAACAGATTCAGCAGTTGCACGAAGAGATGGTAGCGCTTCAAGAGATTGCCGAGTCGATGCGTATTAAGAATCGTTTGAAAAAGGTATTTAAATTTTATAAGAAGGCAACAACTTCATGAAGTCTATAGATATTTCCATAGTAACATACAATTCACAAAAATGGCTTGATAATTTTTTCTCTTCTTTGCAAAGTCAGAATTATCCTCTTGACTTGATTAATATTTATATTACAGACAACAGTTCAACAGATGAAACCTATGAGAAACTTCAAGTGTTAAAAGATAAATTATCTTCAGAATTTAAATCTTTTTATCTTGAACAGGCAAAAAACCTCGGTTTTGGTGCAGGTCATAATAATAATATTAAAAAAGCAAATAGTAGTTTTTTACTAGTTACTAATGTAGATTTAGAATTTGAAAAGGATAGTTTAACACAAATAGTTACTTATGCAGTATCTGATAGTGAACAGGTTGCATCATGGGAGTTTCGTCAAAAGCCATATGAACATCCGAAATATTACAATCCTGTTACACTTGAAACAAACTGGTCAAGTAGTGCTTGTATTCTATTTCGTAAATCTGCACTTGATGAAATTGGCGGTTACGAAGAAAAAATCTTTATGTATGGAGAAGATGTCGAGATATCGTATAGGCTGCGTGATCATGGCTATATACTCAAATATTACCCTAAGGCTGTTTGTTGGCACTATACTTATGAAGAAGCCAATCAAGTCAAAGAGCTACAGTTTTTGGGTAGCACATCTTCAAACCTCCTTTTACGCATGCGGTATGGAGGAATACGCGCTATAGGGAAAGGAGTACTTTTATATGCGGGGTTGTTTTTTCTTCCTGAACAGTTTCCTTCACAGCGTTGGAAACTTGCAAAGAATTTTGTGGATATTGTCCAAAAAGCTCCCCACTTTTTACTCACACGAAAAAAGAGAAAAGATGTGCATTATAAATTTTTGCTTTGGGATTATGAATTTATTCGTGATGGGGCTTTTTACGCGTTTTCTAAAGAATATTTTGCAAATCCCCCGCTGGTATCGGTGATAGTTAGAACATGCTGTCAAAGAATGGGTTACCTGAAAGAAGCGGTCGAAAGTATTAAAAATCAGACATATCGCAATATAGAGCTGATTATTGTGGAGGATGGAACCAGTGATGCTAACAAGTTTGCAGCATCTCTAAAAAGTGAAAATATATCGAGGATAGAGTATGTTCCCATACCAAAATCTGGACGCTGCATTGCTGGTAATGTCGGACTGGCACATACAACTGGAAAGTATATTGTATTTTTAGATGATGATGATCTTTTCTTTGCCGATCATCTTGAAGTGCTTGTAACAGAATTGGAAAATCATGAGGCTATCGATGCATGTTACACTTCTGCTTTTCAAGTCTCCACAAAAGTGCTATCTAAGAATCCATTGAAATATAAAGAGATGACGCATGATGTGATTTACAGGCAACCTTTTTCTCGCTGCTTGATGTGGTACAACAACTATATCCCCATTCAGGCGATTATGTTTTCACGAAAACTATATGATACCTATGGCGGATTTGATGAAGAGTTGGATAATTTGGAAGACTGGAATCTTTGGACAAGGTATTCGATGGAGCATGACTTTAAATATATTGAAAAAACTACCTCTTTATACCGTGTACCATATCACCAGGAACATACCCAAAGACGGCAGGAAGAGTTGGATGCCTACTATCAGAAGGCTGTTGAAAAACAGAAAGCTTTGAAAATAGAAATGACGCCAGCAGATGTGGTGGGGTGTTATAGAGAACTGAGTGGCTCTATCAATGTTGTGACCGTTTCTCGTGAAGGCGTGAAAAATATGATAGTGCGTATGCCATTTTTATATCGGTTTTATAATCTTTTCAAAAAACTTTACCATAAAATACGCAAATGGAACGGAAATTAGATTTGTGAAAGTAGTAACCAAACATGAAGATAATCATTTCAATTTTATTAGATTGTTTGCAGCTTTTTTAGTTTTTTATGGTCATGCCTATGTTTTATCTGGAAAAACGATAGATATTGGTTTGAGTCATGAAGTAGGTTTATTTATATTTTTCTCTATCAGTGGATATTTGATTTCTATGAGTTGGGAGCTTGATCCCTCCTTGAAACGCTATTTTATCAAAAGGGCTTTGAGGATTTTTCCAGCACTGGCGGTGGTCGTAATTTTGTCGGTATTTATTCTTGGACCGATTATGACAACCATGAGTCTGAAAGAGTATTTCAACCATCCTGCTTTATGGCGTTATATGGAAAATATTTTTTTACATATTTCATTCTATTTACCAGGAGTATTTGAGCAAAACCATGTACCCAATGCTGTCAATGGATCGCTTTGGTCGTTGCCTGTTGAATTTTTTATGTATATTTTGGTAGCACTATTTGCACAGGGAAAACACTATGTGAAATACATTGTTTTGATAGCCTTTTTGATATTTAGTATTTTGACAGTTACTTGGGCAAGAGCCACTTCCGACATATTGGTTGTGTATGATACAGATTTGAAACAAATTGTAATAAATGGTACATTTTTCTGGGCTGGTGCAGTGATGTATCATTGGAATATCAAACGATATTTCTCGTTTGAGACATTTGTTATTGCACTTTTATTGCTCCTATTTGTATCACAATGGGAAAAATACTATGCTATTGCATCATTCTTACTTATACCATTTGTGGTGTTGTCCTTTGGTTTTTCAAAGAGCCATTATCTATCTTTATTTAATAAAGCCGATTACTCCTATGGATTTTATATTTACGCTTTCCCCGTTCAGCAGTCGATTATCTATCTTTTCCCAAAAATTTCAATACTTTGGTATCTAATAAGTGGTTTTTTTGTAACAATGTTTTTTGCAGTTATGTCATGGCATTTTGTCGAAAAACCTATGATGAAGTTGAAGCCGAAAGCTAAAACGAGGTAGGTATTAAAACTTCAATGAGCCGATTTTGTGTGTGGTATACTACACATGGGTTTTATCTAATACAACCCCAACTCTCCCAATATGCCCCAATAAATCCTGATTTGAGATGCTATTGATACCGATGATGTCAACCTTGTAGGGTAAGGTAGAGTCCATATAGTATAAGGTCTTTTTCCAGTTTTAGAACTTAGTTGTTGCGTTCTCTGATAGGCACTCCTGTAAAGAAGGAAATTCTTTTTCAAGTTGCTCCCGGATGATATCATTTCGTCTATTAGCATAATCATATAATTTATTTATTTTGTGCATAGATTGTTACATGGGAAGTTTGAAAATGCGCTTAGTTTGATAAGTGCATTTAGAGGTAAATAATCAAAGCTTGGTTTTTGAGAAAAAAATTGTAGGCTATTTACAGAAGTGCTAAAATAATATTTTGCTATACTGTGTGGCAAAGGATGGGTTATGGATGATATGGTTTTAGGGCGTTTAAAGGAAATTGTCTTATTATTTGATGCTGTAGAGTTTGCTTATCTGTTTGGCTCTTATGCCACTCAAAATATCTCAAAACATAGTGATGTAGATGTTGCTATTTTTATAAAAGAAGGTTTTGACCACTTTGATGTGGGATTAAAGGTTCATCATGCTTTAGAGATAAAACTTTTAAAAGATATTGACGTAGTTATACTAAATGATGTTAAAAATTATCGTTTATTAAAAGATATCCTTTATGAAGGAGTTTTAATCAAAGACGGTGAGTATAGAGCTATGTTTGAAGTAAAAAAACAGCATGAGATTATAGATTATGCTGTTTTTAAACGGATTTTAGATGTTGCATAATATAGAAAAAAAAATCAAAAAAATTGAACTTTCTTATGTATTATTGGATGATATTGGTAGAGATTGCAAAGAGAAGTTTTTAGTTGACAAGATATATCAAGGTGCATTGTTACACTATTTGTATCTGATCTCGGATAGTTGTATTTCACTTGCTGAAATGATGATTAAGTATAAAAATCTTCCTTCCCCCGATAGTTATTTTGGGAGTATTGATATGCTTGGAGAATATGGGATTATCCCTGCAGATTTTGCTTATGAATTTGCAAAAATTGCTTCCTTCCGAAATTTTTTAGCCCACCATTATGAAGATATAGATTATATCATCGTTTGTGAAAAGAGTTTGAGTAAGTTACCAGAGATAAAGTTATATATAGAACACATACAGAAGTACTTGAAATCAGCATAAAATCCACTTTCGAGAGAAAAAGTAGGTGGGGAAGTTCTCTTGCTTGTTGGGTGTGTATCGCTATTTTTACGATTTGGGGTAGGTTGCATATAGACGATACGCTGTGAGAGTTTTGCGCAGGATATATCTCCTTCTTGCTTGGGAAACTCTATGCTATCTATGACTTCTCCTATGCTATTTGCCAGAGTGAGCACTTCGCCACTTTGTGAAAGTTTGAAGTTGATGTGGAGCGCTTGTTTGGAAATGCCTTGTCCATCTCCCATATCAATAGATATCCATGAACGTCTATCTTTGTACCCTGGGGAATCTTCCATTTCCGTATATTTTTTTGATTATCACTGAGGTAGTAATCTCCAATATCTATTGTCTCATTACTGTCATTGTACAACTCTATCCAATCTGAAAACTCTTTAAAGTCTGGGGCGAAGTTTGTGCTAGCATTAGCTGCTAATATCTCACTTATATATAGTTTTTGTGTAGGGTGCTAGATGCAGTCGTACCACAGGCTATGAGAGATGATAGGACGATAAAAAGTATGGTGACTTGTAAAGGTTATATAGATACATGTGTGTCGATTCCTCTTGAGCCATAAGTTTTTAAGCATTTAAAGGTAAAAAATATTTTCTGTTTATTAAAGTAGCAATTATATTGTATCCATAATCTTTGTTACAAAGAAATATTTTGATAGAATTTCAAGATATTTAAAAATAGACATAAGGGTATGTATACATAATGACAAGTAAGTTTTTATCGCGATGACAACACTTATCATCATACCCACCCTCAACGCCGCTGATATCATCGATGCACAATTGAGTAAATTTGTCCATCTCTCTTCAAAAGTCTCTGTGCTTATCATCGATTCTTCTTCTGATGATGATACTTTAGATGTCGTAAAATCGTATGAAAACGAATGTATTGTGATACCTAGAGAAGAGTTTAACCATGCCACAACGAGAAATATCGCATTGCAGTATGAGGCGGATTTTTACCTTTTTATGACGCAAGATGCTTTGCCTTGTGATGATACGCTGATAGAAGATATCATGATGCCTTTTTCTGATGATGATGTGATGGTGAGTTATGCGCGGCATATTCCGTATCGTGGTGCTGACAAGATAGAACGTTTTGCGCGGGCAAAGAACTATCCAGCGACTTCTATCATCAAGTCAAAAGAGAGTATAGAAACCTTGGGCGTCAAGACATTTTTTGTTTCAAACTCGTGTGCGATGTATAGGGCATCATATTTTAAAGAGGTAGGTGGCTTTAAAGATGGTGTGATTATGAACGAAGATATGGAGTATGCAGCACGGGCTATCATGGATGGTAAAAAGGTCTCTTACACCGCAGAGGCAAGGGTCTATCACTCCCATATGTTTCGTGCACGGGATATCTTTATGCGCTACTTTGATATCGGTGTTTTTTTCAAGACCAATGCCTATATAAAAGCGCATTTAGCAGGTTATGAAGCAGCAGAGACGATGGGGAAAAAGCAAGCAAAAGAGGAGATAAAGTATCTTCTTGAAAAGGATAAATGGTTGATTCCCAAGTCTCTATGGTTTACAGGTATCAAATATATAGCCTTTAAATTAGGGCATCATCATGATAAGCTTCCTAAACCTCTGAGAAAACTACTTTCACTACATAAAAACTGGCATACTTAGTTTTTAACCAAACCTAAATCAAACAAAGTGTATCATCCTATCATGATATTAATGATAGATAATTACGACAGTTTTACATACAACATCGTTCAGTACTGCCTAGAGCTCGGGGCGGATTTGAAAGTCATTCGCAATGATGAACTTAGCGTCAAAGAGATAGAAGCGCTTAATCCTGAAAAAATCATCATCTCACCAGGACCTGCCACACCCAATGAGGCGGGGGTGAGTTTGGAAGTGATTGATTATTTTAAGGGGAAAGTCCCGATACTAGGGATTTGTCTTGGGCATCAGGCGATTGCGCAGAGTTTTGGTGGGGAAGTGATACGCGCTAAAAATATGATGCATGGTAAGACTTCTACTATTGAGAAAAAAGAAGATACCGTAGTCTTTAAAGCCTTGCCCAAAAACTTTACAGCCACGCGTTATCACTCCTTGGTGGTCAATCAAGAAAACTTACCCTCTTGTATCATTCCAACTGCTTTCTCTATGGATGATGGGGAGATTATGGCACTAGAGATAGAGGGATATGATATCTATGGGATACAATTTCACCCAGAGTCCATTATGAGTGAGCATGGGCATGAAATGCTTGATAATTTTTTAAAGATATGAATGTTAAGTTAGCCCTAGCACTCATCCTTTTGGTGGATTTGGCATTTTTACTTTTTGGAGTGCATACGCTCTCTATCTCCTATAAAGAAGCGACGATATTTTTCGATGAGCGTAGCTTTTTGCATTATCTAGTGCAATTTTCCACGCAGATTTTTGGACAAAATGATTATGCTTTGCGTGCTCCTTTTATACTGCTACATCTATTAAGCATCATTTTGATGTATCAAATCTCAAAATTTTATTTAAAGCGGGATGAAGATAGGCTACTTTCTGTACTCGTTTTTGTACTTCTTCCTGGGATTGTGAGTTCTGCATTGTTGGTGAATTCTGCTTCGGTAGTTATCTTTTTTACCCTTCTGTTTATCTATCTGTTCTTACGAAAAAAAGAAAATCTATATGCGCTTCTTTTGCCACTATTATTGCTTGTAGATAACTCATTTATCATTCTCTATTTAGCACTTGTTGCCTATGGTCTGTATGCAAAAAATCGCTTTATCATGATACTGGCATCCCTACTTTTTCTTGTAGGTTTGTACATGTATGGATTTACTGTAGGAGGGAAGCCTAGGGGATATTTTTTGGATACCTTTGCAGCGTATTCTTTGGTCTTTTCACCGCTACTTTTTCTCTACTTTTTTTACACGATGTACAGGATACTGGTACGAGAAAAGAAGAGCATGTCGTGGGTCATCTCTTTTTCGACCCTGATGATATCAATACTACTCTCTTTTAGACAGCGTATCATGATAGAAGATTTTGCTCCATTTGTGGTGGTTTCTGTGCCATTGATGGTGCAAGTTTTTGTGAAGAGTTATCGTATGAGATTACCAGAACTACGCCGTATGCACAATGTCACCTTTATTATTATCTTTAGTTTTTTATTGATCAATTTTTATGCGACATATTTTAATCAATATTTCTATCGTTTTTTAGAAAATCCTAAAAAGCATTTTGCTTATAAATACCATATTGCCTACGAACTTGCAGAGAAGCTACATGCTTTAGATATCCATGCTATCAACTGCAATGATAAACAGATGCAAAAGAGATTAAAATTTTATAAGATACAAGAGGGTGGCAACTATAAGCTTGAAGAGCATGACACTTATCATGATAAGGATAGTGTTACGATAAGTTACATGTCTCACCCCATAATAAGCTATAATGTTACCAAAATAAACAAATAACCCATTATTTCTGCATTTTACTTTAAATCAAAAGAGTAGTTTAAATGCATAAATGCTAAAATTATGGGGAAAATTTACAAGGAGAAACGATGGCTCAAAAGGCGATACGAGAATATGATGCAAAATCAATTCTAGCAAGACATTGGGATAAATACTTTCCAGATTTTACTTATGCATATGAGACTGTGATGGTTCAAAACGGTTCAGAGTTAAAAGAAGCGGCAACAACAAGTGCGTGGTTAAACGAAAAAACATTAGTGGCTAAGCCAGATATGTTATTTGGTAAGCGTGGTAAAAATGATTTGGTGCTGTTTCGTGACCAAAAACCTGGTGATGTTAGCTTAGCAAAAGCAGCTGCTTGGATTGATGAGAAGTCAAGTTCAAAACAAAAAGTTTATTTCTCATTTGATGGAGATACACCAACAGGTGAACCATCAATCGACATGTTGACACACTTTATCGTTGAGCCTTTTACACCACATACGCAAGAAGAAGAGTACTATATCTCTGCAACATGTGTGGGTGATGAAGATATGCTTTATATGTCAGCTGAGGGTGGTATGGAAGTAGAAGAAGGCTGGGACGAAAAAGTCACAGAAGTGGCCTTCTCTATCACAGACACAGAGGAGCAAATCGCTTCTAAAATAAGAGCAAATATTCCAGCTGATGTAGCAGATAAAGATAAAGAAGCATTTGCTGAATTTGCTATCGGTTTTTTCAAAGCATATAGAGAGTTGAACTTTGCTTATTTAGAAATCAATCCATTTGTACTACAAGGCAATAAAATAGAACTACTTGATATGGTAGCCAAGCTTGATGATACAGCGGGCTTTATGATGGTAGATGAGTGGGGTGATGTTGAATATCCTACTTCATTTGGCATGGAAGCAAAATCTCCAGAAGTTTTAGCTATCGAAGAAGCGGATGCCAAAACAGGTGCTTCACTAAAACTAACACTTCTTAAACCAGAAGCGAGAATTTGGACGATGGTTGCTGGTGGTGGTGCTTCAGTAGTGTATGCTGATACTATCGCTGATATGGCAGGAATCGATGACCTTGCTAACTATGGTGAGTATTCTGGTGGACCAACAACTGGTGAGACAAAGTTTTATGCTGAGACACTTTTAGACCTTATGACGAGAGAGAAAGATCCTAGTGGTAAAGACAAGATTATGATTATCGGTGGGGCTATCGCGAACTTTACGGATGTAGCGAAGACGTTTACAGGTATCATTCAGGCATTTGAAGAGTATGCGGATAAGATGAAAGAAGTAGGTGTGAAGATTTATGTGCGTCGTGGTGGACCAAACTATGAAAAAGGTTTAAAAGACATCAAAGAAGCAGCTGATAGACTAGGACTGTATATAGAAGTATATGGACCAGAAACACATGTTACTGATATCGTTCGTATGGCAATAGAAGGAGATAAATAGATGGCACAATTATTCACAAGAGACACACAAGCAATTTTTTGGAACAATAATAAAACAGCAATCCAAAGAATGTTAGATTATGATTATACGATTAAGAGAGATAAACCCTCAGTAGCTGCTATCGTAGCACCTACATCTGGAAATAAATTTGAAAAATTCTTTTATGGTCCAGATGAAGTGATGATTCCACTGTATAAAAGTACAGCCGAAGCAAAAGCAGCACAGCCTCAAGCTGATGTGTTACTAAACTTTGCCTCTTTTAGAACTGCTTATGATGTGACTATGGAAGCACTTAAAATCGGTGGATTTTCATCTATCATGATAACAGCGGAAGGTATCCCTGAGAGACTAGCGCGTGGCATGAATGAATTTGCTAGAGAGCACAATGTCACCGTGATTGGACCAGCAACAGTTGGTGCAATTGCTCCAGGTAGCTTTAAGATAGCAAATATCGGTGGAACTATCGAAAACATCGTAAACTCTAAACTTCACCGTGCAGGTTCTTGTGGACTAGTAACACGTTCAGGTGGACTGTTTAATGAACTTTCAAATATCATTGCTATCAATGCTGATGGTATCGCGGAAGGTGTAGCTATCGGTGGTGATAGATTTGTTGGTTCAGTATTTATCGATAATCTCCTTAGAATGGAAGCAAATCCAGAAGTAAAATATATGATTTTACTTGGTGAAGTTGGTGGTACTGAAGAGTATAAAGTTATCGAAGCAGTGAAAGATGGCAGAATTAAAAAACCAATTATTGCGTGGTGTATCGGTACAATTGCTAAGTATTATGACTCAGGCGTTCAGTTTGGTCACGCAGGTGCCTCGGCAAATGCTGACTCAGAAACAGCAGAATATAAAAACAAAGCGATGGCAGAAGCAGGTATTCATGTACCAGCTTCATTTAATGAACTTCCAGCAATGATTAACAAGGTTTTTACTGATCTTAATCTTCCAGCTATCCCTGAGCCAGAGATGAATACAGTACCAAAAGTAAGAAGAAGTAAGCAGTTTATCTGTACTATTTCAGATGATAGAGGCGAAGAAGCGACATATGCAGGTTTCCCTATCTCTTCTGTAGCAACACCAGATACGGGTAAAGGTATCGGTGATGTTATCTCACTACTATGGTTTAAGAAACAGTATCCAAAATGGGCGACTGACTTTATTGAAACAGTTATCAAAACGGTAGCAGATCACGGTCCTGCTGTTTCAGGTGCGCATAATGCGAAAGTAACTGCAAGAGCTGGTAAATCTGTCGTTGAATCACTAGTAACGGGTCTTTTAACAATTGGACCTAGATTTGGTGGTGCCATCGATGGTGCAGCGAAGTACTTCAAGTATGCAGATGATAACAACCTAGACCCGAAACAATTTCTAAGTTATATGAAAGGTGAGGGTGTTCCAATCCCAGGTATCGGACATAGAATCAAGTCACTTAAAAATCCAGACTTGAGAGTTACGGGGCTTATGAACTTTGCAGCAGATAATTTTCCTGCTACTCCACTGCTTGACTATGCAAAGACTGTTGAAGCATTGACAACATCTAAAAAAGAGAACTTGATTCTTAATGTAGATGGTACTATCGGTATTTTGATGGTAGATATGTGGAGAGCACTAGGCTACTCTGAAGAAGAAATCAATGAGTTTATCGAATCAGGTACACTAAATGCCTTCTTTATCGTAGGTAGAAGTATCGGTTTCATCGGTCACGTACTTGATGAAAAACGTCTAGCTATGCCAATGTACAGACATCCAATGGATGATATCCTTTATGATGTACAAAAAGCAGAGAAGATATAGTCTATAATTAAAGATATTTCAACTTTGACCGATATTAGGGGATATAAACTCTGATATCGGTGTAAGGAAAAATATTGAAAAAAGCGTTTACCCTCCTAGAACTTGTATTTGTGATTGCTATAGTCGGTATACTTGCAGTTGTTCTTGCCCCAAATTTCCAACGAGACTCACTACAAGAAGCAGCTAATCAAATTGTTTCTCACATACGTTATACACAGCATTTGGCTATGATGGATAATAAATTTGATTCTAGTGATGCGAATTGGTTTCAAGGTAGATGGGAAATTCGTTTTTATAAAAATTTATCTTTTACATCTTTAATCCCTAATAAAACATACAATGATATATGGGCTTATACTATTTATGCAGATAAGCCACATTACTTACATAATGCTGGTAAAAAAGAAATGGCAAAAAACCCATTAAATAATAAGAAATATTTATCAGGTGGTTCTGCTAATGAGCTGCATGTAGAAGATTCAGACTCAATGGAAAGTATGAGGTTAAGTGAAAAATTTGGTATTAAAGATGTTAGATTTTCCAATGGATGTAGAGGAGGAATTACCCATATCCAATTTGATAATTTAGGACGTCCTTTTAATAATTATATTACAACGAATAATCCATATGGTGTACTTAATAGTTCTTATCCAAGGTTGATAATAAAAACTTGCAATATAGATATTTGTATAGTTGATGACTGTACAGTTGCCGATACAGATGAAAAAATAACTATAGCAATAGAGCCAGAAACTGGCTATACACACATCTTATAAATAACATAAATCTTAATCAAAACAACTACTTCAAAAGAAAACGAAACATTAAGCAAATTCCTCACTAGGTTAAGCTTTTTTTAAGCGGTGCGGATGTATAATTTCGGCTCCCAACAAGAATGGGACGTTTGAAAGACTGATTTCATCGGTATTTAAAC
>JAJRSK010000045.1 GCA_024278835.1 Campylobacterales bacterium | reverse complement strand
TATTTAACGCCCAATGAAGCTTATTATCAAGGTGCAAATAATAAAAGCTACAATGCTAAAGAAGTGTTACTAGAAGTAGTAGCATAGATGAATGGAATAAAAAGAAATTTTGATTTGGTCTTGACAAATGGGGACATTATACTTTGTATATAGTACAGGAGATTAACATGAAGAAGAATTTATGGCACTTCTATCATGATACCCCCTCCGAAAATATAAATAAATACTGTATGAAAGATTATGATAAAATAGATTTATTGCAGAGAATAGTAGATATTCTTTAGCTAAGGAGTATATCATGATAGAAACCCAAAACCTTGACCTTTATGCCAAGATAGAACCACTCATCGGTTTTGATGAAGCCTACGAGGCACTATATCAAATTTATTTAGATTTACTTTCGCCTTATGATATAAAAACTATTTTAGATGTGGGTTGTGGCAACGGTAATTTTTTGCTACACCTGCAAAAACAGTATGAGGCAGAGGGCATCGATCTCTCTCCTCGTATGGTAGAGATAGCGACAAAAAAAGGTGTCAAGGCTACAAACCGTCAGTTAAGTTCTGTAAAAGAGAACTTTGATGCTATCGTGGCGATAGGTGATGTGCTCAACTACTTGAGACACGATGAGTTAAAAGATTTTTTAGTGGAAATTGAGAGAGTTTTAAACGGGGGTGGTCTTTTTATATGTGATGTAAATACCCTACATGGTTTTGAAGAGGTAACGGCGGGGAGTATGTCTGTGGATTTCGGTGATCAATTTTTAAGTATCGACTCAGAATATCTAGATGGTATCTTGACAACAGAGATGACACTTTTTGAGAGTATAGGGGGAGAGTGTTATAAAAAAGAGCAAGATATGATACTACAGTTTTATCATGATAACACCCTCATCACCAAGGAGACACCCTTGGCGTTGCTAGCGACCAAAGATATCACGCTCTTTAGTGATGACGTGGATAAACAACTCTTTATTTTTCAAAAGTGATATCTTCAAAATAATCCAAAATAGCATCCTTGTCTATCTCTTCATGGGCATTTTTGTAGAGGTTTTTCTCTAGCTTATTGAGTGCCTCTTTGATGCGCACATCATCATTGGCAAAAGGAAGAAGTAGCTCAAAAAGTGTTTTATCCTCTTTTGCCTTCTCTATCTGATGGACTATCGTGTCTGATTTTTGCTTTTTAGGATTTTTCAAACGCTTTTGCAATAGGGGATATAATAATCCCAAAACTAAGCCTATCATGATACCGGCTAATAACCAAAGATAGTGTGCTTTAGGAGGAGTCTGTGTACTTATATCTCCTGCTTTATTTTCTGTGATAGCTGTTTTGTCTGCCATGATAGGTTGTTGTTCTATCATGGCTTTTTGCGTGGAGTGGGTTCCTCCTCCTGTGACTTCTATCTCTATCTTTTTTGTCTGAAGTATCTTTTTTGTCTGCGTTTTTTTATCAAAATAGCTAAAGCCAAGAGCAGGGATAGTGAAGTTCTGATCTGCCACGATGGCTATCTTTTGTTTGAAAACACCTTTGTATCCCTCATCCGTAGCAGAAGCATTGACTGTTGGCTCATCTGCATAAACAACTGCTTCATCGATGAGGGGCTCGAACTTTTCTATATCATCAAGGTTGCCTTCTCCTGCGATTGTGATGGTAAGGTTGACGGCTTTATTGGCTTGAATTTTCTTTTTATCGACGCTTGCTTTGAGGGTAAAATCACCATAGATTTCTAAACCCTCTGGCAGAGGCTTGGCAGTCAATACTACATCGTTACTATAGAGTTTTTTCCAAGAGATGTTGGCTCCTCCAAAGGCACTACTAAAGAAAGGGTCATTGAAAAATGGATCATCAAACATACTTCCACGACGCCCACTTTGTCGCTGTGTCCCTAGTTTTGCATAGGTGGCTGGAATAGTGAAGTTACCCTCTTGTTGTGGAAAGAGTAGGTAACTGTAGGTTTGGGTGATATAGCCATTTTCTACTTTTTGAGGTGATGGTGGGAGTTTTTTCGCCCACAGTCCCTTTAAATCGGGTTCAGCTAACTCGACTTTATCAAACTCTGTTTGTGGCAAGCGTTTGAATGTGAGTGAGAGTTTGACGCCCTCTCCCACATAAACCGGATTTTTGTCTAAGTGCATTTCTAGTTGTACAGGAGCATCTTTAGAGGCGGCTGTTGGCTGTGTCACGTCTAAAGAGAGCTCTTTAGTTTTTAAATTTTCGCCATCGACATTGACCTCATAGCTTGGGATATTTACGCTTTTGGTAGGGGCAAATTGATAACTTTTGGCTACTGCTCGCGTGCTTCTTCCATTGATAGTGGTGATGCTTTTGCTTTGTGAGGTTCCAAGCACCTTAAATCCGCCTATCTCTTGGATAGACGGAAAAGTGATGTTATCCCCACTAGCTGTGAGTGTAAGTGTTGCACTATCTCCTTTATAGATAAGTGGTTTATCAAGGGTGGCTCGTACACTCCCGCTCCATAATAGCAAGGGAAATAGCAGTAGTGTTAGTATCTTACCAAGGTGTTGTTTCTTCATGTTTTGCTCCTTTTGTTTTGAGTGGTACCATCAAGGTGTTGATACCTCTTTTATCTAGCATTTTGAGGTATTTTTTGACCTCTTTGTCGCTCATTGCTTGTTTTTTTATAGCAGCTTTCATCGGTTTTTGTTTCTCTTGTTTCTCTTTACTTTTTTGCTTTTTTGCAGCATCCATCTTTTGTTGATCTATCTTTTTGTCTCGTTTTTTTTCTTTGCTTTGAGATTTTTGTTGCTGATTTTTATCTTTTTTATGTTTTGCTTTGTCGTCCTTTTTCTTTTGCTCTTTTTGTTTGTCTTTTTTCTGTTTTTTGTCATCTGATTTTTTCTTATCAGACTCTTTTTTATTATTTTGTTTTTTATCTTTTTTGTTTTGTTGCTGATTTTTCTTTTTATCCTTTTTTTTCTCTTGTTTGTTTTTCTTCTTTTGTCTCTTTTCTTCTTTTGTCTCTTTTTTCTTCTTTTTTAAGAGTTCTAGATTATATTTTGTGTCTGCATCTTTTTTAAGCGATAGTGCCTTTTCATAGGCTTTTATCCCTTCATCTATCTTGCCTAAGTTGGCTTCGCAGTTACCGATGTTGTGCCATTTGTTAAAGGCAAGAGAAGGTTCTTTGATGCGCTCATAGAGTGCTTTTGCCTTTTTATATTTTTTGGCTTTGTAGTAGCTGTTGGCAAGGTCGTATGTTGCTTGGTCATTTTTGTCTGCTACTTTTTCGTAGTGACTAATCGCTTCTGAATAGTTGTTATCTTCATAGGCTTGCTTCGCTTTATGAAGGGTCGAAAAATCCAAAAATGATGCTTCTATCATGATAGGCGAAAGTAAGATAAGAAAAATCCATAATTTACGCATCTCTTCTCCTTTGTGGTAGTGATGAAAAGGATAAAACAAACAGCAACATCGCCAAGATGAGCGGATAGAAAAATAACTCTCTCGTGTCACGAATCGTGCGTTCCTTTTTTTTACTATTTTTAAACTTAGTTTTGATATTTTTTGCGATAGCGTCGATATCATTTTTTGCAAGTGAAGAAGCCATGTATGCACCGCCACTCTCAATGGCGAGTTGCTTGATAGCATCATTTCTTTTGACGATAACGATATCGCCATTTTTATCTTTCAAAACACCTTGTTTTGTTTTGATGACACCGCCTTTTTGGGTACCTATGGCATAGACAAAGACGCTGATACCTTTCTCTTTGGCATAGGCAATCTCCTCTTCATAATTTTTCTTATCTCCTCCATCGGTAAAGAGAACGAGCACCTTTTTTTTGCTTTTATTTAAGAGATTATCTGTGACTTCTAGGGAACTTTTGATACTGGTTCCTTTGAGGGAGACATAATCGAGTTGCATATTGTTGACCAAAAATGAGAGGGTATTAAAATCTCTTGTTAGTGGCGAAATTAAAAATGCCTTGGAACTAAACCCTATCACCCCTATCTGCGCCTCTTTGATATCACTCAAAAATGTGGCAAATTTACGCTTGGCAAGGGCAAAACGATTTGGGTAAATGTCCTCAGCAAACATAGATTGTGAGATATCAAATCCCACGATGATGTCGATATCGCTAGAGTGGACTTTGATTTCCCCCTTATCTATGATGGGTCTAGCTAGTGCGATGATGACAAAAGCGATAGAAGCGATAAGCACGATATCTCTTGTTTTTTGCGATAACACACCTTTATGAGAGCGCATCTTTTCTAACACTTCTGGCTTAAAGTACCGCTCAAGAGAGGAAGAGCTGTTTTTTAGAAGTAAAAAGAGTAGAGGAAGGAGTAACAACCCCCATAATATAACACTATGTTCAAACTGCATTTTAACCCCTTTTCCTATAGATAAAGTAGCCTATCATGAGTAAGAGTGCTAGGCTTAGTGGGTATCCAAAGAGATACGTTTTTTTGATATATTTATCTGCTTTTATCTCACTTTTTTCTAATTTATTGATATAACTATATATCTTTTTCAGACGCTCTACGCTACCTGCTTCAAAAAACTCACCACCAGTATCATGGGCAATTTTTTGTAAAATAGCAGGGTTATAATCTCCACGACCTCCCACACCAATCACATAGACTTTGATGCCATATTTTTTGGCTGTATTGATGGCCACATCAAGAGGGATGGTGTTAGTATTGTCTACACCATCAGTGAGCAAGATGGCGATTTTTTCTTTGGCTTTGGAAGAAGCAAAGAGCTTGGAACTCATAAAAAGTGCTTCATAGAGTGCCGTTCTCTGCTTCCCTGCGATACCTACATTTATCTTGCTAAGCAGGCGTTTGATACTGGCTTTGTCATAAGTGAGTGGTATAGCCACATAGGCAAAATCAGCAAAGATAGTCAAGCCTAACTTATCATGTGGGCGTTGATTGACAAAGTCTGTGACGATATTTTTGACGATGTCAAACTTTCCCATCTCTTGCATCGAGCCACTAGCATCGAGGATGAGAGATATCTCATATCCTTTATCTTTTTGCATGATGATATCATCTTGTCTATAGGGAGAAGAGAGTGCTACGGTGAGTGCTATAAACACGAGCACTTTTAACAAAGTCAGCAAAGAAGCACTTTTTTTACCTAGTTTTTTAAAAAGGGAGGCGTTAGGAAAAAAGAGCCGCCCATTTTTTTGCTTGCAAAAGCGAAGACAGAGTAACAATAAAAGAGGCAGTAGTAGTGCATAGGGGTATTCAAAATGGATAGTGTTAAACATGGACTAACTCCTCTGTAATTTTTTGTATCGCTTGTTTATCCGTCTCACTAAGGGGTGGAACCTCTTTTTTGTATTTGTAGGTACTAAGGCTGTCAATCAGAGTACCTATACGTTCTTTTTGTGTTTCATTTGCCAAAACTGGTGCATAAGCAGTAAAGTCATAGACTGCTTGTTTGCTATCTTGCAAGTTGATGTTTTTGAGTGCATTGATGGCAATCTCTTTTGCTGTGAGTCTCTTTTTTCTTTTGCGTTTTGGTTTTTTAAACCACTTGTAGAGGGCTATCATGATAAGTAGGGCTATCATGATACTCAAAAGCAACATCCACAAGGAGTTATCGGGTACTTTTACTAAGGGTTTGATATCTTTTAAGCCTTGCATATTTTACCTCACTACGCTATTTAATTTTAAAAATGGATCTTCATCGGTGTATATTTTAGTATGGCGTATGTCATGTGCTAAAAAATGTTCATAAAGCTTTTGATCTTTTTTTTCTATCTCTTCTCTAAATTCCTTGAGTAATCCTTCAGAAAAATCTACATCACTCACAGTATCTGTACTTGGGTCTATGAGGTCTAACTCTCCCAAAAGAACGGGGTTTTCTTCAAATCTATCTCTTATCATGATGGCATAGAGTTCGTGTCGTGCTGAGAGTAGTGAAAAATCTACCTCTTCAAAAAAATCACCGATGATAAAGAGGATAGACTTTTGCTTCACCCGATGTAAGATATGGTCAGAAAAGGTTTGGTAGTCTACCTTTTTTCCCAAACTTTCTAGCTCTAGAGCCTCAGGTATGATTTCATTGAGTGCGGAGATATTTTTCGTTGGTTTTCTAAAATATTCTTCTTTATCAGAAAAAAAGAGCGTACTCAATCTATCACTATTTTTCAGTACCGAATAGCCAAGTAGTGCTAACAC
Organism: Campylobacterales bacterium; assembly: GCA_024278835.1. Lineage (GTDB taxonomy): Bacteria > Campylobacterota > Campylobacteria > Campylobacterales > QNZT01 > JANTGR01. Next base: position 67,211 of record JAJRSK010000045.1, on the reverse strand, counting down.
TTCACTCATCACCTCTTGCTTGATACGCTGAAATCCAAAGTAGATACTACCACCGACCATGAAACAAACAACGACATTTAACTCCCTCTCTTCTGTAAACAGATTGATATAGGGATGCATCTGTCTTGCTGTGGCTTTCCAGTTGATTTTGCGTACATCATCACCAAAATGGTACTCACGAAGTTCCGAAAAATCTACACCATTACCGACAAAGGCAGTAGCATTGTTTCCGAGGTTCTGGCTAAAGACTTTTCGTCTGGTTTTGACAAGTATCTCTCTTGCAACTTGGCTGCTCATTGTTTTGCCTTATGGGGTAGGAAGGGCTTGCATGATTTTGGTAATCACATCATCACTCTTCACACCTTGCGCTTCCGCCTTGTAGTTTAAAATCAATCGATGTCTCAGGACATCATGTACCACTTCTGCCACTTCCACAGGAGTGACATAGTCCTTGTTTTTAAGTACCGCTAGGGCTTTGACTGCTTTGTAGAGATTGATAGAAGCTCTAGGACTTGCGCCATATTCGATGTAGTCACTCACACCTTGGACATTGTAGGCTCTGGGATCACGGGTGGCAAAGACGATGTTTAGCATATATTTTAAGAGAGCATCATCCACATGTACTGATTTTGCTTGGGCCTTGAGCGCACTGAGTGCTTCTTTATCTACGACTTTAGTGATAACACCAAAGCTTTTCTCTGCCACACGCTTAACTATCTCAAACTCTTCATCTAGGGTATTATAGTTGACAATGACATTGAGCATGAAACGATCTAGTTGGGCTTCTGGTAGTTTATAGGCTCCCTCTTGTTCAATAGGGTTCTGTGTGGCTAAGACTAAAAAAGGTTTATCAAGTTTAAAAGTCTCTTCACCGATAGTAATTTGTCCCTCCTGCATCACTTCTAAAAGAGCTGCTTGGACTTTGGCAGGGGCACGGTTGATTTCATCTGCAAGTAATAGGTTGGTAAAAGCGGGTCCTTTTCTCACACGAAATTCTCCATTTTTTTGATCATATATCTCCGTTCCGGTGATATCACTAGGTAGTAAATCAGGGGTAAATTGTATACGCTTAAAATCAAGTCCAAGCGCGTTAGAAAGTGCATTAATAGCTGTTGTTTTGGCGAGTCCTGGGACACCTTCGACGAGGATATGCCCATCTGAGATGAGTCCTATAAGTAGCGCATCGATGAGTTTTTCATGTCCGACGATGACTTTTTGAACCTCTTGTTTAATTGCTTGTATGATTGCTTGCATTGTTTATTCCTTATGACTAAAGTTTATTTATACGAAATTATAAACTATGAGGATTAATCACATTAAATAAAAGATTAATAGTTGATTAATAGTACTTTGAAAGTTTGATGAAACTATTTTGATTTACGTAACGCTCTTATAATTTAACGCCTTTTTTAGCCATAATGGACTATAATCCCGATAAATAAAATAATGGAATCTCATGGCAAATTCAAAAACGAAGTATATTTTTGTGACAGGTGGAGTGCTTAGCTCACTGGGTAAAGGTATCGCATCTGCAAGTATCGCAACGCTTTTAAAGCATTCTGGATTGAAGGTCTCTATGCTCAAAATTGACCCCTATATCAATGTCGATCCAGGTACGATGAGCCCGCTTGAACACGGAGAAGTCTTTGTGACGCATGATGGCGCTGAGACGGATTTGGATATCGGGCATTATGAGAGATTTTTGGATATCTCACTTGGCAAAGGCAATAACTTTACGACGGGGCAAGTTTACTCTTCGGTCATAGAGCGTGAGAGACGAGGGGATTACCTAGGAAAGACGATTCAAGTTATCCCTCACATCACAGATGAGATAAAAAGACGTATCAAAGTGGCAGGTAAAGGGCACGATGTCTTGGTTGTAGAAGTGGGTGGTACGGTAGGTGATATCGAGTCTTTACCATTTTTAGAAGCAGCGCGTGAGTTTCGAACAGAGGTAGGCAAGAAAAAGGCGATGTTTATACACCTCACCCTTGTCCCATACCTAAAAGCAGCAGGAGAATTGAAAACAAAACCGACACAACACTCCGTCCAAGAGTTACGTCGTATCGGTATCTCTCCTTCTATCATCATCTGCCGTTCTGAACAAAAAATTCCTAAAGTAATGAAAAATAAAATAGCCTCTTCTTGTGGTGTTGATCAAGATTGTGTTATCGAAGCATTAGATGCAAAGTCTATCTATAAAGTTCCGATGAACTTTTTAGCACAAGATATTTTAAGTCCTATCGCGGAGACACTAGATATGCCAGAGTTGCATCCCGATATGGAAAACTGGGGTACATTGGTGAAAAATGTTATCGAACCTAGAAAAGAGGTTACGATAGGATTTGTAGGAAAGTATTTAGAGCTCAAAGAGTCTTATAAGTCACTTACTGAATCTTTTGTACACGTCGGGGCACACCTAGATACAAAAGTCAATCTGAAGTGGATAGATAGTGAGCTAGTTACAGCTGAACAATGTAGTACACTTTTTTCAGATGTAGATGGTATCTTGGTTGCTGGTGGATTTGGACAGCGTGGTGTAGAGGGGAAGATAGAGGCGATTCGTTGTGCCCGTGAGGGAAAAGTACCATTTTTAGGTATCTGCCTTGGGATGCAACTCTCTATGATAGAGTATGCAAGAAATGTACTAGGTTTAGAAGATGCAAACTCTATAGAGTTTGATGAAGAGACAAAAAATCCACTTATCTATCTTATCGATAACTTCATAGATGCAAGTGGTGGAGAGCAGATAAGAACACATCAAAGTCCTCTTGGTAGAACACTTCGTTTAGGTGGGTACGAATGCGACACAAAAGAGGGATCATTGCTTCGTTCTGTCTATCATGATAGTCCAAAGATAGTAGAGAGACATAGACACCGTTATGAAGCAAATCCAGCTTACAGAAAAGCGTTAGAAGAAAAAGGGATGATCATCTCTGGTGAGTCAAATGGCTTGATAGAAGTTATTGAGATTCCTGAGCACCCTTGGTTTTTGGGGGTACAGTTTCACCCTGAGTTTACCTCTAAACTGCAAAATCCAAATCCAGCGATATTAGGATTTGTAAAAGCTTCTTTAGAGGCAAAAAAATAGCCAAGTTAAACTGCGAAAAAATCGAGGAGATTTTATCTTCTCGATTTGCAGAGGACACTTGTACGACACTGAAAGATATACCTAAACCTTCACAACTCAAAGATATCCAAAAAGCGGCAGATCGTATCAAGATAGCCATCCACAATAACGAAAAAATCACCGTGGTGGGTGACTATGATGTAGATGGTGTGGTTTCTTCTACTATCATGAGTGAGTTTTTTACAGATATCGGTATCCCTATCACCCTCATCATACCTAACCGTTTTCGTGATGGTTATGGTATCAATGAAAAGTTACTAGAACGCATAGACGCAGATGTAATCATCACGGTGGACAATGGTATCTCTGCTCTGCAAGCTGCTGAGGTTTGCAAACAAAGAGGTATTGATTTAATCATCACCGATCATCATACGGTGCCGGAGACTATCCCTGATGCTTATGCCATCGTCAATCCCAAGCAAGAGGATTGTCCTTTTCCCTATCCTGAGATATGTGGGGCGCAGGTGGCATGGTAGCTGGTGGCTACACTCAAAGAGACTTTAGGCATAGAGTACAACCTAGGAAAATATTTAGACCTTTGGCTATCGCTATCGTTGCAGATATGATGGAGCTAAAGGGGATGAATCGTGCGATGGTTCGTGCGGGATTCAAGATGATAAATCAAGAAAAAAGAGTCATTTTCTCTGTCATTAAACGCTACTTTAAAAAATCTGCTTTTAAGAGTGATGATATCTCTTTTCTGTTAGCTCCCATCATCAACTCAGCAGGGCGTATAGAAGATGCCACTTTGGCTTTTGAGATGCTTTCAGCCAAAGGGGAAGAAGAGGCGCTTATGCACCTTGAGTATATCGTGGGGTTAAACAATAGACGTAAAGAGATAGAGCTTGACCTTTTTAACAAGGCTGTTTTAACGCACAATGAAGAAGCTAAAATCATCGTTACTTGGGGTGAAGAGTGGCATGAAGGTGTTATTGGTATCGTGGCGGCGAGACTCACTAGACGATTTAAGAAACCTGCCATTGTCCTATCACTAGAAGGTGGTAAGGCAAAAGGGAGTGCGAGAAGTGTGGGTAGTATCCATATCCTAGAACTTATCGCAGCACAAAAGGAGCTACTTATCGGATATGGTGGACATCAAGGTGCTGCAGGTATGGCGATAGCCCCTGAAAATTTAGAAACTTTTAGAGCAAATCTTGAAACAGCAGCTGCCTCTATCCCTGAAGAAGATTTTATAGAAAAAAGTGATGTTTTGGGGGAGATAGATGCGGAGGCAATAGACTTTGATTTATTACATATTCTTGAAAAATATGAGCCTTATGGTCAGAAAAATCCCCAACCACAATTTTTACTCAAAAATGCTTTGGTAAGTGCAGATAGACTTTTAGGAATGGATGCCAATCACCTCAAAATGACGTTGCTAAGTGAACAAAAAAGTGTGGAAGCTATTTATTTTAATTTTGTAGATAAAGCAGAGCAGGGTGATTATGTTGATATAGTATGTACAGTCTCTAAAAATGAGTTTCGTGGCAATGTTACACCCCAACTGATGGTGCAGGAACTCCATAAAAATTGAAAAAAATTTTTCAAAAACAGAGCATCAATCAAGCCAGTGGACTCAGTATCCTCTTGGTGGCGTTGCTCACTATCTTGGTGCTAGTTTATAGTATCTACAACCTAAATAAAGAGCACCAAAATGAGATAGTACAGATAGAAAAAAAGTATATTCAAACGCAAAAAGATTTGATTCGCAATGAGACCAATCGAGCTCTTCGTTATATAGCCTACAAACATAAAAAAGATGGTAAAAATAAGTCGCTTAAAGAGTTGCAATCAGAAATTGTGGATGCTATTGAGCAGATGCGTGATGAGAGGGGTGGCACGGGATATGTTTTTATCTATACCTTTGATGGTATCAATATCGCCGATCCTATCTTGAAAAAAAATGCTGGCAAAGAGATGCTGCATATCAAAGACCCCAATGGGAAAGAAGTGATTTATGAGTTGATAGATGCTTCGAAAGAAAAAGGGGGTGGCTTTGTTAAGTATGTTTGGAATAAGCCACTTATCAACAAACTAGCCCCAAAAATCTCTTATGCCGCCTCGTACAAGCCTTGGCGCTGGATGGTTGGTACGGGGTTTTATTTAGATGATATGTATGCAACGATTGAAAAGAAAAAATTTGAACATAAACAAAAGGTATCAAAGTTTATCCTAGGCATCTTAACCCTCTCGACGATACTTTTTTTTATCGCTATGGTGATATATAAATATTTTGCGTACACGGTGAGTGATGATATCTCTTATATAGAAAATGTTTTAAAATCTGTCTCCTCTAAGTATGAAAAGTTGGATGTTAGTGAGATTCGTTATGAAGAGTATCAACAGATAGCAGAACATATCAATATCATGATAGAAGAGATTGCCTTGCAGAAAGAGTCCCTTGAAGATCTTAATGCTAATCTAGCACAAAAGGTAAAAGAGAAAACTAAAAAGTTAAATGATGCAAAAGAGTTTGCAGAGTCAATGGTGATAGCACAAGATAAGTTTATCAAAAATGCCACGCATGAGATAAATACACCACTTAGCATTATCATGACAAATGTTGACTTGTACAATATGAATAATCCTAAAAACTCTTATTTAACAAAGATTGAAGCGGGGGTAAAAATCATACAAAATATCTATAATGATTTAAGTTATATGACAAAAAAAGATCGTGTGGAGTATAAAAAAGTTATGATAGATTTTTCTCTTTTTTTACAATAGAGAATAAATTTTTTTGATGAAGTGGCTCTGGGTAATAAAATAGTGTTAGAACATGATATCACGCCAAATCTCAAACTATTTTTTAGTGAAGTGGAACTACAAAGAATCTGTGACAATAATATCTCCAATGCGATAAAATATTCTTTGCCAGAGAGTGAGGTTTTTATCACACTAAAAAGAGACAAAGAGATGTTGTTACTTGAAGTGACAAGCGTGGGTACTGCTATCAAAGACCCAGAACAACTCTTTAAGCGTTATTATAGAGAGGGAAGTGCCCGTGGTGGTTTTGGGATAGGGTTGCATATCGTCAAAGAGATTTGTGATAAGCATGCGGTGAAAGTGGATGTACAGTCTGCTAACAATCAAAATAGTTTTCAATACTATTTTAAGGAGTATCATGAAAATCTTATTACTTGAAGATGAGTTGATGTTGCAGAGTGCCATCGAAGAGTATCTACTCTCTTTAGGTCATACGGTGAAAAGTTTTTCTAGGGGTGATAAGGCATTGGAATCTTTGCAAGAAACATTATATGACATCTTGATTTTAGATATCAATGTACCGCATATAGATGGCTTTGAGCTTTTGGCATATTTACGAGAGTCAGAGATTTTGACACCCACTATTTTTATCTCAGCCTTAGTGGATATCGAAGATATCTCCAAGGCATTTGACTTGGGTGCGAGTGACTATCTTAAAAAGCCTTTTCATCTCAAAGAACTAGGACTCAGACTCAACAATATCGCACAGTTTATAGAGAGACAGCATAGACAACATGTGTTGCTAAGTGCCCACTATAGTTATGCAAAATCAGAATCAGCACTTTACTATCATGATAAGGTACAGATGTTGACTAAAAAGCAGATTTTGATACTAGAGTTGTTATGCCAAAATATCGGTATGGTTTTGAGCTTTGATAAGTTTAGAAGCTATGTATGGAATCATGAACCGGTGGATAATGCGACTATCAGAGCAGAGATAAGCCGTCTGAGGCGTTCGCTAAAAGAAGACTTTATAGAAAATATCAAGGGTGTTGGCTATAAAGTTGAAAGATTTATAAAAGTATAAAAGTAAATAAATAAAATAATTTTTACCTATTATGTTACATAAAGTAACACCTTCTCTCTAAAATCATAGCACTATTATAAGTTTTTCTTAATTGCTATGCTAATGCTACGCTGCCTTATTAAAATTTCTTACGGTAATTAATCTTATTTAAAAGGAGTTAAAATATGAGGAAATTAGGTCTAGCGTTATCAGTAGCACTTTTAGCCACGCTAAATATGCAGGCAGCAGATAACTTAGAGGAAGCATTTAAAAATGCTAAAACAACAGGGCAAATCAGAACTTTTTACATCGATAGAACGTATAGTGGGGCTATTGAAAACAATCGTAATTCACTAGCCATTGGCGGATCTCTGGGTATAGAGACAGATTCGTTACATGGCTTAAGTTTTGGATTGAAGTTTTATACGACCAATGGTATCAATATCCATGATGGAGAAAGAACTTCAGCAAACTATGATCCTTCACTGTATGGGGATGGATTTTCCTCTTATTCTATGCTTGGTGAAGCGTACTTAAAATACTGTTTTTGTGAAACAGGTCTTACCAATACGACGATAACAATTGGTCGTCAAAAGTTAAATACACCACTAGCAGCAGCAGATGATGCAAGAATGCTTCCAAACCTTTTTGAAGCAGCAGTACTGGTCAATACTGATATCGTCGATACCACATTGATAGCAGCACATGTTGTGAGAGAGTCTGTAGGAACTTTTGGAAATGTTTATGGTGCTGCGGGTCAACTCTCTTTACAAAGTGGTTATGGTCTGGGATATAAGCTAGGCACAAATGGTGAATTTAGAGAGATGGGTGAAATAGCACTAGGCGCAGGGGTAGATACTCCTGGTGTGACTGCTGTAGCAGCTATCTATAGTGGTATAGAAGGCTTGAAATTACAAGCTTGGGACTACGTGGCACATGATATTTTAAACGCAATATACCTACAAGGTGATTATTCATTTAAAGTGAGTGATGCGTTAAAGCTTAAGGCTTCTGCACAGTACATCAATGAAAGTGATATCGGAGATAAACTAGCGGGTGATGTGGATAGCAATTTTATCGGTGTGAAACTAGGGGCTGGATTTGGTGCACTTAGTGGCTATGTGGCTTACTCTACAACAGATTCAAATGTCGATGCACAAGCCCATGGTGGTATCATCACACCATGGGGTGGCATACCAGCATTTACGCAGGGTATGGTAACAAGACATATGTTTTTTGCTGATACGGATACCGTAAAGGTGGCGGGAACATACAACTTTAAAAAAGCTTTAGGGGTGGACTTAAAAGCATCAATCTATCATATATCATTTGACATTGGGGCGAACAACACTTATAAAGCAGGTAATGCTTGGACAGCAAAAGAGAGTGGATTTGATATCAAGTATAATCCAGCAGCAGTAAAAAACTTACACTTAAGACTCAGAGCAAATTATCCAACAGATTTTGCACCAGGATTAGACTGGAACGAGTATAGAGTGATAGCAAATTATAATTTTTAAGGAGAAACAATGGATAAGAATCTTGTAGAAAAGATTAAAAATAACCCCTCTTATAAAGAGTTGGTTAAGACGAGAAGTGCCTATGCGTGGAAGATGACAATCGCCATGTTGGTAGTTTATTACGCCTTTATTTTGACGATTGCATTTGCACCTCAGGTTTTAGGTACGAGTATGGGTGGTGTGATGACGATAGGGATTCCTGTAGGAATATTTATCATTTTCTTTTCCTTTATCATGGCAGGGCTTTATACAAGACGGGCTAATGGTGAATTTGATGATTTAACCAATAAAGTCAAAGAAGAATTAAAAGAGGAGATAGGAGCATGAAAAAAGTTATCGTATTATTAACGCTTTTAAGTGTATCACTATTTGCAACGGGTGGTGATGCTGGAGTATCAGGTCAGAGAGATTTAAATGTTCCTGCGGTAATCATGTTTTTAATCTTTGTAGGCGCGACACTAGGTATCACTTACTGGGCAGCAAAAAGAACAAAAACAGCCAAGGATTTTTATACGGCTGGTGGTGGTATCACAGGACTTCAAAATGGTATGGCAATAGCGGGTGATTATATGTCAGCGGCGTCATTCTTGGGTATTTCTGGATTGGTTTATCTTAAAGGGTATGATGGACTTATCTACTCTATCGGATTTTTAGTTGGCTGGCCTATCATACTATTTATGATTGCAGAGCAATTGAGAAACCTGGGTAAGTATACTTTTGCCGATGTAGCCTCATATCGCCTCAGACAAAAGCCTATTAGAATCTTAGCGGCATTTGGTTCAATTGCTACGGTTATTTTGTATCTTATTGCACAGATGGTTGGTTCTGGAAAGCTGATTCAAGTGCTTTTTGGTCTCCCTTATGAAGCGGCTGTTATCTTGGTTGGTTTACTGATGATTGCCTATGTGACCTTTGGTGGTATGCTTGCAACAACATGGGTACAAATCATCAAAGCAGTACTTTTACTCTCTGGTGCGACGTTCATGGCAATTGCGGTGATGAGTCACTTTGGATTCTCTTTTGAAGCACTCTTTAAAGGAGCAACAGAAGTACATAAAAGTGGTATCGCTATCATGAGCCCAGGTGGATTGGTCTCTGATCCTATATCGGCTATTTCACTAGGTATTGCTTTGATGTTTGGTACGGCGGGTCTTCCTCATATCTTGATGCGTTTCTTTACAGTGGCAGATGCGAAAGAAGCTAGAAAATCAGTATTCTTTGCAACGGGCTTTATCGGGTATTTTTATATCCTTACGTTTATCATCGGTTTTGGTGCTATCGTTCTTGTTTCACAAAATCCAGAGTATTTGGATGTGGCTAAAGGGACACTATTTGGTGGTAACAACATGGCTGCGATTCATCTTTCTCACGCGGTTGGTGGTGATTTGTTCCTTGGATTTATCTCAGCGGTGGCATTTGCGACAATCTTAGCGGTTGTTTCTGGTCTTACATTGGCTGGTGCTTCTGCGATTTCTCATGATTTATATGCCAACGCTTTCGCTGTGGGCAAAGTGGATGAGCAAAAAGAGATGCGTGTGTCCAAGATAGCAACAGTTGTATTAGGTATCATCGCTATCATCTTGGGTATCTTATTTGAGAAGCAAAATATCGCGTTTATGGTTGGTTTGGCATTTGCTATCGCAGCATCGGCTAACTTCCCTATCCTTTTTCTGTCTATCTATTGGAAAAAGCTCACTACACGAGGTGCGGTCATAGGTGGAACATTAGGACTTGCAACAGCGATTTTACTTGTTATTTTAGGTCCGATTGTATGGGTACAGATTTTAGGAAATGCAGAAGCAATCTTTCCTTATAAATATCCAGCACTCTTTTCTGTGACAGTAGCCTTTGTCGGTATTTGGTTCTTTTCAATTACAGATAATAGTGAACAAGCACAAAAAGAGAGAGATGCTTTTGAAGCACAAAATATCAGAGCACAAACTGGTATCGGTGCAGAGGGTGCATCTGAGCACTAGAGACGGCGTTTGCAAGCAAGGATTATCCCCTGTTTGCATCCACATAAAAAAATAGTAAATAAGGGTGATAGTTTGAGTTTACTTGAACAAGAATCTTTTATCAAAGGGATAGCGCCCTTTGATACATTGAGTCATAATAATCTAAAGTTTGTATGTGAAAATTTAGACATTGTCTATTTTACAGAAGATGAAACACTTTTATCCAAAGGTTCACAGGCAGAATATCTCTACTTTATCATCAAAGGTACAGTGCATGAAAAAGAGGATGATGAGGTGATTTCTGTGTATGGTCACCATGAACTTTTTGATCCTATCTCTTTGATTGAAAATCGTGTCAAACACCTTTTTATAACAGCCCAAGAGACTATTTGTTATCTCTTACCAAGAGAAATATTTTTGAAAGTTTTACATGAAGATGAGAACTTTGAACAGTATTTTTTTCAAACTCTTGCACAAAAACTAAATACCAATCAAGTCAATAAGAAAAATAAAGAGTTAGCAAACTTTATGGTTGCCCGTGTAAAAGATGCTTATATCCAAGCGCCAGTTATTGTGGATGCGACTATGTCTATCTTTGAAGCGGTGCAGTATCAAAAAGAACAAAAAGCAAACTCTCTTTTGGTGCAAAAAGGAGAGGCTTTAGGCATAGTGACGGATGTGGATTTTCGTGAAAAATTTATCTTGAAAAAGATGTCTTTTGATGCACCGATAGAAAGGTTAGCAAAGTTTGATTTGATAGTGGTCAACAAGAATGAGTTTTTATTTAACGCCCAACTTGAGATGACAAAGCATGGTATCAAAAGATTGGTGGTAGAGGATGAAAAAGCGCAGGTCGTGGGTATCTTGGATCAGATATCTTTGGTAAGTTTTTTCGCTTCACATACCTATTCGATATCCAATGAGATAGAAAGAGCAGAGAGTGTCGAAGCCTTGCAAAGTGCAAGTACAAACCTCATACGCATCACCAAATCCCTTTATGCCAAGGGGGTAAAAGTGCGTTATATCTCGAAACTTTTAAGTCAGTTAAATGAAAAGGTCTTTAAAAAACTTTTTGAGTTAACGGCACCTAAATCTTTGTTAGAACACTCTGCACTTATCGTGATGGGAAGTGAAGGCAGACAAGAGCAGATTTTAAAAACAGATCAAGACAATGCTCTTATCTTAAGTGATGATTGTAGCATTGCTGATGTGGAACTTGCAGAATTTACCAAAGCATTTACAGAGAAACTTGTAAGTTTTGGTTATCCTCCATGCCCTGGAAATATCATGATAAGTAATCCTGTGTGGGTACATAAAGAGAGTGATTTTAAAAAGGTGATTTTTTCATGGATTGACAATAAGAGTGGTGATAATTTTATGAATATTGCTATCTTTTTTGATGCTTTGGTTGTTGCTGGGGATAAACGCTTGTTAGAAAATCTCAAAAACTATCTTCTTAAGAAGATAGAAAATTCAGGGGCGTTTTATGCTCATTTTTCAAAAGCTGTACTCAGTTTTGAGACGCCATTAAGTGTCTTTTCAGGTTTTGTACTGAGTAAAGAAGGACACAAAGAAGAACTTGATATCAAAAAAGGTGCTATTTTTCCTATCGTACATGGGGTGAGAAGCTTAAGTCTTGAACACCATATAACAGTGACAAATACCATTGAAAGGTTGAAAAAACTCAATGATTTAGGGGTGATAGATAGAGAATTGGCAGGTGATTTGATAGAGTCATATACTTTTTTACTCTCTCTTCGTCTGAAGTATAATCTTGAAAAAATCGATAAGAATAGTACGCCAGATAACTATATCAAACCTACAAAACTTACCAAATTAGAGAAAGATTTACTGAAAGATAGTTTTAAAATCGTTAACCAATTTAAAAAGTTTCTTACTTTTCACTATAAATTGAACATGTTGGGGTAGCCTGAGATGTTTGAGAAGATAAAAAGACATTTTGCGAGGAAAAACTTAAAAGATGAAGCCTATGCTTATCTTTTTGATGCACCTATTGCAGGTGAGTATGTCTGTTTTGACTGTGAAACGACGGGGCTAGATCCAAAAGTAGATGATATCATCTCTATCGGTGCTGTGAAGATTAAAGAGAATAAGATTTTGATGAGTCAAAAGTTTGAACGCTTTGTCAAGCCAGAAAAAAAATTAGACGCAACAAGTATCCAAATCCATCAAATTAGAACTTGTGATTTGGCGCATGGGGAAGATATCGATGATGTAATAAAAGATTTTTTAGCCTTTATCGGGTCATCTCCTTTGGTGGGGTATTATCTGGAGTTTGATATGGCGATGGTGAACAAATACATCAAGCCCCGTATCGGTATAAACTTGCCAAACAAACAATATGAAGTTTCAGCTATCTATCATGATAAGAAGATTCAGCGTATTCCACAAGGGCATATAGACTTGCGTTTTAACACGATTATGGAAGATTTGAATTTACCGTTTATGGCTAAACATGATGCGCTCAATGATGCGGTTATGACAGCGATGATTTTTATAAAGTTAAGTTATCCCCAAAAAAGATAATTTAATTTTGTCAATATCAATACAATAAAATAAGGAGACGATAATGAAACAGATATTTCAACCAAATGCAGCACATTCAAAAGATGCACGTATAAAAAGTATGGATGAATACTACGCTTTGATGAATAAGTCAAATGAGGATTATGAAGGGTTTTGGGGTGATTATGCCAATGAAAAGATTGATTGGTTTTCACCATTTACGCAAGTTTTAGATGAGAGTGCAGCGCCATTTTACAAGTGGTTTATTGATGGTAAGATGAATGTTGCACACCAGTGTGTGGATAGACACTTGGCTACGAGAAAAAACAAAGCAGCCATTATCTTTGAAGGGGATAATGGCGACCAACAAGTTATCACTTATCGAGAACTCAGTTACAAAGTAAATCAAACAGCCAATATGTTTAAAAATCAATTTGATATCAAAAAAGGTGATAGGGTTGTCCTTTATATGCCTATGATTCCAGAGGCAGCAGTAACGATGCTAGCCTGTGCCAAAATAGGAGCGATTCATTCTATCGTCTTTGGTGGATTTTCAGCAGAAGCTTTAAGAGATAGAATCATCGATGCTGAGGCAAAACTTGTCGTAACAGCAGATGGTGCATATAGAAAAGGGAAACCTTATATGTTGAAACCTGTGGTAGATAAAGCACTAGAATCAGGATGTGAATGTGTGAAAAATGTCTGTATCGTGGAGCGAAATGGTGAAGACATCACTTGGGTAGAAGGAAGAGACTACAGCTACAACGAGCTTGTGAAAAATGAATCAAGTAAGTGTGAAGCGGAGCCGATGGATAGCGAAGATCCACTCTTTTTACTCTATACTTCAGGTAGTACAGGTAAACCAAAAGGGGTACAACATAGTTCTACAGGGTATATTCTTTGGGCCCAGATGACGATGGAGTGGGTATTTGATGTGAGAGAAAATGATACTTACTGGTGTACGGCAGATGTTGGTTGGATTACTGGGCATACGTATATCGTGTATGGACCTCTCGCGATGGGTGCGACGACGGTGATGTTTGAGGGTGTGCCAACTTTTCCAGATGCAGGTCGTTGTTGGAGAATGGTTGAAGAATATCAAATCAATCAGTTTTATACCGCGCCTACAGCTATCAGACTATTGCATAAGATGGGTGAAGATGAACCAGGAAAATATGACCTTAGCAGCTTAAGAACACTAGGAACTGTGGGTGAACCTATCGATCCTGCCGCGTGGAAATGGTACTACGAGGCGATTGGTGGTAGTAAATGTGCTATTGTAGATACTTACTGGCAAACAGAGACGGGTGGACATATGATTTCTCCACTTCCTGCTGCGACACCTATCAAGCCAGGTTGTGCAACATTCCCACTACCTGGTATCATGGCTGAAGTGATTGAAGAGGATGGCACAGCAACACCAGTAGGGGAAAAAGGCTTTATGTGTATTACCAAGCCTTGGCCAAGTATGATACGAACGATTTGGGGTGACCCTGATAGATTTGTGAAGTCTTATTTTGGAGATTGTAAAAAAGATGGTGAGCCAGTTTATTTTACCGGAGATGGTGCGATGATAGATGAAGATGGATACATCACTATCACAGGGCGTACGGATGATGTCATTAACGTTTCAGGGCATAGAATGGGTACGGCAGAAGTAGAAGCAGCTATCAAGAAACATGCAGGTGTGGCGGCAGTAGCAGTCGTTGGTAAGCCTCATGAAATCAAAGGTGAGGGTATCTTTGCCTATGTCGTGTTAAAATCAGAAGATACGATGGTTGAAGAGATGGAGATGGTGCAAGAGATTAACAAAGTCATTTTAGCAGAGATTGGTGCTATCGCTAAGTGTGATGATATCAAGTTTGTGCCGGATCTTCCAAAAACTAGATCTGGTAAGATTATGCGTAGGATACTAAGATCCATCGCCAAAGGTGAGCCAATAACCCAAGATATTTCTACGTTAGAAGACCCTAGTATCGTACAAAAGATTCAAACTTGTGTACTTTAAGTATGAAGCCTCTTTGTGGGGCTTCATACTTCTTTATAAAAATAAGGAGTTATCATGATATTGATTGAAATATTTGCAGATTTTATTAGAAATAGAAAAAGTCTTAAAGAGTATGTGGAATTAAGAAAAACGATAGATGATCGTGGAGAGTTTAATGACCAGACACTTTTACAAGCCCAAGAAGATTTGAATAGGCTAAAAAAAGAAGATCCTGAAATCTTAGAAGAGATGTATGTTACATTAGAGCGATATTATAAAGAAGATTGTGGGCATTTTACGGAGTATCCTATCAACTTTACCAGGGAAATTTTAAAGATTTATCAAAAGGGGATTCGTGCTAAAGAGGTACTAGAAGGGTACAAAGAGGGTATAGAACATCATTGTCATGATGCTAACTAGTTTACTTTTGTACACCTTCAAGCACAGGCACAAAAAGACACTCATCTAACTGTTCTTGTGTGATTTGTCCACCTTTTTTGATAAATCTTGTGATGATTTGTTTGCTGCCGTGGGTGATAGGTGTGACTAAAATCCCACCCTCTTTGAGTTGCTCAAAAAGGTGCATCGGTGGCTTTGGCGCGGAGGCTGAAAAGAGGATTCTATCATAGGGTGCGTAGGATTTCCAACCTTTGTTACCATCATCAAAACGTGTGTTGATGTTGTTTAGTTTGAGTTGTGAAAATCTTCCTTTGGCTTCGATAAGCAGTTTCTCAATACGTTCTATCGTAAAAACACGACGAAAGAGTTGGCTTAAAACGGCCGCTTGATAACCAGATCCGCAACCTATCTCAAGAACAGAATCAGCCCCTTCTGGAGAGAGTGCTTCTGTCATTTTTGCGACGGTTAAGGGAGAACTTATCCACTGGTTTGCTGAAAGAGGTAGGGCATCTAGTTTGTATGCGTGGTGTTTGAATCCTTGTGGTACAAAAAGTTCTCGTTCAGTCTTCCCGATAGCTTCGATAACGAGAGGTGAGAGTGGAAAAACTCTGTTTATCTCTTGGGCTAATTGTTCTGACTTATGCAGGTGTAAGCTGTTGTTTTTCAGATGTTTTCGTATCATGATAGTCCTATGTCCATATATCGTCTCATTTTTTTTATCTCTTTTAGGTCAGCTTGAAGAGAGATAAACTCCTTTTCATCATCACGTAAAGTTTTACCAAACGGGGTGATAATCCCTGAAGAACTTGCCATATCTTCTTGTGAAGAGTCAGCAACAATCACAAAGGCTTGGTTGATGATAGCCATGGTTGTTGTTATCGACTCAAACTGAGACTTTCTAAGCTTTCCCCAAAGAGCGGGTATCATGATAACATCAGCACCACGAATCAAATCCCATAATTGCGTGAATCTTATCTCAAAACAGATTAAAATCGCAAATTTAAGCCCGTCTATTTCAATTATTTTAACTTTTTCTTCACTTCCTGCTTCAAAGTAGTCATGTTCTTGCCCAAACTTAAAAAGGTTTACTTTATCTTGTGAGTGGAGGACTTTTTCTCCAAAGAGAATTTTGGCGGTATTGTAAAACTTCCCCTCTCGTTTTTCAGTCATAGAGAAGGCAATCACACGGTTTTTACTGAGGGGTAAAATCTCTTTTAATGCTTCTTGTCCAAAAGTAGCGGCTTGCTCCATCTTGTCAAAAGAGAAGTTAGTCAGACAAAGTTCAGGTGCAAGGACGATAGCATTTTCATCACTCTGTTTGATGAGTGTGAGAAGCGTAGAGAGATTATCATGATAAGTGGCATCATGATAATTAAATTGCAGTGCTACAAGTTCTCTAGAAGTCATCTAAATCAAGACTTCCTTTGGAATAGTTGGTGACATTTCCTTCAAAAAAGTTTGTTTTTTGGTCGTTGAAGTTTGAGAAGTTATCAACCCATTTGATTGGGTGTTCTTTGTTATATATCTTCTTTAGTCCCACGGCTTTGAGTCTTCTATCTGCTAGGTACTGGATATAATCTTCGATGATATCATCAGTAAGCCCTAGGATATGCCCCTCTGTGATATGTTTACCCCAAGCGATTTCTAACTCTACTGCGTCTCTAAACATTTGATAAACTTCTTCAATGAGTTCTGGTGTAAAAAGTTCAGGGCGCTCTTTTCGCGTGGTGTTTATCATGTTTTGAAAGAGGATAAGGTGCGTGACTTCATCACGTTGGATAAAACGAATCATCTGTGCGGACCCTAGCATCTTGCCGCTACGTGCAAGGGTATAGAAAAAAGTAAATCCACTATAAAAGTAAATCCCCTCTAAGATTTGGTTGGCAAACATTGCTTTGAGCATATCAGTATCACTAGGGTTCCCCGTAGCAAGTGAGTCATATACAGAAGCAATATGGTCATTTTTGTGTTTGAGTTTGGCATCTTGACGCCACATGTCATATATCTCATCGCTGTTTTGCGAGATACTATCTACCATCACTGCATAACTTTGAGAGTGTAACGCCTCTTCAAAAGCTTGACGCACCAAGATAAGGTTGATTTCTGGAGAAGTAATATAGGGATTGACATTGTCAATCAAGTTGTTTGTCTGGAGTGAATCCATAAAGATAAGCTGAGAAAGTGCTTTGTCATACGCATTTTTCTCTGAGTCTGTGAGTTGTTTGTAGTCACGTACATCCGTGGTCATATCAACTTCTTTTGGAAACCATGTGTTGTTAAGCATCATATCCCAGAGATTATACGCCCATTGGTATTTGATTTTATTGAGTTCAAATATCCCCGTTGGAGAACCACCAAATATCTGTCTATCACTGACTGTTTCGGTCGAATTTGGGTTGTATATCTTTTTTCTTTGCATGGGGTCTAACTCCTTAAATATTAGAGATATTATAGCTTTATAGGTTTAAAAAAGCGTAGGGCACTCCAAGCTCTTTACCTTAAAACTCTTCCTATGTAGTGGACAATGCCCATACTTGGCTATCATCGCCACATGATGTTTTGTCCCATACCCCTTATGTTTAGCAAAGCCATATTCAGGAAAATGTGCATCTTGTTCCACGATGTACCTGTCTCGACTCACCTTGGCTAAGATACTAGCAGCTGAGACTTCAGGTACGCTGGCGTCTGCCTTGATGATAGCCTCTACATGTGCCACGCCAAAGGTGGTGTTGCCGTCCATAATAGTGTGGGTGGGGGAGAGTTTTTCCATTATCATAATGATAGAATTTTTTATCGCTTTGGAGAGTCCTATCTCATCGATAGCATCATTGTCTGTGAAGATGATTTCGTAAGAAGTTTTTTGGATGATTTCTTCATAAAGGGTTTCACGTTTTTTTTCGCTGAGTTGTTTTGAGTCGTTTAAGCCTTCTATCTTTTCTATCATGATAACACCAGCCACCACGAGAGGTCCCGCTAAACATCCTCTTCCTGCTTCATCTATACCACATAACATAGCCACTCCCAAATAAAGTTATTTTCATAAAAACCGATTTTACCATACAAGGAGTTATTATGCGCAAAGTTATTTTAGCCTCATCACTTACAATCGCACTTATCATGATAGGTTGTGGGGATAGAAGTACACCACCCAAGCAAGAGGAGATAGCAGTCAAAGCAGCCTCTCTCAATACAGAGACAAATACTATCGTTACAGATGAAGACTTTACAACTGTTACATTACTAGGGGAGAGTGGTTCTAAGGTGTTTATCAATGGTCAAGAAGTAGGGGAATTCCCTGATAGTGGTTCTTTAGAAGTGACATTGTCTATCAAAGATGTAGGGAGTTATACCTACAATGTATATGCTGAGAATGGTGTAAACGATAGTGAAACTATCATGATAGAGGTGATAAAACAAGAAAAGAGTGCTACGCTAGGCACCGTTTCTACGGAAGGTACCGCCAGTGCATTGACTGTTTCTACAGATGGTATCATCTTTGTGGCAGAGAAAAATCATGGCGTGGAAATCATCTCTATCGGGTTTGATGATAAAATCTCTTCTGATTTACTCTCTACCATCGAGACGATAGATGCACACAATGTGATACTTTCAGATGATGAGATGACGCTTTATGTGGAAGATGCTGAGGGTAAATTTCATCTCTTGGATATCTCTGATTTGAGTCACCCTGTTGAACTTGAAGTCATCGATAAAATAGAAAAGTCTATTTCTATCCTCTCAGGTGATGAGACGATGCAATATCGTGTAAGTGCCTGTGGTTTGATAGGGGAAGAGGTGAGTAACCCAGTGCAGAGTGAGCGAAAATTTCTTTTAAAAGACAAAGCAATTCAAGATGTTGTGTTGGTAGATAATGATACTAAACTACTTGTAGCACACGGCTTGGATGGATTACAACTATACGATATTTCTGATGTAACAAATCCTATCATGATAAGCAGTAAAAACCTAGGTGATAATACTTCTGGACTCTCTTTGATAAAAAAAGATGGGATTTTATTTGTAGCGAATGGTAGTAGTGGTGTGCAGATATTTAACCTCGAGATATTACTACATGAGATGATTCGTTGATGATATAACATCAAATCTATGCTAGAATAGTCCCATCATATATGAGGAGTTGGTGTGGCGGGTATGGTTCCTATCGAGATAGTAGAAAGTAAGTTCCATCAAGATGTAGAAAAGTATGGTAAAGCTAAAGACTTTTCAAAAGGAGAGATGCTTTTTAGTCCTGAAGAGTTGCAAAAAAAGTTCTTTTTTGTGCTTGAAGGCAGAATAAAAGTCTCACAGATAAATCTAAGTGATGCTAAAGAGCAGACATTGAAGATACTCTCCTCTGGTGACATGTATGATGTTGTAACACTCTTGGATGGCAAGGTTCATGAAAATCTTTTGCATGCACTTGATGATGTGAGAGTGATTGTCTTTCCCATTGATGTTGTCAAGAAGTGGATGCAAGAAGATGCAAACTTCAATAAAATTCTTTTTCCCTACATCTCACAGCAACTCAGAGACATGGAAGAACTAGCGCTTGACCTTTCATTTTACGACACGCCTAGTAGATTGTTAAAACTCATCACTAAAAATATCAATCCAGACAACCCTTCTAAGTTAAATCTCATCCATAATCTCCCTCATGAAGAACTTGCTGCGCTTATCGGTACGGTGCGTAAAGTACTCAATCGTCATATCCAACAACTCAAAAAAGATGGTATCATCGAAGTAAAACGTAAAAATATCGAGATAAAAGACACCCAAAAACTTTTAGATAATCTACCTTTATAATTTTCTTCAAAAGTGCTACTAAGGTGGCTGACAAGTCACACTATATCTATTAAAATTCCTCCTGTAAAAAATATAAATTTATGGGAGAGAAACATGAATAGAAAATTAGGATTATCACTACTTTTAGGTATGAGTTTAGCACTTGGATCTTTGCAAGCAGATGTTATCAAGTTGGAGCGGTCAAAAGAGTTAAAGTCTGTGCAGGCTAAGGTGGATAGTAACACGTATGATACAGTACAAGCAAAAAAGAAAGCACTCCTACAAGAAGCATTAGAAAGTTTGAAAAATACTAACTTGGCACTAAAGTCCTTGGATGAAAATAAAACAAAAGCGGCGATAGATATATTGGCGAAGGTGACGGGTAAGCTCGATATGATTGTGGCTAGAGACCCTTCATTGGAACTACTACCAGTAGCGATAACACAAAAAGAGTTTGATGTCATTGTGAGTAAAGAGTTAGTAAAAAGTATACTTTTTGATGCCAATAAAGCACTTAAAAATGGTGAAGTGCAAAAAGCAAGACATTTGTTAAAAAATCTAGCGAGTGAGATTGTTATCACGACGACTTCCATACCATTGGCAACATATCCAGCTAGTATCAAAGTTATCGCTCCGATGTTGGATGAGGGGAAAATTGAAGAGGCAAAAACACTTTTAAAAGCGACATTAAGTTCTTTGGTTGTTAGTGAAGAAATCATCCCGTTACCAATTTTGAGGGCAACATTGTTGTTAAAAGAGGCGGAGAAGCTAACTAGCAATGAAAAGAGAGATGAGAAGGAAAATAAGAAGTTATCATCACTTTTAGAAGAGGCATCCTATCAACTAGAGATGGCAGAACTTTTAGGCTATGGTACGCAAAGAGCGTATCAGTCTATATATGATCAGATTGATATCATCAAAGAAAAATCATCAGGTAGCAAGAGTGGCAAAGGATGGTTTGAAAAAATAAAAGAAAAGATTACAAATCTGAAAAAATAAAAGTCTATAGAGGGGGTATTTTCCTCCTATGTTGTATCTGGGAGGTAAAATGAGCACTATAAAAGAAGTTAAAAAAAGAGAAGAAAAGTTTTTTCTTATTATGACAAAGTCTATTTATGCCTTGATTGGATACGGCTTGAGCCTATTTTCGCTTATACTTATCTTTTACGCATTTTATAATTTTGTGAATCATAGTGCAGATGAAGGTATCAGTATCTTTCAATTGATTTTTAAATCTACTATTGCTTTAACATTGGGCTTGGCTATCTTTGACTTGGCAAAAAATCTCCTTGAACATGAGGTGATTTATAGAGAACAGTTTCTACATGAGACAGGCAGTCATAAACTTTTGGAAAAGTTTCTTATATCCATCATCATCGCACTCTCCATTGAAGCATTGATGACGGTGTTTAAGATAGCGTTGGTGGATTATAAAGATATCCTTTATGCGGTGTATCTGATAATAGCTATCTCTATCATGATAGTGTCACTCAGCTTTTTTCATAAAAATAATCAAACTTTAGAAAAAAGTGCTACTAAAGGGGCAGAAAAGTTTAGCGATATAGACTAAACTTACATCATCAAAAGACGGTGCCTTGGCATTGTGTTTTAGTGATATAAGTTGGCGGTGGGCTTTACCTAGCGTCAAGGAGACAAATAAAATAATAAGGAGTTTAACATGTATGTTACACGATATAACCCAGCGAGGGATTTACAAGAATTTAGAAGAGGATTTGGTAATTTTAACTCTTTACTGGATAGCTTCGTGCAGGGAAAAGAACCGGTAAGTTTAACTGACTTTGAACCAGCTGTCAACACGAGGGAAGGCGAGTTTGCCTATCATGTGGAGCTTGATTTGCCGGGGATGAAGAAAGAGGATATCTCTGTGGATGTCAAGGACAATGTTGTCACTATCTCCGGAGAGAGAAAGGTGCAAAATGAGATGAAGCAAGAGGATTATTATAGGATTGAGAGTAGTTATGGAAAATTCTCCCGTTCTTTTTCGCTCCCTGAAGATGTAGATGTGGAGAATATTCACGCAGAGAGCCAAGATGGGGTTTTGGAAGTAGTAATACCGAAACTAGAGAAAAAAGAGAATAAACCTAAAAAAATAGAGATTAAATAGGAGGTGAAAGATGGAAGTTATTGAAAAAGCAAAAGAGTTAGGACATGAGATTGAGGAGAGTTTGGAGAAGGGATATGAAAAAGGTAAAGAGGTATTGAGCAATGTAGCTAGTCACTTGCCTTTTGCGAACTTGGCCAAGAAGAAGAGTGGGGATTTTCATATCGAGGTGGACTTGCCCGGTGTGAAAAAGGAGAATATTAGCGTGAAGATTGATGATAATATCCTGACGGTAACTGGAGTGAGAGAGATGAAAAAAGAGGTCAAAAGAGAGGATTATTATCTCTTAGAGAGCTCTTATGGAAGATTTGAGAGGAGTTTCTCTGTACCTGATGGTATCGATACGGAGAAGATAAGTGCCTCTTATCATGATGGGCGCTTGGTCGTTGACTTGGAGAAAGAAGAGCGCCTCAAACCAAAAGCAATTACAGTGAAATAAGGAGGGTATGATGAGAAAAATATTAGGAACTTTTTTGTTAGTATGTTCACTTTCTATCGCCTCATTGCAGGCGACTGAAAAGAGAGATGTACAGCCTTATAACCCTTTTGAAGAGATGAAAAAGATGCAACAAGAGATGGATGCTATCTTTGAAAGATTTCATAAGAGGATGCTAAGTGAAGATCTTTTTAGTAAGTTTGACTCCTCTTTTGCATCCACGCCTGCAGTTGATTTGAAGGATGTGGGTGATGCCTACCAGTTAAGGGCAAATATCCCTGGTAGTGATGAAAATCAGATTAAGGTCACTACAGAAAAAGGGATGTTAAAAATTGAGGCAAAAAGTACGAAAGCAAAAGAAGAAAAAGGTAAAGAGTTTCTCAAGAAGGAGCGTTTTGTAGGGAGTTATATGCGTATGCTCTCTATGCCAAATGATGCTGATATGGACAAGTTAAAGAGTAACTATAAAAATGGTGTCTTAGAGATAACGATACCCAAAAAAAAGTAACCTAGCGTTGCAATGCCCAAGACCAAAATGGTAGTATCTCTACGGGGATACTACCATGATAGGTCTCCTCTTCGCCTTCAAGAGTGATGATTTCTATCTTTTTTATATCATATTTGATGAGGTCTTTTTCTAGGCGTGAGAGTTTGGATAGTATCATCGAGGGAGGTAGAAAAGGCATCGGAATGATAGCTTTGTTCTCTTTAGGGATATAAAAGTCAAGAAAATCCGTAAAGTAAACTTCTATCTCATTTTTCATCAGCTCCAAAAAGATGATATTGGCAAATCGGGTGATAAAATCTTTCTCAAATGTTAAAACACTTTTCATAGCAAAATCAATCATAAAAACTTTTTTATCTGCCTTTGGGGTGCCATATTTTTCGACTAAAAAGAGTATATTTTCTTCTTGGAGTTTTTTTGTGATAGCGTAAAACTTATCTTTTGAGACTTTATGAAAGAGTTTAATCTCATTAAAAAGCGCATAGGATGAGACGCTAACTCCTTGCATAAGTGCGTAATTTTTAAGGATAGTAAACTCTAAGGGGCTATCACATAGGAGGCGGATATGGTCTTGAAAGTATTTGACAAAGTTCTCTTTGGCTGAGGTGACGACAGCAGGGTAGGTGCCTAAATCGGCATAATCATTAAAGATAATTTCTACATCTATTTGGCGTTTTTCAAAGGCGATAAACTCTTCAAAGTCAAGGGGGTAGAGGGTTTGGCAAGTAAATCCTTCTAGTGTTTGAGCGGTATGTGTTGTGACGATGACCTCAGGGCAATCTGGAATCTTGAATGAAAAGTCGAAGTTTTCTAGTACTAGCAGTTGAATGTCGTTTTTCTTTAAAAAGCTAGGCAGTCCAAAGATGATAACTTGTGTAACGCGTAAATCATTAAAATCTATATAGAGGAAAGTTCCTTTTTTGCATTGTGAGAGATAGTCAAATATGATAGTACTTTTACCCGATTTTTTAGGTCCTAAAATGAGGGTTTTTTTGTGGGTGATAGAGAACTTTCTGGGATAAAAAGTCGGCTTTTTAAACTCTGTGGCATAGAGCACTTCTAATAAATTCATACTTTAATTCTATCTAAATGTTATTTATGTATAATCGCGAAATCTTATAGTTTAGGAAAAAATCTTTGTTTAATTTACAAAATTATGAAAAATTCAATATCAAAAATGGTGTCCTCTCAGGTATCGTAGTCGCAGTAGCACTCGTTCCAGAAGCGATAGCCTTTAGTTTTATCGCAGGGGTCAGTCCTCTAGTGGGGCTTTATGCAGCATTTATCTTGGGGCTTGTGACTTCACTTCTTGGCGGAAAACCGGGGATGATTTCAGGAGCGACTGGGGCGGTGGCAGTCGTATTTGTAGGGCTTGGCTTGGCAGTCGCGAAACTTCATCCTGAACTCTCTGGTGAAGCACTCTCTATCATGATACTCCACTATATCCTCTTTACGACGGTTGTGGCGGGGCTGATTCAGATAACGATAGGGTTTTTCAAGATGGGTAAATTTATCCGTCTTGTGCCACAACCTGCGATGTATGGATTTGTCAATGGTTTGGCGATTGTCATCGCGATGGCGCAGTTTAAGTTTTTTAAATCCTCTGATTATGATCAACTCACTTCATGGAGTGAAAAGATTTCACACTCGTTTTCTGAAAATTATATGATGTATATCTTTGTGGTAATTACCATGGCGATTATGCACTTTTTACCACGCTTTACCAAGGCAGTACCTGCTGGTTTGGTGGCGATTGTGCTGTTGACGATGATAGCCTATTTTGCTGGTATTGATACCAAAACAGTAGGCGATTTGGCAGATATCAAGGGTTCATTTCCACACTTTGTGATGCCTGATTGGTCGCTTTTGTCATGGGATAGTTTGATGATTATCTTACCATATGCGATTTTGGTGGCACTTGTTGGGCTCATCGAGTCACTCTTAACACTCTCTGTTTTGGATGAGATGGGAGGAGAGCGTGGTAATGGCAACAAAGAGTGTATCGCGCAGGGTACGGGAAATGTCTGTACGGGACTCTTTGGTGGTATGGCGGGGTGTGCGATGATTGGGCAGAGTATCATCAACTTTACTTCGGGTGGATTGGGACGGATTTCTTCGTTTACTGCGGCGGTACTTTTGATACTTTTTGTTGTGGCACTTTCAGGGCTTATCTCTATCATCCCTGTGGCGGTTTTGGTGGGTATTATGTTTATGGTGAGTATCGGAACATTTGAATTTTCTTCACTCTCTCGCATCTCCCGTATGCCACGAAGCGATGCCTTTGTTTTGGTGCTGGTGACTATCGTTACGGTGATGTTTGACTTGGCGATTGCGGTCATCGCTGGAATCATCATCTCGGCATTGGTTTTTGCTTGGAAACATGCTAAAATCTTTTCTCATACCCATATAGAGGCAGATGGTTCTAAGGTATATGAGTTAGATGGCCCACTATTTTTTGGTTCAGTGACTTCTTTTTCAGAGCAGTTTGATATAGAAAATGATCCCAAAAATATTGTGATAGATTTTAAAAATACACGAGTGATGGATTCTTCGGGTGTAGAAGCGGTGGATAATATCACCAAAAAGTATGAAAAATCAGGACGGAAATTATTACTTCGTCACCTGAGTAAAGATTGTAAAGTTTTACTTAAAGCAGCGGGACCATACTGTGTCTATGAAGAAGATGATCCAACCTATAAAGTCGCTGCAAATATATAAATAAAAAGGAATGTAATGACAACAATTGATGATGTAAAAAAAGAGATGCGAAAACTAGAAGTAATCAGAAGTGAGTTTTATGCACTTTTGGATGTGAGTATTCCTAAAGACAAAAATGGGCAGTTTGATTTTTCTCAAAATAGTACTATTGACGCTGAAGATGTCTACAAAAACTTTTTTAAGCTTGATTATCAGGCACGAAAAATCAGAGGCTTGTTGATGGAAGCGCGTGATATACACCCTAGCTAATGGCATATATAGAATTAAGTCGGAAAAACTATTTTCATAACTTACAACTTTTAACAACTAAGCTAGGCTCCAAGGAGAAACTGGCGGTTGTTTTGAAAGACAATGCCTATGGACATGGGCTTGTAGAGACAGCACTACTTGCATCTGAGTTTGGTATCTCTAAAGCTATTGTGAAAAATCACAAGGAAGCAGAAGAGATAAAAATATTATTTGATTTTATTTTGATACTGGCTCCAGATATGCAAGAAGCAACAAGTGAATTTTCTTTGGTTATCAATGCTTTAATGACACTTTCAAAGGCTCCTAAAGGGGCAAAAATCCACCTAAAGATAGACTCAGGTATGCACCGCAATGGTATCATGATAGAGGAACTAGAGAAAGCCTTTATCATGATAGAAGAAAAAGGGCTTATTTTAGAAGGGGTCATGACACACTTTCGCTCAGCGGATGAACTCTCAACAGAACTTTTTTGGCAGATGCAAGTTTGGAAAGAAATTCAAAAAAAGAGTCTTCTCTTGGTAGAAAAACATGGCTTTAAAAGACCTCTTTTTCATGCTGCGAATTCTGCTACCTTGCTTCGACTAGGGACATATCATGATGACTTCGCACGATGTGGTATCGCCACATATGGATATGAAGAGTTTCATACTGCATTTGGTACTTTTAACCTAAAACCCGTTTTAAAACTATGGGCAGAAAAGATAGTGACTAGAGTGGTAAAAGAGGGTGAACGAATCGGTTATGGCGGGATTGGTGAACTCTCTTGTGGTGGAGAAGTTTCGACCTATGACATTGGCTATGGAGATGGACTTTTTCGCTATAGAGGTGAGGATGATTTGAAAACTGGGGAGGGATATAAAATCATCGGTCGTGTGTCGATGGATAATATCTCTGTAGAGGGAGCCTGTGAAAAAGTATCTATTTTTTCGGATGCCAAAGCCCTTGCACACTATCATGATACGATTTCGTATGATGTGTTGGTCAAGCTTTCATCCAGTCTGAAACGCAGAGTTATTTAACGATACATTTCTCGCCCTTTTGAAGGTACTCAGTACCGTTGTGCATATAAAGCATCATTGCACCTTTGATCTTCTCTTCCTTTGTTGATATAGCAGATATCATGTTGCATACAGGCGGCATCTGTGCTCTCATAGGGTTTTTTTCATCATGATAGATGGGATTTTACTCCCATCTATGGACAAAGTACTAAAGCGTGTTAGGTATCTCTGCCTTGTGTGATGTTGCTCCAGAAAAGGAGAGGATGCCACGGCTAAGGTGGACAATCTTCTCATATCCCATACGCTCTAGCGCTGCCATCACTTGACCTGTTCTATTGCCCGTTCTACAGTACAAAATAATGGGCTCATCTTTCAGTGCTTCAAGCTTGTCTAAGTGACCCTGAATGACGGAAGTTGGTAGTAGTAAGTCTGTACCATCTATACTAGCACTTTCAAACTCATACACTTCTCTGATATCTACTAATGTAAAGTTTACGATTCCCTCTTCTCTGGCTTTTAAAAGAGACTCTAAGGCATCCGAACTCATCTGTTTACTCTCTAACATCCCTTGTAATTCTTCGTTATTATACTGCAATCTTTATCCCCTAATAAATTTTAACACTTATTATACTACAATTTTAAGAAAAATAGGAAACAAATGTACCATTACAACTATGATAGCTTTAATGATGATGTTAGTACGTTAATAAAGCATACAAAACCATACAATCCTGACATCATACTAGCTGTGGCTAGAGGGGGTGTGACACTAGGACATTTCATGGCAAATCGCATGGATATACGCGCACTTTTTACGCTAAATTCCATCCACTATGATGATACAAAAAAACTAGAGACGATTGATATCTTTAATATCCCAGAATTAGGTGAGGGGAAGCGTGTCTTGATTGTAGATGATATTGTTGATAGTGGGGAGAGTATGGTGGCGATACTTAATGTGTTAAAAGAGAAGTTTCCTAAAAACTCTTATAAAAGTGCTGTTTTATTTTATAAAAAAAAGGCGATATACACGCCTGACTTCACATGTCATGAAGCCAAAGAATGGATAAAGTTTTTTTGGGATTAATCTTCTCAACCAATGATTGAGAAGATTCGATTAAATCAACGATATCAGTTCATCTGAGGATTTATCAGCACAAAATGGCTCAAAGTTTGCTTTGTAGTGTGCATAGTGCGCTGACTTTTTGTGACCCTCTAGTGCTTCATCATTTTCCCAAGTTTCTATGACAACAAAGGTATTTGCTTGTTCTTTTTTTTGATAGATTTCATAGAGTAGGCAACCTTTTTCAGCTTGTGAAGGTTTTACCATTGCAGTAAGTAGGGATTTTAATTCGTTGATTGTGGCATCTTTAGCAACAAAAATAACATTTTTAGTGATAATCATGATAGTCCTTTTTAAAGATTCTATCATGATAAGCTTTTTTTAGGCAGGCATTGCTTCCATATGCATAGCGAGTGTTTCATGAAATTTTTCAACTTCATGACCATATTTTTCAGCTAATTCTGTCGCTTCTTGGATTTGTTTTTCTAAATCAAAATCTTTTGTAGATGTCAGTGTTTTGATTACTTGTAAGGCTTCTGCATAAGCTCTTGCCTCTTCACTAGCTTCTTCTGGGTGGTTAAGATATTTGATAGCATCACACATGGTATCATCAAAGTTCCACTCTTTAAAGATGATAGCCGTTACTTCTTCGTTAGAGATACCAAATACTTGCTTTTCTAATGCTTCTAGCTCAAGAAGTGATGTTGTTTGTGCCACATGTGCTTGAAACTCATCAGCTTTTCCATGTTCAACGACGATATTTGCTAGTACAATTTTTCCCATCTCCATTAAAAATGAAGTAAGTGCTAAAGTATCTAACATAGTTCTTTTTTTCTGGAACCATTTCACAGCAAATGCATTTTGTTTCTCTGTAAGCATCGTAAACTTTTCAGCTTTGACACCATAGGGCATCAAGTTTAAGTCTAGTTTTTTCTGTAAAAATGAAGAAAATGCAAATCCTTTTACAGTATCCATGCCAAAGATAGAAACTGCTTGTGAAACAGATTTTATCTCTCTACTGAAACCATAAAGTGGACTATTTGCAGCTTTAAGGATATTTGCCATTGTCATAGGATCTGATTGTACAACTTTTGCTAACTCACCAACTGAGCCATTTTCGTCGTTACAAATAGCCATAACCTTAGCAACTGTATCATCAAGTGGAGGGAATGCTTTTACTTTTTCAAGTATCATTTCTTTTGTCATAGTAGAAACCTTTTGTGTGATATTATGCGTGTATAATCGACAAATATCACAAAAGGTTTAAGCTTTTAGAGTATAAATAAATTACGCGCGTTATTTGCGCGAGAATATGCTTAAGATAAGGCTTTTGTCCAATTTTCCATAAAATCATTTGCCTTGTCATTTGGTGCTTCCATAAAATCTATAACAAATGTATCACCCATATCACAAACACCGATAGAACGAGGTCTCACTGCAGCAACTTTAGAATTTGGAATCTCAGCGCCAAAACAGAAGATAATATTTTTGACATCTTTAATCTCTGGGTTAATAACGCCTTTGATTGACGTTGTGTGCGCGTAGTGATCAAAAGTAGCGATATAGGTAGCAATAGGGTGTGCGTCTATCTTTTCTTTGTAGTAGGCAATGATATCATCTACACTTTTTTTCTCTGTTTCGCTCTTGGCTAAGTCATAAGAAAAAATGGGATACTTCTCTTTAAAAATAGTTTGTTTCATGGTTAACTCCTAAAATTTTTGGGATTGTAGCATATATGATGTATAAAGTAAAGAAGAATATGAATAAAACCGTCTCTCACTACATATCTATATAGATAGAAGATTGGCTATCATGATAGACGTCAAAGGATAAATTATGAAAAAGTATGTTTTAATTTTGATAATAACACTTTTAGGAGTGTTTATAACCTTAAATGGGGAGGAGAAAAAATGGCATATAATAAGTTAAATCCGGAAGAATCAAGGGTGATTTTAAATAAAGGCACAGAGATGCCTTATACGGGTCAGTATGATAAGTTTTATGAGAAGGGTGTTTATACCTGCAAGCAGTGTGGAGAAGAGCTCTTTCGTTCATCAGATAAGTTTGATTCTGGTTCAGGTTGGCCTAGTTTTGATGATGCAATAGAGGGCAAAGTCAAAGAGATTCCTGACGCAGATGGGATGCGTGTAGAGATAGTTTGTGCCAATTGTGGTGGACATCTAGGGCATGTCTTTCGTGGGGAGCAAATCACCCCTAAGAGTACGCGTCACTGTGTGAACTCTATCTCTATGGAGTTTACACCTGCTACGAAAGAGAACTCTAAAAAGGCATATTTTGCAGCAGGCTGTTTTTGGGGAGTAGAGTATCACTTTGCCAAGATGGCGGGTGTTATTGCAGCGGATTCTGGCTACATGGGAGGGCACACAGAAAATCCAACTTATCAAGATATTTGTACAGGTACAACGGGGCATCTTGAAGTAGTGGAGGTTACGTATGATCCAAGTAAAGTAAGTTATGAAGTACTTGCCAAACTCTTTTTTGAGACGCACGAATCAGCCCAAACAAATGGGCAAGGACCAGATATCGGACCTCAATATCTTTCGGCTGTGTTTTATAACGACGAAGAGGAAAAAGAGACGATTGAGAAGTTGATAGCTATCTTAGCGACTACGGGCGTGAAGTCAGCAACGAAGCTGATAAAAGCCTCAGAACACCCTTTTTATAAGGCTGAGGATTATCATCAAGACTATTACAAAAAGCACAATAAAACACCGTATTGTCACACTTATATGAAAAAGTTTTAGGGTAAATCAGCCGTTTATCTGCTTTGCTAGTGCGTCCATTGCTTCTTGCAAAGCAGTTCTTGTCTGATAGGGAAAATGTGTCACAGACCTGTCTCTTGTGTGTATAAATATCGCATAATTTACCACGGTGACATCTGTGTTACCTTCTTGCATATCAATCCATTCTAAACTTATCTGTGTCACTTCATAATTGTAACCTGTTTTAATCATAGCGGCTGGATAAAGCTGTGTTATATCGTCGGTATCGAGTGTTTGATTTTCTATGGTGATTATCATGATAGCCTACACAAACATCAAGAAGAAAAAGACTATAAAAAGAACCAAGTGTACAAAGCCTTCTAGCATATTTGTTTCACCGTCACTAAAGTGAATGATACCTGCTAAGATGGTCAGTCCTAACATTAAGCCTTGTATCGGTGTGATAGCTAAGCCTATGGGCATACCCATCATTTTTCCGACGATTAATATCGCTGGTATCGTCAGTAAGACAGTGGCTAAACTAGCACCTATAGCGATGTTTACCACCGTTTGCATATTGTTGTTTTGTGCGGCACGGATAGCAGTTATGAGCTCTGGTG
Source organism: Campylobacterales bacterium (assembly GCA_024278835.1). Taxonomy (GTDB): domain Bacteria; phylum Campylobacterota; class Campylobacteria; order Campylobacterales; family QNZT01; genus JANTGR01. The sequence goes on along the minus strand of JAJRSK010000045.1, from coordinate 35,706 downwards.
AAGCAGAGATGAGTGCTACTGAAAATGCACCAAGTGCTAAAGGAAGTCCAAGTGTTTCAAGATTGTTTGACATAAATACAGCTAAAACTTCTGCCAATAGGCCGATAAATACGATAGAAATCGCTAAGATAAGTGCATGATAGAGTCCGTTGATTTCTGTTTTGTCCTCTGCATTGTGTGTTTGCTCATTGCCATTGTTGTACTCAAAAAAGTATCGATGTTCTTTGAGTTGAATTCGTGTGAAGATAACATAAAGCAGGATAAACATTACGATAGTAAAGTTCATATACATATCTAGTTTATCTGCCGCGATGAAGTGGGGTAGAACCATTGCGATACCGATAGAAACCAAAATCATTGACATATAAGAGTTAGTTGAGTCCACATTGTAAGCTTGTTCACCGTGCTTAATACCTCCAATAATAGCGGCAATTCCAAGAAGTCCATTGATATCTAACATAACAGCAGCGTATATCGTATCTCGCGCCAATGTAGGATTGTCAGAGATACTCATCATGATAACGATGATGAGTATCTCTACGATAACAGCAGACGATGTGAGGATTAATGTGCCATAAGGCTCACCGTACTTATGTGCAAGGACTTCAGCGTGATGGGCAACATTGAGTGAAGAGTAGATAATAACAGCAAAGATGATAAGAAAGCCAAGGATGTTACCAATTTGTGTGTGTGCTATAGTATGTTCCAAGGGCATAAATATGGCCAGTGCCACGATTGATATAAAAAGAGGATACTCTTTTGTAAATTGTTTTATCATGATAGATACCTTTTGAGATTATCATGATAGTGTAGCAGAGTTTATTTTAGATTTGATATAATCACTAACATATACAATCAAGGAAATTCATGTTCTTATACGATAAAACTTCTCATTTTAATATAGCAAATCTTGTTACATTTGCTAACATCACCGCTGGTTTGGTTGCGATGTACTTTATTCAGCAGGGTGATTATTTTACAGCAATTATCTTAGCGTGGATTGGGGGAGCTTTTGACATTATAGATGGTAAGTTAGCGCGTAAATATAACCTCTCTTGTGAGTTTGGGATACAGATAGATTCATTTGCGGACTTTATCTCTTTTGTAGTGATGCCAGCCTTTTTGCTATTTTACTCTTTGCAAAAAGCTGAGGGATTTGAGACATTGGTAGCGGGTATGATCTTTATCTACTATATCATTTCAGGTTTGCGCCGTCTCATTGAGTTTAATATCCAAAGCGAAGAGGGCGAAGTCGCCAAGTATTTTGTAGGAGTTCCCACACCACTTGGGGCTATACTTCTATGGATACTTTATCTGCTACATAGTTATGGGGTGGTTAGTAACATTTATATCATACTAGGTTTGGTTATCATGATAGCCTACTTACTAAATTCTAAAGTGAGGATTCCGCATCCTTAATCATTTATAAAATTAAGTATTTAGAATATTTCAATATATTCACTTTTAGTTTTTATTTGTTCCTTATTAAAAGGAACAAATAAAAGATTATTTTCCCCTAAAACCCCTAAAACTCTTGACTTTAACTTCATTTTTTTGTATATTTAGCGTTCAAATTTTTTGTCAGTTCGTCTGACGAGTTCTTTTAAGGAAAAAAATGGAAAAAATTAGACTTAAGCTCAAAGCTTATGATCACAGGGTTTTAGACCGTTCTGTTGCTGCTATCGTTGATGCAGTTAAACGAACAGGAGCTGAGATTAGAGGGCCAATCCCAATGCCTACAAAAATCAAAAAATATACTGTACTAAAATCACCGCACGTTAATAAAGATGCTCGTGAACAGTTCGAGATGAGAATGCATGGTCGTTTAATCGACATCGTTTCAGCGACAACTGACACTGTTGATTCATTAATGAAACTTGACCTTGCTCCAGAAGTAAATGTTGAAGTTAGAGCGATGGGTAAATAGGGAGTTTATGATGGAATATATTGTAGAAAAAATTGGAATGACAAGAACGATTACAGTTCCTGCAGTAGCAGTAACACTTGTAAGAGTTATTGAAGCTAAAGTTTGTGAAGTTGATGAAAACAAAAGAGCTATCGTTGCTTACCCAAAAGGTAAGAAAACGAATCAAGCGATTGTTGGACAACAAAAAAAGTATAACTTAACACCTGAATTTAACAAATTTATGACATTAGATGTTGCAAATGCAGAAGCTGGTGATTTAGACACTGCTCCTTTATCAGATGCAACTATTGTAAAAACAACTTTTATTTCTAAAGGTCGTGGTTTTGCTGGTGTTATGAAAAGACATAACTTCCACGGTGGTCCAGGAGCACACGGTTCTAGATTTCACAGACGTGTAGGTTCTATTGGTAATGCTGAATGGCCAGGTCGTGTTCAACGTGGTAAGAAAATGCCAGGTCACTATGGTGTTGATCAAAAAACAGCTAAAAATGAAATTGTATCCTATGACGCAGAAACTGGTATTATCGCACTTAAGGGTGGCGTTGCTGGTGCAAACGGTGCATATGGAACGATAAGGATTGTAAAATGAGTAAAGCAATTGTATTAGATGATAAATTAAAAGCTAACGGTGAAATTGCATTACCAGAAAGTTATAGTGAGATTGATTCTCATAACTTATACTTGTATGTAAAGTCCTATCAAGCAGCTTTAAGAGCAAATACAGCACATACAAAGACTAGATCTGATGTTCGTGGTGGTGGTAAAAAACCATTTGCTCAAAAAGGTGGCGGTCGTGCACGTGCTGGTTCTATCAGAAGTCCATTATGGGTTGGTGGTGGAGTTGCACATGGTCCAAAAGCAAATAGAAACTATAATCAAAAAGTAAATAAAAAGCAAAAGAAATTAGCTTTACAATTTGCTATTCAAGAAAAAGCAGATAATGGTAAGTTATTTGTAGTTGATTCTGTTGCTATTGAGTCTGGTAAGACAAAAGATGCTGCAGCATATGTGAACAATATAGATGCTAGAGATGCATTGGTAGTTAAAGAATTGGTTGACGAAAAAACATTTTATGCTTTTAGAAATGTATCAAATAGTTATTTGATTGAGTCAAATGAATTAAACGGTTATACAGCAGCAGCATTTGATGCTATTGTGATAGAAAAAAGTGTTTTTGAAGCACTAACAAAAGAGGACTAAGATGGCAGATATTACAGATATTAAAGCGATTCTTTATACTGAGAAGAGTTTAGGTCTTCAAGAAGACGGTGTTGTTGTGATTCAAACAAGTAACAGAATGACAAAAAATGGTCTTAAAGAAGTGTTAAGAGAGTATTTTGGTTTTATTCCACTTAAAGTGAACTCTTTAAGACAAGAAGGAAAAGCTAAAAGTTTTAAAGGTATCAAGGGAAAAAGAGACAGCTATAAAAAGTTTTATGTCACACTTCCTGAAGGTGCAAATATAGAAAGTTTAGAGGTATAACATGGCAATTAAATCATACAAACCTTACACGCCTTCACGAAGATATATGACAGGTCTTGACTCTAGCGATATCACTGCTAAAGCAAGCGTTCCTAGTCTACTTAAAAAACTTCCAAGAAGTGCGGGTAGAAATCATCACGGTAGAATCACTTCTCGTCACAGACAAGCAGGTGCAAAGAAAACATATAGAATTATTGATTTTAAAAGAAACAAGTTTAACATCGAAGCAACAGTATCAGCTATCGAGTACGATCCGTATAGAAACTGTAGAATTGCGCTTGTTACTTATATAGATGGTGAAAAGAGATATATTATTCAACCTTCAGGTATCAAAGTAGGTGATAAAATCATGGCAGCTGAGTCTGGTCTTGATATCAAGCCTGGTAATGCAATGCGTATGAAAAATATCCCTGTTGGTACTATCATCCACAATGTTGAGATGAAACCAGGTAAAGGTGCTCAAATCGCACGTTCAGCTGGTGGTTATGCACAACTTATGGGTAAAGCAGAGAGATATGTAGTACTTAGATTACCATCAGGTGAGATGAGACAAGTACTTTCTGAGTGTATGGCAACAATCGGAACTGTTGGTTCAGAAGATTGGGCAAATATTGTACTTGGTAAAGCAGGTCGTATGAGACATATGGGTAAACGTCCTCAAACACGTGGTTCTGCGATGAACCCAATCGATCACCCACATGGTGGTGGTGAAGGTAAAACAAATGGTTCTAGACATCCAGTCAGTCCATGGGGTATGCCTACTAAAGGTTATAAAACTAGAAAGAAAAAAGCTAGTGATAAACTTATAATCTCAAGAAAAAAAGGGAGAAGATAGATGGCTAGAAGTCTAAAAAAAGGTCCATTTGTTGATGATCACTTAATTAAAAAAGTGTTAAAAGCAAAAGAGAGTGGAGATAAGAAGCCAATCAAAACATGGTCAAGAAGAAGCATGATTCTTCCTGATATGATAGGATTGACTTTTAACGTACATAATGGTAGAAACTTTATCCCTGTGTATGTAACAGAAAATCATGTTGGTTATAAGTTTGGTGAATTTGCACCAACAAGAACCTTTAAGGGTCATAAGGGCTCTGTTCAAAAGAAGGTAGGTTAAGATGAGTAAAGCAACACTAAAATTTATCAGACTTTCACCGAACAAAGCTAGATTGATTGCTAGAGAAGTACAAGGTATGAATGCTGAGTACGCACTTGCTTCATTGGAGTTTGCTCCAAATAAAGCAGCTGGTATCATCTCAAAAGTTATTGCATCTGCGGTAGCAAATGGTGATTTTGAGCCAGAAGAAGTTGAAATACTTTCTTGTAGAGTAGATAAGGGTCCAGTTCTTAAGAGATTTAGACCTAGAGCTAGAGGTAGTGCATCTAGAATTTTAAAGCCAACATCACACATTATGGTAGAAGTTGGACCAGCAGTTAAAGATGAAAAAGCAACAAAAAAAACTACTAAGAAGGATGCATAACCATGGGTCAAAAAGTAAATCCTATAGGGCTAAGATTAGGGCTCAATAGAAACTGGGATTCTAGATGGTATCCATCTTCTGAAAATACAGTACAAAACATTGGTGAAGATCACAAAATCAGAACTTTTGTTAAAAAAGAACTTTATTATGCAGGTGTCGCTCAAATAATCATTGAGAGAACTGCTAAGAAGCTTCGTGTCACTATCGTTTCAGCAAGACCTGGAATTATCATCGGTAAAAAAGGTGCTGACATTGAAAAACTGAGAAAAAAGCTTTTCAAACTTGTTGGTAAAGAAGTAAATGTAAACATTCAAGAAGAGAGAAAACCTCAAACTTCTGCTCAACTAGCTGCGGAAAATGTAGCTACGCAGTTAGAGAGAAGGGTTGCTTTCAGACGTGCTATGAAAAAAGTTATTCAAGGTGCAATGAAGAGTGGTGCAAAAGGAATTAAAGTTTCTGTTGCAGGTCGTCTTGGTGGTGCAGAAATGGCTAGAACTGAGTGGTATCTTGAAGGACGTGTGCCTTTACATACACTTAGAGCTAGAATTGACTACGGTTTTGCAGAAGCACATACTACTTATGGAATCATAGGTATCAAAGTATGGATCTTTAAAGGTGAGGTACTTGCTAAAGGTATTCCAGCTGATAAAAGAGATGATAAAAAACCTAGAAATAATAGAAGAGGTGAATAATCATGTTGATGCCAAAAAGAACAAAATTTAGAAAGATGATGAAGGGTAGAAATAGAGGTAAATCTTATAGAGGTAACTCTATCGCCTTTGGTGAAATCGCACTTAAAGCAACTGAAGCTGGAAGAATTGATTCACGTCAAATCGAAGCGGCACGTATCGCGATGACCAGACATGTAAAAAGACAAGCAAAATCTTGGATTCGTGTATTCCCTGATAAACCTTTAACAGCTAAACCCCTCGAAACCAGAATGGGTAAAGGTAAAGGTGCAGTTGATAGATGGGTCATGAATATCAAACCAGGAAGAATAATATTTGAAATGGCTGGTGTAAGTGATGAGTTAGCAAGAGAAGCGTTAACTTTAGCTAAGCATAAATTGCCATTTAAAACAAAAATCATAACTCGAGAGAATGAAAATGAAATTTATTGATATACAAGACAAAGACGCAAAAGCGTTAAACGAGTTGTTAAAAGAGAAGAAGTTATTGCTTTTCAAGCTTAGAGCTAAGCTTAGAACAATGCAATTAAGCAACCCAAATGAAATTAAAGAAGTTAGAAAAGACATTGCTAGAATTCAAACAGCATTGACTACAGCTAACAATAAGGCGTAATGATGGCTTTAAAAAGAGAAATCAAAGGTACAGTTGTTAAAAGAGCTGGCGAGAAAACTATTACAGTTTTAGTTGAGAGAAAAGTAATACATCCTAGATACCACAAAATTGTAAAAAGATTTAAAAAATATTTAGTACATGATGAGTCGAATGATGTGAATGTTGGAGATACAGTTATCGCGATTGAGTGTAGACCTATGTCAAAAACAAAAACATTTAGATTGAAAGAGATTACTGCTAGAGGAGTTGGAGCATGATTCAAGGTTTTACAAGACTTGCTGTAGCTGACAATAGTGGAGCGAAGGAAATCATGTGTATCAAAGTTCTTGGTGGTTCTAAGAGAAGATATGCAAGTGTTGGTGATGTTATCGTAGCATCTGTTAAGAAAGCGATTCCAAACGGAAAAGTTAAAAAAGGTCAAGTGATTAAAGCGGTTGTTGTTAGAACGAGAAAAGAGATCCAAAGAGAAAATGGTTCTTTAATTCGTTTTGATGAAAATGCAGCGGTCATTCTTGATGCAAAATTAGAGCCAATTGGAACAAGAATCTTTGGCCCGATAGGTCGTGAAGTTAGATATTCTGGTTTTATGAAAATTGTTTCACTTGCACCGGAGGTTTTATAATGGCAGTTAAATTGAATATCAAAAAGGGTGATACTGTAAAAATTATTGCTGGTGATGATAAAGGGAAAGAGGCAGAAGTATTACAAGTACTTCCTAAAACGTCTCAAGTTATCGTATCTGGTTGTAAAACAGTTAAAAAAGCTATCAAGCCAACTGAGCAAAACCCTCAAGGTGGTTTTGAGAACAAAGAGATGCCTATAAATATCTCAAATGTTGCAAAAGTAGAAGGGTAGTAGAGATGGCAAGATTAAAAGAAAAATATGATGCTACTATTAAAGCAGCATTGACAGATGAGTTTGGTATCAAAAATCCTATGCAAATCCCAGCGTTAGAGAAAATCTCTATATCTGTTGGAGCTAGTGAAGAAGCTAAAGATACAAAAGTACTACAAAATGTTGTAGACACTATCTCATTAATTGCAGGTCAAAAAGCAGTTGTGACTAAAGCAAAAAAATCTATCGCTGGTTTTAAGCTGAGAGAAGATTTTCCAGTAGGTGTTATGGTGACACTTCGTGGTGAAAATATGTACACATTTTTAGATAAACTTGTTTCTGTTACGCTTCCAAGAGTAAAAGATTTTAGAGGTGTATCAAGAAATGGATTTGATGGTAGAGGAAACTATAACTTTGGATTAGACGAGCAATTGGTTTTCCCTGAAGTACAGTTTGATGATATTATTAAAATACATGGTATGAATCTTACATTTGTAACAACAACAGAAGATGATAAAGAAGCTTTTAAATTGTTAGAATTGTTTGGTATGCCTTTTGCAAAGGGACGTGAATAATGGCAAAGAAATCAATGATCGCGAAAGCGGCAAGAACTCCTAAGTTTAAAGTGAGAGGCTACACAAGATGTCAAATCTGTGGTAGACCTCATTCAGTATATAGAGATTTTGGTATTTGTAGAATTTGCTTTAGAAAAATGGCAAACGAAGGTAAATTACCTGGAATCAAGAAATCAAGCTGGTAAGGGAAAAACATGGTTAATGATTTAGTAGCGGATGCGCTAACAAGAATAAGAAATGCTTCTATGAGAAAACTAGAAGTAACGACATTGCTTCACTCTAAACTAGTTGAATCAGTTGTTAAGATTATCCAAGAAAAAGGATATATTGATAGCTTTAATGTAGTCGAAGAAGAGGGAAACAAGAAGTTTATCAAAGTGGTTTTAAAATATGATGATGCAGGTAATCAAGTAATCAATGAGATTAAAAAGATTTCTAAACCAGGTCGTCGTGTATATAAGCCTAACAGCGAAATTAAAAAGTTTAAAAATGGCTATGGTACTATCATTGTTAGTACTTCAAAAGGCGTCGTGAGTAATGAAATTGCTTACAAAGATGGCGTTGGCGGCGAAATAATCTGTAGCATTTGGTAGCAGATATTTTTACGGCATTCGAGTAACTCGTAGACAAGTAAAAAAGGAAAAAAATGTCAAGAATAGGTAAACAACCTGTTTCAATTCCATCAGGAATTGAAGTAAATGTTAACGGTTCTATCATTACTTTCAAAAAAGGTAATGTAACAAAAGAACTAAATACAAAAAACTTTGTAAATGTAAGTGTTGAAAACGATTCAATCGTTTTCACACCAAAAGGTGATGATAGAGCTGATCGTGCTTTTTGGGGAACGTTTAGAGCATTAGCACAAAATATTATCGTTGGTCTTACTGATGGATATACTAAACAACTTGAAATCAATGGTGTTGGTTATAAAGCAGCTGTACAAGGAACTAAACTAGTGTTAAACCTTGGTCATTCACACCCAATTGACTATGAATTTCCAAAAGATGTGAAAATCGCAGTTGAAAAAAACATTGTAACTATCTCGGGTGATGACAAACAAGTTATCGGACAAATCGCAGCAGAGATTAGAAGCTTTAGACCGCCAGAGCCTTATAAAGGTAAGGGTGTTAAGTATGTTGAAGAGCATATCATCAGAAAAGCTGGTAAGACAGCTGGTAAATAGGGACTGACATGAGAACAAAATTATTAAAAAAGAAAAATGCTTTAAAAGCAAGAAGAGTTAGAAGAGTTAGAGCTAAAATCTTCGGAACAGCTGAGATACCAAGAGTAGCACTTTTTAAATCAAATAGATTTATATCTGCACAAGCTATCAATGACACAGATGCTGTAACATTGGCAAGTGTTGATGGTAAAAAATTAGGACAAAATGCAAGTAAAGAAGCAGCTGAAACTGTAGCTAAAACATTTGCAGAGAGTCTTAAAAAAGCAGGTATCACAAAAATTGTTTTTGATAGACGTGCAAACAATTATCATGGTGTAGTTGCAGCATTTGCTGACGGCTTAAGAAATAACGGGATTGAGGTGTAACTGATGAACATGGATAAAATTAATAGAGAAGACTTTGAAGAAGCTATTGTTAACATCGGAAGAGTTACAAAAGTTGTAAAAGGTGGTAGAAGATTTAGATTTACTGCGTTGATTGTAGTAGGAAACAAAGAAGGTATTATCGGTTATGGTACTGGTAAGGCTAAAGAAGTTCCTGATGCTATCAAAAAAGCAGTTGATGATGCATTTAAAAACTTGGTGCAAATAAATCTTCATGGTTCAACTATTGCACACGATATCGAAGTGAAATTCAATGCAAGTCGTATCTTGTTAAAACCAGCTTCTGAAGGTACAGGTGTGATTGCCGGTGGTGCAACTAGACCAGTACTTGAGCTTGCAGGTATCCAAGATATTTTGACTAAGTCACTTGGTTCAAACAATCCAGCAAACGTAGTAAGAGCAACTGTAAAAGCACTTACTATGATAAAATCATAAAGGATATTAGATGGCATTACATAATTTAACACCAGCTGATAACTCTAGTAAAAATAGAAAAAGAAAAGGTCGTGGTCAGGGTTCTGGTATGGGTAAAACTGCCAGCCGTGGTAACAACGGTCAAAAGAGTAGATCAGGGTACAGCCAAAAAAGAGGATTTGAAGGTGGTCAACAACCACTTCAAAGAAGATTACCTAAGGTTGGATTTACATCACGTGTAATTAAACCTTATTCAATCAATGTTGATAAGATAACGAAAGTTGCTGACTTAGCAGAGATTACGATAGAATCTATCAAAACAGTACATAAAGTACAAGGTTCTGTTACAAAAATAAAATTGATTGGTGCAGGAGCAAAAGCTTTAGCATCTAAAATCAAAGATGATAACATTACCTATTCTGGTATGGAATAATGAGTAAAGATTTAACCAACAAGATACTGATAACACTTGGTTTCTTGTTCGCATATAGGATTTTGTCCTATGTGCCAGTTCCTGGTGTAAATGTGGAGGTTATTAAGTCTTTTTTTGATTCAAACTCTAACAATGCATTGGGTATGGTTAATATGTTTTCTGGTAATGCTATTTCCAGACTCAGTATCATTTCACTAGGTATTATGCCTTATATCACTGCTTCAATTATCATGGAACTTCTCGCAGCTACTTTCCCAAATCTCGCACAAATGAAAAAAGAGCGTGATGGTATGGTGAAATATATGCAAATCATTCGTTACGCTACTGTTGTTATCACGCTTGTTCAGGCTGTTGGTGTCTCTATGGGACTTCAAAATATGTCCTCAGGTGGTCAAAGTGCTATCATGATAGATATGGGTACTTTTATACCGATTGCAGCTGTTTCTATGTTAACGGGGACGATGTTACTTATGTGGATTGGTGAACAAATTACACAACGTGGTATTGGTAATGGTATTTCCCTTATCATTTTTGCAGGTATCGTTTCAGGTATTCCTAAAGCAATCGCTGGAACTATCAGTCTTGTAAATACAGGTGATTTAAACTTCTTATCTGTTTTAGGTATGTTCGCTGTTGTTTTATTAACAATAGGTGTGATTATCTATGTAGAGTTAGGGGAAAGAAGAGTTCCTATATCGTATTCAAGAAAAACAATGATGGATAATCAAAATAAAAGAGTAATGAATTATATTCCTATCAAAGTGAACCTTTCTGGTGTTATTCCAGCGATTTTTGCTTCTGCTATTTTGATGATGCCAGCAACACTCTTGCAGGGGAGTACAAATCCTACTGTTTTAGCAATTTCTGATGCGTTAAGTCCGGGTGGTTATCTCTTTAATGTACTCATGTTTTTAGGTGTTGTTTTCTTTGCATTCTTTTATGCGTCTATTGTATTTAATGCTAAAGACATCTCTGAAAACTTGAAAAAACAGGGTGGTTTTATCCCTGGTGTGAGACCAGGTGCAAGTACTGCTGCGTTTATCAATGAAGTAGCATCTCGCCTTACTTTTGGTGGTGCTATTTATCTAGGTCTTATCTCAACATTGCCTTTTATTTTAATAAAAGCGATGGGTGTACCATTTTATTTTGGTGGTGTTGCTGTTCTAATTGTTGTACAAGTGGCTCTTGACACTATGAGAAAGATTGAAGCACAAGTTTATATGAATAAATATAACACACTTAATTCCATAGGATTATAAATCTATGGGAATTTCTATTAAGAAGCCCTCTGACATTGAAATGTTGAGGGTTTCTAACTCTTATGTAGCAAAAACTCTCCATCATCTTGAAACCTATGTTCGACCTGGTATGACATTAGCACATATCAATCAAATGGGCGAAGAATTTATCGCTTCTTTGGATGCAAGGCCTGCTTTTAAAGGTCTATATGGATTTCCAGCAGGAGTTTGTACTTCTGTAAATGAAATCATTATCCATGGTATACCTGATGAAACTATTGTTAAAGAAGGTGATATCCTTGGTCTAGATATTGGTGTTTAAAAAGATGGTTGGTACGGTGATGCTGCGGTAACGATGCCTATTGGTAAGATTTCGCAAGAAGATGAAGCACTGATCGCTTGTGCAAAAGATACACTATATCATGCGATTGACATCATCAAAACTGGTATGCGTTTTAAAGAACTGAGCTATGAGATTGAACTGTTTATTACTGAGCGTGGTTATGTACCATTGCACGGTTTTTGTGGGCATGGTATCGGTCGTAAACCGCATGAAGAACCAGAAATACCAAATTATCTAGACGGACCAAATCCTAAACAAGGACCAAAAATTAAAAATGGTATGGTATTTTGTTTGGAACCAATGATTTGTCAAAAACTTCCAACAGCGAAGATTTTAGATGATAAGTGGTCAGTGACTTCGGTAGATGGTTTGAAAGGTAGTCACTATGAGCATACTGTCGCGATTGTAAATAATAAAGCAGAGATTCTGTCACTTGTCTAAGCTATCATGATAGTGATAACTGTAAAGATAATATGATAAATTCTCGACGTTAGTCGTAGTGATAAATGTAAAAGGGACTTTCAAGGAAACACCGTCCAAGGGTGATTATATTTGCTTGTTTTTCTCCTTATACAGAAGATAAATAAATCAAGAAGCTTCTCGGCGACTGCCGGAGCTTTAGTACAATGAATTTAAGAGGGGCTCTGCTCCTTTTAAAGAAAACAAATAAATGAAAAGGAAAATAAATGGCAAAAGATGATGTAATCGAAATTGATGGAAAAGTGATAGAAGCATTACCCAATGCAACATTTCAAGTTGAACTTGAAAATGGACATAAAATACTTTGTCATATTGCAGGAAAAATGCGTATGCACTACATCAAGATAATGCTTGGTGACAAAGTAAAAGTAGAGTTGACACCTTATAGTTTAGATAAAGGCAGAATTACTTTTAGATATAAGTAATCTTTAACCTTTACTAGGCTACAATGCGCGCTCTATTGCTCGAATGACGGGACTATAAGAAGAATGATTGACAAAAGCCCACTGTTTTTTCAATTATTGGTTTGTGAGTATTTCAATGAACCATTTCGTTCGTTATTTTAAGTGGAAAATAGAAAAAGTTTTAGACTAGCATTGTATAGATATTTATTATTATGATAAATGTGATATTCATTGTTAAGAGGTGTTTGATACAAAAGTTTTTACTATTAGTGATGACTTTAGTTGAGACAAATTTGAATGTGGCTTTGCCTCATTCAAAGAAGAAGATAATTGTGGCATTTTAGGCGTTCACACCCGAATTTCACTTAATTGTAAAGAATGGGTGTATGCTTTCTCGGCTACTGCCGTAGCTTTAGATGCAATGAATTTGGGAGGAGCTTCGCTCGTCTCAAAGAAAAGGATTAAAATGAAAGTCAGACCATCGGTAAAAAAAATGTGTGATAATTGTAAAATTATCAAACGTAGAGGTGCAGTAAGAGTAATCTGCAAAAACCCTAAACATAAACAGAGACAAGGATAAGCATGGCAAGAATTGCTGGTGTGGATTTACCAAAAAAGAAGAGAATAGAGTATGGACTAACATATATCTATGGTATCGGTCTTGTAACATCTAGAAAAATTTTAGACGTTGTCGGTATCTCATATGATAAAAGAGTACATGAGCTAACAGAAGATGAGGCTGCAAATATTCGTAAAGAAATTCAAGCATCATATCAAGTGGAAGGTGATCTTCGTAAAAAAGTTGCGATGGACATCAAAGGTCTTATGGACTTAGGGATCTATAGAGGTCTTAGACATAGACGTGGTCTTCCAGTTAGAGGTCAGAAAACAAAAACAAACGCAAGAACTAGAAAAGGAAGAAAAAAGACTGTCGGCGCTGCGTAAGCTGAGAGGATATTATAAATGGCTAAAAGAAAAGTTACTAGAAAAAAAGTTGCTAAAAAAAATATTGCTAAAGGTATCGTGCATATCGCGGCTACATTTAACAATACAATGATTACCGTTACAGATGAAATGGGTAATACAATAGCATGGAGCTCAGCTGGTGGATTAGGATTTAAAGGTAGTAAAAAATCTACACCATATGCAGCACAACAAGCAGTAGAAGACGCAATGGCTAAAGCGATGGAACATGGTATCAAAGAAGTTGGTATTAAAGTTCAAGGACCTGGTTCTGGTCGTGAAACAGCAGTAAAAAGTGTTGGTGCAATCGAAGGTTTAAAAGTGACATTCTTTAAAGATGTTACTCCATTACCTCATAATGGTTGTAGACCTCCAAAACGTAGAAGAGTGTAGGGGTAGATAATGGCAAGATATAGAGGACCAGTAGAAAAAATCGAGAGAAGACTAGGTGTATCTTTAGCACTTAAAGGTGAAAGAAGATTAGCAGGTAAGAGTGCTTTAGATAAAAGACCTTATCCACCAGGACAGCACGGTCAAAGAAGAACGAAGATTTCTGAGTATGGTTTACAACTTAGAGAAAAGCAAAAAGCAAAGTTCATGTATGGTGTTTCTGAAAAGCAATTTAGAAGATTATTTAAAGATGCGAACAATATGGAAGGAAATACAGGTGCAAACCTTGTAACACTTCTTGAGCGTCGTCTTGATAATGCTGTTTATAGAATGGGATTTGCTACAACAAGAAACTTTGCTAGACAATTAGTGACTCATGGTCATATCTTAGTAGATGGAAAGAAATTAGATATTCCTTCATACAGAGTTAAACCAGGTCAAAAAATTGAGATTAAAGAAAAATCTAAAAGTAATGCACAAATCGTTAGAGCTGGTGAATTAACAGCACAAACTGGTATCGCTGCATGGGTTGATGTTGAGATTGAAAAAGGTTATGGTATCTTTACTAGGCTTCCTGAGCGTGAAGAGGTTGTTATACCTGTTGAAGAAAGATTGATTGTCGAGTTATACTCAAAATAAAACTTAAGGGTTTAATATGAAAAAAATTAGTACATCACTATACATGCCACATGAGATAGAGATAGAAAAGATTAGTGAAAATAGCGTTAAAATTAATGTCTACCCTTTTCAAGCTGGATTTGCAATCACGGTTGCACATCCATTAAGACGTCTTCTTTATGGAAGTTCGGCTGGATTTGCTGTAACAGCTGTTAAAATTGATGGTGTTACGCATGAGTTTGATAGTATTAGAGGTATGCTTGAAGATGTTGCATTATTTATTTTAAATTTAAAAAATATTAGATTTAAAATCAAAGATAACTCTAATAAAGTTGAAGTGAATTACTCTTTTAAAGGTCACAAAGAGATAAAAGGTTCTGATATGGATAATGATGATGTTGAAGTGGTAACACCTGACAATCATCTAGCAACTATCAATGAAGATGCAGAACTTAACTTTTCTCTTATTATCGAAAAAGGGATTGGATATATTCCAAGTGAAGAATTTAGAAATAATGCACCTGAGGATTTTATTCCAGTTGATGCATTTTTCACACCAGTTAGAAAAGTAGTATATAGTATTGAGCAGATGTTAGTAGAAGATGATCCAACGTTTGAAAAAATCATTTTCGAAATTGAAACAGATGGACAAATTGCACCTGTGCAAGCGTTTAAAGAGTCAATTGAAGCGTTAAATGGTCAAATAGCTGTTTTTTCAAAAGCGATGGATATCGAGATATCTACAACAGAAGATGATTTTGAAAACTCTGCAGATATGCAGAAACTATTACAAGATGTAAGCGTGATGAGTTTAAGTGCTAGAAGCTTTAACTGTCTTGACCGTGCTAGTATAAAATATGTAGCGGAATTGTCAATGATGAGTGAACTAGAACTTAAAGGACTTAAGAACCTTGGTAAGAAATCTTTTGAAGAGATTACCAGTAAATTGGAAGCATTAGGTTTCCCTGTTGGATTTAAATTTGAAGATGATTTTTATAAAGCATTAAATACAAATATCCAAGAGTTAAAAATAGAAACAAGTGAGGCATAATAATGAGACATAAGCACGGATATAGAAAGTTAGGTAGAACTTCTAGCCATAGAAAAGCTTTGCTTAAAAACTTATCAATCGCTTTGATAAAAAGTGAAAAGATGGAAACGACTTTGCCAAAAGCAAAAGAAATTCAAAGTTTTTTTGAGAAGTTAATAACAAAAGCAAGAGTTGGTGATTTTAACGCCCACAGAGCAATTTTTGCTGTTTTGCAAGATAAAGAGACTACAAATAAACTTGTAGAAGAAATTGCACCAAAATACAAAGAGAGAACTGGTGGCTACACTAGAATAATCAAAACAAGAATGAGACGTGGTGACGCGGCTGAAATGGCAATTATCGAACTCGTCTAATTGTATCTATCATGATAGGATATATTTTCTATCATGATACCTTTATAAACACTTTCTTTTTTACATCCAACATTAATTTTTTATTTTTAACTATGTTAATCTCTTTGTGATATAATTGTCTTAAGATTATATATAGGGGTATCTATGATTCCATTTACGGACGAAGAACTTAGGCCAGCTGTTGAAGCATCATTAGAGAAGGTGAAGCCTATGCTTGCACTTGATGGTGGTGGTATGGAACTTCTAGGCATAAAAAATGGCAAAGTATTTGTACAGTTACAGGGGGCGTGTGTTGGTTGTGGTTCTAGTGGTCAAACTTTAAAGTATGGTGTCGAAAGACAGCTTAGAATGGACATACATCCAGAAATTGAAGTGGTAAACCTTGCTGTTGGTATGGAACACATGATGGATGAGATTGCCAATCAGGCATAATTATGAGTAGATTTATAGAGAGAGCCAAAAATAGTTTTTTTAAACGCGAGTATAAAAGAGCACTATTAAATTTTTCACTTGCCTTAAAGGATGAGCCCTATGACTTGGATGCCAAGATAGGTGCCTTACTTTCTGATATGGCGATGGATAAGGAAGAAGAGGCAATGGCTTTATTTGAACTTTACGAAATCTCTCGTAATGAAGGACTTGAGGGGATTGATTATATCATTGAAACATTATTAAATGGTGACGATGCTGAGTTGTTTGTAAACGACGAAGTTAAAAATAAAGTATCATATGAAGATGGTATTGAGTATAGTGATTTTTTATATTTAGTTGATGATCGTGAAAGTTTTCAAAGAGCCTTGGAAGATTTGATGTTTTCTACACGTATCATTATTCATAAAAAAGAAGATTTTATGGAGTTTGTTAACTTATTGTTGGAAAATAACTATAGTAATCTTGCATTAAACTATTTAGAGAGTGCCTTGTCACTTTATCCTCATGAAGCATTTTTTCAAGAGAGAATTAGAGAATTAGAAAGTTAAAAATAATTGAAAATAGAATTAAATCAAAAAGAGTATAAGTATTTGAGTGATAACTCAAAAGAATGTAACCCAGAGACAGCCTTTTTCTGTTGTCAGCAAAATAAAAAGTTTCTAGATAATGCCAAAGAAAATTCTGCGGCAAAGATTGTCTCACCCGTGGAGCTAGAAGCCCTATTTGATTATAGTGGTATACAAATCATAGGTATTACAGGTACCAATGGGAAAACAACGACAGCTGCGGCTATGTACTCATTTCTACTTGACTTGGATGAAAAAGTTGCCTTTCAAGGTACGCGTGGATTTTACATCAATGAGGAGCGTGTAGCTCCAAAAGGTTTGACGACTCCATTGTTACTTGATACAATGTGCAATCTGCTTCTTGCAAAAGAGGCTGGCTGTCAATACTTTATCATGGAAGTTAGTTCTCATG
Source organism: Campylobacterales bacterium (assembly GCA_024278835.1). Lineage (GTDB taxonomy): Bacteria > Campylobacterota > Campylobacteria > Campylobacterales > QNZT01 > JANTGR01. The sequence continues at coordinate 18,445 of JAJRSK010000045.1, read as the reverse complement.
CCATCGTTCAAAATAGAATAGAAAATCTACATTTTGCACTCAAGGTATTTACAAATCTTACACAAGATCATTTGGATTATCATGATACCTTTGAAAAATACAAAAGCACAAAAGAGTCATTCTTTCAAGATGACTGCAAGAAACTTATCAACAAAGATGCCAAAAAAATAGAGTTCAATATTAAAAATGCCTACACATATGCACTTGATGCACCAGCTACGTTTAATATCATTGCCTATTCATTAAATAATGGTATGACTGCAGTCATGAGACATTTTGATAAACAAGTCGACTTTCAGTCACCGCTTTATGGCTTTTTTAACGTCTACAATTTAATAGCTGCCATTGCTGCTGTGAAGTTGATAACAGAGCATTCCCTAGAAAAAATCTGTGCAGTAGTTGATAACTTTGCCGGTGTTTCAGGACGTATGGAAGTAGTGAGTGAGAGACCTTTAGTAATAGTAGATTTTGCACATACACCAGATGGTATGGAAAAAGTGATGGATTCACTCAAAGAGAAAGATATCGTAGTGGTATTTGGTGCTGGTGGGGATAGAGATAAAAAGAAACGTCCTATGATGGGACGTGTGGCAAATCGTTACGCTAAAAAAATTTATCTTACCACAGACAATCCTCGAAGTGAAGAACCGATGGATATTATCAATGATATTTATCAGGCAATAGAGCAAAAAGAGAAAGTTAAAGTTGCATCATTGAGAGAAGATGCGATATATTTTGCTATTGATGAACTCCAAGAGGGTGAGACACTTTTAATACTTGGTAAAGGTGATGAAGAGTATCAAGAATTTAAAGATAAAAAAATTGTTTTTGACGACCGCGAGGTTGTCAGAGAAATCATAAAAGAGAAATTTAATAGATAATTAAGGGCACCTTTAATAATATAAAAACCATTAGACTTCTTGTAAAACTATGTATTAGCGATAGTTTTAGAAGAAGTCTAATGTATAAATCCAAAGTTGTAGGCAAGCGAAGTGTGGTTCATCTGCACGCGAGCCCTCTGCTGAAGAGAACTTAGCGTTAGCGTTAGTTTTAGGAGCTTTGCTCCTAAAACGTAATTAAAATAAAAATAGGGGAATATCATGGGAATACCACAACCGGCATTTTATATATTTAAATGCGAACAATCGGCGCCTCCAGGGATGCCAAAGCCAAGCTGTGTCAATGACAATACAAGAGATCTTTTTCAACATTTGGGGATGAAGTTGATGGAAAAAGGTTTAATAGCTACGGTACAACCAATCAGAACTGGTTGTCTAAATCGTTGTCAACAAGGACCAGTTATGTTAGTAGAACCAGGTCATCATATGTATGTTGAACTCACAAAAGAGAAGATTGATAGAATTATTGATGAGCATATCATCGGTGAAAAACCTGTTGCTGAATATCTCATTGCAGAAGAGTTTTGGGATGTGGCTATCACACCTGCTAAAATGATGAAAATGGCAGGAAAATAGTACCATGACAATCACCATGCTCTATAGTAAACTTCACCGTGCTACCATAACAGATGCCAATCTTAACTATGTTGGTTCTATCACTATAGATAGGGATCTTATGGATGCGGCTGCTCTTCGTATTGGACAAAAGGTGGATATCGTTAATGTCAATAATGGCGAGCGATTTTCTACTTATGTTATCGAAGGGGAGCGTGGCAAGCGTGAGATGTGTCTCAATGGTGCAGCGGCACGTAAAGCGGCTATCGGGGATCGTGTGATTGTCATCGCTTATGCCAGTATGACTTTGGAGGAAGCAGATACTTTTAAACCACATATTGTGCTTTTAAATGATAAAAATGATATAGATGGGACAAAAGATCATGTTTGAGGGAATGGATTTTTCTAAGATGGGTGAAATGCTTGAAAAAGTGCAAGCTGATGCAAAAAAAATGCAAGAAGAGAGTGCTAACAAAGAGTTTACGACCAAAAGTGGTGGTGGTCTTGTCAAAGTAACAGCTAGTGGTGCTGGCGAGATTATCGATATCACAATAGATGATTCATTGCTTGAGGATAAAGACTCTTTGCAGATATTACTCATCTCTGCAACTAATGATGTTTTAAAAATGGTTGAAGATGATAAAAAACTGGCCACTTCCAAAATGATGGGTGGTTTTGGTGGTATGCCAGGTTTTGGAAGTTAGAGGATACTTTTGAATAACAAAACATTATTAGATGATTTTGAAGCGTATTTAAACACTAACCTTCCTACTGTAAAAAGTTTTCATCCTCATTTTCACAAAGCACAGAAGCAAATGTTTCAAGCAGGAGGAAAACGCTTTCGTCCACTTTTACTCCTCAATGTTGTAGATAGTTATGAGCCACAGTTAGTTCAAAGTAGCCAACGTGTGGCTCTGGCGATAGAAATGCTTCATACTTATTCACTTATTCATGATGATTTACCGACTTTTGATGATGCTCCAATGAGAAGAGGATGTGAAACACTACATGAAAGCTATGGCGAAGTCACTGCTACATTAGTCGGAGATGCACTCAATACAGACAGCTTTTACATGCTAGCTACGGCTGCGCTTAGAGATGATGTAAAGATTGCTTTGATTAAAACATTTTCACGTAATTCTGGTGGAGATGGTATGGTGTTAGGACAGGCGATAGATTGTTTTTTCGAAGATAAAAAACTTACTATCGATGAACTTACTTTTTTGCATATCCATAAAACAGCAAAACTGATTGCTGCCTCTTTGAAAATGGGAGCAATTATCGTTAATTTACCTAAAGAAAAAGAGAACTTACTTTATGAAATAGGTTTAAAAATAGGGCTTTTATTTCAAGTGCAAGATGATATTATTGACGCGACACAAACTACCCAAGAAGCGGGGAAACCTACGAGTAATGATAATGCAAAAAATTCGTTTACAAACTTACTTGGCGTAGAGGGTGCAAACAAAGAAAAGCAGAGACTTATAGATGAAGTCTATAAAGATTTTGCAGGACTTGATGACGATTTAAAAGATAGATTAACTATCATGATAGAGAAATATTTTAACTAAGGAATAGATGAAATGCAAGATAAGCAACTGCTTTCACACATGGCAAATACAATAAGATTTTTAGCAGCAGATATGGTACAAGCTGCGAACTCAGGACATCCTGGTGCACCTATGGGCTTGGCAGATATTGTGACTGTTTTAACAGAGCACTTAAATCACAATCCTAAAAATACGAAATGGTTAAATAGAGATAGATTGGTCTTCTCAGGTGGACATGCTTCAGCGTTGATTTATTCTTATCTTTATTTGACTGGGTATGATTTATCACTTGAGGATCTGAAAAATTTTAGACAATACGAGAGTAAAACGCCAGGTCATCCAGAGTATCATGATGTACCAGGTATTGAAGTAACAACTGGCCCTCTAGGTCAAGGTGTGGCAAATGCAGTTGGTTTTTCTATGTCTTCAAAATATGCAGCGAATTTATTAAACTCTGAAACAGCTAAAATCATTGATCATAAAGTATACTGTCTTTGTGGTGATGGAGATTTGGAAGAGGGCATCTCTTATGAAGCTTGTTCTTTAGCGGGGCATCAAAACTTAGATAATCTTATCATGATATATGACTCTAATAAGATTACTATTGAGGGGTCTACAGCCATCTCCATTTCAGAAAATATCAAACAGCGTTTTGAAGCACAAGGGTGGAGAGTTTATCGTATTGATGGCCATAATTATAAAGAGATTGACCAAGTACTCACAGAATTAAAAGAGGGACAGAGTAAACCAGCATTGATTATCGCTGAAACATTGATTGGTAAGGGTGCTGTGACGCTCGAAGGTAAAGCGGTCACACATGGTGCACCATTAGGTGCTGATGAGATAGCTGCTTCTAAAAAAGCATTAGGATTTAATCCTGATGAAAACTTCATCGTTCCTGTTGAAGTAGAAGCAAGATTTAGACAAGCTATAGAAAAAGGTGACATTGCTGAGAGAGCATGGAATAAACTTTTGCTTGATACGCCCTTAGCAGAACAAAATGCTACATTAAAAGCTTTACAAAATCCTGACTTTTCTCGTATAGAGTGGCCACTCTTTGAAGAAGGTTCTAAAATTGCTACTAGAGATAGTAACGGACAGATACTCAATGCACTAGCGAAAGCACTACCTAGTTTTATCGGTGGTTCAGCTGACTTGGCACCGTCAAATAAAACAACTTTAAAAAATATGGGTGATTTCCCAAATGGTAAAAATATTCACTTTGGAATCAGAGAACATGCGATGGGTGCAATTGCCAATGCGATGAGCCTTTACGGCCTGTTTATCCCCTTTTCAGCAACTTTTTTCGTCTTTTCTGACTATATGAAACCTGCTGTGAGATTGGCAGCATTGATGCGTTTAAAACATTATTTCATTTGGACACATGATAGTATCGGTGTAGGCGAGGATGGCCCAACCCATCAGCCGATAGAACAGTTAACACAGTTTCGAGCTCTTCCTAACTTTTATACTTTTAGACCGGCAGATGCAACAGAAAATGTTGCTTGTTGGAAGAAGGCACTAGAACTTGATGCACCTTGTGGATTTGTACTTTCACGACAAGGACTTAAAACACTTAAATCTAAAGTTGATGTAGGGGATGCTAGCCGTGGTGGATACATGATAAAAAAACGTGAAGGTGCAACTGTCACACTTATGGCTACTGGCAGTGAAGTGATGCCTTGTTTGCAAGCCGCTTGTCATCTTGAAGTGGCAGGAATCACGGCCAATGTTGTTTCTGTACCTTGTTTTGAACTTTTTAATGAACAAGATAAAAGCTATCATGATAGTATCATAGAGAAGGATACAAAAGTCTTAGCTGTAGAAGCAGCCTCTGGCATTGAGTGGTATCGTTATGCTGATGATGTACTTGGTATGAATCATTTTGGCGCGAGTGGTGATGCAAATATACTTTTTAAAGAGTTTGGATTTACTATCAAGGGAATCAAAGAAAGAGTATTTACCATGTTAGGTCAGTCTTACGTCGAAACAGAAATCAACAACTGCACATTATAATTTTATAATATAGGCAAAGTTTTTTGCCTATATTCCTTTTTAAAGCTTCCATACATAAAAATACTTCATAACTTTATAAAAACTTTTAAAAAACTGTAAAAATTATTTTTAAATTGACGATATAGAAATAGAACTAAATAGTTAGAAATATAGAATATATTAAATATATATAATTTTAAGACTTATTTAGTTAAATTATTTAATTAAATAAGATATTTGAATAATTTTTAAATTTAAGATGAAATAAATATAAAAGTAATATAATTATTACTTTTAAGACTAAAGGTGCATATTTTTTATGAAAACAATCAATTTTTTAACTAGTCATTTTTTACCTGAAAATACAGCAGGAACTAATCGTGTTCTCTCGTATGTAAAAGAGCTAGAAAAAAATTATAAAGTCAATGTCGTTTGCATCACTGAACGTGGTAAGCCGCAAACAAAAGAAAAAGTCTCTTTTTCTGAAAATATAGATGTCTATTATGTAAATCAAAGAGATTACAATGCTGAAAAGTTTTTCTCTCGTGCATTATGGGAGATATTTTTTACGCGAAAACTGGTGAGTCGTGCAAATAGGCTCAATGCTGACATCACTATAGCTACTTCTCCATTCATGTTTATTATCCCAATGTTAGCTTTATTGGGGAAGGGCAAAAAAATCATTGATATCCGTGATATAACATGGGAATATATAGAGGGAAATAGTAAATTTAAACGCATTTTAAAAACTGCGATTTCAAAACTCATGCAAACTTCAATCAATGCGTATGATTATGTTTCTGTAACCAATAACTTTGAAAAAGAGTGGGTCAAAAAATATACACAAAATCGAGATATAGAGCAGATAGCCAATGGGATAGAATTACAAAAATTTGAAGAACTTTCACAAGTTAAAATCGACCATGACACCCCATTTACTATTACATACATAGGCAATATTGCAGTCGGGCAAAATGTACAGATTTTGGTTGATGGTGCAAAAGATTTGGCAGATGTAAAAGTGAATATCGTAGGAGAAGGAACAAAGTATAAATCTCTTAGAGAACATGTCAAGAAAAACAATATCAAAAATGTTGAGTTTTTTGGAAAAGTACATCGAGATGAGATTTTAAAATTTTATGAAACAAGTAGTGTTTTGTACGCTCAATTAGATGAACATTTTAAAACGGCAATGCCTTCAAAGCTTTATGAGTATGCTTCAACAGGGTTGCCAATACTTTATGGGGGGATTGGTGAAGCAGTGAAGTTTGTAGACAGACTTGAAAATGCAATAGCGATTTTACCGAATAATCCAAAGTTAGTTAAAGAAGCTATCATGATAATGAAAGAGAAGAAGTATGAAATTTCTCAGAAAAATAGACAAATTGTTAAAGAAAATTTCATTAGAGAGATGCAAAGTGCCAAATTGGTCGATGTAATAGAAAAATTAATATAGGGAGTTATGGATGAATATTTTAGTTAATGGTGGCGCAGGTTATATAGGAAGTCATGTGGTGAAGCAGTTGGGTGAAGAAGGTGGACATACTATCACTATCGTTGATAACTTAGTGACAGGATTTGAAGATGCTATCACATACGGAAATTTTATCAATGCTGATTTGAGTGACTATGACGCGGTTGATAAAATATTTGCAGAGAATAATTTTGACGCGGTGATTCACTTTGCAGCATCACTAGTAGTACCTGAGAGTGTGAGCGACCCACTAAAGTACTACATGAACAATACAGCAAATACAGCCAACGTGATTCGCTGCTGTATCAAACACAATGTGAATAAATTTATCTTCTCTTCTACGGCAGCAACCTATGGTGAACCAGATGCTGAATTTATCCCAGTCAATGAAGAGTGCCCAACAAAACCTATCAATCCTTATGGTTCTTCAAAGTTGATGAGTGAGACAGTATTAAAAGATACTGCGTTTGCATTTCCTGATTTTAAATATGTAGTTTTTAGATACTTTAATGTAGCAGGGGCTAGTAATGATGGGAAAATTGGTCAATCAACAGAGGGTGCAACACACCTTATCAAGATAGCGGCAGAGACGGCTTGTGGTAAGCGTGATAAGATGTTTGTTTTTGGAGATGATTATGATACAGAAGATGGAACGTGTATAAGAGATTATATCCATGTAGAAGATTTGGCATCTGCACACTTAAAAGGGTTAGAGTTTTTAAATAATGGAAATGACTCAAATACTTTTAACTGTGGTTACGGACATGGATATTCTGTACTAGAGGTACTAGAAACTATGAGAAAAGTATCTGGCGTGGATTTTGTAGCAGATGTGAAAGAGCGCCGTGCGGGTGATCCTTCTATCTTGATTTCTGATAATTCTAAAATAAGAAAAGTGATGGATTGGAATCCAAAATATGATGATTTAGAACTCATCTGTAAAACAGCCTTAGATTGGGAGAAGAAATTAAAATGAAAAAAGTAATGTTGGTTTTTGGAACGCGTCCAGAAGCTATAAAAATGGCACCTTTGGTAAAGGCATTTCAAAAGTCTAAAGATTTTGAAACAATAGTTTGTGTGACAGCACAACATAGAGAGATGTTAGATCAAGTACTAAATCTTTTTGAAATTATTCCTGAATATGATTTAAATATTATGAAACCGGGGCAAGATTTATATGATGTGACAGCTAATATCCTTTTGGGATTAAAGCCTATTTTTGAAGAAGCAAAACCAGATGTTGTACTTGTGCATGGGGATACAGCGACAACTTTAGCAACCTCTCTAGCTGCTTATTATCAAAAGATAGCGGTGGGTCATGTAGAATCGGGTTTAAGAACACATAATGTCTATTCTCCCTGGCCTGAAGAGGGAAATCGCCAAGTCACTGGAAGATTGGCAACTTACCACTTTGCACCAACTGATGAGAGTGAAGCTAATCTTTTAAAAGAAAATGTCGATGTAGCCAATGTAATCGTTACAGGTAATACTGTGATTGATGCATTACTAACGGTGGTTTCAAAAATCGAGTCTGATAAAGCACTCGATCAGAGTTTAGAAGCGTTTATCGTAGAGAAAGGGTATAGTGTCAATAAAGCCAAAAGATTGATTTTGGTGACGGGGCACAGAAGAGAGAATTTTGGACAGGGATTTTTAAATATTTGTGAAGGGTTAAAAGCATTGGCTTTAGAGTATCCAGATGTGGATATTGTTTATCCAGTACACCTCAATCCAAATGTGCAAAAGCCTGTTAATGAAATTCTCTCAGATGTGGACAATGTTTATTTGATCCCACCTCTTGACTATGAACCTTTTGTTTACTTGATGCACAAATCTCACTTTATCTTAACTGATAGTGGTGGTATCCAAGAAGAGGCACCAAGCCTTGGGAAACCTGTACTTGTCATGAGAGATACGACTGAGAGACCTGAAGCATTAGCCGCAGGAACCGTGAAGCTAGTAGGCACAGATAAAGAGAAGATTATCTCGGAGTGTAAAATACTTTTAGATGATGCAGAAGCCTATAAAGTAATGTCAAAATCACACAACCCGTATGGGGATGGTAAAGCGTGTGAACGTATAGTTTCATATTTAAAAGGGAAGTAGAGATGGAAATTAAAAAAATCTGTGTTATAGGTTTAGGATATATTGGTTTGCCGACAGCGTCATTGTTGGCCAATAGAGGGTATCAGGTACATGGTGTGGATGTGGTACAAGAGACGGTTGATATCATCAATCAAGGTAAGATTCATATCGTTGAGCCTGATTTGGATACTTTTGTACAGTCAGCGGTCAATTCTGGTAAGTTGGTAGCGAGTACAGTAGCTGCAGAAGCAGATGTATTTATCGTAGCGGTACCAACGCCATTTAAAGATAACCATGTACCAAATATCGACTATATCGTCTCAGCGACGAAAGGTTTAGCACCGTTTGTAAAAGAGGGCAATATCGTTATCTTAGAGTCTACTTCACCGGTAGGCACGACGGATATCATGGAACAAACACTTAAAGATGAGGGTGTGGATACAACACATATTCATTTTGCACATTGTCCTGAGCGCGTGCTTCCTGGAAAAATAATGCATGAACTTGTGACTAACGATAGAATCGTAGGTGGTACGACGGAAGTTGCTACAAGACTGACTGCAGAATTCTATAGACATTTTGTGACAGGAGCAGTACTTGAAACAGATGCTAGAACAGCAGAGATGGCAAAATTAACAGAAAATAGTTTTAGAGATGTGAATATTGCATTTGCCAATGAACTCTCAATGCTTTCTGGAAAATTTGGTATCGATGTATGGGAACTTATCGACCTTGCAAACAGACACCCTCGTGTCAATATCCTGCAACCAGGATGTGGTGTTGGTGGTCACTGCATCGCCGTTGATCCTTGGTTTATCGTCGACGCGGCAAAAGGTGATGCAAAAATCATTAAAACTGCTCGAGAAGTCAATGACTATAAAACTGAGTGGGTCATTGAAAAAGTGAAAAATGCTGCTTTGGAGTTTGAAAAAGCCAATGGTAAAAAAGCAAAAGTAGCTTGTATGGGTCTTGCTTTTAAACCAGATATCGATGATTTGAGAGAATCACCTGCACTCTATATAGCACAGAGATTGAAAGCAGAAGATTTAGAAGTATTAGCAGTAGAACCAAATATCAAATCTCATCCTGATTTGAATGTGGTTGAGTATCAAGAAGCAGTTGCTGCAGCTGATATCGTAGTATTTTTAGTAGCTCATAAAGAATTTTTAGATCTTGATGTGCAAGCACCAAAAGTTGAACTTAGTTTTTGTAAATTAGAAGATAGAAGAAAAGAGAAGAGATAGGTGAGGGAGAAGCTAAAAAAACTTGCAACGAATGAAGGGGCACTCTACTTTCTTTCAAGTTTGATTTATAGCTTCTCTACCTATCTTATCGCACTACTTATACCGTATAAACTTCATTTAGAGACGATGGCAGATTTTTCTGCTGCGTTTAATATCATCATGTTACTTTCTTTTGTTTTTGAATTTGGCATAGTAACAAGCTTTTTACGACATAATCAAATCTATCAAACAACCAAGTATATCAACGCTTTTTTACAACTCTTAATCTTTATCATGATGCTCGTTTTGGCAAATAGTGCTGTAGGTTCTCTCTTGGATAAAGCTTTTGGCATCGGTAGTATAGATATAAAACAAGAGTATATTTATTTGTCTGCTCTGTCCGTGTTAATGTGGGTCTTTTTTAAGAATAACCTTTTGGCGAAGAAAAATATTCGATTTATTATCGTAAATTCTTTTGTTATCTTATTTATAAGAATAGGGTTTTTGATATATATTTTCATGAGTGAAGAGAGTATAGACTTAAATCATATCTATCTTTATCTCTTTATCGTGCCATTTTTATTTATGCTTTTACTTTCATTGAAAGAGAATATAAGATATACGATAGAAGCTGTTAAAAGTGCGTATCATGATACGCGTTATATCACTATCATGATAAAGAGACTGAAGCAATTTATACTCTTTTCATCGATAACGTATCTCATTACTTTCCTTTATGTTTATGCAGGGCGTTATCCTATCATCTACGTAACGGAACATAAGATGACCGTATTGATGGCAGAACTTGGTTATGCATTTAGTTTTTTTGGTTTGGTTTTGGTTTTTATTACGTCGATTCGTTCTTACCTTATATCAAAATTTAATATCTCTGATATGGGTGCTATCATGATATATGTGGATAAAATACAAAAAGTGAAATGGAAGTTTTTTCTAGGAGCATTGCTTGCCTCCTTTTTAGTGGCGTATATGGTATTTTTAATTAAGCCTGCTTATCTTTCTGATCGATCGGTTATCTTTGTTTTTATATTGATTTTATCATATATGTTGATTGCATATTTTAGTTTGATTACACTACTATCCAAAACATTTAATTTTAACAATTTGGAACTTTTACTAAATAGTATAAGATTAGTATTGGTACTTTTATCAGTTTATTTTATGTTTGGAGAATATCCCATCATAGGATTTATCATGATGAATGGTGTTATGGTCGGTGTTGAATATATTTTTGCACAAAAAGTTTTATATAAAGTGATGAAAAAAGGAGAAGTAAATGCTGTTTAAGTACCTAAAAGATTTTTCACTATTTTTACTATTGTTTGTCTCATTTAATGATACATTATCCATAGAATTAACAGGTTATTATATTATCAAAGTAGTTTTAGCACTATTTGTTCTCCTCCATATATATGATTATATAGAGATGTTTTCTTCCAAAACAAGTAGACCAATGAGGATATTTTATATCTTTATGCTAGTTTTGACTGTGGTTACATTGGTCTCTAATCTCTTATACTTTGATGGGACACTGGTGGTGGGTGTGACGAGAATGTTTTCAATCTTTGCCCTATTTGTTTACTTTTCTTATGCTAAGGAATTGGATAAGATTCTCTATATGCTTTGGGCTATCATGATACTCTCTTCTGTGGTGGCTTACTTCTCAGACACCTTAGGTATGTATACTTTTAGAAAAACTGGTGCTACAGAGGATCCAAATAGTTTTGCAGCACAACTTTTGGTAATACAGTTTGTGACAGTATATCTGTTTCAAAAAAATAAAAATTGGTTCTTTTTATTGGGTTCATTAGGTATTTTTACCTATACACTACTTTTTGCTGGTTCTAAATCAGCATTTATATTTTTGGCACTTATGCTTCTTATTGTCTTTATTTTTAGATTTAAAAACATTGTTACACATGTCTTTTCAGCTAAAGGGTTGATTGCCACTATGATTTTGGCAGGTGTTATATCTGCAGGCGTCATGATGAGTAGTACTGCGGTTGAAGGACTAAAAGGCAGAGCGCAAAAAACCGGAACTTTTGAGCAAAGGCTTATCGTATGGCGCGCTGGAGGAGAGATGATTCGTGATCACTTTTTTATGGGTGTCGGGTTTGGAGAGTTTAGAAATGTTTCAGGAAGGTATGTGAAAGACTTTCTAGCAGAAGAGGCAAAACCATCTCATAATAATTTTATAAAAGTGTTTGCTGAATCAGGTATTTTTTCTTTTTTAACATTTACACTTTTTATTTTGGCACTTTTTACAACAAGGTTTCTGGAAATCATGCGAAGTGATTATTCTTGGCTCTATTTAGCTTCGCTTTCCATTGTACTGATGGGGATGACTATCCCCTCCTTACACCATAAAGATTTTTGGATTTCCTTAGCATTGGTATCCAATGTTATCATTTTATTGATGCGTAAAGAAGCAGAGGGTAATTTGGTAAATGTGATTAAAGAAAAAACTAATTAAGTCGATTTTGCTTTAAGGTATAAGAAGAATATAAAGATAGTAAATCCTTAATGATATATATTATATTAAAATATATAAAAAGTTAATATATTTCATATTATAATAGATGTACTTCATTGTAAAGCAATTCATATTTGCTTAGGTTAAGCTATTTTTTTATCTATATGTAACACATTTTGGTTAAATGTTAAAAAAAATTAACATTTAATTTTAAACTAATGTTAAAATATCTATAATGAGTAAAGATTGAGAAAAAGTGTTGAATAAATATAAGGGTGAATGATGAATTTAAAACATATAACAGTAACAACAAGTGTCTTAGCAACTATGCTTTTAACGGGCTGTAGTACAAAAGATAATCAATATGTACTTTTTAACCAAACAACAGACAATGTACAAACAGTGATGGATAGCAGAGATGCAATGCCAAACGAACTATATGAGTCTAAAGTGATTCCAAACAACAGACTTTCAGTGTTGGTTTTTAATCATCCAGAACTGAGTACAAGAGATGTAAGAGCACAAGTAGATCCTAGACAAGAGAGAGGGGTACTTGTATCGCAAGATGGAACAGTTAATTTACCGCTTATTGGCGTGGTGCGCGTGTCGGGGCTCTCTTCACGTGAAGTGGCAACTCTGCTAACACGTGAATATTCAAGATATATCAAACATGCTCACGTGACAGTTGATATCTTGAATAAAAGGGTATTTGTCATGGGTGAAGTACGTCGTCCTGGCCGCGTTGATATCGTGGAAGACACTACAAACCTTTTAGAAGCACTTGCAACAACAGGTGACTTAACAGAGTTTGCTTCTAGAAATAATATTAAAATTATTAGAGGTACAAGAAGTAGACCAGAGGTAGAGACAATTGATTTGACGAGATTGAGTGCACTTTCATTAAATCGTTTAACACTCTATCCAAATGATGTTGTGTATGTTGAACCAAATGAGTCTAAAAGAAGAAATATAGAGATTGCTGAAGCATTACCGGGAGTTGATATTGCTAGTAGAATACTAACACTTCTATTTACAGGTAAGCAGTTAACCAATACACATCTATTCAATGTTAATACATTTACTGATTATCAACAATAAAAAAGGGATTAAAGAATGAACACTTCACAAAATAATTTATCTAATGAAGATTACAATAAAGACTTTAAGCGACTACTGGGTGTCTTTGGAAAGAATAAGTTTTTAACTTTTTTAATTGTTGCTTTATCTGTGTTGGGTGGTCTTGTATATGCTTATTTTGCACAGCCAACATATGAAACATACTCTACTATCGAAGTGAGCAGTGATAAACTTGATATGAATATGATGATAAATGGTAAGGGTCTTAGTGATGATGTTACTTTAATAGATACACAAGTTGAGATTATTCGCTCAAGAAATATGATAGAACAGGCTGCCAACAAAGTTGCTTATCAAACACACTACTTTGCGCGTTCCAATTATAAAGAAAATGAACTATATCTCGATAATCCTTTGGAAATATCTGAATTAAAAGTCAAAAGTTCACATTTTTATGGTACAAAATTTATAATTGACGTTATCGATGATAATCACTATAATCTTCATACAGAAACTGATGGTCTTATAGCAATGTTGAAAAAAAATATAGCAGCTTCGCTAGGCAAAAGATCTAAAACTGTTGCATATAGTGGTCAACATACATTCTCAGATAGAATAGATACACCTGATTTTTCATTGGTTATCAAGAAAAAAGGTGATTTTGAAAACAGTCAATATGCCTTTTATGTTGAAGATAAAGATAGTATGATAAGTGAGATAAGTAAAAACTTAAGCGTTTTTCCAACTGCAAAAAATGGTTCAGTTATTAAGATGATTTATCAAGATAATGTTTCACAACGTGCAAAAGACTTTCTTGATAGCTTAGTAGATATCTATCTTAGTCAAAGTGTTACCAAAAAAAGTTCACAAGCATCACAAGCTTTGACATTTGTAGATGAGCAGTTAAAAGAAGTTAGTAAAAAACTACAAGAATCTGCTATAAAGTTAGAAAACTATAAAGAAGAAAATAACCTTATTAATATTGAAACAGAATCTGATATCACATTAAGACAATTGAGTGATTATAAAGCACAGTTATCTGATATCAAAATCCAAGAGAGTGCTTTCCAATCTCTTTATGAAGAGTTTAAAAGAGGAAACTATGGTGCAGTCTCTTCTTTAGCAAAAGAGTATCCTGTTCTTGAAACACTTTTATCTGATTTTCAAAGAGCTAAATCTGAAAAGATTACACTTTTGGGCACATTTACAGAAGCCCATCCTGAAGTAGAAAAGTCAAATGAAAAAATAGAAGATATTAAGATGGCATTAGAAAGTTCTATCGAAAGTATCAATGATACACTTCGTGAAAAGAAAAGATCATTAGAGGATACACTCTACTCTAAAGAGACAATACTTTTAAAATTGCCAGAAAAAGAGAGAGAGTTAGCAGATTTAACACGAAAATATGAAGTAAATGAAAAGACATATCAATTTTTACTAGAAAAACAAGCTGAAATGTCTATCAATAAAGCATCAACAGTTTCAAGTAACAGAGTATTGGATCGTGCTATTGTAGAGAAAAATCCTATCAAACCAAATAAGGCAATGGTCTTGGGTGCTAGTGCACTCTTAGGACTTATCGTAGCTATGTTGTTAGCCCTACTTCGGGATTTTATGGACAATAAAATCAAAACGAGAGATGACTTGGCACATATGACTAGAATTCCATTTTATGGTGTGATTCCACATGTGAAAACTTCTGAAAAAATGTTTATTTTAGAAGATCAACAATCTGTTGCTAGTGAAGCACTAAGATTGATTCGAACCAATTTAGAATTTATCTCAACTGAGAAAAAAGGTAAAGTGATTGTTGTCTCTTCAACGGTTCCAGGTGAAGGTAAAACCACAACTGCGACTAATCTTGCGGGTGTTTTTGGTATGAGTGATAAAAAATGTATAGTGATTTCACTTGATATGAGACGACCTATGCTGCACCGTGTTTTTGCCTTAACTAATAAAGTAGGGATGAGTACGGTATTGTCAAAAAATTCTGAGTTAAAAGATGTGATTTGGGAGCATAAAAAGATTGAAAATCTTGATATTATCACTTCAGGACCTATCCCTCCAAATCCTTCGGAATTGATGCAGTCAGGTAAGTTAGGCAATTTAATTGATGAACTGAGAGAAACATATGACTATATCATTGTAGATGCACCACCAATGGGGGCTATCACAGATGCTATACTTTTGATGAAAATAGCTGATATTTCCTTGGTTGTTTTTAGATCAGAATTTTCTGAAAAAGATTTTGTGAGCTCACTTGAAGATGTTATAGCATCTTATAAGATTGATAATGTTGGTTTAGTTTTAAATGATGTAAAACCAAAAAATATGTCTCAAAGCTTTTTTAAATATAGTTACACTTATAAATAGGAAGAGATTTTAATGTTTTCAGGGATAGCGATTATAGATGGGATTTTAACATTCCTTTTAACTGTATTATTTACACAGTGGATACAAAAATATGCCACTAAAATAGGTATGTTGGATATTCCAAATGATCGTTCTTCCCATACCGCGCCTACGCCTAGAGGTGCTGGGATTGCTATGTTTCTTGCTTATACGTTGGTATTAGTACTTTTTCATACTGCCTTTGTGCTAGAATATATCGGTTTTTTCATCGGCATAACACTCATTTTTATCCTTGGGGTCTATGATGATGCAAAAGATACCTCACCTAGATTTAAACTTCTTATCATTGCTGTTGCTACGGCACTCATATTTTTCGTTGATGGTTTAGAGATAAATACGCTAGGTCACTGGTTTGGCGTAGAGATTCAACTTCCTTTTGTCATCGCATTGTGTGTAACATTATTTGCTGTTGGTGGATTTACTAACGCCCTAAATCTGGTTGATGGTTTGGATGGTTTAGCAGGTTCACTATCGCTAGTTATCTTGGCATCACTTTACTATATCGGGCATGCTTATAATGATCAGTTTATCATGATAGTCTCTTTTTTCGTGATTATCTCTTTGTTGGCATTTTTACTTTTTAACTGGTACCCTGCTAGTATCTTTATGGGTGATAGTGGTTCATTGGTTTTAGGTTTTATCATTTCAGTGCTCTCCATCAAAGCGATTAATTATGTAAGTGATACGACGATACTTTTCATTGCAGCTGTGCCTATCATTGATACCATCATAGTCATGACGAGGAGGATTCAGCGGGGTCTTTCTCCATTTGCACCAGATAAAAGCCATTTCCATCATAAGATATTGATGCTTAGAGGCTCCGTTGATGCCAGCGTACATATCTTGATTGCATTGCAAATCATACTCTCTTCTATTGGTTTGTTACTACGAGATAAGAGTGATGTGATTAACTTAGTACTCTTTTTAGTGATACTTTTTCTCTTTTTTCAAGCATTGGATGATAGAAAAGAGCAGAGAAATTTACTATTTTTCAGTCAAACAAAAGTAAAACTAGAAGCGTTGCTAAAAAGAGTAACGCATTATCAAACTATTTTGTTTACCATTTTTCTTCTACTCATAGCCCTAGGCTATAAAATATTTTTGTAACCTACTTTTTGTTATACTCTCTTTAATTCAATCAAAGGCGCGTATATGCTACTTTTTACACCTGGACCAACCCCTGTTTTGGAAGATGTTCGTTTTTCAATGAGCCAACCTACTATCCACCATAGAACTCCTGAATTTGAAGCTATTTTTGCAGACATAAGAGAAAAACTTAAAAATATTTTCCAAACCAAAGAAGTCTTGATGATAGCTTCCTCTGGCACGGGTGCGATGGAAGCTTCAGTGATAAACTTTACGCAAAAAAAGGCACTAACCATCAATGCTGGAAAGTTTGGTGAGAGATTTGGAAAGATTTGTCAAGCTCAGGGTATTGATTATACAGAGCTAAAATATGAATGGCATACGCCTGTTTCTGTCAATGATGTTATCAAAGCATTAGAAGATGAGAAAGATATTGATGCTATTTTTATACAAATATGTGAAAGTGCAGGTGGATTAAGACATCCCGTGGAAGAGATAGCCAAGGCAGTAAAAACCTTAGGTAGAGATATCATGATAGTAGCTGATGGCATCACAGCGGTGGGTGTAGAGCCTATCGATACCTCAGATATTGATGTACTTATTTCTGGTAGTCAAAAGGCATTTATGTTACCACCTGGTTTGTCAATGCTTGGTTTAAATGAAGGCGCGATAAAAAGATTAGAGAGTTATGATAAAGGATATTACCTTAATCTCAAAAGCGAGTTAAAAAAACAACAAGCAAATACGACTGCCTATACAGCCGCGACAACTTTGATAATTGGCTTGGGTACGATGCTTAATAAGATAGAGAGTATTGGTGTTGAAAAACTCTATCATGATACGAAGATGAGAGCCCAGGCAACGAAAAAGGCACTCCAAGCCATAGGTCTTGATATTTATCCTTCTACACCTGCTCCAGCTATGACAACAATCGCATTTGAAAAAGCCGATGAATTAAGAAAAATACTTAAGAGTAAATACTCTGTCAATATCGCTGGAGGACAAGACCATCTAAAGGGTAAGATATTTAGAATTAATCATATGGGACTTATTGAGACATATGAAGCTTCTTGGGTTGTCAATGCTATTGAACTTGCTTTAGCAGATATGGGTGTACGGACATTTGATGGCAAAGCAAACTTGATTTTTAACAAAGAGATATTTAGGGAAGATGTATGATTTATGAACATGAAATACCTAGTAAATCTAGACTCTATTTTGCAAAGAGTGCCAAAAGAAAAAGAGAGATAGAACATACAGCTAGTGAGGTCTTGTATGGACAAAACTATGAAGAGATAGTGACACCATTTTTCTCCTATCATCAGCATCAAAGTATCGATGAAAAATCGTTGATTCGTTATGCTGATACACAAAACCATATCCTCTCTATGCGTGCGGATAGTACAATGGATGTGGTAAGAATTATTACTAAGAGACTAGGGCGTTCAGTAAGACAAAAAAAGTGGTTTTACATACAGCCAGTTTTTCGCTATCCTAGTGCGGAACAATATCAAATAGGGGCAGAGCTTTTAGAGACGAGTGATTTATCACTTAGTATTAATGATAGTGCAAAGATTATGCAAGAGTTAGGTCTTTCT
>JAJRSK010000044.1 GCA_024278835.1 Campylobacterales bacterium | reverse complement strand
TTCTTCGCCTGCTTTTGCCATGATGATTAAGATGACAACAAAGGTGATGATAACGCCTGCGTATATATAATCTAACATTTTATAAGTTCCCGTTGATAAAAAGATAGAGGTGTTCTTTGTCTTTAAAAATCAGACACATTCTTCCTTCTTTTGGATTTTCTAAATCATAAGATTTACTTAGGTAGATGATAGGAGATTTTTCGATGACTTCTACCATCTCTTTGTCTGTTTGATGTGCCACTTTTGGAAGCTCTTTGCTTGTTATCTCTTTTAAGTTACAAGTATGTGTGAGTTTTTCTATCACGGCTTTTTCATCTGCTGTTTTTATCGTAAATAGGTGAGGGGAGATAACCCCTTTTTTATAGCGTCTTAGTGAGATATCTTCTATCTGCGCATAAGGCTTGCTCCCCAGCAACCTCTCAAATGTCACATCCGTAGTTCCTAGATAAAATGTCCAGCTTTGAAAAAATACCAGTATCAACATCAGTAACACCAAGATATATAGGGGTAGAAATCTAAGTTTAAACATGAAACAGTTTACCTCTCTCTTTTGCATAAGTTTTAAGCGCACTTCTCTCTTCATCCGACGAAAAAGCAGTTGCGGGGATATAGAAGGCGCGTTCTTTGTGATAGAGTAGTATATCATCTTCTACAGGCACTAGACCTTGTAAATCTTGCCATGATATATCTGTGTTCTCTTGTTTGATACTATCTTGGCCTATCTCAAGGGTGATGAGATTATCTTTGAGTGGTGAATTTTCAAATGCTTTGACTGCGCGTCTATGTACTAGCCATTTTTTGATAATATACCAATAGAGTATCAAGATACTAGAGAGTAGTAAAAGCCCGATAGAACCACCTTTTAGGGCAGCAACCACGCCAAATTGCGCTAGGGCTACAAAAAACCACCCTATGTATCTTCTGGCAGAATTTTTAAACTGATGTGTGTAGGATTTCAAGAAGGCTTTTTCAAAGTTTTCTCTATCCCATTTGTAGGATATTTTGATAGGTTTAGATATGCTCATCGGACTCACTTATATAGAGTGATTCTTTACTAAGGTGTCCCTCTTTTTCTAACTCTTCTATCATATCAAGTGTCTCTTTGTAAAGTGTTTTATATCTTTCGCCATTGATTTTATATTTTTTTTGCTGTTTTTTAGCATACCACCAAGCAACAAGGATAGAGAGTGCAAAAAATGCATAAATCCACCACTGCCACGCACCCAAATCAAGTAAAACGATAAAGTACTGCACAGAGAAAAGGACAAAAAACTCTAGGGAAAATATCAGCACAAGCGTGGAGCTTTGCTCAAAATCGAGGGTATATTTCTCTATTTGACGCATGATGTTTAAGTTGGTATTAATTTTTTCCGCTTTCTCTTTGGCTGAGGGGTCTATCTCTTTGAGGTCGATATCTCTAAGATGGATATTGCTGAGATTGTATTCGACATTGGTCTGCATATAGTCTCTGAGGATTTGAGGCTCTTTTTTTATCGCTTCTTTAACATCCTCAATAGTTGGTTTTTGATTGTTGCTGACTCTTTGCACATCTTGTAGTACCAAGTCATAGAGACCTACATGTAAAATCTCATCAATCATTCTCTCTTCGTTTAACAAACTCCACTCCCTCAAAATTGTATAGGTTTTTCAGTAAGCCTATGATAGTTTTAGGCTTACTAAAAAATCTATACGGGGAAAAATTCCCCGCACTCTTTAATTTTTATTTTTTTGTGATACGACCACAGAAGGTTGTGGATCGATACCAAATGTCGCTGTGTCATCTTTGGCTGGTAAGAAAATCTCAACCAAGCCTTTTAAACCAACTGACATAATGATGTTGCTAAGGAATATCAACCAACCAACGAGCATCATCACCGCCGCGATAGCCGCTAGTATCATATATGTCTGGAACTCTCCATCCATATAGAAGTGTCGTCTAAGCATACCATCAAGACCTGCCATACCCATGAAAGCACCCATACCTAAACTACCTATCAAGTGTAGCCAGAAGTGTGCATTTGCCATCTTCATAGAGAAAAGTCTCGTGTTGTTAGTAAGCAGAGGCCATAGGACATATACCACACTATAAAGCGTCATATAAAGACCCGTTAGAAGTGCTACATGCACATGCGCTCCGATAATCCACTGTGTGTTGTGTAAGATTCTATTCATACCCATGTCTGCTTGGATGATAGCCGCAGGTACTGCCAAACCAAATCCTAAAAGACCAGCTAGGAGGTATTTTAACTCCATAGTCATTTTAAGAGGTCTTGCTTTCCATAGTGTCATAAGCGTGATAAATAGAGCCAATCCTTGAGTAAGAAGCTCAAACATCGTTACCATTTCACCAGAAATGAGTTTCATCATCTCTGGTTGCCCTTGATCTGCTAGGAGGTGATGTGACCATACCATCCATGAAACAAAAAGCTCTAGTAAAAGTGCTGCACGTGCAACATTTTCCATAAATAACTTTTGACCTGTGATAAGGGTAGCTAGTAGATACCAAGAACCTGCCACATAGATAAGTACCAATCCATCAGCAACGAGGTCTAGTCCCCACCAAAAGAAGTTTTTATAAAGTAGTGCATCTACTGCATGAACATCCCAACTCGCACCACTTGCATCTGCTAAAAGATAGACAAGCACAAGGATACCCGCACCCAAGATAACTAAGGCATCTAAGAAAGTATCTACCGTTCCACGAAAGATAGCCACAACAGGAAGTGAAAGTGCTGGCTCTTTTGAGTAAGGTGGTTTTCCTGTCAATTTATTTTTAAGATTTAACAGTCCATCGATACCAAAACCAGAGATAAGAAGCTCTTTGGTTGTTTTGTTTGCATGTACGCCTACTTTGGCAAAGATAGTCGCATAGATATTGTAGATAAACCCTAGTGTTCCTATCATGATAAGGGCAACACCCACGATAAAGACAATTCCACCTATGACATTAAACTGTGCAGTGTCAGCAGGAAGTGGCCAGTAGAGTGTATAAAGTGGTGCATAACTCCAGATAAATGCCGCAATCCAAGCCATCGCAGAACCGATAGTAATCATCAACCATACAAAGTTAGCCAAGCCCACACTATAAAGTGGTTTTTTGGTTAAAAAAGGTATCAAAAACATAAACGCTGCAAAAACAAGCTGATAAGTAGAACCAAATATACCGATGATTGGGTGTACTGTCATGATAGAGAAAAAGTGCGTAGCATGACCCTCTATCGGAGGAATTGAAGGATTGACAAGTGCCACACGCATCAATGTCCCCTCTAACGCTGCTAAACCATAAAATAGAAAACTCATCACCACCGCACGAAGCGTTACTTTTTGCAGTGCGGTCAATGATGACGCATCAAAGTTTGTTCCTTTTATAAGACTCATTATACACCTCCTTGATTGCAGCCAGTCACGATGACGGCTTTTTTGACAAACATATCATTGCCTGCTGGTCCTGCATACTCTGTTGAGCGTACATCAAACTCTCCACACTCGTTAAATGTCCAAAGCAGATCATTTCTAGATCCTGGATTGACTTGCATCTGTGAAATCATACTGCCATCTTGACGAAACAGACCAAATCCATACACCAAGTCTGAACTATGTGCATCAAAAAGCACCTTTTCACCCTTTGTTATCTCCATCTTTTCTGGCATATCAAACTTGTGATTTGCTATCTTGATTTGAAATGTTTTATCAGGTGTGATGTTGTGACGCATGATATCCTCTGCAACCCATGGAATGGTATTGTAGGTAAATATATGATGCCCCACACCCATCGCTACTAGAAACCCGATATAAAGATAAAACGGTATTCGTACTATTGGCTTAGCCTTCTCTTCTCGCGTGAGATTGTACGCGAACCATGCTACGACGGATATGATAATCATCGCATAGACGGTATAAGCTACATTGTGAAACTTGAGTAGTTCCACAGATGTTTCAAAAGTCATCTCTTCTCCTTAATTATAAAATTTTTTATAGTTTAGATTATACTGATAGATAAAGAGGAAAAATCTTGATGTATGTCAAGATTTGAAAGTTTATTAAGTTATTTTTTGATTAAAATATAATCAGTTTTTAGTTTAAGAAGTGGTTTGTTGTATGATTATTAATCAGATAGCGTACTAGGTACTTTTATCATGATAGCAAGCCAGTCACGTGAAAAATGTTTTTTGATATATGTTACGCTGTGTGGTACTAAACACCCTGAACAGTTTTGGTGGATAGCCTCTTCACCCACATACTGTGAGCCATCCTTGGAGTCGATAGCACAGAGGGAGAAGAGGGTTTTGTCTTCTTGCTTTTTCGCACTTTCATCGTCAAAGCGAAAGTTCGGACAGGCGCAGAGATAGCAGTTGAGTTCTTTCGTATCATGACACTTTTTGTTCTCTTTGTAGAGTGGGCAAAAATCGGGCTCTTTTTTCACCATATTGTCAAAGTCAAAGTAGGCTATCACTTCATCGTCGCTTAGATGTGTCAGTCTATCTACGATTGCTTTATGCTTTTTCGCGTGGGCTTCAAACCAAGATTTATACGACATGTTGTGCTCCTATCATGATAGCTAGTACAATCTCAACACTCTCCAGCGTCACACCCAAAACATCTCCATTGATGAAGCCTAGTTTTGCGCCTAGTAAGCGTGCGATGATATAAGAGAGGATAGTACCAAAGATGAGGTAAAAGAGAAATTCACTACCCAAAAGCCCTAGACCAACAAGCGAAAAAACAAAAAGAGAAGCGAAAAGAGTAGGGCTGTCAAATGACTCTTTTAGGGAGTTGATAAAGCTAGACTTAAAAGACAAAACTTTGATAAGCACCAAAAGAGAAAGCCGTGAGATAAGCACGATAGAAAGAAATTCTACAAACTTCCCCTCCAAAAAGAGCGCCACGATAGCGCCCACTTTAAGCAAGAAAAAAGCCATCCCATAAAAAAGCCCCATCGCTCCGATAGTAGGCTCTTTGATAACGGCATAGGCATCTTTCCCTGCGTGCTTGGCATAAATGGCATCAGCGACATCACAGATGGCTTCGGTATGGATAAAGCCATACAAGACCATATAGAGCACCGCTGCTACAAGCGCCCAAATCCACCCAGCAAAAGAGCCTATCATGATAGCCACCCCACCGAGTACCAAGCCTACAAGTGGTAAGAAAAATAGCATGGAAGCAAGTACGGATTTTTGGGATAAATCATCCTCTTTTTTAAAACCCACAGGTAAGATAGAAAAGTAAGAAAAGGCAAATTTTAAGCCTAAAAACCAAGGATGCATAAGACTCCTAGTGAGATGATTATCATGATATCGATTTTTGGCTGTAAAGAGAGTGCTTTTGCGATATCTTCTGTATGGATATCTTCTCTTCCTTTGCCAAAAAAAGGTTTTGATTTTAGCTTTCCAAAGTAGCTTGTATCTCCTCCGAGTTTGACACCCAAAGCGAGTGCCATAGCTGCGATAGGATGTCCAGCATTTGGGCTATCATGATAGCGTCCAAAGCTGTAAAAACCTAGGGCTTTTTTACTTCCAAAGAGTAGGGCTATCATGATAGCCGTGATACGCGAGGGGAGGAAGTTGGCTAGATCATCTAGCCGTGCTGCAAACTTACCAAACTTCTCATAGCGCGGATTTTTATAGCCAATCATAGAATCAAGCGTATTGATACCTTTATAGACAAATAGCCCCACAATACCAAAAAACATCAGATACAAAAGTGGTGCAATCACCCCATCACTGAGGTTCTCTGCGTAGGTCTCGATGGCTGCTTTGTTGATGTCGCTTGGGCTGAGGTTCTGGGTGTCACGGCTGACTAAAAGTCGGATATTTTCAGGGTGTATCATGATATCTTTGACACTCTCATATAGCATTTTTGAAGCGATACCCATAGAGGCTATGAGCCCTAAAACAAAAGGATTATCTATCATGATAGCCATAGGAAGGCTTACTATCATGATAAGAAAGAGCAAAGAGAGCGTCAGTCCCACACCACGGAGGATGCTATCATGATAGAAGTGCTTTTCATACCATGTGATGTAATCCCCCATCAACACCACAGGATGACGGATAAATCTGAACTCACCAAAGAGACGGTCGATGATATAGGCGATGAGGGTGGTTTGGATATGCATGGGGTATCTTATCAAAGATGGCTTTAAATAGTTTCGCTAAAATAAGTAAAATATCATAATTAAGGCTTTCTATGTTTGAACAAATCTTCAAAAATATAGACGATATGCTCTTTAAAGATTCAGGGGCTGATAGTGAGCTGGACTACATAGGACAGACTTCATGGATAATGTTTTTGCGTTACCTCGATGAACTAGAACTGGACAAAGCAGACACAGCAGAGCTGGAGGGTAGAGAGTATAGCTACATCTTAGATGAGAAGTTTCGCTGGAATGCTTGGGCGATGCCTAAGGGGGCTGATGGGAAACTTGACCATCATGTTGGCGATGACTGGGGCAGACTTGGTGAGTTTTGTCGATACGGAGCTGTTTCCTTATCTGGCTTCGTTCAAACACAAGGCTGACAATCCTCAAACCATAGAGTACAAGATAGGCGAGATATTTAGCGAACTGAAAAATAAAATTCAGAGTGGTTATGGGCTTCGTGAGATACTCAACCTTGCTGATACTTTGCCGTTTCGCTCACATGCAGACAAACATGAGCTAAGCCACCTCTATGAGAGCAAAATCAAAAACATGGGCAATGCAGGTAGAAACGGTGGACAGTACTATACTCCTCGTCCTCTCATTCGTGCCATGATAGAGGTTACCAAGCCACAAATAGGCGAAAAAGTTTATGATGGGGCAGTAGGAAGTGCAGGGTTTTTGTGTGAGTCTTATGACTACATCAAAGCCCATATGCCACAAAATGTGGACAACCTACAGACCTTACAAAAAGATACCTTTTATGGAAAAGAGAAGAAAAACCTAGCCTATGTCATCGGCATCATGAATATGATTCTCCACGGCATAGAGACCCCAAACATCACCCACACCAACACCCTTGGCGAGAGTTTGAGTGCCATTACTGAAAAAGACCGATTTGATGTGATATTGGCAAATCCTCCTTTTGGTGGCAAAGAGCGAAAAGAGGTACAACAAAACTTCGACATCAAGACAGGTGAGACGGCGTTTTTGTTTTTGCAACATTTCATCAAGTCGCTTAAAGCTGGTGGTAGAGCTGCGATTGTTATCAAAAACACTTTTCTAAGCAATACAGACAACGCTTCGGTGGCTCTGCGAAAGCACTTGCTAGAGTCTTGTAACTTGCATACGGTGTTAGATATGCCATCGGGTACATTTCTTGGGGCTGGAGTCAAGACTGTGGTGCTGTTTTTTCAAAAGGGAGAGCCTACGACAAAAACATGGTTTTATCAGCTAAACCCAGGGCGAAATATGGGAAAAACCAATCCACTAAATGACAAAGATTTGAGCGAATTTGTAGAGCTACAAAAAACCATGCCTGAAACAGAACTCTCATGGATGCTAGACATCGCAACACTTGATGAAACTACTTATGATTTGAGTGTAAAAAACCCAAATACACCAGAAGAGGCTCCTCTGCGAAAACCTAGTGAGATACTTGATGAGATGGAGAGTTTAGATAAAGAGACAGCTGAGATATTGGCTGTGGTGCGAGGGTTGATATGAAAGAGGGGTGGGAGGTAAAGAAGCTTGATGAGTTTTGTGATATTGAATATGGAACTCGTGTTGTAAGAAAAAGAGATGGAGGTACTATCTACCCTGTGTATGGAGGAGGTGGAGCAACTTTTTTTATGGACGTATTCAACAGAAAAGATTGTTTAGTTGTTGCACGATTTGCAATGTCTGAAAAATGTACCCGATTTGTAAGAGGAGAGTTTTTTCTTAACGATAGTGGGCTTACTATTAAACCAAAAGATAGTGAACAAATATTGCAAGAGTTTTTAAATTTACAATTTTTTTATTTAAATGATTACATTTATTCTTTAGCTAGAGGAACTGCTCAAAAAAATTTAAATGTTCCAAAGTTTAGAAAAATTGAGTTAGTTATCCCACCACTCCCCGAACAAGCCCAAATCGTAAAGACCCTTGACCTTGTGTTTGCCAAGCTTGACCGTGCCAAAGTAAACCTAGAGCAGAACCTACACAATGCCCAAGCACTTTTTGACTCTAAGCTCAATGAAGTCTTTTCTCAGCGTGGCGAGGGGTGGGTTGAGATTCAATTTAGTTCAATTTGTCAAATAAAACATGGTTTTGCTTTTAAAAGTCAATATTTTTCAAGCAGTGGGAAATATGTGCTTTTGACTCCTGGAAATTTTTATGAATCAGGTGGCTATAGAGACAGAAAAGAAAAGCAAAAATATTATGATGGAGAAATTCCTAGTGGATTCATTTTAAATAAAAATGATTTATTGGTAGCTATGACAGAACAGGCATCAGGTTTATTAGGAAGTCCTATTCTTGTTCCAGAGAATGATAAATTTTTACATAATCAAAGATTAGGATTAGTTTTACCTAATAAAGATATTCCATGGGTAAATAATTTTGTATATTATCTTTTTAATACTCAATATGTGAGAAAAGAACTACATCATACGGGAACAGGTTTAAAAGTTAGACATACATCTCCTACCAAAATTGGTGACCTTAAAATAAATTATTTGAAATCATTAATAAGACAAAAAGAAATAGTTGAAAAGTTAGATAAAATTTATGAATTATCACATACTCTCCAAACCCACTACCAACAAAAACTAAACAACCTAGAAGAGCTAAAAAAATCTATTTTAGAAAAAGCGTTTAGAGGCGAACTTAGTTACGAGGAGAGCTTATGAATGAAGCAGAGACAAGAGCCGAACTGATAGACCCTACATTGCTTAAAGCTGGTTGGGGTGTGGTTGAGGGGAGTCGCATACGACGAGAGTTTCCCATCACCAAAGGGCGACTGCTTGGAGCTGGTAGAAGAGGTGCAACACTAAGTGCTGACTATGTGTTAGTCTATAAAAACAGAAACTTAGCTGTCATCGAAGCCAAAAAACGAGACTTGCCTTACAGTGAGGGCTTAACCCAAGCCAAAGACTATGCCCAACGTCTGAACATTCGCTACACTTACTCAACCAATGGTAAACGCATCTATGCTGTAGATATGCAAGAAGCCCAAGAGCAAGAGATAAGCACTTACCCCACACCACAAGAGCTGTGGGAGATGACCTTTCCTACAGAGCAGACTATACAAGAGCGACTCTTTGCTGTGCCTTTTGAGGACAAAGGGGGAGCATGGTCGCCACGATACTATCAAGAAAATGCCATTACCAAAACCCTAGAAGCCATAAGCGATGAGAAAAAACGCATACTGCTTACCCTAGCTACTGGGACTGGTAAAACGGCTATTGCTTTTCAGATAGCATGGAAGCTTTTTCATGCCAAATGGAACTTAAAAGGCGACTTTAGCCGAAGCCCACGCATACTATTTTTAGCCGATAGAAACATACTTGCAGACCAAGCTTTTAACGCATTTGGAGCATTTGAAGAGGATGCCTTGGT
>JAJRSK010000043.1 GCA_024278835.1 Campylobacterales bacterium | reverse complement strand
GCACTTTGTGCTAAATCACCTATGACATACCCATCGGCCGGTATATCAATAACATTACTCTCATATACAGTCGCTTGCAATGTGCTATACAAAGCTAATGTACATAATAGGGATACGACTTTTTTAATTCTCATCATTCTACTCCTGTGCTTATAGTTTCCTTGGAGATATCGGCTATTTTCTTGTTTTCTAAACAATTACTATGAAAAGTGTGAGTTAAATTGGAAAGTTCATTGAAGGGTATAAGGTACGATTTGTATGCTAAAGTACTTTAAATTACTTTAGCATACTTTTGATAGTAGTATTTAATAAAATTGTCCACAAAGTGTTTGATCTTTTTGACAAGCCAACTCTTTCACCCAGCCAGCTACTATGGCAGCACCATTTGGATTAAAGTGTGTGCCATCATCATAGTGAAAGACTTCTTGAAGCGCAGCATCACTTGGATATTTTTTAAACTCTAGATAACTTTTATACTCTAAATCTAGAAGTAATACTCCTTTGTCAGATGCTAAATCTTTCATAGTTTGAGGATATTCTCCATGGGTACGTGACCCAACATATTGACGACTTACTGGGGTAATTAACACAGGCGTAAACCCTAAATCTCTTGCTTGATCTACATATACTTCCAACTCAGTATAATAAGAATTATATCGTCCTGGTTGTGTGTAGGTATAGCCATCCTTTTCATCATTATGTCCAAATTGTATAAAGAGATAAGCACCATGTGACGTGTCAGCATCTTGCATCATTGTTTTAGTTGTAGACCAATCATGATGACTAGCACTATCATATTTGTACGTTTTGCTACTTGAACCAGATCTTGCACGATTAAAGGCGTTATTTGGATGTTGCATGTAGGTTCCCAATTTACTCCCCCATCCCATTTCACCTTGAGAGTCATTATGTACCGTGGAATCTCCAATGATAAATATCTTTGCATTGCTATTTACTACTTCTTGTGCTGAAGTTGACATTGTAATGTTATCAATTTCCCCACTTCCTCTTATGAGCATGCCATTGACTGATATGATTGTATTTGCTGGTTCATACTCTTGTAAATCTGCTTGGAGATTTCTTGTCACGGTAAACCAAGACCCAGAAGATACTTGATTACCTAAACCATGATGGATATACTCACCATAGAGAAGACCTCTATCACTTGCCCGAGGTGTGTAGTAGAGATATCTATGTCCTTGTGTTGTCTGAACATTGACAAATATCATGCTCCACTCAGCAAAGTTCATATCCCAAGATAGTTGTGTTCTTTGTGTGTCATTCCAAGCATTCACTCTGCCTGCCCAGTTCCCAATCATATAGCCATTTTGAGTCCCATCACCATTAAATTGAATAACATGACTATCTTTGGTAGGACTTTGAATATTGCTGATGGTTGCTCCTGCTGGTGCATTATCATAGATAGTCCACTTAGCTGTATTTCCCTCTTCTGCTGACTCATAATATATCTTTTCTTCTGCTTCATCTTGATTATTTGAGAGTATGATATTATCCACACTACCACTACCTCTAATCATAAGTCCATCGACTGATATAATAGTATTGTCTGGTTCATATCGTTTCAAGTCTGCTACTAAATCTCTACTTTCTGAGTACCATTGGTTATCCATATGGGTAGTTCCTAAGCCGATATGAATATAACTACCATCACCTATAACCCCTCTGTCATCATTTTGTGATGAATAGTAGAGATATCTGTGACCTTTTTCTGTCATAACAATGACATAAAACATATAATATCCATCCATCTTTGCATCAAGTGTTAAGATACTTTCTGTTTTATTGTTCCATGCACCGGCTCTATTACTAAAGTTTCCCAATTGATATCCATTGAGAACATCACTACCTTCAAGTTGTATCACTTGAGAATTTGTTTGAGCATCTAGTATATTATCTATACGTGCACCAGCAGGGTTGTTATCATAAATACTCCAGCCATCTGTGTTCCCATCTTCTGCATCTTCATAGATTGTTTGAGATGCGTGAAGTGTGCTGATAAGTAAAAATAAAGCCATAAGTATTTTAATATATTGTGTTTTCAAATTTATTGTTCTCCTCTTAGTGTTTTAGACTCTTGGTGTGTATTTAAAATGGCAAAATCTATGGGTTTTTGACTTTTTAGCATCAAGCTTTCTTGTTCTTTTTCTATAGTGTTGAGTACTCCTCCCGCTGGTGTAACATTGCCTCCACAAGCAATGAACAGGCAAGCTGTTAAACTGACAAGCAGACTCTTTTTTAATAACATATTGTTCCCTTTAAGATATTTAGAGTGAGTGTAGCTAACTTAAGGAACTAATGTGGTTAAAGTTATAGTTAAGAAACATGACTTGTTGTGGGATTGTGTCAATTTGTAGCAATTAATTAAAAAAGTTCTTTTTTTGTCCGATGTTATAGTATGAATATATGCAATATGATATGTAATAAAGTAATACAGCTATCAAGTAGGATATTGTGTTTAAAAAGGTAAGTAAATGTTATTTAATTCGTACATCTTTATATTTAGTTTTTTGCCATTGACTTTTTTACTCTATTTTTATATTCGAAGTCGAGGATTTATTGAGAGTAGTAAAGGCTTCTTAGTTTTAGCTTCTCTCTTTTTTTATGCATGGTGGAATGTTATCTACCTACCTTTGATTTTATTCTCAATGTTTTTTAACTATGGGGTTGGTACACTTCTCTCTAAGGGGCATACTTTTCGTAAAAAATCTCTTTTAGCATTTGGGATTGTAAGTAACTTGGTACTACTAGGTTACTATAAATATAGTGATTTTTTTATAGAAAATATAAATGCCATTTTAAAAACTGATATAGGATTGTTGCATCTAGCATTGCCATTGGCTATATCATTTTTTACATTTCAGCAGATAGCGTATCTTGTTGATAGTTATAAAAAAGAGACCAAAGAGTATGACTTTTTAAACTATGCACTTTTTGTCACCTTTTTCCCACAACTCATCGCTGGGCCTATCGTGCATCATAAAGAGATGATGCCACAATTTACGCAAAAAGAGAATAACACTATCAATTACAATAACATTGCTTTGGGACTCTTTATCTTTTCTATGGGGCTCTTTAAAAAAGTAGTGATTGCAGATAGTTTTGCGATAGAAGCGACACAGGGATTTGACAATGCTGAAGTGTTAAATCTTATCGAAGGGTGGATAACAAGTCTCTCCTATACGTTTCAACTCTATTTTGATTTTTCAGGATACACCGATATGGCGATAGGGGTGGCACTATTCTTTAATATCCGCTTGCCCATTAACTTTGATTCACCCTATAAGGCAGTCTCTATCCAAGATTTTTGGAGACGCTGGCATATCACGCTCTCACGTTTTTTGAAAGATTATATCTATATCCCACTAGGAGGAAATAGAAAAGGAGAAGTGCGTACCTATGCCAATCTTTTTACCACTTTTTTACTTGGGGGTATCTGGCATGGTGCTGGTTGGACTTTTATATTTTGGGGTTTTTTACATGGAGCGGCACTTGTTATCCATCGGGCATGGTCAAAGCTTCAGATAAAAATACCTCTACTTTTAGCTTGGTTTCTGACCTTTAACTTTATCAATATCGCTTGGGTCTTTTTTAGAGCAAAAGAGTGGGATGATGCGATAAAAGTTTTAAAAGGGATGTTTGGAATGAGTGGTATCGCATTACCAAATGTATTGGCAGAGAAGTTAGCTTTTTTAAAAGATTTTCATATTGAATTTGGCATGTTTATGGCGCATGTTAAGGGGACAAATATGACCTTACTTGGGTTAGTCTTGGGCTTTATTGTGGTTTTGGCCTTGAAAAATAGTGCCTATTATCTACATCAAGAGAGACTAAGCCGGATATATGCCGTCGTAGGTGCGATGATGTTTGTGGCAGCATTCTTTTCACTTAATAAAGTGTCAGAATTTTTATATTTTAATTTTTAGGGTTTTGAATGCAAAGTAAAACATTTATCAAAATATGGTTTTTTATCGTCTTTGTTGCTATCATTTTTATGGGCTTGGTTAATTACCTCATCGATCCTTATGGTGTGTTTGATGTGAAGGTGTTTGATAAGACACAAAGACCCAATGAACGGGTAGTGAAGATAGACTACTTAAATGCCCATAAAGAACGCTATAATGCTTTTATGTTAGGAAGTTCTTCTATCGGTACGACAGACCCTAGAGTGTTGGAGAGATACCTACCTAATAGAAGATTTTACAATTTAACATGCTCTTCTTCCAATCTTTATGATTTTAAACTTTTAGTCAAGTATTTGTTGGAGGAGGGCGGTTTTGATGTGAAAGATATCTACCTTCAGATAGATTTGACCAATATGAGAGAATATGGCAAACACAATAATCATGGACAGAAACATCACTATCTCTTGACGGGTACACCGGCTTGGAAATTTTACTTGGAGTACTTGACAATTTTTCCTTTTTCTGCACTTTCTGAAAAGATTCGTCTCTCTACCACAGAGAACAATGCTACGAAATTTGATATAGAGGGAAGTGGGCAGTGGTTTGTTCCCCATAAGGATATATTACGTCAAAAAGATATCGACACGTATGTCAAAAACGAGCACTCTTTTCATAAGGTGGCGAGACGCACACGCGGGATGGAGAAAAATATTGACGCTATTATGGCAGATTTTAAAGAGATAGTCTCTCTTTGCAAAGCACATGATGTTCGATTGACGGTATTGACAACGGCTTACAACCATATACGGATGGATGCTTTTAAGATTGAGGATGTATTGGGGTTTGTGAAGTTGCTTGTGGGCTATCATGATATATGGTATTTCTCAGGGTATAATAGTATCACCAATGATGATAAAAATTATTACGAAGTCAACCACTACATTCCAGAGGTTGGGGCGATGAAGGCTGCTAGAATCTATCATGATAGGAGTATCAAAGTGCCAGAAGATTTTGGGACTTTAGTAACAAAAGAGAATCTTGATACTTTTATCACAAAGGAGTGTCAGGTACTTAAAGCGGGTAAATAGGTAGCTATTTGAACTGACTACAAAGTTGTTTATCACTTTCACAGGCTAAGAGTTTTACCCATGATGCTACGATATCTGCACCTTTTGGATTAAAATGGGTATGGTCATCATAGCCAAATTTCTTTGCTACTGCGTCATGGCTAGCATAGGTGTTAAAGATTTCTCTACTTTTTTTATTTAAGTCGAGTAAAAGCAGATGTTCTTCTCTAGCTAAATCTCTTAGCACTTGCGGGAATTTTTTATGGGATGCATCATACTTCCATAATCTTGCTACGGGGGTAATAAGTACAGGTATAAGTCCTAGTGCTTTTGCTTCTGAGATATAGGACTTTAAATCTTGGTAAAAGGCTTGGTAGTTTTTATCTTTGTTATTGTGTCCAAACTGGATAAATAGATAACCCCCATTCTTGGAACTTTCTTTTTTAATAAGTTGCTTGGTACTCTCCCAATCATGATGATTTTTTGCTGGATTTTTATAGCTAGCACTACTTGCACCTGATCGTGCTTGATTAAATAACATCTTAGGGTTTTTCATAAATATAGCTAGACTAGAACCCCATCCTTGTTCTCCACGTGTATTATTATAGACTGTTGAGTCGCCGATGAGAAAGATAGGGACAATAGGATAATCATCATGATAAGAGCGTGAAGGTGTTGTGGCATAGGCACCTTGATCGATAGCATCAGTAGTTCTTAGGAAGTCTCTATCATGATAGTCTGTTGTGATAAAGGTGATGGGTGTCGCTGTTTGCCATGAGTTGTTTTTATGTTTAGCTTTTATGATAGTTCTTTTGGCATTGCCCACGGCTAAGTTATTTTTAACCATGGTATCATCGTAGCTAGTAAATCCTTCTGCCCCATTTTCCCACGCTGTGTTGTACTGGTAAGTAACTTTTTTTCCTGAGTTGATATCAAAACCGATTCGCTTGTTTTTAAAGGCGATATTGTGTTCAACGATGGCTAGTTTACCATTGGGTGAGTCCTCTTTGTTATCAAAATGCCTATTTCCTCCTGCTTTGATACCATTGCCATTGCCCCCGCGTCCGCGTCCATTGTCATAGACCATATTGTATGCCACATAAGAGTTGTTAGAACGCCAAAGGTCTATGCCATCATCGGCGTTGGCATAGACAGTGTTGTGGATGATGCGGTTATATTTTCCTGAAGAGACGGAGATACCATCTGCATTGTCTCCCTCTTCGTAACTATAGGTGTGACCCTCCTTATCTTTTTGAAGTAGAGAGAGCCCTGCATCGGAGTTGTTATAGATGATATTGTCTTTGAGTGTGTTGTAGCCATACTTATAAGGCTTGTAAGGCGCATCAAAATTACCACCATAGATAGTGATACCACTAAGAAAATTATCATGTATCTTACATCCTTCTACGGTGATGTGACTACTATAGAGTATATTTATACCACGTGCACCCATATGAGTAATTTCAAGATTTTTTATACTTATATACTCTCTCCCTTGAAGATGTATACCATTTCTGATAATCTCTCCCCCTTCTTTGAGACTATTTTTGCTTTGATTGCCATTTAAAATTGCTTGTTCATTTGGGTAGCTGGCTATCATGATAGGTACTGTTTTTGTTCCTGAGATAGGCACTTTGAGACTTTTGTTTAAGTTATATAAACCACCGCGAAGATAGAGTGTACTACCCGCTTTGAGCTTTGTTAAGGCATGGTATAACGCACAGGGATTTTTTAGTGTACAAAGGTCTCCAGTACCATTGTTAGAGACGATGAGTGCAGTTGGTATGTGTGAAGAAGTGACTTCTCTCGCACCAATAATCTCAGAAGTGTTTGCATAGAGGTGCACAAGAAAAAGCATTATCAGTATTACCTTATGAGCTATCATGATAGAGACTCCTAGTTCTTTAGTGCCTTCATCTTAGCAGATAAATACTGAGAGTATTTTTTCCGTCCTTTATAGTTAAAGTGTCCAGCATCAGCCCAAAACTTCTCTTCAACTTCATAAGAGCTGAGATCTAAAATCGTAACATTTTTAAAACGATTCTGAATTTTTTTGATGTCATATTTATAAGGGTTGTGTAGTATTGGTTCAAAAACGAATGTGACATTGATATGATGCTTTTGTAGTGTTGAAACCATCTGTTCTATATACTGTATTGATTTTTCATTAAATTTCTCAAGTTGTATTGGTGCCTGTTTTTTCTTTGTGATATGATTACCTATGAGAACACCATCTCCATTTGTGCATTTGAGTGTAGTTAAGATATCAGCTGTATGTTGCACATCAAAGACATGACATTCACTAAGGGTATCATAGTTATTGCTGTCACTTTTTAGCGTGGTAGTGATTTTTTGATTTTGAGGTTCAAACTTCTCATAAAGTGAGACGATTTTATAATAAATAGTCTCAGAGTGTACTAAAAAGAGATGAAGGTTGACAAACCACTGCTTTAGTGCTTCTAATGCCATAATTTTGTCGATAGAGGCATAATACCCAATCTCTTCAAGTGTGGGTAGTCCTGATATCTCTAGCTTGTCATAGAGTCTATCTACGGTTAAACTAATGATGACTTCTTTGGGAGGATGTTTTACAATTTCAGCGATGATAGTAGGATAATCTTCAAATTGTGCCCCTGAGATGCCAAAGTTATAGATATCTAAACCATTATTTTTAAAGGTGTTAGTAGCGACATTAAAAAATGTACGAGAACTTCCGACAAATATAATTTCTCTATCTTTTGTCGCGTTGCGTTGAAAATGTTTTATCTTTGAAAACTTATCATCGATAAAGTTTGTTTTTGTGCTTTTCATATCTACGAGCACATAAAGAGCAATATCAAATAAGATAAAGAGTGAGATGATAGCCCCTAAGGCTATGAGTATCTTTTTTTTAAAAGTTAAAGTATAAAAATTCACTTGAATTCCTCAATCGAATGGCTAAAATAGAAATAGTAAAAAACACTATCATGATAGCCATCTCTTTTTTATTAAATGTAAACTTTTTGTGATAATAATAGGTACTATTTTTGCAGGCTAACAGTATAAAAAAGCCAATTATAAGTGCTAAAATTTCTAAACTATTAAGTCTGATTCCAATACCACTCAAACCAAACATACCCCTTAAAACCTTTATCGCATCATCCCACTCTTTTGCTCTAAAAAAGACCCAAGCGATATTGATAAAGTTAAAGGTAAGAAACCAAGCTAAAAGCAGAGGCATTTTTATCTGAAGCTTTGACCACGCCCGATGGATAACAAGTGCCGCTCCATGTAAAAAACCCCAAAATATAAAAGTCCAACCCGCACCATGCCAGATACCACCAAGTAAAAAGGTCATAAAAAGATTGGTATAAGTACGCAGTTCTCCTTTTCTATTTCCACCAAGAGGAATATAAATATAATCTTTTAAAAAGCGCGAGAGTGTGATATGCCATCGTCTCCAAAAATCTTGAATAGAGAGGGCTTTATAAGGAGAGTCAAAGTTAATAGGCAAGCGGATATTAAAGAGTAGTGCCACCCCAATCGCCATATCGGTATATCCTGAAAAATCAAAATAGAGTTGAAACGTATAGGAGAGGCTTGTTGCCCATGCTTGATAAAACCCCAATGTACTAGAAACATCAAATCCCTCTGTTGCCCAGATAGCAAAGGTGTCTGCAATCACAATCTTTTTAAAAAGCCCGATAGAGAAGATAAAGAGTCCTAAGGCGACATTGTGATAGTTGATATATTTATTCTCTTTTTGCGAAAATTGTGGCATCATCTCTTTGTGGTGTACGATAGGCCCAGCGATGAGTTGTGGGAAAAAGGTGACAAAAAGTGCATAGTTTAAAAAATCATACTCTTTCGTCTCTCCTCTATAGCTATCTACCAAATAAGCAATTTGCTGAAAAGTAAAAAAGGAGATAGCCAGAGGTAGCATCATATGCAATAGTGGAACATTACTATTTGTCAGAATATTTATGTTTTCTATAAAAAAATCACTGTATTTATAGTAGCCTAGTAGCGATAAGTTGCTTACAATTCCAAATATTAAAAGAGATTTTTTACGAAACGTATGCCCTTTAGAGAGAAGTGTACCAACCCCATAATTAAAAAACATTGAGAGTAAAATCAAAGGTAGGTAGACAACATTCCACCATGCATAAAAAAAGAGTGATGCTATGACTAAGAAGAGTTTACTTATAAGTAGTTTATTTTTATTTGTGAGATAAAAGTAGATGAAAAAAGTGATTGGCAAAAATGCAAAGATAAATTCATAACTACTAAATAACACATAGACCCTTTGTAAAAATATTCGTATAGTTGAGATAATATCGTCATCTTCTAAAAAAATTAAAATAATTATGGAATAATTTGTGCTAATTTTTAAATATATTTAAAATACTAAAGGTAATTTATGTCCAATCGAATATTTTATATGGATGCTATGCGAGGCATTTTGATGATGTTGGGATTAGTCTACCATGCGGCTAAAACATTTTCTACTAAGCAAGATTGGATTATTCATGCAGAAGATACTACTTTTGTTGCGGATGTGATAGTGCAAGCTGTACATATCTTTCGTATGCCCACTTTTTTTATCATTTCAGGCTTTTTTGCAGCGATGACTTTACATAAATATGGAGGGAGAAAGTTTTTAAAAGTACGGCTTAGGCGTATCATGATACCTCTCTTTGTGACGGCACTTACCTTAAATAGTTTACAAGCGTATCTATTGACCAAAACGGGATGGATAGATTTTGAATTTTCTAGATACCTACTTGGTGGTGGCTGGGTTACACATTTATGGTTTTTATTTAACATAGTCTTTTATTTTCTTTTTTACGCATTGTTGTTTTGGTTATTTCGTAGCAAAATAGAGTCCTTAATCAAAAAAATTGATGATTTTTTAGATAGAATTCCTTTTACATTGGTTTTATTGCTACTTTTACCAGGGCTTATTATTCTGCTTCTAGCTATTGGAAAGATATATCCCATTACCCATATTGTAAAAACAGAGTTACTTTTTAAGTATTTACCATTTTTCTTATTTGGCGTATTGTTGCAGTACAATGCCAATTTACTGCGTAAATTTTCTACCTATCCTCCTTTTATTAGCCTTTTTATTAGTCTATTGGGAGGCGTGATATTGTATAAAATCCACTATCATGATAGCTTTATCTGGACAATCATAAAAGCGTATATATTAGGGGTGAGCATGTGGTTTTCTAGCTCTTTTTGTTTTTTTATATTTAAACAATTTGCCAATCAATCTTCTAAACTTTTTAGGTACCTCTCTGAAATCTCTTATACCGTCTATCTTTTTCACCATATTTTAATACTAGCTGTTGGTATTTTATTGATAGATTATGGTATTGGTGGAGTAGGGGGAATGACTATACAAATTATTGTTGCCGCTACGATAGCTATCATGATAGATAAGTTTCTGATTTCTAAAATACCACTCTTGGGTCTACTTTTCAATGGCAAGAAGAGAAACTAATCATGGCAGGCATTGAAATGGATATGAGTCAAGAAAAAGTTCTTTTGCATGAAGTTATTGCAAAGAGGTTCTTTTATATTTTATTTATGATATACACAGCTTCTATAGTGCTTTTTCATAAAGAACATAATGATTATATTTCTACACTTTTAGGTCTTGTGCTTGTGGCATCCTTTTTATTCTATCAATTAGTCTATACATCTAAAACATTTTATATTAACAGTATGCTATTAATATATATCATATTTTATCTCTATAGTGTTTTGGCTCTAACATGGACGATTGATGTTGACTATTCGATATATACTGTTGGAAGAATGGCGCAAATGGCTGTATATTTTTTACTAATATATAATATATTAAAAATTTTTAAGATTCATGAAGCTATTTTTGCAGGATTTATGCTAGGAATGTTATGGAATGGCGTTTTAGCATTTGAGCTAATAGATGTGGTTGATCCTACCTACTTAAAAGTTCGCTTTATCGGTACTACCGAGCATCCAAACGCTATAGGACTTTTAGCACTTTATGCGATTTTGGGCAGTATCTTATGGATACAAAATCTTAAAAATAAATGGCTGATTTCCCTTAATATTTTGAATATTTTAGCCTCTTTTTATGTGATATTATTGACTGCTTCTCGTACTTCGTTAATTATTGGCGCTTTTGTTATACTCTTTTTTATGCTGCAGGTCTTTTTAAATAAAGGGGCTAGAATATATCTTATAATTTTTTTCATTTTAGGGTTTGTTGGATTTATCTATTTTGTAGATTTAGCGTTACTCATGGAGAAAATAGACTTTGTAATTGAGCGAATTGTTGGTATGTTTGGTGATGAGACGCATGAGGATAGTAGTACAGCCGAGAGAGTCCATTTTTTACACACTATGATGGGTGTATTTAAAGAGAATCCTATCTTTGGTACGGGTGTAAATACTTCTCGGGTCTTTTTAAATGGCTTTTATACGCATAATAATTATGTAGAAATTATGGGAACTTTAGGACTGGTGGGGCTAGGGATATATTATAGCGCTTATGTGCATTTAATGTGGAAGATTTACAATGTAAGAGACCTTTGGCTTAGGTACTATTTTTCACTCTTTATGTTTGTGATACTTGTCTATGACTTTGCTTCAGTGACCTTTTATTCAAAAAGCATTTTGCTATTTATGTTGTTGTTGCACTTTATGGCTGAAGAAAATAGGAAAACGATTAAATAATTTTCTTTTTTATCCGATTTAAGGATTAAGAATTTGATAGGATATTAAAAATTATGAACATAGATTATGAGGGCAGGTCTCTTCCTTTTAAAAAGATTGTAAATGCATTGTTTAAATACAAGTGGGTTAATCTACTTATTTTACTGATGTTTTGGTCGTTAGGAGTTTTATATTATTTTTCTCAATCTCCAGTGTATGGAACTTATGCCACAATAAAAATAAAAAATGTTCAAAATATCCAACGAGATTTTTTCGGCAATGCTACGGGTGAAGCCTCTGGCTTAGAAACTGAGATGGATATAATTCGTTCAAATTTACTTCTAGAAAAGACATTAGAAAAAATAAAGAATGATGTACTCTATTATAAAAGTGATACACTATTTAAAATGGAATCACTTTATAAAAATACACCTTTTGAAGTTAAAAATTTTATTGTTTACAATCCCCAACTCTATGGTAAAAAAATCAGTATTAAAACACGTGGTGAAAATACTTTTTCTTTAGAAGTGAAAGAGTCTAGTAAAGAGAAAATTAAGAATTTTTTCAAACCTAGCAAAGCTATTCATACTTTTAACAAAATTTATAAATTTAATAAAGTATATGTCAATGATGATTTAGCATTTAAAATAGTAAAAATTAAAGCATTTAAAAAAGGAAAGTATAGTTTTATATTGCAATCAAAAGAGTCTATACTTGGGAGTATAAAAAGGAATTTAAAAGTTGCACCAGCGTCTAATGATTCTAGTGTCTTAAAACTAACCTATAAAGATAGCTGTGAGCAACGTGCAAAAGATTTTTTGAATACACTCATACAAAATTATCTAGAGTATAGTGTTAAAGAACAGACTGAAATAGATAGAAAAAGGTTAGAATTTGTTGATTATCAAATTAATACAATAGACAGAAAACTAGCACAGTCTGAGAACTCTTTAGAAGGGTATAAATCAAATAATGGTATCTCTAATATTCAAGCACAAATTCAAGCCATCATCAATACTGAAGCAACAGTTCGTGATGCATTAGAAAACGCAAAGGTTGAATTTACGCTAATTTCAAAGCTTTATAATGAGGTTAGTAATGGAAATTATGTTGTTATATCCTCTTTAGAAGATAGATATCCAGTTTTAGCGACATTAGTACAAGATTTAGAAGAGTTAAAGAGAAGAAAAGAAGTTTTACTTGCAAACCTCACCATAAGACACCCCGATGTCAGAAGTATAGAGAAAGGGATAGTATCTTTAAAGTTATCAATAGTTAATATTGTAACAGGTATTAAAAAACAAGTATATGATAGAAAAAGTGCATTGATAGAGGATTTAAACCACTATCAAAAAATGCTTTCAGACTTTCCCAGTAAAG
Source organism: Campylobacterales bacterium (assembly GCA_024278835.1). Lineage (GTDB taxonomy): Bacteria > Campylobacterota > Campylobacteria > Campylobacterales > QNZT01 > JANTGR01. Next base: position 16,103 of record JAJRSK010000043.1, on the reverse strand, counting down.
AGAAAGAGTTGGCACGACGAGAAAGAGTGTTCAATGTAAACGATCAAGTCTATAACTATTTGTTGCAAAAACAGTCAGAACTCTCTATAGAGAAGGTCTCTCATGATGCCAATATAAATATTATTGATTATGCAAAAATTGCAAAAAAACTGAATTTGAAATTGCCGTTAATCTTGGCATTAAGTACAATTCTAGGGCTCTTTTTTGTGCTTTTACACTCTATAGTGCGTTCAAAATTTGATGTAAAAATAAAGACTCCAGAGGATTTAACTGAAGCAACAAGTATCCCTCTGTATGGTATTATTCCTTTTATTGAGGATAAAAGTTATAATAGTGCTTATGTTCTTGAAGATCCTGCTTCAACGGCGAGTGAAGCAATCCGTGCGATAAGAACAAACCTTGATTATATTTCTTCAAGTGGTAAATCTAAGGTTGTCTTAGTGACATCTTCTATACCCAATGAAGGTAAAACGGCTATTGCTGCCAATCTCTCTGCTGTCATAGGGATGAGTGAAAAACGGGCGATTATTTTGTCTTTGGATTTACGTCGTCCAGAGATGCACCATAAATTTGGTCTTTCAAATAAGGTTGGTATGAGTGAAGTTTTATCGGGTAAAGTCCCCCTTAAAGATGCGATTTGGGAACATGAAATATATCCAAATCTCAACATCATTACATCAGGAAGGGTATCACCAAATCCCTCAGAACTACTCTCTTCAACGCGTATGAAATCAGTGATAAAAGAGTTGAAAAAAGAGTATGATTATATCATCTTAGATACACCGCCTATCAACTATGTCGCAGATGCAGTCGTCCTATTTAAATATGCGGATATCAATCTGTTTGTGGTTAAATCTGATTTTACAGAAATTAAACATATCCAAGAGTTAAACGCTATGGTGAAAAAGTTTGGCTTAGAGAACGCTGGTATTATTTTAAACTCTGTGAAAAAGAAATTCAATAAGCTTGAGCAGTTTGATTATAAATACCTTTATTATGAACCGCTATAATCATAAAATGAAAAAAACACGTATTTTATTTTTTATTCCTTTTATGAATGGTGGTGGCGCAGAACGGGTTATCATGACACTACTTAGTCATTTAGACAGGCAGGTGTATGAACCTATATTGGTGATGATGAAAAGAGAAGGTCGCTATCTGGATATGATTCCTAAAGATATCGAAGTGATTGACTTAAAAGCTACACAAGCGCGCTACGCCGTTTTTAAAATCATTTCAGTTATCAAAGATAAAAAGCCAGATGTTGTCTTTAGCACTCTGGCGTATCTCAATCTTATTGTTGCCATAATTCGTCCTTTTTTCTCTAAAAATATTACTTTTATTGCCAGAGAATCCAATACCGTTTCTGTGCGTAATAAGAGAGAAAAATATCCCCGTCTTTTTGATTGGCTTTATAAAAAAGTTTATAAGAACTTTGATGTTATCGTGACGCAAGCAAAGTTTATGCGTGATGATCTCATAGAAAATTATGGCATTGATAAATCTAAAATGGTGATTATTTATAACCCCCTCAATACGGAAGATGTTGCACAAAAATCTTTAGAAGATAAGGGTGTGAATTTACCAAGTGATAAGTATAACCTTTTGGCGGTAGGGAAGTTAGGCTACCAAAAAGGGTATGATATACTGCTACCAATCATGACACGCTTAGATGAAAGTTATCATCTGACTATTTTAGGTGAAGGCGGGGATAAAGAGAAGTTAGAAGTGCAGATAAAAGAGCTAGGACTTGAAAGTAGTGTCACCATGGCGGGTTTTAGTGATAATCCTTTTGCCTATATGAAAAGAGCGGATGTGTTAGTGCTTAGTTCTCGTTATGAGGGCTTAGCAAATGTTGTTCTGGAAGCCAACTATTGTGGTACACCTACGGTTGCTTTTAGCTCTCCTGGAGGGGTGAGTGAAATCGTAGAAGAGGGGAAAAATGGGTTTTTAGTAGCACCTTTTGATAAAGAAGCCTTTGCAAAAATGATAGAAAAAACAAAAGTACATGACTTTGATGCGCAGGCGATGAGTGATATGACAAAAGAGAGATTTGCTATTGAAAAAATTATCCATCACTATGATACAATTTTAAAGAAAAGAGAAGGAATGTAAGTGGGAACAATAATCACCAAAAAGTACAGTCATTTAGCTGAGAAAAAAGGGTTAGATAAAGCATTTCACCTAGCTCTTGCTTTTTTCCCCTTGGTAAAAGATGTCATTAAAAGTGGGAAACTGCGTGAGATTTCCTCTTTTGCGGTATGGGAAGCACGCCATAAAATGGGGCTCTTCTCTAAGAATGCCTATATTCGATTTGATGAACACATGCCATTTATCTTAAAAGAGGATGATGCGTTAGCTTCGTATAATTTTGATGAAAACACCAAAGATGAGGCATTTGAAATCAAGTTAACACGCAACTGGAAACTTTTTCATAGAGATAGTCATAACACTATTTATGGCTGTTTAGCAGATGATAACACCGTACTCTATAAAAGTATAGATAATGGTAAAACACTTGAAAAACTTCACACCTTTAAATGGGTGATTAAAGCGATTTTTATCAGCCAAGAAGATGTTATCTTTGTAGATACCAAGGGTGAGATTTACAGAAGTGATGATGCGGGAAAAAGTTTTCTACTTTCACTGAATCTTTCAGAAAAAGATAGCAGTATCTTTCATCATTATGGGATGACGCAAATACCAGATGGCAGATTGTTTATCGGAGAGTATGGCAATGTAGCTAAAGAGGGTTTGTGGGCAAATATCGCGTATATATACGGGAGTTCGGACTTGGGAAAAAGTTGGGAACGATCAGACTTTCTCAAAAAGCAAGGTGTGAACAAGCATGTACATATGATAAAGTATAGTAAGGTGCTTGATCGTCTTATTTTAGCTGATGGTGACAATAAAAAACAACTTTGGATTAGTAAAGATTTGATAAAATTCAAATTTTCACAAAACCCTTGGAATTTAGTGACAAAGTTTCATATCCAAATGGGTGGATACACCTCTATGGTTGAACATGATAATAAGATGATCTTTGGTACAGATTATCTTGGTGGTACAAATTTTTTAGTTGAGAGCTATGATGGTAAAAAATTTACAAAAAAAGTGATTCCAGACCCTTATAGAAGAAGTCCTATACATGATTTAATTAGAAGAGGTAATGAGATATGGTCAGTGTTAAATAATCCAAATTCCAAAGACGCTAAATCGCTATTGATGATGTCAAATAATGGCGGAAAATCGTGGAAGAGGGTGATTGAATATGATGGCACTAAACACCTTATCATGATAAATTCTGGAGACTTAAGCGCAGCAAAACGCATTAGTTTTGCTATCACTGCTATGGTAGAAGGTGGTGGTGAGAGAGGTGTTTGCTATGAGATTAGAGATAAAGAGTTTAACGGATAAGAGCATTCTCCCCCATATTGGCAGAGTGATAAATGACTGTTTTATGAATACGAGAGAAATAGCGCAACAAGAGTTTCTGTAAAGTTGGCTCGATAGAAGGGGTAAACCAGGCATTGTTACTAGTGGCAATCATAAAGGGTGGATTCCCCACAAATAACTCTGAACGTGTGGCTTCATAGCAGATAGCATTTCTAAACACTTCTCCCTTGATGTTGATATCACTAGGTTTGGATGCAGCGATATAATCTTCAGCACCATCATATACGATATCATTGATAATTTTAGAGATAAATTTAGGCAGAGGAATCTCTTCTCCAAAAGGAACAAGGACGACTTTATTGGCGATTTGTACATGCCCATCGATAAAATAATAGGTAGAGTTATAAGCATTTTTTCCATCAAAATAGAGTCCCCCTGTCACAATCGTTATCTCTTTTGAAAGGGCATATAACTTCTTCAAAATCCCCTCATCACGGTTGATAAAAAGAGCAAAAGCACTCTCGCTAAGTACGACGATATCATACTTCTGGGAGATAGCATCATAGATGATGTTGAAATTTGTTTGAATGCTCTTCTCTTTGTAGGCTTCATCCCATTTTTTATCTTGTGGGGTATGTAAAGAAGCGAGATAGATACTCTGTTTTGGCAGTGGTAGTGGGGCAGGGTGTGTGAAATTGAGTGCGCCTATCATGATAGCTAGGGTGAGATAACGAAGTGGATGGGCTATCATGATAAAAAGTCCAAGGGCTATCATGATAAGCCCAAACTGCCACTTCTCTATACCAAAAAAGCTATCTATAAATGCCATATCAGGAACGAACCAATTATAATTTAGCGGATGGATATAGGAGAGTCCTGTGATAAGAAAAGCCCGTACAATGGGTGAAAAGAGTCCTACAAACCAGAAAATTAATCCATACACAAGAGAGAAAAAGAGTGTTAAAAGTGGGATAAGATAGCTCAAGTCATAGTAACGAAAAGAGAAAGGCACCCAGTAAAACCATAAAAGTGCAGTCAAGGCCCCTGCCCAAAAAAGCGTGATACGGCTACTTGAAAGCAGGAGGTAAAAGCCAAGAAGTGCTGATATAGTGGTGGATATCTGTAAAAACAGTTGATCTTCAAAGCCAAAATAGTGAAGATATATAAATAGCGAAAGAAGTGCCGCTATACTAAAGCCCTTTATTATGTTAATAGTAGTAAAATATCTCCTTAAATTTTTAATCGAAAAGGATGGATATGCAGGGTCAAGAAAATATTTTTGCATCGTTGTTACCGCTTATAGTTTTATTTGGAATTTTTTATTTTTTAATAATTCGCCCACAACAAAAACAAGCCAAAGCACACAAAGAGATGCTAGCAGGACTCACAAAAGGTGATAAAATTATCACAAACGGTGGTTTGATATGTGATGTTGTTAAAGCTGAAGAAGAGTTTATCAAAGTGAAACTTAATGATGATACCATCGTAAAAGTTTCTAGAGAGTTTATCGCTCGAAAAATTGAAGCATAAGCAATGAATTTTCGCCTTATACTTTTTGCTGTAGCCATGCTCTTTGGTGTGGTGGCTTCGGTGCCTACTTTTTTTGATACGGATAAAGGGCCTAAGCTTGTTAAAGGGCTTGACCTTCAGGGTGGGCTTCATATGCTCTTAGGGGTACAGACTGAAGAGGCTATCAAGTCTAAGGTGAAAACACTTGCCTCTTCAGTGAAGTATTTTGCTGAGGATGAAGATATTATCATAGATGATTTAAAGCTTTCAGAAGAAGAAGTGACCTTTACTGTACTAGATAAAGATGAATTGCCGAAGATGGACAAAATGCTCTCAGAAATCAAAGGGCTTGATATCCAAAAAAATGGGGAAAATTATACCCTTGGCTTTACAGATGCAGAGAAAATCCTCATCAAAGAATATGCTATTAAACAAGCCGTTGATACGATACGAAATCGTCTCGATCAGTTTGGTCTCTCTGAACCTACCGTAGCAAAGCAGGGTAAAGATAAAATTCTTGTAGAACTTCCAGGTATCAAAACACCCCAAGAAGAGCAACGGGCTCGTGAACTTATCGCCAAAGCTGCGTATCTTCAACTGATGGCTGTGGATGAAAAAAGATCTGATCAAGTCTATAAACTCTCAGAGGCAGAAGCGAAAGAGTATGGTAATCTTATCTTAGATGATGCAAAAACGAAGGGTGTGAAGTACCTCGTTAGTGAAGTGCCTGTGCTGGATGGTAGCATGATGACTGATGCACGTGTGGCATATGATCAATCCAATCAACCTATCATCTCATTTTCACTCAACTCTGCTGGAGCCAAAATCTTTGGTAAGTTTTCTGGTGATAATGTGGGCAATCGGATGGCGGTTGTTTTGGATGGTGTGGTTTACTCTGCGCCGGTAATTCGTGAACGTATTGGTGGTGGACATGGTCAAATCTCTGGTGGATTTACTGTGCAAGAGGCGCATGATGTTGCTATCGCACTTCGTTCAGGAGCACTTTTAGCACCCGTTACCTTGGAGGAGAAAAGATCTGTAGGCCCTTCATTGGGTGCAGATAGTATCAGACTTTCTATGATAGCACTCATGTCTGGATTTGCTTTGGTATTTATCTTTATGATTGTCTATTATGGATATGCCGGTTTAATAGCCGATGTCGCCCTGGTAGCCAACCTCTTTTTAATTATTGCGATTATGGCGATGTTTGGTGCAACACTAACACTTCCTGGTATGGCGGGTATCGTGCTTACTGTTGGTATGGCTGTGGATGCCAATGTTATTATCAATGAACGGGTCAGGGAGTTACTACATGCTGGTAAATCTATCAAGCACTCTATAGAAAAGGGATATGACAACGCTATGTCAGCTATTTTAGATGCTAACATTACGACACTTATCGCGGCGGTAGTGCTATATGTCTATGGAACGGGTGCGATAAAAGGATTTGCTTTGACTATCAGTATCGGTATCCTAGCTTCAATGCTTACGGCTATTGTTGGGACGCATGGTGTGTATGACTGGCTATTACCTCGTATAGAGAAAAGTAAAAACCTACGTAAATGGTTTGGTATCATAGAGGGAGGTAAGTAATGGAATTTTTTAAAGGTAACAAAGTCCATGATTTTATGGGCAAAAGCAAGGCATTTTTAGCTTTTTCTGTTTTAATGGTGTTGGTCTCTTATGCGCTACTTTTTACCAAAGGTTTACACTATGGGATTGATTTTGCCGGGGGAACTATCGTACAAGTAAAGTATGATGCACCTGCACCCATTGCGACTATCAGAGAAGGTATTGCTAAAGATGCACGATTTGCTTCTGCATCGGTGACTGAGTTTGGTTCAGCTGAAGAAGTTGTCATCAGAATCCCGACAACTTCTACAGCTGTGGGAAATGATATCGGAGATTCTGTACGGGAACTACTAAAAGGTTCTGGTAATTTTGAAGTAAGACGGGTTGATATGGTTGGACCTAAAGTTGGCTCAGAACTTCGTGAAAAAGGCCTCATGGCGATGGGACTCTCTATTCTTGCTATCTTGATTTATATCGCTTTTAGATTTGAGTGGCGTTTTGCGGTGGCTAGTATCTTTGCCTTGGTGCACGATGTCTCTATCGCTTTAGGGATGATTGCCCTTTTTCAAGTGGATGTAAACCTCGATATCTTAGCGGCACTTTTAACCATCTTAGGGTATTCACTCAATGATACAATTATTGTATTTGATAGAATTCGTGAGGGAATTAGGGGTTCTAAAATGTATGATTTATTTACCATCATCAATGAATCTGTTACCAATACACTTTCACGTACCACATTGACATCACTGACAACATTTTTCGTGGTCTTGACACTTTTCCTATTTGGTGGAGAAATCATTCATGGATTTAGCTTTACGATGTTGGTAGGTGTGGTTGTTGGAACATACTCTTCTATATTTGTGGCATCACCATTTCTTAAATGGCTTGGATTTTCTGTAGAAGATTTCAAGAAAAAAGAGGCACAAAAAGAGAAACTAAGAATAGAAAAAGAAAAAATGAGAGCCCAATACGAGGGCGGCACACTTTAATAAAGCTATCATGATAGTGTAAGGAAAATATAGATGAAATTTAATACTAAAGAAACATTGGGTCATGCTTCTTGCCAAGGGCGAAGCTTTAGTACTAGGAATTGTTTGGGAGCTTTGCTCTCAAGCAAGGAGGCATAGGATGGATTGGGGTAAGGTAGTTTATATATTTTTCGCATTGATGTCTTTGACAACGACGGTGGGGTTTTTGTTTGATCACAATACGATTGCACTTTTTATCGCAGCTAGTATTAACTTGGTATCAACTTTTTTAAAAATTGGTGTTAAAAATCTTTTGGCTGCAGAACTATTTGCCTCTTCTTTGGTGGCAGATTTGCATCTGATTCCTGCATTTTTATATGCACAACTTGCTGGTGATATGACGGCAGCTGTTGCTATGGCAGTGGGGGCTGTGGTTTCAAACCTATTTTCTATGGCACTGGTTTTAGTAGAATCATCAAAAGTGAGAGAAGAGTTTTAATGCAATACAATCCTAAAGAAATAGAAAAAAAATGGCAAAACTATTGGAATATTAATGATATCAATGAGCCAAGTAATGATAAAAGTAAAAAGAAAAAATACATATTAAGTATGTTTCCCTACCCTAGTGGTCGTATCCATATGGGGCATGTGAGAAATTATAGTATTGGTGATGCCATCGCTAGGCATGCACGCACACAAGGCTTTAATGTCTTGCATCCTATCGGCTGGGATAGTTTTGGGATGCCTGCTGAAAATGCGGCTATCAAACATAAACTACATCCTAAAAAGTGGACTTATGAAAATATAGATTATATGCGTGGAGAGTTAGAATCTTTGGGGCTTTCATTTTCTAAAAAAAGAGAATTTGCCACTTCTGATTCACTCTACTCTAAGTTTGAGCAAGAGTTCATCATCAAGATGTATGAAGAGGGACTTTTATATGAGAAGAGTCAATCGGTTAACTGGTGTGAAACGTGTCATACAGTCCTTGCCAATGAGCAAGTGGTTGAGGGCTGTTGCTGGCGTTGTGATCAAGAAGTAGAACAACGAGATATGCCAGGATACTATATCCGAATCACAAAGTATGCACAAGAGTTATTGGATGATTTAAAAACCTTAGAAAAAGGGTGGCCAAAACAAGTTTTAACGATGCAAGAAAATTGGATAGGTAGAAGTGAAGGGTTAGAATTTTCTTTTGCTTTATCTGAAGAATCTGATAAAAAACTAGGGCAAAATTTCAACACTTTTTCTGTCTTTACGACGCGTCCTGATACGATATATGGTGTGACATATGCAGCACTTGCACCTGAACATGAAATTGTGAAGTATTTAATTGCACATGATTTACTAGATGAGGATAAAAAAGAAGCCCTTAAAAAGATGCAAAATATGTCTGAAAGAGATCGCGGCATTGTTGAAAAAGAGGGTATAGACTTGGGGATAACGGTGATTCATCCACTAACTGGTAAAGAGATACCGGTATGGTCTGCAAACTTTGTGCTTGCAGGCTATGGCGGGGGTGCTGTGATGAGCGTTCCTGCTCATGATGAGAGAGATTATGCCTTTGCCACAAAGTATGACTTAGCTTTAAAAGAAGTTATCACTCATGATAGTAGTGATTTAGCGGAAGAAGCGTTTACCGGGCAGGGTGTTTTAATCAACTCTGAGAGCTTTGATGGTATTTCCAATGAAGATGCCAAAGCAAAAATCATCGCCTATTTTGAAGAAAATGCTTTGGGTAAACGCGTAGTCAATTATAAACTTCGTGACTGGGGAATCTCTCGTCAACGTTACTGGGGTGCACCTATCCCATTTGTCCATTGTACTGATTGTGGTATTGTGCCTGAGAAAAAAGAGAACTTACCAATTACCTTGCCTGATGATGTAGAGATAACAGGAGAAGGTAATCCTCTTGACACACATCCCACATGGAAAAAGTGTCAATGTCCAAAGTGTGGTAAAGATGCCACGCGTGAAACTGACACAATGGATACTTTTGTACAAAGTTCTTGGTATTTTTTACGTTATGTTTCTGAAAATAGAACAGATGTTGCTTTTGAAAAGCAAGATGTTGATTATTGGATGAATGTCGACCAGTATGTGGGTGGCATAGAACACGCTATCTTGCATCTCTTATATGCACGGTTTTTTACTAAAGCGTTGAGAGATTTAGGGTATATTTCGGTAGATGAGCCTTTTGCAAATCTTTTAACACAAGGGATGGTTCTTAAAGATGGTTCAAAGATGAGTAAATCAAAAGGCAATACTATAGATCCCGATGCCATCATCAAAGAATTTGGAGCGGATACAGCAAGGCTTTTTATCCTCTTTGCCGCACCTCCTCAAAAAGAGTTGGAGTGGAATGACTCAGCTGTCATGGGCTCTTTCAAGTTTATTAAGCGATTTTCAGAAAGAGCTGAGCATGTTAACGTCGTTGACACTATACCCATATTAGAGCACAGTTCTTTAAGTAAAAATGAGCAATTGGCACGTAAAAAAGTTTATGAAGCTTTGAAAAAATCAGCCGAAGTTTATGAAGGAAATTTTGCTTTTAATACTCTAGTGGCCGCTTGTATGGAAGCACTTAATGCCTTAAATGACCAAGATAATAGGGATATTTATACAGAAGGTTATTATATTTTAACCAATGTGTTAGAGCCTATTATTCCTCATATCTGCTGGGAACTAGCAGATAAGTTTTTTGCACGCACTAACTTTAAAAAGTTAGAAGTTTTAGAAGAAGTTTTTGTAGAAAGTAGCTTGACTCTTGCTGTTTCAATCAATGGTAAAAGACGAGATGAGATAGAAGTTGCTAGGGATACGAGTAAAGAAGAGATACTCTCACTTGCAAGAGAGCAATGTGCTAAATGGATTGAAGATAAGCAGATAATAAAAGAGATTTATGTGCCCAATAAACTCATCAATATCGTGGTAAAGTAGTATCATGATACAAAGAGTTTGGCTTATTTCTTTAGTAGTATTATTGGCTGCTTGTGGATATAAGCCAACCTCTGTTTATACAAAAAAAGTGATAGGTGAACAGATATATGTGAAAGTTGAAACTTCTTTAGAAGATCCAGAAAATAGTGTTTTGATACGTGATGCTGTTAATGAAGCCGTGATTTACAAGTTTCATGCCAATATAGCTGACAAGGAACATGCATCTTCTAAACTATTTATAAAGTTAGAACAGGTGAATTTTCAACCGATTGAATATGACAGTAATGGATATGTGATTGCGTATAAAACAAATGTAACACTATTGACGAGCTATCATGATAAGAAAAATAAGAAAAAATCACTTAAAACCTATGGAGATTTTGATTTCAATATCGCCTCTAACTCTGTTATATCAGATACCAAACGCTTTAATGCTATCAAAGAGGCATCACAAAAGGCGATAGATGCTTTGATCTCACGTATCGCAGTGGAAGGGATAAGAAGTGACTATTAATGAAATTGTAAAAGCGACAATTACAACGTTGACAAAAAATCGTATAGCGATGACACCTGAAAACTATGCTAATGCCTTCTGTCGTATCGCCAAAGAGAAGGGTTTTATGGTCGAGGATTGCAAAAGTGTTAGTCGTTTTATAGAAAAACTTAATCCTGCTATGCAGAGTGATTTATCTAAATATAATGTTAAAACACCAGATGAACTTTTAACTTATTTAGTCGCTACGTTAAACCGTCTAGTGGGACAAAGTGAGGGGAAACAGTCTCTCATACTTATCTCCTTGGTCAAACGCTTGCTACAGTCCATTTCACTTTTACATAACAAAGAAGCAAAAGAGTTAGCCTCAGCGTCTTTGGAGCGTATCGAATACTTAGCTGATCATAACACCTTTACCTTGGTGAAAGATAAATGGTTTGATTTTTTAGGTCAATATGATGATGACCCCATGAAAAAACTTAAAGCCTATTATACACTGAAATCTGATGATTTTTCAGAGATAGTAGATGAGTTGATTACCTTAGAGCAAAATCAAGAAGAGAGTCATATATTTGAACCCTTAGCTTCTCTTATTATCGCTTCTCTTTCACCTTCTATTGCCTCTTCTATGGATGATGATTTAGCAACGCTGAGTTATGAACTACGTAATTCACCCTCTATCTTAAATACCAAAGAGGTACAAGATGAGATAAAGTTATTAGTAAAGAGAAGAATTTCACTCGATAAAAATGAAGTTAAAGAGCGCATTGCCTCACTTGATAATTTACTAGGAGATGTCTCTTCCAAGATTGTAACACTTATTGATAATAGCAATATGAGCCATGACAAAATAAAGGGGATTAAAGATGAATTAATCGCACTTGATTATACTAAACATAGTTTCGAGATGATGAAGGAGAAGCTTATCACTATCGCTAATTCTTTAGAAATCGAGACGGAATCTTTAGTGCACGTCATGCAAGATGATGATAAAAAAGTTAAAAACCTTCAAGAAAAAGTGCGTAAACTGGAACTTGCTCTTGCTAAGGCAAAAAAGGAGACACGAAAAGATTTCCTCACCAACCTCATATCAAAGCGTGGTTTGGATGAAGATTTAAATCGTGTTGATAAGAGTTATGAACGTTATGGTATTGATTATTCTATCTGTTTTTTTGACTTGGATAAGTTTAAAATGCTTAATGATACGTTTGGGCATGAAGCCGGTGATATTGTCTTGAAATATACGGGACAAGTCATGAATAAAATTAAAAGAGATGTAGATATCTTTGGACGTTATGGTGGAGAAGAATTTTTGGCTATTTTGCCAAATACTGCTTTAGGTGGTGCGCTTATATTTGCTGAAAAAATAAGACAAGAGATAGAAGGTTATGATTTTTTATACAAGGGTGAGCGTATCACTGTTACAGTAAGTGCTGGTGTGACCAACAGAAAAGATTTCTCTTCTCAAAAAGCGATGATTGAAGGCGCAGATAAGCTTTTATATAAAGCCAAAGAAGCTGGAAGAAATAGGGTGTTTCCTGAAAACGCCTAGCTTAGAAATATTTTTAGCATCAAAACCACTCTTTTATGCTGAAATTGACTATGAACGGATGCCCCGTGCTTGGAAAAGTATACAAAAGCATTTTAAACTCCCTCGTATCATCCATCTTGTCGGTACCAATGGAAAGGGAAGCACAGGTCGGTTTTTAGCACATTATCTTTATCGTAGTGGCTTCTCTGTGGGACACTACTCCTCTCCTCATATATTGCATTTTAATGAACGCATTTGGCTGGATGGTGAAGATGTGAGTGATGAAGAACTTTCACTCTATCATGATAAGCTTTATGCGCTCTTAAGTGCTGAATTTAGAGAATCCCTCTCCTTTTTTGAGTATACCACTCTTTTGGCTATTGTAGTGTATGAACAGTGTGATTATATCGTCTTAGAAGCAGGCTTGGGTGGCGAATATGATGCTACTTCTGTATTTAACAATATCTTGACTCTTGTAACTCCCATAGACTTAGACCATCAAGATTTTTTAGGCTCTTGTATCGATGAGATTGCAACTACTAAGTTGCATGCGATACAAAAAACAGCTATCCTTGCTGCACAAAAACATGAATCTGTCTATCATGTGGCACAAAAAATGTTACTCTTAAAGCAGGTAGATATATTTAAAAGTGAGCAGTTTTTTACCGTAGATGAACTTGATCGTATGGATAATTTTCTTATCGAACAGGCGTTTCCTCTCTTTTTAAAAACCAACCTTGCTTTAGCACTCGCGGCGGTTAAGTTCTTGGGGTTTGTACTCTCTTTTGATTATCTCAACGGGATAGTGCTGCTTGGAAGATGTCAAAAAATAGCACCTAATGTGACGATCGATGTAGGACATAACGCTTTAGCTGCAAGTGTTTTGGTGAAAAATTTTCGAAATAAAAAGTTACATCTTGTTTTTAACAGCTTTGTGGATAAAAATTATGAAAAAACACTTAGTATTTTGAAGCCTGCTATTAAAATTATTGAAATAATACCGATATTAAATGAAAGAATTGAAAAAAAAGAGAATTTAATAAAGGTTATAGAAAAGTTAAACATCCCCTATAAAGATTTTCATAAATTAGATGACTCGCAAGAGTATCTTGTTTTTGGATCTTTTTCGGTAGTAGAAGCTTTTTTGAAAAATTATGCAAAAACAACAAAATCGAAAATTTCTACTTAATATACTCAGTATCATTGTACTTATATTTATATTAGCGGCACTATTTTTAACTTTTATCTCTTCGAAATTAGAGGATATGAGAGCTGAAAAATTATATCTTTTACAACAAAATCAAATACTTCAAAATAATATAGAGAAGAAAAAAGTTTTTTTTGAAGAGATAGAAGATAAAATTGCTGATATTAAAGTGCTAATTGATGAAGATAGGTATCATGATAATAAAGATGTAAAAAAGCTTTTAAGTACCATAACAAATAAACAGAAACAACTTATCATCAGTGCTATTCCTAGTGGCTATCCTTCTATCTCAAGACGTGTGACTTCTGCTTTTGGTTATCGTATACATCCTCTATTGCATACAAGAAAATTTCATCATGGTTTAGACTTTGGTGGTAAATTAGGTACACCAATTGTTGCGACTGCTAATGGTATCATTGAGTTCTCAGGCTTCAACAAAGGTGGATATGGCAACCTTGTTGTTATCGCACACAACTTCGGTTTTAAGACAGCCTATGGGCATATGTTAAAGAAATTACCCTATAAAAGTGGTGACTTTGTTAAAAAAGGAGATATCATTGGATATCTGGGGAATAGTGGACGTTCAACTGGACCACATCTCCATTATGAAGTGAAATTCATAAAACGGGTGTTAGACCCTAGCCATTTTGTCACTCTTTGTGGTCGAAATTTTGATAAAATAGCCACCCTCGAGAATCGTGTTAATTGGAATGCTTTGGCGAATGCTGTTTTAAATCAGTTATCGCTTCAAACGTTTTAAATCGATATGAAACTCTTTGGCTAAATCTTGTACGGATTTCCCTTTATTATTTTTGATGTCATCACGGGCAGCAAAAGAATAGAGCGTTTTCATCATTTTATCATCAAACATCATAAATGCAAAATGTAGGGGAGTATTGCCTTCTTCACAAGGTATATTTGGATTTATCTTTTGCTCTAACATCAATCTTAATATCTTATTATTGCCTGACATGATAGCGGCAACCAAGAGATTGTTGCCATCTTTTTTTTTGATAAAGACAAAGGCTCCTCTTTTAATCAACTCTTTAGCATAGTTAATGTCACCTTGTGCTACGGCAACAAAAAGTGCACGAGACTTATCTGAAGCTTCGCCATTGATATCAGCACCATTTTTAATGAGTGCCTTTATCTTTGTTAAATTGGCAGATAATATCGCTTTTTCTAGGGCAGGGGAGGCAGCTACTGTTTTCTTCTTTTTAATTATCTGTTTTATCTGTTGTTTTTTTGGAGTAAAGAGTATACAAGGTTTTTTAATACCTCTTTTTAGCCTTGTTTTCTCACAAGATGTTATAGCCACCTCTTTGGCTTTTTTGATATTTTCACTACCTGCACTATATTTGCAGACATATTTTTTGTCATTTTCTATGGAGATTGCAAATGCTTTATATGCTTCTGCTTCTTCATAAAGATGGTAAAACATGAGACACTGTTTTGGTAATGTACTGGTATCTTTTTGAGTAAGAATTTTCTTTTTCTGTTTTCCTCCTGTTTTCTCTCTCTTTTCTGGACGAATATTTTTTAAATTTATAAGATATTTATTTTCAAAATGTAATTGTTTATTTGTTTTTGCTAAGTGTTTATCTATTTGATATATTTTACATTTTGATTGAATACCTTTTTCATTAGCACTTTTTTGACAAGAGGCAATGGCAACGCTATTAGCTTTTTTTTGATTTTTAGATGATGCAGAAAAACGGCAAGTGAGTCTTTCTTTACTGTCAATAGCATAGGCAAAGGCCTTGGAGCCTTTTGCATGAAGATACATTTTAAAATAAAAGAGGCACTGTTTTGGTAAGGTACTTTCTGCTTTTTGGAGATAATCTTTAGAATCATTTTTTGCCCAAAGTAATCCAGGGTATAAAAGAGAAAATAATAGTAAATGTAGTAGATAATTTTTCTTCATTTGAAAGTATAAGTACTTTAGCGTTAATAGACTCTTAAAATGCTGAGTGAAGATGTGTAAAAGAGGGTAAAGTTTACCCAATTTCACATTTATTAATATCTAACTTCTGAATCATGCTTTCAAAAAAATCTCCAGATTCTTTATCATAATCATCAGTAAATTCTAAACAAAATTCACCTTGAAATTCACCTTTTGGTGACATGGTTTGACTAGGATATACTTTAAACTCTTTTATAAGTTCATTCGTAGCGTGAAAAATCGCCTCTTTTTGTTCTAGTGTAAAATATTCAATTACCAACCTTGCGTAACGCTCTTCCATCTCATGATAGGCTTTGATACAACTTTTTACTTCACTCATTTACAATTTCCTCTCTTGGTTTGCTTACCATTATACTCTTATTTTTATTACAGGGTACCTTCAATGCCATTAAGCTAAGCCAAATCCTGCCATAATTATACCTCTTAATTCCCAACATTTTTCTTCTTTCTTTTGAGGAAATTTATAGCATTGGTTGCAATAGTGGATTTTTGTTTCTCTTTATCCAGTCTTGGTTTTCACG
>JAJRSK010000042.1 GCA_024278835.1 Campylobacterales bacterium | reverse complement strand
TTTTGACAAGTTTTCTTCCTACAAAAATATCCTCTTTTTGTAGTTCTATCATCACTCTTCTGGTTCCATAGTATGGAAAGTCTGTATGAATCTTATCGATTGCATTTAATAGCTTAATATCCTCATCACGACTAAATGGCTCTACTGGTCTGTAGTAGTGTGCTGTTTTAGAGATATGAAGGAGCTGGAGTTGTCTATTGAGTGAAGGATTTTTACTCTTATTTGCTTGGACACCTTCTTTTGTATCGATCATATTTTTTTTAATCGATAAGTCCAAGCTCTTTAGCTTTCCCACTGCCCAGTTTCTTTCAATAGTTACTTCACCCAATGTTTTTGCCATCTCATCCTTTTGTTTTTTAAGAGATTGTATCTCCTCCTTATACTCTTTAACAACTGCATTCTTATCAAATGCCAAAGATGCGTTTTCTAAAAACTGTTTCTTCCAGTTCTGTATATTTTTCGGCAATAAACTATATTTACTAGCTAGCTCATTGATAGTTTTTTCACCTTCTAAAACTTCGAGTACTATTTTAGCTTTAAAATCTGCACTGTATGTTGTTCTTTTTCTGCTCATTATATTTCTCCAATCTAACTGTCTATGATTTTATCATTTTAGGAATAATATTTTTTTATTATTTGGTTATTTTTTCTAGGGACATTATAAAATACCAAATGATATAACAAAACTGTCTTATTGTGGCTTTTAAAAATATGCTCGCTCATACTCCCATTTTAGCATAAGTATCGCCTCTTCGAGGCGATTAACTCCAACCGATGCAAGCATCGGGGAAATCTTCTTGATTATACAGATAACATAGTATAACTTTATTAGTATCTAGCAATGAAGCTAAGTTTTAAACTCATAACGGCTGAGTTGAACTGTAAATTTTCGTTAGAAAATTTATTAGTTCCAAGGTTTTGTTATCCTGATATATATTCTAATAGTTCAGCATTTGCAGCATTTTTCATGGTTCTTGCTTTTACAGGACCTACTCCATAAATTTTGGCAATTAAGTCTGCTTCTCTCAAAACATATAATTCTTCAATAGTGTTAATATTTGCTTCTTTTAATTTACTTTTTTGCCAATTTGTTAAAGTTAACACATCTATAGATTGTTGCAGCATACTTTCTAATGATTTTTGATATTGTTCATCACTTAATATAGCTACAGATAAACTTTCGATATTGTCATATTCACTATGAGTTTTACCAAATTCGGTATATTGTCTAATAGAACGTATCTCTTCTATTTCTAGTGATTTTGTATGTGGATTTTTTTCTAAAGCAATAATACAACCATATTTGATTTCATATCTAGTTCCTAGTCTTCCATGTGCACGTATATTTGAGCTTTCTTTTTTAATAATGCTTGTATATGTTAATAATCGTAATGCTTCTTTGACCGTTTGAGGTATATCCTTATCTATCCAAAAATATATACTAGATTTTTCATTATTTACAACAGTTGGAATAACTGTTTTTTCCAAAAAATCACGTCCCCAGTCAATTAAATTTTGATGGCCTTTATATTTATCTCCTAGAGCTGTATGTTCTGTCCAAATTTTTGTTAAATAAAAATCTCTAATTATTTTATTAACTTCAGCTGTTTTGAATGAGGATAAATTTTGAATTGTATTTAGTAGCATTCTGGGATTACCTGCGCATGATAACACTAAAGTTTTAAATAGTTCTCTTTGCTTCTCAATTTGAATTTTTAAACTATCGTCAATTTGTTTAAAAACCATTTCTTTAAAATAAGACAAATAATCAGTATCAGAAATATTTCTATCTAGTATCTGATATAGACAATCATGTACTGGTTCAAAAGAATCTCCAAAATATGTAACACCTGGATAAATTGCTGCATTACAAACAATATATGGAGACCTTAAATCTTTAAATAAGTTAAAAAATTGTCTTTGCTGTTCAGGTCTAAAAACATGTGCTGCTTCATCAAAAAAGAAATAAACTCTTTTAATATTATTCTCTTCGCATATTTCTTGTATTGCTTCTTTAACATCCTCTATATCAGGCAAAGTATCTATGTTGATTTCAGATCTACTTTTATATGAATTTTCAAAAAGTTTTACAATGTTTTTTAAGTTTATTTCTATCGTTTCATCATTTTCAGTGGTATCATTACTTAATAAACCTTTAGAATAGTCTGAAACGGACAAGCCTTTTTTCTTTAATTTATTTAATAGAGTTTTTAATGTTTTTGCTAACATCCAGTGATAAAACTGTAGAGGGTCAGCTGTATTAATTAAAGAGCTAATATTAAAAGGTATATAAACTGATATAAAATCTTTATCACTATCTAAATCTAAATGTGCCATTTTCATTAAAAATGATTTTCCTGTTCCTCTTGAACCTTCTAATAAGCAAGGTTCTGAAGATTCTAAAGCTGCAATAATTTTCTTATCATTAGCGTTAGTTACTGCTAAATCATTAAATTCATCATCTCGAATACTTTCTGTTCTTAATTTAACATCTGACATTTTATTCCTTTACCCCATTTAAAAAATTTCGTATAGCTGCTATATGCCCTAAGTCTTCTAAAAGAAACTCGGAAATACTATCTACCTTTTCTTCATTAAAAGACTTTAAATATCTGCAATTTAAGACAAATAGTAAGATTTCAGAAACTTCTTTAAAAAGTTCAAAATACTTATTTTTTAATTCTTCATTATATTTTAAGCTTAAGCCACTTTGTTGCCATGTATCACTATTACCATGTACATATTCAGACATTTCTCGATATACTTTTTTAGCTTTCCCATTATATTCATTTATAATTTCTTCAAATTCATAAAAAAAAGCTTTTGAAAATCGTTTCGATAAGACACCATCATCTTCATTAATTAATTTTGCCCACTTAATATCATTATCTCCATTTAGCCATTCATTATGTTCAAGTTTATTTATAGAAAAATAAATAAGACCTAGCCCCATTTCAAATGCTAAACGAAGTGAAGAAAATGCTTGCCGATACAAACCTAATGATAAATTTAACGTTGCTGTTTCAAGCTGAATAGCAACTGTTCTAAGCATTTTTTTCTCTTCTATCTCAAACAAACATTCTGAGAATTCAACCATAAAAGATGAAATAGAATGAGTTTTTCCCAAGTTAATGGTGTCTGTCATTGTAGTATTAAAGATTTCTTGAGATGTTTTATTTAGTTGGCTAAAATATTCTGTAATATTCATTTAATTCCTTATTTAAACTTGTAGGATAACTATTTAATATCTAACAAATTACACAAAACACCCTCAATATCCAAACATTATCTAACACCCAAAATGTGCGTATAATAATATTAGAGATGAAACTATTTGTAAATTTAAATTATTATAGTTAAAAATTAAAATAATTTCAAGCTTAATAGAATCTTTTAACCAGAAAATTGGGAATTATCTCACATTTTGTTAGATAATTGTCTAAAAACCCATTATTTATGCACTTTGTATATATTACCTCAAGCCACCATCGCTAGGAGTATCTCCACGCCTATCATGATAGCTTCCGACTCTCCACCATATAAAAGACCACGGGTATCACCAAGAGCGTCAACAGCGTCGAACTCACCATCCCACCAATCATCGGTGCCGCGATTCTCTGCATCACTTCAGACCCTACACCTGTGATATACATGATAGGCAAGAGCCCTCCGATGATGGCAAACACCGTCATCAACTTTGGACGCAGACGCATCACCGCACCGTGATATACTGCTTCTTTGAGTGCTTCTTTGGAAAATGTTCCTTTTATTTTCTCTAACTCCTCTTGCAGATATATCACCATCATGATAGAGGTCTCCGCCGCCACCCCAAGTAGGGATAAAAACCCTACAACAACGGCAATACTCAAGTTAAAATTGAGCCAATCCACATACCACAACCCACCCAAAATCGCCAAAGGAAGTGTCAAAAATATCACCGTCGCATAAGTTAGTGAACCCAAGGCTAAGTATATCAACACATATATGAGCACCAACGCCAATGGCACGATATACATCAAGCGCTTTTGTGCAGATTCTAGGTACTCACTCTGCCCTGCCCACTCGATGAAGTACCCTTCAGGCAAGGTCATCTCATCTATCATTTTTTGCGCTTCATCTTTGTAGGTTTTCACACTCACACCCTCCTTAGGTGTGATATAGATGAAGTTCACCCCAAGCCCTCTTTCGGACTTTATGACACTAGGACCTTCATGATAAGCAAGCGTAGCAAAGGTTTTAAGTGGGAAAAATCCCAACTTTGTCTTTATCTGTATCTCTTTCATCGTACTGATATCTGCCCTTTGTGACTCTTCTAGGCGCAAGGATATACCATAGCGTTCCACCCCTTGATAGAGGGTTGAGACTTTTGCCCCACCTACGCCATAGCTGATGACATCGAGTAGTGACTGCTTGCTCACACCATAACGGCTCAGGGCTTCTAAATCTAACTTGATATCCAGATAATACCCACTATTGACCTTGTCAGAAGAGACAGAGAGTGTGCTATCTAACTCTTTGAGTGCCATCTCTATCTGCGTAGCTGTACGCTCCAAAGTACCCAAGTCATCCCCATAGAGTTTGATACCAAGCGGTGTTCTTATCCCCGTAAGCAACATATCGATACGCCCTCGTATGGGATATGTCCACGAATTGACCAAGCCAGCTACTTGCAACTTCTCATCCAAGGCTGCCATCAGCTTTTGGCGTGTCATCCCCTCTCGCCACTGCGATTCATCCTTAAATGTGATGATGGTCTCTATCATAGATAGCGGTGCAGGATCTGTCGCAGTATCAGCGCGTCCTGCCTTCCCAAATACCATCTCTACTTCTGGAAATGACTTGATGATAGCATCTGTCTTTTGTGTCAGTTCCTTTGCTACATCTATCCCTATACCATAGGGAGTGACTGGCATATACATCACCGACTGTTCATCCATCATCGGCATAAATTCCCAATTCTGTTTTTGATAGAGTGGGACTATCATGATGATGAGTAAAATCACCCCAACAAGAACAACATATCGCAGTTTCAAAGCCACTTTCAAAAGCGGGAGATAAAGCATCTGAAAAAACTTATTGAGCCAGTTTTTCTCTTCTGGTATGATTTTCCCACGGATTAAAAAGAGCATCAGTATCGGCACAACGGTGATAGATAAAATCGCCCCTATCATCATCGCAAAAGTCTTGGTAAATGCCAAAGGCGTAAAGAGTCTCCCCTCTTGTCCACTCAAAGCAAAGATAGGCAAAAACGACACCACTATCAAAATCAGCGCAAAAAATATAGGTTTTCCCACCTGCTTAGATGCTGCAAGTATCGTCTCAAATCGTGCTTTCTTATCATGATAGAGTTCAGGTGGTAGGCGCAAGAGATGTTTATGGGCATTTTCCACCATCACGATAGCCGCATCCACCATCGCTCCAATAGCGATAGCGATGCCACCAAGCGACATGATATTTGAACCAATCCCAAAGAGTTTCATCAACAAAAATGTCAACCCCACCGTCAACGGCAAGATAAGAATGATGACAAGCGCAGAACGAAAATGAAACAAAAACAAAAGCACCACCACCATCACGATGATACTCTCTTCAATCAGCGTACTCTTGAGCGTATCTATCGCTTTATCGATGAGCGAAGTCCTATCATAGGTCTCCACCACTTCCACATCAGGGATAGCAAGAGCGTTTAACTTCTCTTTGACCGCCTTGATAACGGCATAAGGATTTTCACCAAAACGCACGACTACGATACCTCCGACCACTTCCCCTTCGCCATTGAGGTCAGCCATACCACGACGATTTTGTGGCACTTCTCGCACACTTGCGATATCTTTGATTTTGAGTGGAACATTCTCCATGGTTTTGAGTGTGATATCTTCTATCTGGGCGATATTTTGTATATAGCCTTGGGCTTGGATGATTTGTTCTTGTCCGTTTTCTAGGATGAGTCGTCCACCCATGTCTGCATTGTTTTTTTGGATGGCTTGGATGATTTCTTTGTAGCCTAGATTGTACTCTACGAGTTTGTCTTGATTGATGGTGATTTCATAGTTTTTGATAAATCCACCAAGAGAAGCGACTTCACTCACCCCATCCACACCCAAAAGTGCGTACTTGTAGTAATAATCTTGCAAGGTACGCAACGCATCAAGTGACTTGGTATCGGACTTTAACGCATACTCATACGCCCAGCCTACCCCCGTCGCATCGGGTCCCATCGCTACTTTGGCAGATTTTGGAAAGCTAGGAGAGAGTTCGGCTAACTTTTCGAGTATCCGCGCCCGTGCATCATAGATATCGACACCATCTTTAAAGATAACATAACAAAGCGCATTTTGAAAGCTACTCATCGCTCTGACGGTCTTGATATTTTTAAGCGACATCAAGTTGGTGATGAGTGGGTACACTATCTGATCTTCGATGATTTTGGGTGACTGTCCTGCCCACTTGACCTGTACGATAACTTGCACAGGAGAGAGATCAGGAAGTGCATCCAAAGCGCTGTTTTTCAAAGCCCATACAGAGGCACCGATGAGCATCATGATACTCACCAGCACCAAAAATATATGCCGTAAAGAGAGTTCTATGATTTTTCCTACCATTACCAATCCTCATCATCATCGTTCTCATACAGACCATTGGTGAGTGCATCAGAGTCAAGCATAAAAAGTGCTCTGTCGATGACTTTATCACCCTCTTTTAACCCCTTGGTTATCTCGTATCGCTGTGTATCTATGCGTTTTGCCACGACTTCAATCGGCTCAAACTCTCCATCATCCAGAGGCTTAAAGACAAAATGTTTTTGCCCCTTGGTGAGTACAGCAGACTTAGGAAGTATCAAGGTCTTGCTTGTTACCCCTTGCAACACTACTTTGGCAAAAAGATTGGGGTAAATTTTCCCTTCAGGATTCTCCACCACTACACGCACATCCACCTTTTTGGTTTTGGCATCCATCCAAGGCGTGATAAAATCCACCTTACCCTGAAATCTCCCCAAGCCCTCTATCATGATAGTCGCATCCATCCCCTTTTTGATAAAGGCGATATCACTTTGATAGACTTGCATCACGACCCACATCTGTGACATATCGGCTATCTGATATGTACGCATCCCTTTTTTGATAAAAGAGCCTGCGTTGATATTTTTCTCTACGATGATGCCTGAGATAGGAGCCATCACATCTACCGTATAGTCAGAAGATATGGTATTTCCTGCATTTAAAAGGTGTAGCTTTTTTTGTAGATTTTTTAGGAGTGATTTTTGTCTCATGCTTTTGGCTAAGTCGATTTCAGCTTTGATTTCTGAGAGTCTGTCTGAATAGAGTGAAAAGAGTTTCTCTCCTTTTCTCACCGGCATAAAAGTTTTATCTGCATAGATTTTTTCGACAAACCCCGAAAAACGCAAACTCACATCAACAATCTTACTCTCATCGAGTGTGGTGTTGGCATAAAACATTTTTTTATCTGCTAAAGCTAGGCTTTTAACGCTGACTATCTTTTTATTGAACAGTTGTTTGACCTCTAAAACTTCCGCCTGCAAAACAGCAGCAAACAAAAGCAACATAAATATCCGTATCATGATAAGCCTCTCCCAAAATAGACCAATTTAGCATACGCAGAAAAATAACTATCCATCTGCTCATAGGCATCCAATTCCAAGAGAATAGTTTCATTAAGATTGATTAAAAGCGTTGTGGATGAGCTCTGTTTGGTAAATATCTCTTGTTCTAAAAGCTTAGAAATATGGCGTTTTTTAGGCAGTATCTCTTGTTTGATGATGCGATAATTCTCTAACGAATCTTCCATCAACTCTTGTAAGATATCTACCTCCCTTTTCCATGTAAAGCGCCGTGAAGAGCGTCTCTTTTTTGCTTGAGAAACTTTTAAAAGTGCTATGTTTACCTTATGCGCTTCCTTCCCACGCACAGGCAATTCAAACCCCGCGTTAAGTGCAAGATAATCACTCCTATCTTCACGCTGAAAATAACCTATGCCCACCTTCACATCAGGTGTTCTGTTTGCTTTTGCTAGCTTCAATGCCTCTATAGCTTTTTGTAGTTTGAGGTTTTCACCTATCATGATAGGATGTTTCTCTAAGTCAACTACCACACTTTTATCCATCGACAAAGGGACTTCAACACTAGCAACATCTTCATAAACCAAAGATGCTATCTTATATAAAAAAGCCCGCTTCATCGTTAAAAGTTTGCGTTTTTTTATCGTCAGTTTTTTGCTTAAAATCTTCGTATCTTCTATGGCACTTTGTGGAGATTTTCCTACTTCAAAGCGTTTGGTATGGAGGCGTTTGAGTCTTTTTACATTGCGTTGATAGCGGGCTATAAGGGCTAACTTTTTTTCGATAATCGCCACTTTATACCCATACCCCAGCAAAGCAGAAGTGATTTTTTGAAGCCTATCATGATAGAGGTTTTTTGCTATCTCTTTGTCTGCCAAAGCAATACCTCTTTTTAAAGCCACTTTATCGCCAAGGGGTATCTTTTGAGAGAGTGTGACAAAGTGCGTCTGCATCGGTTCACGATCACGCGAGGTGATATCATCTAACAAAAGATCATTGGCACCAAGACCAAGGGTAGGATTCTCCCATGTATCTGCAAGTGCTGTTTTTTCATCCCCTATCATGATAGCCTCTTGCATTTCTCGTAAATCCAAGTTTTGGCGTTTTACTTTTAAGAGCAAAGTCTCTAAACTCTGCCCATAACAAAAAGATGCAACAAGTAGTGGTAAAAGTAACTTTTTCATTTTGATTCCTTAGAGGTTAACCGAGCCTTTTACTTTATGCACTTCCTCGTCTGCTGTTTTAAACTTCAGCTGATACTGCCATGTGCCACTCATAGAGAGATTGACCTTGGCATCATAAACACCATCGTTTGTCTTACCTTTGCTTTTGGACTCCATATAGGGCATCCCCGGCATCTCTGGCATAAAAAACTTCACTTTGACTTTGGCATCGACCTTTTTCCCATCTTTAAAAAGGGCAATTTTTACTGCGTTATTCCCTACAATGAGAGGTTTTTGAGAGCTAAGTGCCACATCATAACCATCTTTTTCATGCATCTTATGAAGTGCAGCAGTTGCCTTACTACTTCCCATCGATGCGCCACACTTACCCGCGCCACATTTCATCCCTTCTGCATTGGCAGTAGAGAGTGTTAATAGCGCTATACTCACTATTGTTATTAATTTTTTCATAATCTTTCCTTTATTTTTATGTTGTAGTATAAATCTTTTGTGTGTAGTATGTGTGGAGAGATAATTTATGCTATAATACTTTTATAACTATTTATTATAAAGGTGGTCTTATGAAAATTCTTATGCTTATCATAGTGTTTGCAATTTCTTCCTTTGCAACTGCACTTACCGTGACTGGTACAGTCGTCTCTGACAATCAAAAAATGATAGGAGCCAGATATATGGGCTATGTCAAACACATCTACTTTGAGATTGGAGATAAAGTCAAAAGAGAAGATACCCTCTTTGAGCTCGAATCTGCCGAATTTGACATTCTCAAAAACCAATCAGACCTCGCTATTGAACAAGCTGAAATCATGGTAAATATGTATAGAACCAGATTAGATAGCATCAATAGAGAGAGAAGAACCCTTGATATCAAAGGGCGAAATACTGGCATGGATTATGAAAATCTCACCGTTGCCGCTGACAATGTCGCTGCAGGACTGGCCGCCGCACAAGCCCTCGTTAAATCAGCCAGCACCAAGATTAAACAAGTCGCCACCCTTGCCGACTACCTCGAAGTCAAAGCACCCAATGATGGCATCATCGTCGAAAAACGTATCCGTGTGGGTGACCTCATCGCACCGGGTATGTTAACTATGGTCTTAGTGGATTTAGATCACTTAGAGATAGAAGCCCAGATAGCAGAGTCCAACCTCCTGCATGTGCGCTCAGGTACACCTGTCAAAATCGCCATTCCCTCTCTCAAGTACAACACAGTAGGCACTATAAAGTCCGTCGTACCTAATGCAAATCCTATGGCTCACACCTTCACTATTCGTGTCAAATTTAAAAAGACACACGATATGATTTTCCCAGGGATGTATGCCAAAGTCTCCATAGACTTACCAAAAGGGCTCTAATCCTATGAATCACCCACAACCAAACAATCCCCTTCATGGCATAAAACTCGAACAAATCATCAATACACTTGTAGAAGAATACGGATGGAAAGAGTTAGACAGACGCATAAAAATCAACTGTTTTCATAGCAACCCATCAGTAAAATCATGTCTGAAATTTTTGCGAAAGACACCCTGGGCTAGGGATAAGGTAGAGCGTTTATATCTCCAGACAAAACGCTAAATTTCCTCCTCTACCTCTACATCCATCGCCTTAGAGTTTGCCATCAACACAGGAATAAAAAAGAGTGATACGACTGTCGCTGCCATACTACCAAAGATAAGTGCCACACCCAAACCACCAAAGATAGGATCAGTCGCTAAAAGCAAGGAACCCAGTATGATAGCGATAGCAGTTAAAAGGATTGGTTTAGCCCTTGTTGCTGTAGCAACAGCAATGGCGCGTTTTTTCTCTACACCCTTTTTCATCATAGACCTTGTAAAGTCTATCAAAAGAAGCGAACTTCTCGCACTAATCCCCATCAAGGAGATAAATCCTATCAAAGATGTCGCTGTTAAAAAGAAGTTGATATCCAAGAGAAATAGTTGTAACTTATCTGCCAC
Organism: Campylobacterales bacterium; assembly: GCA_024278835.1. Classification (GTDB taxonomy): domain Bacteria; phylum Campylobacterota; class Campylobacteria; order Campylobacterales; family QNZT01; genus JANTGR01. The sequence goes on along the minus strand of JAJRSK010000042.1, from coordinate 74,386 downwards.
CCAATGCCCAGCAATCACCCCAATGATGGAGAGAAAACTCCCTGCCAAGACAATGCCCGAAAGCGCAAAAGATTTATAATAGACCACCATCAATAAAAACATCAACACCAATGCTGCGATAAACGCCCCACCCAAATCCCTAAAAGTATCCAACGACACCTTCATCTCACCATCCCACTGTACAAGCACTTCTTCTTTGGTTTTTTTATCCACAAGATTCAAATCAAACATAAAAGTCGTGATACCCGGTACTTTTGTGACATTAAATTCATCAGAGAGGCGCTCTATCATGATATCTCTGGCTTCAAGCAAAGGATAGACTTGTGACACCATATCGCACTCTGCCGTGATAGTCACCATGTCTTTGAGGTTTTTCCTAGAAATCATCAATGAAGAAGTTGCTTCTTGCACATCTACAACTTCTTTAACAGGGACAAGTATACCCCTGTTATTCATCAATTTCAAAGACGACAACTTTATCAGTAAACTCTCACGTGACCTAGCTGAAACGGTACGACTCTCTTCTGCCAAACGGACAAATATAGGGATTTGGTCTTGTTGATCTTTGGTATTTTTCACGGCAACTTTCATTCCCTTAAATGCTAAATAGAGGATTTGATTGACTTGTTCTACATTTAGCCCACTACGCATAATCTTCTCTTCATCAGGCACGATATCAAACTTGGTGAAGATGTCATCTTGCATGATGTCTATATCTACCAAGCCTTCCGTATCCCTCAGTGCTCTCGCTATCCGTTCTGCCACATGCCGTTGTAAAGTAGCATTTTTTGTGTAGACGATGACAACGATAGTCGCAAGTGTTGGAGGACCCGAAGGCATCTCGACAAACTTTATGCTAGTCCCTTTCACCAACCCTTCACAGTTTGCTTGGATATTGGGACGGATACGATGCACCATCATATATGAGGCTTCCTCTCGTTCGTGTTTATCGCTGAGATTGACGACAATTTCTGCTTGGTTTTTGAGTCCCTTTAATGCAGACCCTTTTACCAACCCCGCATAATCAAGTGGCGCACCCTGCCCTAGATACATCTCCATATTTTTCACTTCTTTTTCTTGCTTGAGGATATTTATCACACATTGTGTCGCTTTTTTTGTCTGTTTGATAGAACTATTTGAGGGTGTGTCTACATAGATAGAAAAGGTATTGGCAGATTTACCCGGAAGCATTTTCGCCAATACTAACTTCGTCGGTATCATCATCACAGAAGCCACCAAGGCTAACAACACCAAGGCAATCACCAAACGTTTTTTAAACTTAGAATCCAAAATTCCGTATATCAATTTTTCCATTTTTTAATGTTTCCCACGTTTAATCAATTTTTTAGCCAGATACGGGGTAAAGACATACGCCACAAAAAGAGAAACTGCCAAAGCTACAGGGACATTGAGCGGTATAGGCTTCATAAATTGTCCCATCATCCCACCCACAAATGCCATAGGAATCATCGTCAACATGATAGCAATCGTCGCGATATTGGTAGAGGGACCTATCTCATCTGTTGCTTCGATGATGATTTCATCAAATTCTTGATTCTCACTCTCTTTGAGATGCATCCTTCGATGGATATTTTCAATCACGATTATCGCATCATCGACTATCAAACCTAAACTTAACAAAAAAGCAAAAAGCGTAATTCTATTGATAGTTTGATCACTCATCATCGCGATAAATAGCGTCGCCGCCAGTATCATCGGTACTGCGATAGTCACCACCAGAGATTCACGCCATCCCAAAAATGGAATCAAAATAAGGGAGATGATAGCGATGGTAAGTACTAGGTGATGCACCAGTTCATTGACCGCTTCATTGGCTCTCTCACCATAATTTCTCGTGATGATATACCCTATGCCGTCTTCTTCAAATAAACTTGCTTTTTTCTCTAACATTTCTATCGCTTCTTCTGCGATAGTAACAGCATTGGTACCTTTGAGTTTTGAGACTAGCAATGTCACTTGATCACCCGCATCGCTAAAGTTACTACTATTGTCATCTTGGTAAGTGATTGTGGCGGATTGAAAGTTTTGGATATCGTAGTTGTATTCCACTATTGCGATATTTTTCAGATAAATAGGAGAGTTTCGATAAGAAGCAACGATAAGATTTTCTAAATCACTTATATCTTCAATAGCATTTTTGATGCCAAAAACAATGATTTTATCACCATCTGCGGGGGAATCTATCTCAGGTGCATTGACTGAAATTGAACGAATAGATTTGACAATTTGCCCTAAAGAGACATGATACCCTGAAAGTTTATCTAAGTCTATAAGGACATTAAACTGAGGGTGCTTAACACCCTTTAGTGTACTTTTTGAGACATTCTCTAAACCGTTGATATCTTGTTGAATATCTCGTATCTTTTTAAAAAGCGCGATATTATCTATCTTTCTATCATCTTTTTTATAAAATGCCACAGAGAGGATAGGGATATCAATATCGATGTCAAAGGGTTTGATAAGAGGTGGCATCGCTCCCATAGGAAGGGTGTCCATATTTTGCATCACTTTATCGTAGAGTTTGAGATTGGAAGATTCTCTATCTTCACCGATTAAGTACTGAACATTGACCATACCGACATTGTTCATGGCTGTACCATAGATATTTTCAATACCTTTGATTTCTCGTATACGACGCTCTAATGGTTTGACGATAGCATTGACTATTTCTTTAGGAGAAGCACCTGGCATACCCACGATGATGGAACCACCACTCACAGCTATCTGCGGATCCTCTTCTCTAGGCATCACCTCTAACGAGATATAACCCAAAAGTAGTATAGAAATACCCAATATCATAGTCAGAGGATTGACTAAAAAGTCTTTACATAAACGTCCGGCAATATTTTTGATTTTATATTCATGCATTCAAACATCCTATTATAGGAAGTATAACACACCTTTATATAAATTTTTCTTATATAAATATAATAAACAAAAGAATATGTTATACTCCTATCATGATAAAGATATTACTAACACTCACGCTCGGTACCCTCATGCTTTTTGCAAGCCCTTCTCCTCAGAGAAAGGCAGCTGCTATCACGATGCTAACTGCTATGAATAAAAACAAAAATATGGACAGACTCATGCGAAACATGATAAAGATGCAAGTAGCACAAAACCCTCTGCTGCGCATGCACCAAGATAAAGTGATACCCTTTTTTATGAAGCATACCAGCTTTAACAAGATGAAATCCCAACTAGCGCTTCTCTATGCCAAAGAGTTGACTATCCCAGAGATGCGTACCTTTACAGCATTTTGCAAGACCAAAGAGGGACAACGCATCCTTTTAAAGATGCCTCGTCTCATCAACCTCAGTTCCGCTTTGGGGCAGAGGAATATACAAAAGCATTATCCGGAGTTGATTAACTCATTGATGAAGTAGGCGTATAAATCCAAAGTCTCTTTTACACTTCAATCTGTTTCGTGGCTACTTTATGGATAATAGAAGATAAAAAAGTTTGATAAGGTAAACCTTGGTTTAGAGCCATAGCCTTAATCCGTTCGATATCATCTTCAAATACTCTAAGATTTAAAGATTTTTTTCTTGTTTTCTTGCGTATAGTATCTTTCGCTATTTTTTTCGCTATTTCTATCTCTTCTTCTAATGAGTTTTTATCCATAGGTTGATATGTGCCACTATCTACATCATTCTCAAGAGCTTTAAAAAGCGCTAACTCTTCTGCTGTGTAGATATCTTTATCAGGGCTTGTATCGCTATTTTTCATCATTTAATCCTTTAGATAATATTTTGTGTGTTTTCTGCTAGGATAAATCGTTTTTAAAAACACTTTTTCTCCATCTTCTACAAATGGAACAATATAGACATAATCATCTATTTCCAAAACATAACACTCTTGATTTTCATGGGTAGGGCTTTTTATCTTGTCCAACAACTTTCCACTACCAAGAGATAAAACAACATCTTCAAAAGAAATACCTCTAGTCTCTTTTAAGCGTTCATTTTTTTCATCACTCCAGTCAAAATATTTTTCCAAAGATAAGCCTTTCACATTTTAACATATACAGTGTAGATGTATTATATACCATTTTTATGAAAAAAGCAACTAGCTTTTTAGCACTATCACTTCCCCAAAAGGCACTTCTACCACTTCAGGCATCACCCATAGCGTATCATGATGGGGAAAATATGTAGGAAATTTTCCCATCCCATCAGTGAAATAGATGAGAAACTTCACATCACGCAGCGCCTCATCTACATAATCAAACACAGGGCGAAAGTCTGTTCCTCCTCCACCCCTCATCGTCGATACCAACGGCTCCGTCGGATAGAGCGTGCTGATATGCTGTATCTTGGCATCACACTCAATGAGCTCTATCTTATAAGAGGTAAATATCTGCATGATTTCTGCCAATTCAACCAAAAACTGCTCCAAGAGTTCCTTATCCACAGAAGCAGATGTATCCACAGCCACCGCTATATGAAGCTCCTCTCCATAGACAGCAGGCAGGGCAAAACCCAGATAGAGATACTTCATATTTGGCGGGAAAAAGCGATAGTCTGATTTAGCATGGGCATTGACATAGCGGTAGAGTTCATCTCGCCACGAGATAACAGACTCTCCTTTTACTTCTAAAATCCTATCCAATCCCTTGGGTAAATCCCCTTGTTTTTCAAGCTTCTGATTGACTTGTTCTAAAAAACGCTCATACGCTTCTTCGCCCTCTTTGCTCTCATCAGAGGTGACTTTTTCACTTGAGTGTTCTTCATCGTCTACACTATCATCCTCTTCACCTTCATCATTTTCTTGCATCTCATCATCCATAATTTCATTGCGTAGAATCTCATAAATCTCTTCGGCGTATTGCCCTTCAAAACGGTCATCATAATTGACCTTATCAGGGAGGTTAAGACCATTTTCCACCAAGATAGCATTGATAGCATAATCCGTCGCCAAGTACCACATCCAGCCCATACGACGCGATTGGCGTTTATCATGATAGAGGGCTTGGTGCATGGCGGCATTGGCTAGGGTAAAGGAGAGTTCATCCCCAGTGAGTCTCTCTAAATATTCATCATTGTACATGTACTTGTCACCCTCACACATAAAGGCTTCGATGTTGTCATTTTTCTCAAACTTAAGTGCCGATGCCAATGTCCCAAAATAGGGATGCTCTATCATCAATTTACTCTTGGCAATCTCTAGTTTTTTCTCTATCATGATAAGAGGTGATTAAACGCTTTCACCCAGTTTTCCCACTCGTTTGAGCCCTCTACCGAAATACCATTTTGTTGCATATCCTTTACTAGCATCACGGCAAATTCAGGTGGCAACTTTAGAGAGAGTTTGAGGACATTATCTATCTTTTGAGGGGTGTTATCATGATAGACATTGCTCACGATACCAGAAATCAAGGCAAAAAGCACTTGGTTATCACTAGAGAACTCCTTGACTTCACCGTTTACCACTTTTTCAATATCAGGCAGTTCATGCATCACAGCGCGAAAAGATAAAAATGCCGTAGCAGACTCCTTGCCTACTGCCCCAGCGATAGTGTCATAAAGCAGGGCTTTGGAGAGTCCCGTTTTAAGCACTTTATCGACATATTCCCAAGACCTTGGAGTGGGAAAGGATTTCTCATTTTTGGCAGGATCAAAGAGAAAAATCTTCTCTTTATCAAAGTTCAAAAACCCAATCACCGCACTATCGATACCCGCTTGATACGCCCACGATTTCCAATCTTCAAAATCTACCTCCATATCCAGATGCACAAAGCGATTTGCTAAGGGTGGCGGCATACGATAGACCACCCCTCTATCGCTCTCATTGTTCCCCGCCGCAACGATACTCCAACCAGCAGGCAACTCATAATCCCCCACTTTTCTATCAAGCACGAGTTGATAAGCTGAGGCTTGTACGGAAGGGGGCGCGGTGTTGATTTCATCTAAAAACAAAATCCCTTTTGAGTGGGGGTCCTTGGGTAGAAAGTTTGGCTTTGCCCAGACGGCTTCATGATTGTCTTTGTCAAAAAAAGGAATCCCTTTGAGATCAGTTGGATCCATCAACGACAGACGCAAATCAGTAAATGCTAAGCCCTGTTCTTTCGCCACCTGCTTGACGATAGAAGATTTCCCAATCCCCGGCGCACCCCATATAAAGACGGGTATCTTACTCGAAACCAATTTTAACATCGTCTCTTTTATCTCACTAGCTTTCATCTTTTTCCTATCATGATAGATTTTGTCCTAATTATAACATAGTTATAAAGCACTTTATTAAAAAAAATTTCACACTATCCGATATTGAGTAAATTACACTAGGGATGAAGAAAATGAAGATACTAATCGTCGATGACAGTAAAACTATGAGAATGATTTTAAGAAGAGGGCTTACTACTGCACTAAAGGACAGAGAACTTACATTTTTAGAAGCGGAAAATGGTCAAGAAGGTCTTGATATACTCAAAGAGAACACAGACACAGACTATGTTTTTTTAGATGTCAATATGCCTATCATGAATGGAGACAAGATGCTCTATATCATGCGTAACTCTCCAGATTTGCTCAAGATAAAAGTCGTGATGCAAACAACAGAGGGCTCTGGAAAAATGGTCAGAATGATAACAGGTTTGGGTGTTTCAGGGTATCTTCTCAAGCCTTATACTTTAGAAACTGTTAAAGCATTGATGGATAAACTACTCGCAGATGAAAAGGTTTCAGCTTAATATTTTTATGTTACACTTAAAGAAAATAAGGGGAACATGATGGATATTAATAAATTTAGAGCGACTTGTCGTCCAATTAGAATCGTTATCGGACTTGCCGCTATCGCTTATGCAATTTACTCAGGAAACAATTGGTTTTTCTTAGGGGTTGCACCACTTATCGCTGGTATCGTGAACTTTTGCCCAGCCTGCATCATCACTAAAAAGTGTGATGTCTGATAATAGGGGCTATCATGATAGCCCTAAATCCCCAATCCATTCAATAAATTTTTCGTAAATGTTTTATTGTTTGCCAAGGTATTCATCAAGCTACTATCAAGTTGTAACTGTTGTAGATACTCTATAGGCAAAGCTTCATTGGAGGCTAGCGCAAGATTGAGTGCATCATCTGAGAGATTAAAGTATGCTATGAGTATCTCAGTTGGCGTGCTAGGATTTGCTGCCAATATCACATCAAAATCACCCATCTTGGAAAATGCCTCTAGCATATTTGTTGGAGTATGAGGATTGGCACACAGAGCAGGTATCATTTTTTCACCATAGCGTGCATATATCTTTTCAAGTGACGCTGCCTTTACTAGAGGATTTTCAGCCAATTTATAGTGTAGTTTTTCATCATCTATCTCTAGCAATATAGGCAATACCTCTTCTATCCCCTCACCATCACCTAAGACTGCAAAATGCTGATGTCCTCTCACCTTCTCTAGTCTATTTTCATCAATCTTTGCAAATGTAAACAGGTAAGAGACTATCTCTTCATCTTCTTGGAGCAACTTATCAAAGAGCGCATCTGAAAGATTTTGATTTTGTGTGAGCATCTTTTTCGTTTCGTATGTCGCCCTCTCATAAATCTCCTCTTGAAGTCTATGTGACAAACTATCATTTTGTACTAAAAAATAATCAATATCGAGATTTTTAAAACGAGAGAGTTGTTTGAGCGTCACTTCATTGGCATGCGTATTAAGCGCTATCATCTCTTTAAGTGTGCGTGGTCGGCGTTCATTTTTACTGATTTTTATCTCATAGTGTGGGAAGCTTAACATCGCCTCTAAAACCTCAGCATCATCACTCTCCGCCACGATAGTCATCAAGGTTACAGGAGAGTAAATCATCGCAGGGTCCATAAACTGCTCAGGGTTATAAAATCGCTTCACAAAAGTTGTCGTCACATCACGATTTTCATCACTCTCATGCACCTCTAACCCTTTCCAATCATAGAGTTTAAAGAGTTTGAGATACATAGCATCATCAAAAGCTTCATTTTTCAAAAGACGGATAATACGACTTTGATCATTAGAGAGTTTCAGCGACATCAAGAGAGAATCAGGTGTAATCTTTTGGGCATAGAGTTTCTCAAACTCATCTAACCTAAAGGTCGGTATCTTCTGTTTGTAGACTTCATAGGAGACTTCCTCTTGGGGTGGATTTAGCATCGTACTCTCTATCACCACCGCAACATTCTCATCCAACTTTTCCGTAAAATCAGCCCTATACTGCTTTAAAAAAATCTTGACTTCTTCAGCCGTAAAGTTTTTAAGTCTTCCTAAAAAGAGTACCGATTTTCCCCGTGCATTTTCAAAGGCTTTTTCTATCATGATAAGCTCCTTGCGATGGCTTCTTCAAACTGTGAAAATGCTACATCCATCTGTTTTACAATCTCTTTTGTATCGCTAGATGAAGGTACTTTTGTATGGAAAAATTTGGCAACTTTTTTCCCTCTTTTATCAACGATTTCCCAAGAAGCATCAAGCACAACCTCTCTGCCAGAAAAGATAAAACTCTCTATCATGATATGCACTTTTTTATCCACACCACGACTCACATCCCAAGGGTAGAGATAGACATCACTCGTATTAAAATAGTGTTTAAGATAGGAGATAAGCACCCCCGTTAAGTGTTCATTCATCTGGCTCACCCAAGCGGCATTGGAGATAAAAGAGATACGGTTTTCACCCTCTTTTATGGCGACATTGGCTTGGTTAAAGTAGCGTGGCAAAGTGATATTTTCTATCCCTATACTCTGATTTAAGTGCCTTTTTGTCTGCACATTTTTTGCACCCTCAAGCAGATAGTACCCTTTAGAACGGATACTACACCCTAGGAGAAATACCCCTATCATGATAGTTATAATTATCTTCATCATTCATCTCCAAATATCAAAGCATTAGGCTTTCTATCTAATTTATCACTCAATTTCTGTACCGATTGTGACATCTTTGTCACCTCTCTTAACATCGTCGTTATCTGCGCTGAAAGCAAGGAGGAAGAGCTATCACCCTCTAAAAGTTTATTGATAGAAGAGAGAGTCTCTTTAAACTCATCTAGCGATGCACCCAGAGAGCGCGGCAATGTTTTCATCTCTTTAGCACTTGTCAGCTTGTTGATATTGTCCGCTGATTTACTCAATTTTTTCAGTAAGTTTTGTATGGAAGGGTTGCTATCATCAACCAGTTTATTGATTGAAGCCAGTAGCTTTTCGATATCTAAATTATTCATCTTCTCTAAAAGTGTTGCTACCTTATCCATCATCCCATCAAAGTTACTCTTCGTAGTAGGAAAGAGTGCAAATGAATCACTCTCTATGATTTCACCCGGATTTTTCTTATCATTTTTCAACTCGATAAAGAGTGAACCCATCAGTGGGTTTCCTTGTGCAAGTCTCGCTTTTAGTCCATTTTTGACAGCATTTTTAAGATTCTCATAGCCATCACCTTTGTTTGTATTGGATTTAAAATCAAAAAAGACAGAGGTATCAATGAGTCCTAGCACGATAGAACGTACTGCACCCTTTTCTTTATCAAAATCCGACTCGATATTGACAACAGAGCCTATTTGGAAGCCAGAGAGTTCTATCGGTGCGCCTACTTCTAGCTTGCCCACAGACTCCGTAAAATGAAACTGAAAAGTTTTGGTATTATCCCCACCAAAACCTATCTCTTTTTTCATCGCCTCATCATGATCAAGATAGAGAGGAAATATATGATTTTCAGCCAAGACCCCTTGTCTTGTTGATTTTGTAGTCGTACTAAGCGAAATTCCGCCACTCAAAAGACTAGCAATCGGTGCCAAACTCATACGAAATACATTATCATGATAGCTAAAATTCATAAAGTCATTTTTCCAAAACTGTGTCTGAGAATTGACAAACTTGGTATAAGGCTCCTCGATAAACACCGTAAAATTCACCTTTTCACCATCTTGTGCCAAGTGTACATTCTCTAATGCACCTACTTTTATTTTGCGATAGTAGACATTTGCTCCCACTGTTAAGTCTCTTGCATCTGGTGCAGAGAGTCTATAGCGTTTGCCCGGTGTGGCTCCTTTATCGATATAAGGTTCTTCTAGCCCTACAAAATAATTTTGACCACCCTCGCCCTTATCTCCATACATCTCCAGATAAGAACCTGACATCAAGGTATCTAGCCCTGAGATACCATTGGTATCAATCTTTGGTCTTGCTATCCAAAATTTTGTCTCTTTGTTGAGATAATCTTCTGCATCTTTGTTTATTTGTACGGTGACAACCACGCCCTTTTTACCATCAAGCAGCGTGATATTTTTCACAACTCCCACGGGCACATCACGCATCTTTACTTGGCTCTGTCCTGCTTTTAATCTACCTGAAGATTCAAAGACGATTTGTACTTTTGGCCCTAGCTGAGAAAAGTATTGCCACGCAAGCCAAAGTGCGATTAGCAAGGCTATCAAAGGCACCATCCAGATAGAAGTGAGCACCTGAATGCGTTCAGACTCCTCTACCTCTAAAATTTCCTCTTTTTTCATCTATTTTTCTCCCATATTAATCGTGTATCAAAACTTAGTGCTGATAAAAGCGTAAAAAACACCATCGCAGCAAATGCCGTCGTCGCCGCTCCTGGCTCAATCTGCACGATAGAAAGTTGCACCAAAGATGCGAGTATCGCCACAACAAAGACATCTATCATCGACCAAGGCCCTATAATCTCAGTGATATAAAAAAGTTTCTGTTTATCCACTCTTTGTGACCCTCTGCCATATTTAGCTGATACTAAAAGATAGCTTATCATGATAAATTTCAAAATTGGCACAAAAACAGAAGCAAAAAGTATAATCAAGGCGATAGGATAAGAGCCATGTTCCCACAACACGATCACGCCACCGATGATAGTGTTTGTCGTGGTCTCTCCCAGTGTATTGGTACTGAGCATCGGATAGAGATTGGCAGGGATAAATAAAATCATCGCCGTGATTAAATAAGCAAGTGTTTGCTGATAGCTATAACCCTTATCATGATAGATTTTCTGCTTGCATCGTCTACAAGTTATCTTGGATGTGGTATCGAGATTGACTGCTTCGCAGATGGGGCATCTTATATACTTAGACATCTTTACCCTTAAATATTCTCTTTTTAGCCCGCCAAAGTTCATCGATACTGATACTTTTTGAGAGATACAAATCAAACGCTACAAAGGCGATAAGTCCCCAAAAAGAGAGCCCAAAATGAATCTGCGCATACCCGATAAGCTTCACCAAGGCTACAAATACAGAGATGAGAAAAATCTCTGTCATATTCCATGGAAGAATTTTAGCAAGAAGCACCAACAAAGACTCTACTGCCTGTTCCCCACGCCGTATCTTTAAGAGCCACATAATCCAGATAAAAACCACCAGCACAGTAAAAGGAAAGATAAATATCACAAAGGAACAAAAAATCCCTACCAAGAAAAATCCATTTTCAAAAAGAGACAAAAGTACAGAAGGCAGAGAAATCGCTTGATGTACCCCACGAAGAGAAATATCCACGATAGGAAAAGCATTAGCGATGATAAAAAAGATAAGTGCAGCAATCCCAATCGCCAAACCATAATCCACCAAGTTTCTATGTCGCCTATAAAGTACCGAACCACACTCTCTGCACTTTGCCACACCACCAATCTTGAGCAATTTTTTACGGTGTAAGGTGTCACATTTTTTACAAATGGTGAGATTATCTAAAGTGATTCCACTATATTGTTCAATCATTTAACTATTATAGCATAAAGAGAAAATACTAGGTAAATTATAAATGAGTTTTTGCTATATTACGCCAAACTACAAAAGGAAAAAAATGGAAGCTTTACCAAACTGCCCAAAATGTGGTAGTGAATATACCTATGAAGATGGCCCACTCTATGTCTGTCCAGAGTGTGCACACGAGTGGTCACAAGAGGAGATAGAAGAAGAAGGGCTTGTTGTAAAAGACGCCCATGGTACTATCTTGCAAGATGGAGATAGTGTGACTGTTATCAAAGATTTGAAAGTCAAAGGTAGCTCTTCAGGTATCAAAGTCGGCACACAGATTAAAACTATCCGACTCGTAGAAGGCGACGATGGACACAATATCGACTGCAAAGTACCGGGTGTTGGTGCTATCAAGCTCAAACAAGAGTTTGTCAAAAAAGCATAAATTGTCTCATTTTAGGGGATAGATAGATATCCCCTATGGTACAATAACTACCATGAAAAAAGATATCGCTATCATTGGAGCAGGCGCTTCAGGACTCGTCGCTGCCATCACCGCCGCCAAAGCAGGTGCCAAAGTCACCGTCTATGAAAAATCTGCCAAGATCGGCAAAAAGATTCACGCCTCTGGTAACGGTCGATGCAACATCACCAACGACAATATCTCACTTGAAAATTACCACGGAAAACACCCCCATTTTGCCAAAGAAACTATACAGTTTGATGCCAAAAAATTTTTTAATGAACTTGGTTTACAACTTCGTCGTGGCAATGGTACTAGGCTCTATCCCCTCTCGCATCAAGCCTCTTGTGTGGTAGATTTTCTAGGGTTTGCGTGTAAAAAATATGGCGTAACTTTCGTCAAAGAGTGTGAGATAGAAAAGATAGAAAAAGAGAATGCGCACTTTATCCTACACTATCATGATACACACACACTAGCCGATGCTGTCATCATCGCCACAGGTTCAGGTGCCATGCCAAACCTAGGCTCTAGTGAGTCTGGATATGCCTTTGCCAAGGCGTTTGGACACGAAGTAGAAAAACCTTTTGCCGCACTTGTCCAACTCAACTCGCCTGAAAAAGTTTTCACCAAAGCATCTGGCGTCAAGATAGAAGCAGAGATGGAGATATATGTCGATAACCAACCCAAGATGGGGATAAAAGGAGATTTACTTTTTACCTCCTATGGACTCTCTGGTTCGGCGATACTTGACCTTAGCCGTATCGCTTCGCGAGCGACGATGAAAAAGCAAGATGTCTTTATCATGATAGACCTCCTGCCTGATTTTTCACAACAGGCACTCAAAGCCCTTTTACAAAAACAACTTCCCCTCAAACTCCCTCTCTACTTATGGCTCAATGGCATCATCCCCAAAAAACTGATAGAACCTATCATGATAGTGGCAAAATTAGACGCCAACACACCCTTAAACAACAAAACCATCAACACCCTAGCCTACACACTAAAAAACCTCAAAGTCTCCATTTCAGGTACACGAGGGGCTAAGGGAGCGGAGATTATGGCTGGGGGTATCTTGACAGAAGAGATAAATCCCAAAACAATGGAATCAAAGTTAGTGAAAGGATTATATTTTACAGGAGAAGTCGTGGATATAGATGGAGATTGTGGAGGCTATAACCTCCACTGGGCTTGGTCTAGCGGCTATAGAGCCGGAGAAAATTCGGTTTTATAGTACAAAGGCGTTAACTTTCTCTTTAATTTCATTGACTCTGCCTGCAAGTGTAGATGAACTATCTGTGATAGAGTGCACTTTTTTCGAATTACTCACTGAGAGTTTATCCGTCTCTTGTAGTTCATTTGCCATGGATTCAACACCTTCTGCATTTTTTTCGATGCTTTGGGCTGAAAGCTCTATCTGTTTTGTTGCTTCATCCATAATCGTATTGACCCACTCTACCTCTTTAAGTACTCCTTCTGAAGTTTCTGTCATCGAAGAGATATCTTTGGCATTTTGATTCATCTCAGAAGAAGCTTCAGTGATATTTTGCATGATGACATTGATAGTAGCGTTGATTTCAGAGAGAGATTTTTGTGTCTTTTCTGCTAGTTGACGCACCTCATCCGCCACGACTGCAAATCCTCTACCATGCTCCCCTGCACGCGCTGCTTCAATCGCTGCATTGAGTGCCAAGAGATTGGTCTGTTCTGCAATGTCGTTGATGACATGTAGAACATTTTTGACATCATTGGCATCTTGGCTGAGTTGGTTGATTTTATCTGCCATCTCCATCTCTTTGTGTGAACTCTCTTCCACTTGTGCAGCCAAGTTTTGAATAGAAGTAGTTGCACTTTGAAGCGTCTCATAGGCGGTACTTATCTGCTCTTTTGAGTTTTGTGCTAAGGCTTTTGAATCTTCGAGTTGATGTCTGATATCTTCACCTTTTTGTGCTACTTGAGAGATGATATCTGACATATTTTTAGAGTTTTCACTCATCTCTTTAGAACTCTCTTGCATGCTCTGTGCTTCATTTGTACTTGAATCTACTGCCGATATAGCATCTTGCATCGTCTGATGCAAAGCAACCCTAAAAGAGTTATACGCCTTAGCGATTTCACTAAGTTCATCTTTGGTATCTATCATGATATCACGCGATAAATCTTTGCTCTCTTCTATCTCCTTGAGTTGGCTAACCATAGCACCAACCGCGCCACTTACTGAGTGATAAAATGCCATAAAAAATGCCAGTAAAAAGAGGAAAAAAAGCGTTGCTTCAATAAACAGTGTCATCTCTTTTGCTTTTAGGGCATCGACACGGATTTGAAGCAATATTTCAAGTTCTGCTAGTGCATCATGATAGAGGCTATCTGCTGTATCTATGACATCGGTACCTTTTTGAAAATATACTTTCCCCTCCATAGCACTTGCTTTAACAGCATTAGTGAGTGTATCCTTAGAGAAGCTAGTTATCTGATTTTTTAATTGTTCCTTCTTGCCATCTACTCTCTCCTTAATAGCTGGATTTGCACTATAAGCAGATTGAAAGCCATTTTCAAGAGCATGTATATTATAGTTGTTTACAGAGATTAACTCCATCAATTTTAGCTCTTGCTCTTTGTCAATCATACCTTTTTTCAATACAGATGCCCCTAATCCTCTCGCTTTGCCTGTTGCTTCAAATATCTGTGGCAATTTATTGATAACCGCATCCATCATATAAAAGCTATCTAAATCGGGGTCCAAGATAAGGTTGGCGTTATCGCCGATGAGCACAATCAAATCCAACTCTTTTTCTATGAGCGCCGTATAAGCAACAAATGCCTCTTTTGCTGGCATTGATGGGGCAGAGGAGCTCAGGTGGTTTAGCTTATTCTCCATCTCGGAAACCAATTTATCCAAGCCTTGTATAGGTGATGAACTTATCTCACGCTTTACCTGTTCCAACTGCTTTTTTGCATCTTGAGAGAGTGTAGCAACTTTACTAGAAACAGAAGCTTCACCACTAAGTAGAAGTGCCGTTGTGCCACGGAGCTTTTGTGTTTGAAGAATCAACGACTTCGCACTTGGAAGCAACTTTGCCCCATCTAACTCTTTTTGAGAAAAGGCTACATCAGAAGAGAGTGATACATAGTTTTGATAGACCAAAAATGATGTATAGGTAACTGCAATGACACCGATAAACATAAACTTCGCACTATACGAGATAGAGCTTAAAAATTTGATGAGCGGGTTGAGTAGAAATTTCATAAAAATCCTTTTTTTTAATTCTTTTCCCTATATCGACATTTTACAAATAAAATTTAAAACTTATCAACAATATTTTTTAAAGACTCTTGGTCAAATTTTAGGCGAAATTTCACAAAAACTCCCTCTTGACTATTTCGTAAACTATTAAAATCTGGATCTTCATACCCTACAAAGTTATATCCAAGACCTACATAAGCGTTTTTAAAGAGGTTATACCCTACATACACACCCAAACTCTCTAGCAAACTTTGACTATCATAAGCGTGCAATAAACTAGCCCCAAATCCCAACTCTATTTTATCTGTTACATCATAGAGGTACGCGACACCAAGCGTATCAATCCACGAATCATACGCTTTGTCATCTATCGTATCTTGCGTATATTTTAATCCATAATGCCCCGATAGTGTACTCTTTTTGCTCGGATGTGCCACACACAAAAATCGTTCAACTGTTTTGGCACTTTTACTATGCTCATCGCTCTCATAGAGGTACTCTAGACGATTTATCACCATCACACCACCTTCGGGTCTATACGCCAAGGAGAAATTAGCACTTGTTGTATGGGAATCTCCCTCTTCATCTCTCACAAGGTGTGTTCTACTGCCAAATGCCAAGCCCAAGTTTTTATTCACCTCTGTATATACCCCAAGGTCTAGGTTGATTTTATCCTCTGTTTTGGCAGTTCTATACTCCGTTTTTGCGCTATAAACCCACCTATTTTTACGGTAATTTACACCAAAAGCATACGCTGTAAAATCCTCTCCCTCACCCTCTACTGTCTGCTCTCGCTCAATTGAGCCGTTGATGATAAGGTTTTTACGCACTTGCCAACTCTGATTGATACCCAAAAGTCCAAATAGACGCACCGTATCATTATCAAATTCATTGACCATTGCACTCTCTACTGTTGCCCCCTGCCATGGTCTACCTTTGATACCAGCACGACTCTGGTTGGTTTTAATAGTTTCACCCTCTTCTATCTCATGATTGGCAAAGATTTCTACATATTGATTGACAAAATAGGATGCCTCCACAAATGCACGATTTAAAAGCATATCTGATTTTCCTCCAAGCGTATAGTCATAAGCGGCTGAAAGTTTCACCTTGTTATGAAAAAATCTTTTTGAGATAGAAGAGAGCAGTTGCGAAGCCCCTTTATCACCTTTGAGGTTGGATTTACCATAGCGATAGCCTATATTTGCCAAGAAATTAGCTTTGTGATACTGCAAAAATGCTTCTGCTACATTTTTCTTTTCACCACTCTTTAACACCTCATCTCCATAAAGCGCCAACTTGATAGCCATATTTTCCCAATAATTTATAGTGGAATCCACACCATATTTTCTTGTACCACTTTGAGAGAGATTTTGTTGTCCAAAACCAAAAAAATCCTCTTGCATCTTATAATAGAGCTTTGTTTCACTATACCTATCATGATAGGTAAGTTCCGCTAGATATGCCTTGGCAACGCTGCTGTTGTTCTCTATATTTTTTTTACTTTGGGCATATTCGGCATTGAAAACAAGATTTTGACTTGCATTTATTTTCGCATCAAAGCCATAGAGCGTATCTATCTCATCATCTTTATCTTCCTCACCAAGCAGACTCATACCTACTTCTAGCTTGCCAGAAAAAAACTTCATCGCCCCACGTCCACCATAAGAGAGACGCTTTTTGCCACCATCCTCTACCTCTGCTTCTATGATGATAAATTGCGGATTTCCAGCCCTATCTCTACGCAATATAGGCTCTTTAAAGTAGAGCGTTCCTGCTTGATAATCTATATTATAATCCAAAAGAGGATTTAATACTTTTTTTGAAACAATCACTTCATCACGGTATCTATCACGCACCTGGATAGTCACTTTTTCAGAGCCTATCATGATAGCCTTACTTTTAAGATGATAGAGTCCACTTGTGCCATCGCCTCGAAGCTCTTGCCTCATATAGCTTGTTTTACTCTGACTTACAAAAGCGTTATATTCAAATCGCTCAGCCTTGAGTTCTGACTTGATACCATTTACACGACGCGAATAGCGACTCAATTCATGCGCATCTAGCCCTGTATCAAAGTCTCCAAAGAGCGCATAGAAACTCTTTTTTTCTATCTTAATATAGAGTTTTTTACTACTTGGGGCTTCATTTTGTTGCATGCTTTCATCCCCATATACCGTATATTCACTACGCGGATCTATCGCCTCTAAAACTTCTAAGCTACGCTCTTTTCCACTATCATAAGCGATACTCAAAAGTGCGTCAGCGCCTATCTTTCCTTTGGCAAAAAATGAAATCTGTTTATCATGATAGAGGTGTGACGCCTTGCTTGGCTTTAAGGTATCTTTGATAGTCTTATACCCTACACTCCCCTCTGCAAACCCTACGATAAACCACGCTCTTGGTGTTGATGAGAGCCATACTTTTGTATATTCATTGCTCTGTTGAAAAGGAAAATGAAGCTTCACTTCACCCGAAGTCGTGGTCTCTTGCAAAGCGATATAAGCAATGCCATCTTCTAAAATAGTATATTTATCCTCTCCATTGATACTAGAGAGGGGATTATCTTTTAAGGTGTCCAATCTATCCTTTGACATATATGGTTTTTCAACGCTAAA
Organism: Campylobacterales bacterium; assembly: GCA_024278835.1. Classification (GTDB taxonomy): domain Bacteria; phylum Campylobacterota; class Campylobacteria; order Campylobacterales; family QNZT01; genus JANTGR01. The sequence goes on along the minus strand of JAJRSK010000042.1, from coordinate 56,372 downwards.
TGTCCCCACCATCCCTGACCTTAGAGGATATCCACTCGCGTCAAAAAACTGCACCGCAATGACTGGTGGATTTTTTCCATCTGAAAGTAGTAGGGATTTCTCCTCTATCACTTTTGCTCGTACGGGTGAAGTAGAGAGGTGTACTTTTCGCTTGAGCACCTTTTTTAAAGCGCCATCTTTAGCATAAACCTTTGCTTCTAGTGTATTGTCCCCATCTATGATATCGATACCACGATATTTACTGATAGTTCTTTTTTTGTTACGCGCTTTAACAAACCCATCATAGTTGAGCATATCTACTTTTACCCCATTGAGATAGAGTACAACTTTTTCATCTGATTGATGTAAAAATGCTACTTTTAGAGAAGGCATAGGTGGTACAAAATCTTCTCTTGGCCATAAAAATATATCACTCTTTTTATGCTTTTTAAAATCCTTTTCACCAAAAGAGGGCATCGTCTCCTTTGCTATCTCTGGCACAGAAAATGAGAGCGAAGCATCTAGTGCCTTAGTCTGCTTATCCTCCTCTAAACAGAAGCGTACTTTTTGAATGTGTGAAAATTCTGTATCGACAAAGATAGAAGTTTTACTGCCCATATTTCTAGCATTTGCCTTGCACTCTTTGCTCACAAATCTCCCAGAGATACTGTCACTATCTATACTGACAACATGAGAACCAAGAGAGAGACCTTCAAAATGAAATTTTCCATTCTTATCACTATGGACAAAGGTACCATTTTCTAAGTAAAAGCGTACACCCGCTAAAGAGATATTTGCATCACTTCCCTTAAGGCTTAGTTCTCCTACGATAAGCGACTTGTTATCAAAATCTCTCTCTATTGTTGTGTTAGCAGCACTTTGATTTGACTGCTTGGTATCAAATGCTACATAGCAGAGACTTTGGATGGACTTTTTAGCATCGATATCTACCTGCGTAACAAATGAAAACTCCTTCTCTTCACCTGCCTTGATAGAGAAAGGAAAAATAAAAGACTTTTTATCTTTTGCAAAGCGAAGATTACGCTGCTTACTATCCTCAAACATAAAAGTATCTCTTCTATATACCACACCATCTGAGAGAAGATTATGTAGCTTTGCATCCACAACATCCGCTTCACCTCTGTTTTCAATAGTACAGGTATATTTTATAAACTCACCCAAAGAGGCTTTATCTTTACTAGCATGAAGCGTTATCCATATATCTGCCTCTTTTTCTGTCACCTCTGCTAATGTGCTAAGTGTTTCACTCTCTACACTAGCAACTGCCACTATCATAGGTGTAAAAGATCTACTTTTGCGCTTCTTTAACTCCTCTAAAGATGCTCTGATTTGTGTCCCTTTTTCTACAAAAAGCTTTCCGTCACATCTCTTGAGACATTTTGTTGTGGTGTTAATATAGCCGACAAAAAGAGAACTATTTGTATCGCTATTTCTTAAACGGATAATCTCCTTATCTTTTTTTGTGCTGATAATCAATTTGATAGCTTTTTTTTCACTTACATTGCTATCATGATAGAGCACTATCAAAGGTTCATTGCGCTTATATACTAGGCATTTGATGGCTGGTATCTTTTTGCTTATATCTATCTCACTCCCATCTTCTAACAACAAAGGAGTCATTGGATTAAAGGATCCACTCACAGCTTCATTGGGCGAAAAATCGGTTTGTGATACAGTTAGGTAAGCATCAGAATCTTTATCGTAGCGATAAAATGAGAGAGTAGGTTGTGTAACTTGTGGCTTCTTTTCTTTAAGTTCTACATTGACTTTAACGTGATTTGAAGTACTCACATAAATCTCATCTTCTGCTTCTATTTTAAATTCTACTTCTGCCGCATCAAAAATGATATCTGTAAAAGAACTAGCCTGCAAAGAAGAAAAAGAGATAAGTACAAAGAGCAAAGGGTAATATAACCACTTCACTCTTTGCATCATATATCCAGTCTAACTATTTATTTGATAGTAGCTGAAACATAAGCACATTCTGTCACACCACCCGCTACCGTGTCAAAATCTACTTTTACTTGACCTTGTGCATCTGGATTTTGTCCAAGCGCACCATTTTCACCCGTGATATCAGCATCTGCTGCGTCACAGGTACATGTTCCTGTTCCAGTATAAGTAGCAACCGTTGCCGCTGATAAATCAAGTACCGTCGGATTTAATATATCCGTAATCAGTGCGCCTGTCGCTTCTGCACCACCTGTAGCATTTTGCACGATATAACAATATCTCACAACCGCACCTGGAATTCTCTTTGGATTCGTTGTTCCATTAACTGGATCACTTACCACGATAGAATTTTTAGAAACTGTCACATCTGCTGTAACGATTTTCCAAGCATCTGCACTTGAAAAGATACCATCATACTGTACATCCGTTGTTCCAGCACCATCAGCAAATACAATCTGTACTGTTGCCGCATCATCTGCTTGACCTGCATTGTCAGTCGCGATGACGGCGCCTTCCGTACCTACTGTTTCACCTTGCGCTACTTGCGCTTGCAAGTCATAGATAGCCACCGCATCATTGACTGCATCAGCTGGTACATCTGCTACGATAAATACTGTCACATCTGCATCAGGAGCAAGCTCATCGATATACGTTTGCGTATCTGTTCCTTCATCATAGATACCATTGCCGTTAGAATCTACAAAGACTCTCACGTTCGTCAAATCATAATCATCTGTTACTGCATTACCCGCTGCAAATACCGTTGTTGATGTTGTTAATGAAGAAAGTATAAAATCTTGTACCGTATTTCCATCATTTCGTACTTTATATGTTAATAAAACATTTGTTGCTTCTGGACTCACTGTTACTGCTTGTGTATCCACAGTTGAAACCGTTAAATCCACCTTATTATCCACTTTATAGCTATTCGTTGATGTGACTTCTGATGTTGTACCATTTACTGAAAATGATAAAGACGCCGTTGAGTCAACATTTGTACCTGAAAGTGTACCTGCTGCAAATGCACTTGTTGCACTTACTGATAGTAGTGCTGCCACTACTTTCTTTTTTGATTTTAAAAACATATTTCCCCCCATAGGAATAAAATTTTTTACTAAGCGTTATACACTCAAAGAGAAAATCTTCCTCCATTTCCTCCCTGAGTGTACAACTCCACCACTACTGTAATCTCGTCTTAAAACTGACATCCGTGACTGAATTTGCCTCTAATGCTGATGTTAAAACCCATCTCACATTGGTATACTCTTTTGGCAATGCCAAACGTGCTTTATCTCCAACTTTGACCATGAGTTTCTCAGGCTTATCAAACTTCTTTCCACCATCTACTGAAAATAAAATATCACAATCTTTTTGGCATTTTGCACTATCTGCTACATACTCTGTATGTTTCGGAATAGCATTGTTTAAGACCATGTTGTTGACACTTGTATTGGTATGATTGATGATAGAGTTCTTATAGACAACATAATCTCCTGGTATCACTTTTTTAGCCGCTTCTAACACAAACTCCTTTTCCCCAGCACTATTTATCTTGACTACCTCTTTATAAGATTTTGTGCTCAATGTTACATCTGCTGTCTTTGCCGATAAACTTGATGCAAAAATAAGTGCTACGACTATCCCTGTTGCTAACACGCCTTTTTTCATACTCTTTTCCTTATCCTATTTTTAAACTGTATGTAATGGTGTGAAAACTTGAAGTATCAAGTTCACCCAAACTCATGACTACTCTTGCTTTACGCTTACCTCTCTTTTTTTTGTATCTTCCAGAATCTGCATCTCTTTGGTCACTCATAAAGTCACCATCAAGTCGCAACGACCCTTTAACATACTTAGTTTCCTGAGGTATTTTATCTACGATTTTTACATCTCTTACATGTCCCTCTCCCCTGACAGTAACTGTAAGCAAAACCCTAACAAGTCCATCAGAAAAATAGACATCTTTCTTTATCACCACATTGGCGATTAAAAATGTATATACTCCTTCATCTTCACTCATACCTCCCAAAAAACCATCAACAGCGTCAACACCATCAATACCTTTTCCTTCATGAACTGTGCCCTTTTCCCCAGACCCCCCAGTCTTAGAAATAGCTTTCAAGCTCACAAAGTTTTGACTACCACTTGCAACAGATAAACTTTTATCAATTTTTGAAACTACAAAAACCAATTTCTCTCTATCTGCTCCTAGTGTCACCGCCTTTCTCTCCCGATCAGACGCATCAAAACGAAAATTGTTGTTGGTATCTAAATAGATCTTTTTTCTCATTAAAGAAAATGCTGACTTGAAATCTAGTTCATCTGCTTTTAGAGTAAATCTATCTCTACCATTGCCACTATTTGTCACCCTAAAGGTCAAGACTTTGTCGCTCTCCCCAGCACTTACTCCCACAGCTCTTGTATCCATCCATGAGACTTTTACATCTATCACTTGGGCTACAATACTTTTTTCAACATTGCTCTCTATACTAAAAGTCTCCTCCTCCATGGTGAAACTTAGCGTTGCTGAGTTTTGTATCACTGTGCCAGCAGCTACACCCTTTGCAAAAAGAGTGGACAAATTTATGGCTAAAAATATGATTATAATGTACTTCATCTCCCGCCTCATAATCAAATTTTCGACACCCTTATATCGTATGTGAAAAGAGAAAATTAAGTACAAATAATATTTACTATGAAGAATAATTTTTAACTAAATGAGAATACAGAAAAAAGAAAGAGAATAATTTAAATAATTAAATCATAAATGTTGCCGAAATGTTGCTAAATTTTTAAATCTTATAAAATTAGCAGCATTTTAGTGACAATTGAGTGTGAGTTTGAGTCCTGGCGCTTTCATATAAGGGGGGTATTTCATGTAAATTCGGAAGTTTTTTACTTTTTTTGCATCCAAATTTTTTACTACGGTAAACTCCTCTTTTACGACAGATGCTTTCATCTCTTTCGAAGAGAACATTGGTCCAAGCGAGGTACTTGGCTTGAAAAAAGCCTCTTTTGGTCGTCCCATTTTCATCGCATTGTTAGAGAGTTTTACTTCGATAGTACAGTAGCCGATTTTAAACTTGCCTATATTTTGTATGCTACCTTGAAACATAATCGTCTCATTTGCCAAATTTCTTTTTTGTGTATAGGAGAGAATTTTTGCTTTTTTAGTATATTTTTCTATCACAAACAGCGACACGACACAGGCAAGTGTTGTCACAAGAAAAGAAGAAAACATCATACCCAGCATTGTCTTTTTATTTTTCTCCTTTAAAGAGAGAAGTATCAATATCAAAAAAAGAAGCACAAAGATAACGACTGCTATCCAATGAATCAGCGTCATATACATCAGTAGCATTCCCCAGATAGCGTGACATTGTACTCTTTACTATAGGTAAACTTGTCAAATACTATCTTAAACATTGCCTCTTCCCCCTCTGAGATATTCTTATCTACTACTATCGTCTTATTTCGCAAAGGCTTTAAATTATTTAAAATATTTCTGTATTTATTTTCACTTATTTTAAAAACTTTGGCGTTGATAGTGCATTTTTGGTAAGGAATTTTACCTACATTTATCAGATGACCTGTGACTATCAAGGAGGAAGCAAAATGTAACTTAGAGATTTTATCGGTCACAACATCTACTTTTCGTACCGTTTTATCTAAAAAATATTTTATGCCAAAAGGGGCGACAAACATCAAAAGAATGACTATCATGATAAGAAAGATAGCAAGGGTAGGTTTTTTACGCCCCAGCAAAATAGCTAGGGTCAGGATGATAAGAAAAAGAAACAACAACCAAGCAAATGCAATATAGTCATAGACTGTTAAGGCATGGATATAATCAATCAGCCCCTGCTTGATATGTTGTAACATCCTTAGTCACTTCGGGAGTTTTTTTCTTCGATACCACTGAGTCCAAAACGACGAGCAAGTTCTTGTTTGATACGATCAGGATTGATATTTTTATCCCCGAGCGCTACTAAGGTATGAAATGCCAAGTCTGCTGCTTCATAGATAATCTCTTCTTCATCATTATCCTTCACTGCAAAACAAAACTCTCCTGCTTCTTCAACAACCTTTTTAAGATAAGCATTTTCACCTTTATGCAACAGGGATGCGACATAAGAGCTTTTAGGATCAACACCCTTTCGCTCTTGTATCACATGATAAAGCTGATCCATTATCGAGTAATTTGCCACGACACTTTCATCTACGTCACTCACAATCTCATCACTCTCTAGTTTTGTAAAGAAACAAGATTTTCGCCCTGTATGACAGGCAGCCCCACCTACTTGTTCTATCATGATAAGCAATGTATCATTATCACAGTCGATAAAAATATCTTTGATATTTTGGATATTGCCACTTGTTTCACCCTTCATCCAGATGCGTTGTTTGGAGCGTGAAAAGTAGTGGGCTTTTTTCGTAGAGAGTGTCAGACTAAGTGCTTCTTTATCCATATAGGCTAGCATCAGTACCTCTTTGGTCTGATACTCCTGTGCGATGACTGGGATAAGTTCACTCTTTTCCCAGTCTATTTTATTAATGATTTCTTGCATTAGTTTTGTGTAGATATCTTTTCTTGTCTACTTTTTGAATCAACCCAAATATTTGGTGTTGAACCACCAGGAGTCAAGAATATCTGTGCATTTTTGTTAACAGAGAGAGCTTGATTAAATTGCCCTTGTACTTCTATCTGCTTAAGTGTTAAGATGTCTGGTGTCAAAGACTTTGAAATCTCAACATTGGCATAAGCATTGGCATCTGCTTCTATCTTGACTGCGTCCGCTTGACCTTGTGCACGAATCTTTCTAGCATCCGCGTCACCCTGAGCAAGTGCTGCTTTTTTCTCAGCTTCTTGTTTTGCACGTAGTACTTCTAACTGTACTCTATCACCTTCTTGTTTAGCAATTTGAACACGTTCGATTTGTTCAACAATTTTTGCTGGTAAGATAATCTCACGTAAATTAACAGTTCTTAACTCTACTGGTTGACCAGATTTAGCATTGATTTGTTTTTCAATACCTATTCTAATTTCAGCAACAATTTCGTTTCTTTTAAGTGGTAAATTTTCTGCTTTATAACTACCTACTACATTTCTTACTACATCACGAACAATTGGATTAACAATCTTTTCTTCCCATGATGTACCATATGTAGCGATAGTTTGCGGCGCTGTGTCCGATTTAAGTCGATATTGTACCGTGATATCAATCGAGATAAGCAACCCTCTAGCATCTAATGCTGAGATAGAAGGTACATTCATCACACCACCTGCACCACTCATACTACTTCTTCTTCCAGTAGATGATGACATATCATGTCCTACTGAACCCGTGTAGTTAATACTTCTTACTTTCGTATCTACAATCATCACTTGTTGCACAAATGGCATAAATAGATGCAAACCAGGTCTCAAAGGATCCTTCTCATACTTACCTGCTGTGGCTTTGATGCCCACTTCACCTGAGTTTATCACGACAAATGGCTTGGCTATCACTAAAAGCGCTATTAGCCCCATCAATGTATATAAAAGTCCTGTCTTTTTTCCAAATTCATTTAAAAATTTTGGTGTCTCTCTTTTAGGACGCTGTGGTCTGTTGGGCTTATCACCTCCACCACCGTTACCGCCACTTCCCTTGTTGCCTTTGTTAAAATAGTCATTTAAATCTGCTGGCATTGTTCTTCCCTTTTTTACTTTTATTTTCATCTTGATTGGGAGCAAAGCCCCCAACCAATTCACGCGCTACTAAAGCTTTGCCTTACGGCAAGACTTATCTGCACTTACTCTATCAAGATTTAGTTGATATAGGTTAAATGCTTTAGATACTTTTCATTCTTTCCTGCGACTACATCAAAATAGGCACTTTGCAATTTCTCTGTGATTTCACCACGGCACCCTTTACCGATAACCCGTGCATCCACTTCTCGTACAGGTGTCACTTCTGCTGCTGTACCCGTCAAGAAGGCTTCATCAGCGATATAAATCTCTTCACGCGTGATACGACGTCTTATAACTTCTATCCCCATATCTGTTGCTAAATCTATCACTGTTTGTTGCGTAATGGACTCCAATGTATTATCACTTGGTGGAGATATCAACTTGCCATCTCGTACCATGAAAAAACAAGCACCACTCGCTTCTGCGATATAGCCCTGATCATCACGAAGTAATGCTTCATCATACCCTGCTTCTACCGCTTCAAACTTTGCCATTTGACTATTTAAGTAGTTTGCTACGGCTTTTGCTTTACCCATACCAGAGGTATTTGGCGTTCTAGTCATGGAAGAAATCTTAAGTCTGATACCTTTTTTAAGCCCTTCTTCACCTAGATAAGCTCCCCATTTCCATGCAGAGATACTCACCTGCACTGGACAATCTTTGTGATAAAGCCCCATCACACCATACCCTAGATAAACAAGTGGTCGGATATATGCCCCATCAAATAGTGCATTTTCTTGTAGTAACTTCACTTGTGCGTCATTTAACTCTTCTACTGTATAAGGCACATCCATCAAAGTCATCTTTGATGAGTTCAAAAGTCGCTGTGTATGTTCGTGCAGTTTAAAAATAGCACATCTACCATCTACTGTCTTATACGCCTTCGTCCCCTCAATCGCCCCATTTCCATAATGCAAGGTATGCGTCAATACATGGACTGTTGCCTCATCCCAAGGAGTGAGCTTTCCGTCCATCCATATATACTTTGCTTTTTCCATTCGTTATCCTAATATCATAAATTTGGCTTATTATAGCAAAATATGTTAAAAGCGTTTACTAGCTATAAGTTTGATTAATTCTTTTGGTGCATAAACAGAGATATCTGACTTCTTAAAGCCCTTCTCATCTCTCGCTACTATCACATCAACACGCGTCTCTTTTAGTTTTTCGTCATACTCCCAAGAGGTGCTTAATCCGTTTGGTTCGATGAGGGAGAGAAGTGGGGCATATGTTTTTGTTTAGGTATTTATAACTTTATGTTACAATGAGTGTTATGAACAAAGTAGATAAAAAAGAGTATATTGATTTAATCTCAAAGATTATTGATAGCTTGTATAAAAAACTTATAATTTTGTTGGCTATAGATGGTGGATTTGGAGCTTATGCTATCAAGTTCTTGCAAGATGGAAACTGGATAGGGTATGGGTTTACTTTTATTTTTATCTTTGTGGCTATCGCCATTTTTTATACTTATATTGATTTAAATTACTTTGTCAAAAAACTTAAAAGGATAGATGATGAATAATATTGCCCCATTGATTATACCTGTTGGTTTTGTCTTCGCTGGAGTTATTGCATATATAGCGCATAAGAAAAACTGGAAGATAGCTGATTTTTTTTAGTGGATTAGGTGTATCATAATAGCTTAAAAAAAAGGCTATTATGATAAGGGTGCTAGCGATTTAAAAGTTAAGAATTAAGCTTTGACCCTGATTCTTCTTAACATCTTCGTTTTCATATATCGCTTTGGCTACATCTAAAACATCTTCTATATCAGGCACTGTAAAGATATGGATACGCCGTCTTTGTTTGACCTGTGTGATGTTGTAGTCACGCTCTACACGAGAAACATTGATATCTCTTGTTTTAAACTTGACTATGAGTCTATTTGTGATAGTGATGAGATTTCCTACACTATCATGATAGGTGAGTGTTGGCTTTTTTACTGTAATGTTTGTTTCGTTGTTTTCCGACACAGTAGTTTGATTTATATCTGCTACCTTTGTGAGATATGTTAGTTCTCCTTTGTAGTAGTAGGCGTGGGTTGTTGTGTTTGTCTCTGCTGCTGATAAGTATGTGTTTATCATGATAGCCATGAGGATAAAGGCTTTCATTGGGTTAAACTTTCATATTCTAGTACAATATTTTCAAGTTCGTTTGAGGGTATAATTATTTTGTTACTTTGGATATTAAACTCTTCCATAGCACCAGATACACCATTTTTATGTATTTCTGATTGATAAAGACATAGATTTTCTTCTTTGTCTATACTGAAACCTATTTCTTTCAACTCGCTAATTTTAAAATAGAAATAATACGTATTTCTTTCATCAGTAAAAAAACTTTTACTAAATAGGGATACACTGTTTTTTTATCACATGATGCCAACTTAATTGATGGAGGAGAGTACTCTCTATCTTTATCATAGGTTAAGTGTATTAAAAAACTCATCCTATAAAGAGATGTTTCATCTTCTTGATTAAATATCTCTTTATTATTATGTCTTTGCATAATCAGATTATAATCGTCAAGATTTGGACCATCAATCTTTTCAATAAAGCTAACAACATCAACTTTTTTAGTGCAACCATTAAAAGTAAAAACCAAACCAAGCATAACAATCACTATAAAGTGATTGTTATGCTTTAAATTAATGGTTAAGATAGTTTCTAATATTGAAATCATAGTTATTTCCATATTTGGACTGTAAGTCATTAACCATTATTTGAACTTCATCATGATGAGCTCGAACTGTTATACGTTTATTAGCAGGAACATATTTTCCATATGACGAATAGCTTCCTTTACCACCTAGCCAAGCTATCCAATCAGAACCATGCCATTGTGAATCTAAGTAATAAAACTTAGGGTAACAATACCACCAGCCACACTTCCACTTTATCTTGATACCAGGCCACTGTCTTCCTGCATCAGCATATATATTTATCCAGAACTTTGTGCGTGCTCTGGTAAATAGCATATGAGGTTGTACTCCAACTGGATCAACGGTGATTAATAAATCTACCTTTTTATCAATTCTAGGAGCACAAGCACCTTCAACATCGCTGTCTCCCCCATAACTATGACCAATAACTACTAACCTTTCTGCATTTCCTTTATCGAATATATCTTGTCTTAAATATCGATGATAACTAATGCTTTCCCAGTGAAAATGTTGAGAATTATTATTTACATTCCAAGCATATAAAGAGCGAGCACTACTGCCTCCAGCTCCACTAATAAAGGCTGTTTTTGTGTTTGCGTCTGCAACATTATATACTGTGCCATTGACAGATCCTTTAACCCATCTAGTCCACCAAGAAGTAGGATTCCAAAAAGTCCAACCCGATAGCATAGCAGTATTCCAACCGTTTGATTGGATGTTTCCTGCTAAACTTTCACCATTTCTTGTCGAAATAAAGTTTGTTATATCGCCTTCAACTTCATCAGTAGCTTTTACCAACATTCCCTCTTTATCATAGACATATGATATCTCTTGATACTCTGATTCTAGTTTAATATCTTCAAGAGCATGAGATTTTAACTTCATATCTTTATCATACTTCAAATACGACATCTTTATCAATTGACCTTTGTTATTGAAGTCGAAAAATGTAACATCTTTTTCAGTTAGCACCTTTGTAGGTTTATTATATTGAGTCTTGTACTCATAGTTTGTAAACTTTTTAGTACCATCAGATGTTTCAAGATACTGAGATTTTATAAGTCCTTTTTTATTGTAGTCTATTTGAATATTTAAAGTTTTTGTTAAAGATAATGCATTTGATTGTATATTTGATGAATTATTATCTTCTACCTCTTCCGCTAAAGCAACTTCACTTACCAATCCTTCTTTGTTGAAATCATATTCAGTTAAGATAGAAGCATCTTCCATTCTTTTTATCATCTGTTTTGATTTAAAAAAGATGATATCTGAATCTACAATAGCTCCGTTATGTAAAGTTTTTTCTACCTTTAACGAATGATATTTATAATGCTCCATTCCCGCGGTACTTTCAGTTTTATCTACTCTATTTAAAGTATCATAACCAAAATACATCAAGACATCTGGAATTGTATTGTTGCTTTCATCTATTTTCCCAAGAATTTTTATTTGTGAAAGTAAATTTTTTTCTGTATAACTGAAGTTCGTTGTATTTGGATTTTGCATAGTACCATTATTATCTCTTACCAGCATACTAAAACTACTAAAGAGCTTTTTATCATCATAGTCTATTGCCACTTTAGCCTGTTCTTGATTTATACTGATTTCAGTTACAAGCCCATCTTCGTTATAATCAAAGTCTATCACATTGTCTAAAGCACCAGTCACTTTATCTAGCTTGCCACTCTCATCATAAGTCAGGTGTGCTTCTTGTCCTTCTTTCATGATATAGACAAGTTTTCCATCACTGTTATAGCGTCTGAGGATGTCTTGTGCATCTTTGTAGCTAAATGCACCATTTTCCTCTTGTGTTAGTTCAAGTACGATACCACTTTGTTCAGATACAAACTTGCCTTCATCATTTTTAACAAAGGTTAAAAACTCTTGTGCAGCTGTCTCTATATAGTGAACATCATCTCTTTTTTGACTTCGATTCCATACGATAAATTTACCGATATCTTTTCCATCTTGTTTGAGGATACACATATCATGGTCTTTATCATAGACTGAAGTAGCCTCTTTTAAAATCCCTCTATAAGCACTCTCTTTTATATCAGCAAATCCACTCTCGCAAGCATCTCTAGGCGTATCATAAAAGTTTGACTTGTCTTTGATATCCCCTTCGTTGATAGGAAAGTCCATACGAGAGGTAAAGCTTGTCCTCCAGTGTCCCATATCTACATAGCCATCTCTTGCATTGCTAGAGTTATAGTGCATATCTAAAGACATCACCTTGAGATGTGTTTTGAAGATGTTATCTAATCCATAGTGATTGTCACCATTTTCATCGATGTAAGTCATCTCTGTTACATGGTTTCCCATACCTATCTTGGCAAACTTTACACTTGGTGCTAGATAGTAGTCACCATTACCTGTTGCTTGTTTGGGGATGATGGACATCGCTTGACCATTTGAAAGGATTTTAGAACCCCCCCCATTTTTGTAACAGAACTATTGTCTGTTTCTGAAACTACACTACTAGTTGGATCACTAGATCCACCGCAGCCTATCAATAATGGTAGCACCAATAGTGATAAACTTTTACTTACTAAATTCTTATTCATGTAAAATTTTCCTATCATTGTCTAAAAAATTTAAATCTTTACAGAAAACCAAAGTTCTATATCATGATATACCCTTACAACTGTAACAAACTAAACTTAAATATCTATCTTAATCTTTATAGATTTGAAAAGTTTTTGTTTTGGCAACAATTGGGCAACAATTGAAGCACATTTTGGTGACAATTCAGCTACAATTGAGCCTTAAATAAGAAATTCATTTACTTGATAAAGATTTTTTTATTTTTTCTACTCATCCAACAACTGCAAATTCTCACTACATAGCTCTACCCATGCCGTGTCATATACTATCTCTCCACACTTAGTATAAAACTCTTTGGCTTCTTTGAACTTTTTGAACTTTTCGCTTAAATCTCCTGCGATGTAGAGCACTTGGGCACGCTGTGCGTCGCTGAGTTTCTTGTAGAGTAGCTTGATATCTTCTTCTAGGGCTTTTTTATACATACCTTTCTCTCTTAGGGCTTTGATGTAGTCCAGTTCTAGCTTGGGTGTATAAGTGTCTAGGTGGTACTTCTCTTGGAGTGCTATCATCTTTTTGGCGTAGTTGATGATGAGTGATATATCTTTTCTCTTTTTTGCATAGCGTAGTACCTTTTCAAAAACATCAAGATTTTTGACACTGTCTGGAAAAATCTTTTCGCATCGTTGCACCTCTCGTAGCATCAACTCATCATATCCACCCAGATGATAATACGCCTCTATCTTCTCATAAATAATATCATTGTACTTATCCGTTTTGACTAATTTCTGTAGTTTGTCTACATCATCAGCAGCCAAAATCAGAGCCTTGTTTTTTCTTTGTTTGATATAAATCTTTGCACTATTATAAGTCCATTTCAATTTCTCTTCTAAGTCATCACTTTTCATCTTCTTTTTGGATATAGAGAGTGCTTTATCGTATGCATTTAACTGACTATAACAGTTAAATGCTAACTCTTCTTGACTTGGCTGAACGCTGAGATTGTACTCATCTTCTAGTGCTACTGCCTCTTTACACCTCTTATCATGATAGTATATAGCCAACTGCTTTTTGGCTACCTCCTTTAATAGCGTTTCACCACCATATTTTTTTAGAGGCTTTTTCATAGATAAAATCTCATCATACTTTGCATCTTTTAACAATATATTTGCTTTTGCTAACAGTGCTTTAGCATAAATGGCATCTTCTTTATACTTTGTCATGATAGTATCAAGATAGGCTAATTTTTTCGTCTCATTGCTTTCGTCACTGCCTAGCATCACTTTGTCGAGTCTCTCACTTACAAAGTCTCTATATTTTCCATATTTTTCAACATCAAGATATTGTTTATATAGCTCTATCGCCTTGTCATTATTTTTTGCTTTTTCATTCCAATATGCGATATTTTTCTTAAGTTCATCTTCATCTAGTTGAGAATTCTTTATATCATTGTGCAGTAATGTTCCTATCTGCAAGGAGACATTACTCTCATTATTCTCTGCGAATGTTTTTGCCAGTACATACGCTTCTTCTGCATGGGATTTGACAAATGACTCATTAGCCGTAAGAATTTTTTGAAAAAATTCCTTGGCCTTTTTTATCTTTTTTTTATCTGCATATGCCTTGGTGAGTTTTAAGGCTGCTATCGATGCAACTTCAAAATCTTTTGTATTATATAAAATCTCTTTATATCTTTTTATGGCATCATCTTTGTTCTTAACTCTATATATCTTATCAGCATTAGCAAGTTTTGCAAGAAAATTATATTTACTATCTTTGTATTCACTCTCTAAAATATCTAAATACTTTTTTGCTTTACTTGATCTTCCTATCTTTAAATAGGTCTTTGCAATATACATATACATCTCAGGGAGATGTATATTGGATGGGTTATCAGCTATCCAATCATGGGCTAAATCAATGATATCAAGAGGGTCAAGTCCATCATCATTGGATTTTGTGTCTGTGTCATTTATGATTTTATCAAGTGAGCGAATCTTAAATAGTTTTGCTTCGTTAGTAAAACTACTCTTTTCTTCACTTGAGAGATAGTCGGCCTCTTTTATGACTTTTTCATATTTTTTATCATGATAGAGTGCTTTTATCTTCACAAGTGCTTTAGCATTTATATTTTTCTCAATGGGGTTTAAATCAAAATCCAACTCCCCAATAGCTGGCAATGTACTTTTTTTAAATTCTATCGGGAATGAGAGACCACTCTCTCTCTTTTTAGTATAAAGTGTTGACTTACCTTTAAAACCTATGATTATCCAATGACTATAAGATAAGCCTTTGTCAGTATCAATAGTCTTGTCTTTGATAAATGTTTTTTTCAATGGATAGTATTCAAAATTATATTTAGGTGTCACGACAATTTGTTTATCAAATAAATCAATTTTGAAGTATCTATTTTCTAATGGTTCGGCATCGTGGGTTAGTATATTTTTAAATTGACATATAATTTGATCTTTAAAATCACTATTCATCTTTACATCACATCTTATCGTTTCACTATCTTCGATATGCATGATAGAGTAAGTTTTATTATTATCACGAACAACATTTAGTGCAAGAGTTCCACTAATTAAATATATAGGAAATAAAATTAAAAATATTGATTTAATCATAGGGTTGATTATAGCATAAGGAGATTATTTTAAGGAGAAAGGCTTATACATATGCCTAAAATTAAAAACAGAATATCGAATATTCTATACAAGGCTAAGTATAGGTAGCTAGTCTACTAGCTACCTATCTCAAATTAAAATCCACTAGCCTTCACATACTGTGTAATCATATCCAAAAGAGGACTTACCATAAAAGTACCAAGTAGTGTAGCTGCTGCAGAAAAACCTATAATTGTTTTTAGTGCAACAGGTGCACCTTTCATATATATGATGCTACTATCTTTGCTCGGTTCTCTAAGAAACATATACACTACCAGTTTCAGGTAATAATATACAGATATAGCCGAGTTAAGTGCCATGATCCCTGCAAGTACAATAAATCCAGAGTTAATCGCTGAACTCATGAGATACAACTTACCCCAAAATAGTGAAAATGGCGGCATACCCGCAAGTGAGAGCATAAATAGACCCATGATAAGAGCATTAACTGGCATAATTTTCACCATACCAGAAAATTTTTCATAAGGATGATCAAATCTAGTCTTGTTTTCACCTACTTTTGTTTTATGACGAGATACCCATAGCATGGTAAATGCTCCAAGGTTCGTAAACATAAAAAGTACCCAGTATAAAAAGAGTGCCGAGTTTGCCTGTGTGGTTCCTATCAAAATCGCTGACATAACAAAACCAGCGTGAGAGATAGAACTATAGGCAAGCATTCTTTTGACTGATTCTTGTACAAGTGCCATGATATTCGTTAATGTCATAGTAACAACGGCTACTATCCATAGTATATTTTGTACCCATACAACATCTGCATGTACTAAAAATTCAAAAAGTCTCATCGCCACAACAAGACCTGCAATCTTTGGCACAACCGACATATATCCAGCTAGTGGTGCAGAAGCACCTTCATAAACATCTGGTACCCATGTTTGGAATGGCACCATAGAGAGTTTAAATCCTAGTGCTGCAAGCATAAAGACAACTGCTGTTAATACACCAGCCATCGGCTCAAAGTGTTTAGTCACTAAGACTTCTGAAATCTTATGAATCTCAACACTTCCTGTCAAGGCATATAAAATCATCGCACCAAATACAAAGAAACCAGCGGCTAAGGCACCCATCGTAAAATACTTGATAGCTGCTTCCAGTGATCTCTCTCTATTGTGCATTGCTATGAGTGTATAAAGTGCCAAAGATGCTGTCTCTAAACCGATAAAAATCATGATTAAATTATCAGTTGCTACCATGAATTGGAAACCAGCAATCATAAACAAAAAGAGTGCAAAGAACTCTGGATACGAATACTCGTGAAAACGTTTAGATGTTAATGCCAATGGTATAAAAAGAGCTGACGCCACCAATATGATACCTTCTGATAATTGAGCGATACCATCCACCAACATCACATCAAAAAAGCCTCTTGCATCCCCAGAGTATCCAAATACAGCTCCAAGGGAAAGAAGAATAAACAGTTCACTGATAACAACATAAAAACTCTTATGAAGATCTTTTGTCACTAAGTCTATAACAATTATAGCCAATGCTCCCAAAATGATGATTGACATTGGAAGCAAACTAGCAAGATTTAATGATGCAACATCTATTGAAATTGGATCTAACATTATTTATCCTTTCCGATTGTATTTGCTTTAGCAAACATATCTTTTGCTTCTTGTGTAACTGCTTTTTTATCCATATTGACTATCATAGTTTTAACACTCCCATCGATTGGATCTAACACAGGTTTCGGGTATACACCCAAAATAACCACCAAGGCTACCAACGGCACAAGTGCTGTCAACTCTTGTGATGTCAAATCTTTTAAATTTGCATTTTTTTCGTTCTTTAATGGACCAAAAAATGATTTTTTGTAAAGCGACAACATATATACTGCTCCAAAAATAATCGTTGTTCCAGCAATGGCTGTTATGATAGGTGATACTTTGAAGAAACCTAATAAAGATAAAAACTCACCAACAAAACCAATTGTTAATGGTAATCCTACTGAAGCCATTAACATCACAGCAAAAATAGTTGCATAAATCGGCATAACTGACGCCAACCCACCAAACTCACTCATCAATTTTGTATGTCTTCTATCATATATAACACCCACAAGCATAAACAGAGCACCCGAGACAATACCATGTGAAAGCATCAAAAATAGTGAACCAGTGATACCTTCAGAGTTCATCGCAAATGTACCAAGTACGATAACCCCCATGTGTGATACCGAACTATACGCAATGACTTGTTTCATATCTTCTTGCGCATACGCAATAAGCGCAGTATAAACTATCATGACAAGTGCCACTATCGCTACTGGAATCATATAGTAAACAGAAGCATCTGGGAACATAGGAAGAGAAAATCTTACAAAACCATAAGTTCCCATCTTCAAAAGTACCGCTGCTAAGATTACTGAACCAATCGTTGGTGCTTGACCATGTGCATATGGTAACCACGTATGAAACGGCACCATTGGTACTTTGATAGCAAATCCAAAGAAAAAGGCTGCAAATAACCATAATTGATCAGTATATGCAAATGGAAACGCTTGCCACGCTTCAATAGAAAATGACCACATACCTGTACTATCATGATAGAGAAATGCTGCATATAATATACCCAGCAACATCACCAACGAACCAGCAAAGGTATAGAGGAAAAATTTAACTGCTGCATATATTCGTAGTTTTGCACCCCATGCACCGATGATATATAACATAGGAATTAAAGAAAGTTCCCAAAAGATATAAAAAAGTATCACATCTAATGCAGCAAAAACTCCCACCATAGTCATCTCTAACACAAGTACTGAAATAATCAAGTTTTTCAGATTATCTTTAACTGTCAAGCCAATGATAGCAATCATCGTCATAAACGTACTCATGATAATTAAAAACAGTGATATACCATCTATACCTAAATCATAATTGATACCATATGAGGCCACTATCGAAGCATGCTCCATAAATTGATAACCAGCAACAGTGCCGTCATATCCAAGCCACAAAGCCAAAGATAACACAAATTCAATCGCTGTAATTGTGATACCATACGCTCTTATATTTTTTTGTTCAATCATATATCCAAACAACGCAGCTGCCGCTGGGAAGAATATTAATAATGTTAATAATGAATTCATCCGCCTACTCCTTACATACCAGGTCTATAAATAACTGCAAGTAACAGTAAAATCACCAAACCAAAGACCATCCATCTTAAGTTGTTTGATAAGTTACCACTTTGCATCCATCTTG
This sequence comes from Campylobacterales bacterium, assembly GCA_024278835.1. Taxonomy (GTDB): domain Bacteria; phylum Campylobacterota; class Campylobacteria; order Campylobacterales; family QNZT01; genus JANTGR01. Next base: position 37,586 of record JAJRSK010000042.1, on the reverse strand, counting down.
CTTTATCACCTGTTTTATAGATGACTCCTGCGATCATATCAACGGTCGCGTCCACTATCTTCATATCTATCTTCCACGCCAATTTAGACAAAGCACCATAAGGCTTCACTATTTTATCAGCATAAAACTGTGGTATAAAGTATTGATTTGACAACACTTTATGTACCCCAATTTTTCTAAAAAAGTCATCGAAATCACCTTTTGAAAACTTGATGATTGCCAAGGCAATACCACTCAATGCAATTCCTAATGTCACCACTAATAAGAAGATAAAAGTACCTGTACTTACATGTGGATGATATTCTGGTAAAACTTGCGTCACATAGTGCATAAATGGATGTTCAAAGAAACCAGCAATAACTGCTAAGATTGCCAATGGTAACATCGCAACGATAACAAATGTATACGCTTCATGTGGATGTTTCTCAGTACCATAGTTTTTCTTACCAAAAAACACCATCATAATGAGTCTAAAACTATAGTACGCTGTCATACCAGCACCCATCCAAAGCATTACCCATAATATATAGTGATTTTCAGCAAATGCTGTCTCTAAAATCTTATCTTTTGAGAAGAAACCAGCCAATGGCCAGATACCCGCGAGGGCAACAGAAGCAACCGTCATGATACCCATCGTCCATGGTAAGACTTTACCAAGTCCACCCATTTTATTGATATATCTTTCATCATCCATAGCATGCATAACATTACCTGCACCAAGGAAAAGAACAGACTTAAAAAATGCGTGTGTCATAAGGTGGAAAAGTGCTATCCAATAAGCACCAAGTCCAGCCGCTACAAACATATATCCTAGTTGTGAGAGTGTTGAGTAAGCGATGATTCTTTTAAGTTCCATATTGACCAATGCCATTGACGCAGCAAATACTGCAACAAAAGCACCAAGACAAGCGATAAAATATCCTACATTTGGAATCAACATATAAATTTCATTACTTCTAATCACCAAATAGACACCGGCTGTAACCATTGTTGCCGCATGAATTAATGCAGAAACTGGTGTTGGACCTTCCATCGCGTTGGCAAGCCAAGTATGCAATGGAAATTGTGCTGATTTACCCATAGCTCCGATAAATAAGAAAATACCGATAGCTGTAATTGTACCATGACTCAATGTACCTATATTGGCAAAGACAACATCATAATTTAAAGAACCAAGATTCCAATAAATCATAAAAATACCGATAAGCATACCAAGATCAGCTATTCTATTCATCACAAATGCTTCATTGGCTGCATAAGAAGGAGAAATCGCAGGATTGACATCTGTACTAACATCTTCTTTAAAGTACCAGTGACCAATAAGTAACCAAGAACAGACACCAACGCCTTCCCAACCTATAAATAGACCCAAGAAGTTATCACTCATAACAAGTATCATCATTGAGAATACAAATGCTGAAAGATATGAAAAGTATCTATTGAAGCCCTTGTCATGATCCATATACCCTATAGAATAGACATGTACCAGTGTTGAAACCGTAGTCACCGTTACCATCATGATAACAGAAACTTGATCAGCCATAAAGCCAAAATCAAGGTCAAATCCCCCAGCAGCTATCCAATCCATCATCTTTACATGAATCGTATGCTCACCATGCACATTCATCAAAAGTATGATTGATGCCACTCACGAAGTAAACAAAAGACCACTTGTCACGATGCCTACAAACAACTTCTTTGGTGTAGCACCAAAAATAGCGGCAAACAGAGACCCCACTAACGGAGCAAAAAGTGCTATATATACATATTTTTCCATCACGCCTAACCTTTCATTCTTTGAAGTGTATCAAGATCGATACTACCCTCTTTTTTATACCAAAGTACAAGTAACCCAAGTCCAACTGCTACTTCACTTGCAGCAACGGCAATGATAAAAAATGCAAACATTTGACCTGTTAAATCAGCATAAAAATTTCCAATCGCCACAAAGCCTATATTAACAGCATTGAGTAGAATCTCAGTTGCGAAAAATAACATTAAAAGATTTTTTCTTCTCATAACACCTACCAATCCGATAACAAACAGTATGGCAGATAAAACTAAATAATGTGTCAGTGTTATCATTTCTCATCCTTTACATGAAATTCTTCTTCTTCAACTTTTGCTGCTTCTACACCAGTAGTCGTTAAACTTGCATCCATTTTTTTACCTACAAGTATAATACCTGCAATCATTGCGACTAAAAGCATTACTGCCGCTAGTTCAAATGGAATCAAGTATTTTGTAAATAAGATAACACCAACCTGTTGAGGGTTTGTACCATCCCATAGTTTAGGATCACTAAGTGGCGAATCAAGTGCTAAATGCTCTGCTGCAAAAGGTGCAGTTACCATGAATACGATTAACAAAGCACTTGCTATCCAAAGACCATAAATGATTTTTGGATTATGTGCATCTTCTTTGATATCTTGTGTTGTATCCAAAAACATCATACCAAATGCATACAGAGCCATAACAGCGCCTGTATAGACAATGATTTGAACTACACCCAAGAAACTTGCATTAAGCAAGAAGAAAAATCCAGAGATTAAAATCATTCCTGCTGCTAATGCACTCATTGCATAGAGTGCATTTTTACTAAGTACAACGATAAGGAACATCCATATCGTTAAAGCCGAAAATAGATAAAACGCTACTATTTCATACATTCATCATCCTTTAATATGCCAACGGCGTTTTTTTAACATTTTCACTAGCATTAGGACTAAGTGAACCAAAACCTGGATATTGTTTTTGCTTTCCAGCTTTAAACGAATCCATTGGCGTAACTAAGTCAGGTAAAGCTGCATAATGTGCTCTTTGCTCTGCTACATTTTCATAATCTTGTCCATGTGTGATAGCAAGTTCAGGACAAACTTCAGCACAGTATCCACAATAGATACAACGACCAAGATTAAGTGTCCAACCTCTTACAACTTTACGACCTTTACTACCATACTTTGTATCAATTTGTATACAGTTAGAGATACAAATCTTTTCACAAAGCCCACAACCGATACAAGCTTGATTGCCACTTTCTACAAGTCTTTTTATCTCATGAAGTGCTCTATATCTTGGGCTAATAGGAAGTTTCTCTAAAGGATATTGTACTGTGTGTATGTCAAATTTTAGCATCTCACGAAATACAATCCATAAACCAACAAAGAGTTCACCTGAAAAAGTTCTCTTTACAACTCTAGCAAACTGATCTTGCCACCGTGTTGGTGTCTCATCAATCTCCATGTAAATATAATCATCTGAAACATTTCTATTATTATAATTTGTTAAATCCATCATCCACTCCCTAAATTAATACTATACCGGTTATCAAGATATTGACAAACGCTAAAGGCATCAATACTTTCCAGCATAACCACATCAATTGATCTGGTCTTACATGTGGCCAAGCCGCACGAACCCATAAAAACAAAAATATCAGTGCAGAAACTTTCATAATGATTGCAAGTCCTCCAGGGATAAACCACATATCATTGTAACCACCCAAAAATACAAGTGATGCAACAAATGCCACAGTAAACATATTGGCATACTCACCGATAGCAAAAAGTCCCCATCTCATACCAGAATACTCGGTTGCATAACCTGTAATGATTTCTGCTTCATGCTCTAACAAATCAAATGGTGTTCTATTAGTTTCTGCATAGCCAGAGATAACATAAAGTATAAATGCAACTGGTTGATAGGCTACTAACCATGCTGTATCACCTTGTTGATAATCGTTGATATCTATAAGTGAAAGAGAACCAACCATCATAAGCGGAGCAATAAGAGACAAACCCGTTACTACTTCAAATGAAAGCATTTGAACAACAGTTCTTGCTGCCCCTAAAAGTGACCATTTATTGTTCGATGCCATACCACCTAGTAGTGGGGCGTACATACCTACGGCCATCACACCGACGACAAAAAGTATACCGATATCAATATCTGCTACAATTGGATGTACCACATAATCCGTAAATGGAAGTGTAAACTCTGGTAAAAAAGGTACCGCAGCCATCGCGATAAATGCTGTTGCAGAAGCAATCACCGGTGCTATCATAAAGATAGGTTTTACAGCATGTTGAGGAACGATATCTTCTTTTGTAAAAAGCTTGATACCATCTGCCGCTACCTGCAAGATTCCAAAAGGACCAACATGCATAGGCCCCAATCTTCTTTGCATAAATGCTAACACTTTTCTTTCAAAGTAAGTCGTGATACCTGCCAATGCAGAAAACACTGTCAATATAACGATAACTTTGATTATCGTTTCTATTATATAAGAACTTTCACTCATATTACACCTTTCTTATTGTTGCTGTTGTAAATCTAAATCCATCACTAAACAACGCTTTAGTATTTAAACTTGTATCAAATGTTGGAAGATACGCTATCTCCCCTAATAATTGCTTATCTAATTCAATTTTAGCACTTATCTCACCATTTTCACTCTTTACTTCTAGCGTATCACCTTCTGCAAATCCTTTTGCTTCTAAATACTCAGCTGATACATAAACAGCACCTGTAGATTTGAGTTGATGTGCTTTATTTGTAAAGGCAGAAAACTGATTGATTGGATTTGAAAGATAGACAATGTCCCCTTTCATCTCTTTCACTTTTGAAAGTTTTTCTAACTTTCCTTCCGCTTTTACTGACTTCACATTTAAGTCATATCCTCTAACTTCATTGCCTGCATTGTCATACAAGTTTGGAAGTGCATCAAAATCTGCCATCATAAATCCACTTTTCTTTGGCAATTGTGGTGTATAGTCAATTGTGAGTTCTGCTTCTAGTCCTAGTGCATTGGCTATATCATTTAAGACATAACCAGAATAAGGAAGAGCAGCATTGGTAGGAACTACTTTTTTATCTAAACTAGTGAATGTTCCCTCCTGTTGATTAAGTGCAGGCATATCTAAGTCACCATCACCCAATGCACTTAGTACAAAATCACCTTCAGCATTATATCCCAAGATCTTACTTCCAGCTTCATCATCCAAATCACAAATCAATGAAACACCTAAAGTATTTGTTTTTGAAGGGATGATAGTCACAGAAAAGTTTGTATACAGAGAGATAAGCCCAGCTATTTTTGCGATATTTTCTGCCTTCTCATGATGATACAAATCTTCACCTAGGACAAGAGAAAAAGTATCTTTTTTGGCAAGCATCTTTGTTAAAGTTGCTTCAAAATCTTCAGCTAGCCCCACTACTGCACTATCGTATTTAGAAATCACATTTTCAATCTCTTTTGGAAGTGCTGGTACTGTTACTTCTTCTGCTTCTTGTGCTATTTTTGCAAATGTTTCTAATACATATGCCAACACATGTTCTTCCGAGCCAATCGCATTGTTGATAGCCATCATGTTTTTAGAAAAAGTATCAACTACTTTATCCCCTACAGGGTGAAAGTACATTCCCGCACCTTTATTCATCGTCATCGCATTGTTGATAGCAAACCCAACAGTTGGCGCATCATAACGTACTGCTGTACCCACTGAGATAACAAAGTTTGAGGCTTTGATAGATTTTAATGTACCATTATAAAGAGTTTCACTACTTGTTGACGTATAGGCTTGCATGAACTTTTGATATGCTCTTGCATCTTCATTGATAAGTTTGAGATTGTACTTCTCTTTTATCTTTTGTAAAATCAATGCTTCTTCATTGGTGATATAAGAAGAAAATCTTATCGTATCTGCCTCATTTTTGATAAAATCAATTGCTTTGTCAAAAAATGCTTTATCTTTTCCTGCCACACGGTTTTCAAAATCATAACCAAATCTAGCCGCACCCGAAAGTGAAACATAGTGTGCATCATTGGTTACTCTAAAAATCTTTGTGTCATAGTTTTTCATATCACCATGTTTTGTCTCATAATAGACTAAAGAACAATCACTACTATGAGGGTTTGCCACAGGTATCTTAGTCAATTCCCAAGAGTTTGATGTATACTGGAAATCACTACTTACAAGTGCACCAACAGGGCAAACTGCGATACACTCACCACAATCTTGACACTCTAAAGAATCATCTTCATTGACGGTACCGATGATAGATTTTTGTAGTTTATTCCACATCGCATATGAGTCTTTTGGCATGCTTGCCTTTAACTCTTTAGGAAGTGCTTCACCACCACGAGGTACAGTTTTAAGTACCGCATCCCCAATCATATCCTTACAGACAGTCACGCACTTTTCACACACGATACAAAGTCCCGCATCATATTTCATCAATCCCCAGTCTCGAATCGGTCTAAAGGTATCAGCAATAGCATGGTCTTGTTTATCAACATCCATATAAAGTGTATAGTTTTGTAATTCACAATCACCACTTTGATCACACACACCACATTGAAGTGGATGATTGACATCATAGACTTGCATGATTGTTTTACGTTCAACTGCTATCTCATCACTATTTGTATTGATAACCATGCCATCTTTGGCTTTGGCATTACACGCATAAACTCTTTTTTCGTCTGCTTCAACGATACAAAGCCTACAAGCAAGAGAGGGAGAACATTGTGTCTGATAGCAAATTGCAGGGATGAAGATATCTTCACGCCGTGCAATATTTAAAAGGAACTCGCCCTCTTGTGCTTTGCATTTTATTCCGTTAATTTCTACTGTAATATCACTCATTTATTCACCTGTGTTATATTTACTTTATTAAATCTATACTTCGACAATAGTGCTTGCCCCTCAAACCCCAAATCAAATATTGGCATCAATGCTATCGTGCCTTTTAGTTCGTTACTCAGCTTAAAGACCCTTTCAATTGTTTGACCATCTATCATGATAGAAAGTACATCACCATCTTTTACTTTTGCAGCTACCGCAAACTGTGCTGAACCTGCCAGTACTGCATCAGTTTTCAAATACTTACAAATATTTGTAAATACATTTTTTTGACTATTAGGGTTGCAAGAATAAATCACTACACCATCAAAACTCTCCAAATCTGTTAAAGGAGCCAATTCAACACTTTTTTTAACCAAAGAATCACTCAGTGCATAGCCACGTACTTCTTCACCTGTTACATCAAAATGGTTATCCAAACTATCAAATTCTCTTACTTTATATCCTGAAGATGCTGGAAGTTCTTCTGTATAGTCTATGGTATACCTTTTATCTAACCCTAACTCATTGGCAAGGTCATTAAGACAAAAACCATCAAAAGGCAATGCCACATTTGTCGGTACTACTCTTTTATTAAGCGTTGTAAATGTCCCCTCTTGCTGGTTGATAGCGGGCATATTGACATCACCAGCATCTTGCAAAGAAGATAAAACAAAATCACCTACAGCGTTATACCCGATACTTTTACTACCAGCTTCATCATCTATATCACATATCAATGAAACACCTAAGGTATTCACCATCGGAGGGATGATAGTTACTTCAAAATCACTATACTTCTCTATCAAGCCTAACATCTTAGCGATATTTTCTGCTTGCGGATGGGCATAAAGATCTGATCCCACGATAAAAGAAAAATTATTTTTTCTCACCATCCGCTTTATCATGATAGCTATCTCTTCTTCACCTACATTGGACTCTGCTGAGATATATCCTTCGTCGATATCAGCTAAGGCTTTTGGTAAGTCTGCTTCTTTGAGTATCGCTTTAGCTACCATTGCTAAAACGCTCTCCTCACTTCCTGCTTCATATTTGATATATTGGGTGATGATATTTTTAATGCTTACATCTTCGATTGGATGCATATAGACTATCTGTGCACGTTGTCTCTTTGATGCTTGATTAACCTTAAATTTAAGCCCTGGAATATCATCTGCTATTTTAGAGCCCAGTATCATGATAAAGTCACTCTCTTTGATAGCATCCGAACTGCCACTATAAAATGATTTTCCAGAAGTAGAAGAGAAAGCATTCAAAAACTTTTGATAGTTTTTTGCTTCATTATTGATAAGTTTATATCCGTATTTTTCTTTTAATTTTTGTAATATCAATGCTTCTTCATTGGTGATAATGGAAGAAAAGTTTATCGTATCAGCTTCGCTAAATGCTTTGAGTGCTTTTTGCATATCATCATGATCATTACTACCTTCGTTAGCATAATCATATCCATAACGGCAAACACCTGCCATAGAATCAAACTCAAACTCATTTCGTACACGATAAATACGCTCATTTTTGATTTCATAATAAATCATATTTGCGAGTGAACTATGTGCACAAGAAGCAGGAACGCGTTTAAGCTCCCAAGCATTGGTGTTATATTTAAAATCTAAGTCAGAAAGTGCCCCAACAGGACAAACAGAAGCACATTCACCCCAGTCTACGTTTTTACTATCTAGTTTTGTGTTGATGATTTTTGAGTTATACCCACCAGCAGAAATTTGCAGTGCACCATCACCTACTATTTCATTGCTAACTCTCACACATTTTTCACACATGATACAAAGATAAGGGTCATAAGTGATATTTCCCCAATCTTCTAATTCTCTTGGTTGTTCAACTGCTGAGAAACTTTGTGCTGCTACATTAAACTCTAAAGTTTTATTTTGTAAGTCACACTCACCAGACTTTGGACAAACGCCACACTGAAGTGGATGGTTTACATCATACAATTTCATGATATTTTGTCGTTGTTTGTAAAGCTCTGCAGACTGCGTTTGTATCTTGATACCCTCAACGGCTCTCTCTTGGCAAGAGAGTATCGGCGCATCAGCACCCTCAATCTCAACCACACACATACGACAAGAAGCGATAGGTTTAACTTTTGTCAAATAGCACATGGTTGGTATATAGATACCATTTCTACGTGCTACTTGTAAAATGGTTTCATTTTTCGTACCCTGAACCGCTTTCCCATCTATTTCAAAATTAATTAGCTGTTGTACTTTTGTCATATTACACCGCCACCATTGCTATATAATAACATCGCATACAGCGACTTGCCTCGTTGATTGCTTGTTCTTGCGTGAAACCAAAGTTGACTTCATCTTGTACAAACTTTCTTTCCTCAACATCCATCTTTTCACTTACTTCTCTTGGTAGACCAGCTACCCAACCAGTAACAGTCTCTTTTTTATCATAAACCCTAAGTTTCCGTAAATGGTCTTCCATGATTTCTTCATCAAGTAAGTCTAATTTACCCGTATGGATATAGCGACCCATCACAGAAGAGGCACGTTTAGCTTGACCAACAGCATTAACAATAGTCATCGGTCCATACTCACAGTCACCTGCAGCAAAGATACCTTTTCTACTTGTTTGATACGTTGTACCATCTGTTTTAAGTGTATTCCAAGATGTTAACTCTAACTCCCACTCTTCAGGAATGTATGTCAAGTCAGCATCTTGACTTACCGCAGGAATCAAATAATCACACGGTATTTCAAAATCTTCACCTTCTATCTTTACAAGTTGCGCACGTCCACCATCAGGATCAGGTACTAACTCAAAACGATTTACTTTTAAAGAGGTGATTTTATGGTCTTCATCATATATCTCTTCAATAGCCGAGTGAAAGATAAACTCCACACCCTCTTCAACTGCTTCATGGTACTCTTCTTCGCTTGTGTTTCTGATAATCGTTTTTGCATCACGACGATATAACATGATAACTTTCTCAGCACCCGCTCGGATAGAACATCTCACAACATCCATAGAAGTAAAACCACCACCAACACAGACAATGGTCTTCCCTGTAAGATCCACATCTTCTGCTAAATTCCACTTTACGCTAAGATTTATTTGATCAAGAAAAGGAATTGCTGGCCAGTAACCTTCCATGGAAGGGTCTTCATTTTTGGCTCTTACTTTTTTCGATATTCTTGTGCCCGATGCTAGTAAAATAGCGTCATATTCTTTTTCAAACTTTCTTAACATATCTGCTGTTACCATCGTATTTGGTATGAAGTTAACACCTTCAAGTGCTGCGATAGCATCGATATCTCTTTTATACTTATCATATGGCATACGATACTCAGGTACACCAACTGCAACTTCCCCACCTAGTACTGGTAGATAATCAAACACATCACACTGTACACCTTCAAGTCCTAGATAATATGCACCTGTTAATCCTGCAGGTCCAGCACCAACGATAGCTACCTTTTTCCCATTTAATGGTTTTGGCTCATAAGGATACTTAAACTCTTGGTCATAATCAGTCTCATAATCCGCACCGATTCTCTTAAGTTCCATAATAGAGATAGGTTCATCAAGATTCATTCTACGACACTCATCTTCACAAGGGTGTGGACATACACGACCACAAGTATGCGCTAATGGCATCGTCTGCTTTGTTGCTACTAAACTCTCTGTAAATTGTAAATCCCTTACACCTTCTATATAAGCAGGGATATCTACATGGTCAGGACAGGCATCCATACAAGGTGCTGTTACTTTTGCTATATAATTGATATCTTCATTGGCATAGTCAGGTGAGGCTTTTTGATTGTCGATAAGGTCTCTTATCTCTGTTTCAAAATATTCTAAAATATTAAGTAATGGTATAGGCACTGTGCGCCCTATTTCACACTTACTTGTCTGCATCATCGTGTCAGAAATCTCTTTTAAGTGATCGACATCACCTTGTGTTCCTTCACCCCGTGCTATCTTGTCAAAAAGATCATAAAGGATTCTTCCTCCCCATCTTCCTGGCGCACATCGCCCACAGGCTTCTGAATAGATTTGATATTGCGCGGCATATTCTGCACCGGCTTTGATAACATCAACTCCTTCTTCAAAAACAACAAGGCCATTCCAACCGATAAAAATTTTAGAATTGATATCATTTTGGTATGTCGCTGGGACTTTAAAGGATGACTCTTTCCACTCATCTACAGGTAAGCCTCGATTATCGATGAACTCGCCTTGCCAAGTGGAGAAAAGGACTTTACTCAAGAAGCTTTCCTTTTCACAACCAACGTCCAATCTACTTCATTGAACTTGATAGAATTCATAATGTCATGACCTTGTTGTTTCATAACATCCATAGTGGTATGTACAGGTGAAAAATCACCCACTTCAAACATAAAAATCATCACTTCACCTGGCTTTGCGATTTTATCCATCACTTCTACCATACGGTTTGTTAGTTTTTCATCTTTTAGTTTTCTTAAATCATATCTTTCCATCTCTATCCCCTATCTATCAATTTCACCAAAAACGATATTTAAGTTACCAATGATAGTAACAACATCCGCCAAATAAGTACCTACTAAAATCTCTTGCAACAACGCTGTGTGGAAGAAACTAGGTGCTCTTACTTTCAATCTATATGGGTATGGATCTCCCTGCGAGTTGATATAAAAACCAAGTTCACCCTTTGGTGACTCAGTCACTACATACACTTCCCCTACCGGCGGTCTCATACCTTGCGTAACTAAAACAAAATGTTGCATCAAAGCAAAGTTATCTGTCATCAACTCTTCTTTCGTTGCCGACATATACTGAGGCACTTTCGCCATCAATCCATGTGGACTCTCTTTATACTTAGGAATCAACTGATGCAATATATCAACTGATTGTTGCATTTCTTCCATATATAACTTATATCTTCCGTACGAATCACACTTATCAGAAACAGGCACTTTAAAGTCTAGTTCATCATAGATACCATAAGGCTCTTCCTTACGAATATCCCAAGCCACACCTGAACCACGTAGTGTGGGTCCTGAACAACCCCAACTCATCGCTTCTTGGGCTGTTAGCGTACCTACATCCTCAAGTCTCATTTTCCAGATTCTATTTTCTGTTAAAAGCCCCTCATAATCGGCGATATTTTCAGGCATCTTCGTGATAAATTTATGAAGATTGTCTATCCAATCTGATGGTAAGTCTAGTGGTACACCACCGATTCTGATAGCAGAATGTGTCAGTCTCGCACCACAATAATCTTCCATAAGATCCATAGCAAACTCACGTTCACGGAAACAAAATAAAAATACTGACATAGCCCCAACATCAAGTGCATGTGTAGCAAGCCAGAAAAGGTGAGAAATAATTCTATTTAATTCTAAAAGCATCACTCTGATAACTTCTGCACGTCTAGGAATCTCTTTTCGATATCTAAGAGTCTCTCAACCGCCAAGGCAAAACCATAATTGTTTGACGCAGCTGCGATATAATCCATTCTATCTGTTGTTGGAAGATACTCATTATATATCATGTTTTCAGCCATCTTTTCCATACCACGGTGTAGGTAACCTACATCAGGAACAGCCTTAACAACTTGTTCACCATCTAGTTCAAGAATCAGTCGTAACTGTCCATGCGCGGAAGGGTGCTGTGGGCCAAAGTTGACAATCATTTGATTGCCCTCTTTTTCAAATACTAAGTTTTCATAAAATGGTTTTAGTCTATTAGGAGTTTGCATCTATTACTTCCTATCTTTTAATATTTTTTGTTCAACATTGAACTTGGTGATGAGTGGCACGCCACCATCTTCTTGAAATTGTGCATAATTAGTAGGTTTTGAACTAGGAGCTTCCCCATAAGGTACCTCATGACGAACCCTTGCAAATTGTGTTGTATCTTTAGCATCAACACGTTTTGTATCTCTGATTTCAGGACCAACAATAGCGCGATGCTCTTTTCCAAATATGGTATCTATCTCATACCATTGACCGGCTTCATCACCGATCAGTGGATAAGTTTTCAAGAGTGGATAACTACTCCAATCTTCAGGCATAATCAACCTTTTTAAGTAAGGGTGATTGTTAACGATGATACCAAACATATCATACATCTCCCGCTCAGCCCAGTTTGCAGAAGAAAAAACATCTGTGATTGTCTCAACGGCTTGATCTTCTTTGATAGCAAACTTTACACGCAGTCTTTTTCTCTTTGTCATGGAAAGCATCTGATAAAAAATCTCAAATTCACCTCTTTTTTCTAAGAAATCAATCGCTGACATTTCAGACATAAAGTCATATGCTAACTCCTCTTTGAGGTGTATCATGATAGCTTTTATATCATTAGGCTCGATAAAAAGCACCATCTGTCCTGCTTGTATATAAGACTTGGATATCTTGAACTTTGCCTCTAAACTTTTTAAATCTGCTGCAAAAACCTCATCAGTTGCTACATCAGTGGTAGGTACTGGAGGTGCAGAATAAAATCTATCACTATAGTAAGCTTTTGCTTGGGCATTTTTCCTATTTTGATACTTTCTCATTACACTAACCTCTTTGGTTTAAGTTTTTGAAAAGCACTCTCGCGTCTTATCTTCTTTTGCAGTATCATAAGCGCGTGTTGTAGTGTCTCAGGTCTAGGTGCACAACCAGGAAGATAGATATCTACAGGAATGACTCTATCCACCCCTTGCACCGTTGCATAAGTATTAAACATACCACCAGTATTGGCACATGAGCCCATGGAGATAACCCACTTTGGCTCTGTCATCTGATCATATAGTCTTCTAATGAATTGTGCATGCTTTTTCGTCAATGTTCCGGCAACAACCATCACATCAGCTTGTCTAGGACTCGCTCTAAAAATCGTACCAAATCTATCAAAATCATATCGCGAGGCACCCGATGCCATCATCTCAATCGCACAACATGCTAAACCATACGTTAAAGGCCATAAAGAGTTTGATCGCCCCCATTGAACCAATTTATCCACTGTAGTCAATGCTACAGGTAATCCACTATCTTGTAAATAATTTACTTTATGCTGTGCCATTCAAGCGCTCCTTTTTTCCATGCGTATATAAATCCAATTGCAAGTAATATAATAAAAATAATCATCTCTGCAAATCCAAACCAGCCAAGAACTTTAAAGTCAATAGCCCAAGGGAACATAAAGATAATCTCCACATCAAATAAGATAAACAACAACGCGTAAAGATAAAATTGTGAAGACATCTTGTTTGGTTGCTTTGTTACCTGTGGTCCACACTCGTATATAGAGAGTTTAAGCTTTTCGTTGTCAAGTCTCGCTAACTTTCTACTGACAAATCGAGATAAAACTGTCGTCCCAATAAATGCTCCGAAGGTTAAAACAAAGAAGATAAATGCCCCAAAATAGGGATGGTCAACTACCATATGGCTCATGGATAATCCTTTATAGAGTGATAATATCATTAATTATAATATTTTCTAATTTTAAATTTTACAATATTTTGTTTAAAGGAAGGACTAAATTGTAGATTACTCTGAAGGTTTTTTACTACGCTTGTAACTAAATGATACATTTAATCTATTATCCGAGATTTAGATGATAAATCAAATGTCCATTGAGACGTTAAATAGTTTGAATTAAGTCGTTATATAATGCATATGTTACTTTATGAAACAAATCCAACGGTTTTCTCTTCACCAAAAGCACCCTTTTTCTCACGTAATATCGCATTGTTAAAATCTTCATTTGTGAAGATTGGTAACTCTTTTACCGCTACTGTAAGGGCAGTATTTTTGATGATGACTTTTATTTGACCTCCCGTAAGCTCTGCTTTTGCAAGTGCTTCTATGGAAAAATTCTCTTCATAGTCTGCATTTTGTGGAAGCATATTTTGCCATAATATAAGACGCTGTTTATAGTTTGGTTTTGCAAACTCTATCTTATAGTCAAAACGTCGTGAAAATGCTACATCTATGGTTTCTAGTAGATTTGTCGTGGCAATCAAGATACCTTCAAAGTTTTCAATCTGCTCTAAAAAGATATTTTGCATCTGATTATGCATCTTATCGCTGCCACTTACTCCTGCTGTCGTACGCGCACTTAAAAATTGGTCAGCTTCATTTAAAAGCAGTACCGGTTGTGTCTTTGTCTTTTTGGCCAACTCTTTGTAGGAGTCAAAAATATTTCTTACATTCTTTTCACTCTCCCCTACATACATAGAGAGAATTTTAGAACAATCAAAACTAAGTACCGACCGCTTGAGTGTCTTGGAAAAAGAGAGCGCCGTCATCGTTTTACCTGTTCCTGGAGGACCATAAAATATCAGCTTTGCATCAATGCCTTTTTTCTTATCTGTGACACCCCAGTCTGACAAAAGCTTGGCAACATTTTTATCCATCTGCTTTAAGATAGTATCTAAGAGTTCACGTGTTTTTGGGTGTAACACCACATCTTCCAGCTTAGTACGAGGCTTCATAAGTTCAAATATCTCTTGTTCTTCTACCAATGCTTCTATCTTCATTTTCTCAGGTTTTTTAGTTTTATGTGGGTGCATAATGCTTCGTAAAAACTCTTCATTGATAAAAAAACTTCGCGTCACACCACCAAATGTTGTCAACAATTCATCATAATCAATAATCTCTTTTTCGATGAGCGTAGAACTGTCTTCTATCAGTGAGCGATACTTTATCTTGTCATAATCATTTTCAGAAATAAGGTTGATGAGGGTATTCATCTCTCTTAAACTCTCTAACTCCCCCGAATACTCCTCTTTTAAAAGCGCTAAAAAAATAACTTGTTCTTTAGGATTAAGCTCATTTTCTTTAAATAACGTCTCTACAGGTAGATTTTGTGTGGTTAATTTCACACGCTCCTCTATCCGCTCTTCTAAGTTTTTCTGTCGTTTAGTAAGTCTATCTATATTAAGAGATTTTTTAGCATAGTGGTGTCTGATAGTACTTATCTTTTGGTAAAGTTCTATGCGCTGAAATTGATCTTTTAGGTATTCAAGATTATCACTATAGGGGATAAGCTCTGGGAGTGGTGCCTCAAGTGTTCCTTCTTCTAAAAGTTTAACTAATGCTACAGAGAGGCTAACAGAAGAATGTATAAGTTCAAGGTTTGAAGAGTCTCCTATCTTGACTTGTGCAAAATTATTCTGTGCTATCCAGCCAAGGTCTAGTAAGTTTTTTACAAGTGGCAAATGTTTGATGTATTCATAATTTTCAGAGGGAAAAAGCTCCGTTAAAACTTGAAAAACCATACTTTCAGCATCGCCTTTTACGTGCCTCTCTACGAGATGGCGCAAGATGAGTGCCTCTTCTTGATTACATTTAAGTTGGCTAAAGATGGCTGATTTTTCAATATTTTTATTTTCTAAAAAGTCTATGAGATATTGCAATAACTCTCCTAAGTGGAAGATAGTGATAAGCAGTTCAAACTGCCTATCATGATAATGTTAAAAATTAAAATAGGTATTTCATCGCAAGTCCTGCGACATCGTCTATGACAGAACCATCATGGTCAAAGTCAAGCATACCTATTAGCCCAGAGGAGCCAGATTTTTGATTTCCACCACCCATCAAGCCTTTCCCAAGACTACCTATAATCATCGGTGCTATCATAGGAAGTAGTGACTTGATAATTGAAGAACTTACACCTGTTTTTTAGAAACTTGTGAAGCTACTTCACGAGAGCCCTCTTTGGAACCGGTGATATATTTCAAAAGATCATTACCGTTGTCTGCCATTTTTCTATCATTGTAGTGATGAGATGGTTCATCAATCATTTCAGCATACTTACTATTTTTAATGAGTCCTTCTAGCCCTGTAGAGTCATGACTACCACTCTCTACTCTTCCCTTCACCTGTCCAAGCATCGCTGAACCAAGTGTACTTAGCAAGTCCCTAGATTGTGTCTCATTCACGCCTGCTTTTTGTCCTATCTGTTTTAGTAAATCACCATTGCCACTATTCATCAATATATCAATTAAACCCATAAATATTATCCTTTATTGTTATTCATTAAAGTATGTTATACATACGGTTGATTATACTGAAAATTTTGTTGTTTTACAAGAAAGCCAAAAGCTCTTCTCTCTTTTGCATCAATCTCTCTGCATGTATAAACTCCTTTGAAGTAGGCTTATTCTCTACATAGATTGCTTCTATTCTCTCTTGGAAGTTGCTGATTCGTAGTTCATCTAGTGCTATCATGATACGATTAGTCTCTGCATATTTTTGCTTAATTTTTTCTATCTCTCTTTGCATATTTTGCACTTTAATAGTCTCGAGTATTGTGAGTTGATTTTCTACAGCAAAGATACGCTCAAGTGCGAACTCTATCTCTTGAATACGTGTCTGTTTATCTGATAGCGAGACTAAGTTATCTGAGAAAAGTACTGACTGTGGTACATTGACACTAAAACGACTTGCTGACTTTGAAAATAAATTATTCATATAAAACCCCTAATAATATAATATATTTAACTTTATTAGCAAAAGGTGTGCCAATATTTATATATTATATATTTGAAGTATCTCTCTTCTTCTCATATGATAGAAAATCATTGTACTAAACATGTTTATCATGATAGAGAAATACTTACTCTATCATGATAAATACCTCTAATTCTTTAAATAGTTTATATCATCACATTTAATTTTATCTGCACTACAAGCATACTCATCTACTTTCAATGTACTGCCATCTCTAATTCTTGGAGCCACCAAGTTAGAAGGATTGTAAGTTAATTTTTCTGTCAGCTCCGGGATATCTGTTCTCCAAGGGCTATCTTCCCGTAACATTAAATTGCCATGAACATCAACTGTACCTACTTTTCCAGCTAATCTTCCCCACTCTATCCAAGAGCCATCAAATAATTTTGTATTGATATGTAATATATCTGTTCCTATAAAGGCAGGCAGTGCCGCTCTTGTTCCTGTTCTACAATAAGTATATAATGTTTGACACTTCGCATCAAATCCACTTTCTTTTAAAATATTCAATATTTCTTCTGCTGTTTTATAACGATAAGAGGCATCAAGGGCATCTACTTTTCCATCTTTATTAATATCAATAGTCATATCATCACGTACGATAAAATCCGTATAATCGATATGCTTAGAACCCTTGATATGCCCTTCTATCGCTGTATAACATTGTTGATCATGATTTTCTCCGCAGATAGATGCCTCGGTTTTTGATTTTTTAACGCTATTATTTGCATTGTATTCATCAGCACTTCTAGCATCTAGAATAAATGCCTTTGTCGGACAATTTTTAACAACATTTATCATCTCAGTCAAGCTAGCCATAACACCTTGGTTCATTGCTTTAATCTCTTTAACAGAGTGTGTACCACTCATCGGCGGTGTAGAATCTTTAGCAACAAATATATCATCTAGGGAATTCACACCAGAATCTTTAATAGAAGGATTTATTTGGGCATTTAACATATACTGGATATTGCCATCAAGTACAGCATAGTGTGCAAGCCCCCAGTATTTCATAGACCATGCAAACCTTGCTACTGCTGCGGAATTTTCTGACATACCTTTTTCATTTTCTGCACCACCTGCAACTATCAAAATCATATCATTGATTGGATCAATGTTATACATCTGAAACGCCCCATCCATCATCTGACCACTTAATACAGCTTTTGGAATCACTGAAACACCATCTGTTCTATCAAACATTGGATCAGTATTGCTACATCCACCTGTTTTGTTAAATGTAAAAACATTTACATCATCATGCTTAATAAAAGAGTGCACACCATCATCTATGAAGGCTTCTCCTACTTGCAAGATGATAAGCTTTCCTTTTACATCACAAGGTCTATTTTTTTGCCAATTATTAACCCAGTTTATGACTGTTTTTGCATCTATAATATACGGATTATTCAAAGTAGACTGCGCAGTTGTTAAATCAATCTGACTTGATAAAGTGGCTGAAAGATTTTTTCTGTTTTGATCAACTAATGACTTGTTACTTTCTCCTCCACAACCCATCATTATACCTATCACAGCGGCCATACTAAACAATGTGCTAATAGTTTTCATATTCACTCCTTTAAAGTTTTATTTCTCTAGAAGTATATTGAAGATACATAAGTAAAGTGTTAGTGAAATGTTAGCGAAGTGTTAGCAGATATAGAAGAATACTCTAAATCCTGTATCCAAACTGTACTCCATAGCTATTACTAGTAGTGTCATCATCGAGCCCATGAGAAAAGGATAGTGTGGAATAGCTCTTCTTATTTATGTTGTAGAAAGAAAACCAAGAGATACTTTTTATCTTATCTGCTGACTTAATGATGGAATCACTGACATAGTATAACAAAGAGCTGTAAAGTTTTGGGGTAAAACTATACCCTGTTCCAAAACTAAAAGCATTTGTATTTTGGTATGTTAAATAATTTAAATCTTTATCACCTATTTTTGTAAAAGTATAACTACCAAAAAGGGATAATTTTTTTATGGAATAACTACCACTCAAAGAATAATAAAAATCAAATCCATTATTATGCATACTCCCTCTATAGTTGGGTATCGCTATTCCCCCTCCTAGTGAAAGACTTACATTAGGTATCATTTGATCTAATTTATACTGCAAAGCAAGCTTAGTATCTGAAAAAGAGTTGTTATCGTACTGGCTTAATGGAGTATTTTTTGATGTAAAGCGTGAGATACGTAGCATCAGCTTAATCTTTTGTATCTCATAATCAAGTTCTAATGACTGAGAAAGTGTTCTTGTCTTATTGCCTTGTTTCGCACGATAATCTGAATAATTCATCCCAGCAATCACTGTTAATATTCTGATCTCTTTGATGATAGAAACTTTTTGTATTGTACAGCCATTTTTATCAACTAAATCCGAAAATGGTGTATTTGGACATTTATCATATCTATCACCCACACCATCAAAATCACTATCAATGTAGGCAAATAAAAAGTTTTGTAAAAGTACTATTATAATAAAAAGTTTTACGAAATACATCACTAAAATCTCCCCTTTGATGGAAAAGATTTACTTGGTATTTGTTTAGAGGGTTCTTGCAAATCAGATTTACTTGACATATCACTACTTGTCTGACTAGAAGTAGGTTTTTCAGGTTCATTGTACTCTTGTTGTTTTGGTGTATATTCACTTGGTTTCGATGGAACATATTTACTAGGTTTCTCGTAACTTGGTTTTTCCGGAACATACTTATTAGGTTTCTCGTAACTTGGTTTTACGGGAACGTACTTATCAAAATTCTCTCCGTTAGGTATATTTTCACTTGCCTTATCTGCGTTATCATGATAAAGAGGTTCAACAGGAACAGACTCTTTTGACGAATCATATTCAGGGACGGGATTAAAGCTAGACTCATCATATAATTTAAAATTCTCTTCTGGATTTACTGGTACATGCTTGACAATAGGTTCATCTATCGTTGGCACGATCAGCTGTCTCTCTTGCTCTTGATTAATTTGATTGATAGTCTGTAACTCATTTGCCATATTTGCATTCTGCTGTGCTCTTAAACTCTCTTCTTGATATCGGGAAACAGCTCTAGCTTGCTGAAGTGCATTCATTTTTGCAATCTGCTTTTTGAGTTCATTAACAAGCATATACCGTTGTTCTTCAGGTGCATTCTTTATTTTATCTATTTGTATATCTATATTATTTGACTCTGCCTGCAACAAAATTGCTTGACTAAACAGTAGCAATATAGTCATTGTTGATAGTTTTATCATTATTCTTCTTTATATTTTTTCTCAGTCCCATTATAACAAATATCCGTTAGCGGTTAGTTAGTTCTTTTAAACTGAGTTGAAAAGAACTTCCCTTTCCTATACTACTTTCAACTTCAATCAAAATATTTAACTCTTTGGCAAGTTTTTTCACAATATGCAATCCTATACCCGTACCTCTATCATGCTCACTATAAAATCGTTCAAATATCTTTTCTGGATTTTCTATCCCTAGACCTGTGTCGATGATTTTCATACTTCTATTTTTTGAGTCTATTTTTATGGTAATATTTCCCTTTCGCTTATTGTATTTTGCTGCATTTTCCAAAATGTTGGATATTATCCTAGAGAATGCTACCTTACTTGTATATAATTTTATTGTTTCACCTTCTATTTTCCAATTTATCGCTGAATAAACTTTTTGTAAACATTTCTGCTCTTGCCTAAGCATCTCTACTAAATCAAAAATCTCTTTTTGTGTTTGAAGTTCTCCTAAATAAGACTTTAAATTTTCTTCTAACCTCAAGATTTGTTGAGCACTTTGTTGGATTCTAAATATATTCTGTCTATTTTTATCATCACTCTCTAAAAGAGCACTATTAAGTATGATAGAGGACATAGGTGTATTAAAATCATGTAAGATATCTTTTATAAACTCCTCTATCAGAACAATAGCTCTTTTCATCGGAGAGAGTGCATACAATGAAAAAAGTACAGATATCAAAGCAATCAATAAAAGATAAAAAACAAACTTTCCAATACTTCCATTCATAACAGCTTGTTTTGCAAGTTTATATTTTTCCCCTTCATATCTCATGGTTAAAAAATAGTCCTTTGAACTTGGCACAACAAAATATGCTTCTATGCCATTATCTAACTTATAGAGCAAGAGTGGTTTCTGATCTCCTTTTTCTTTAAAATCTATCTGAAAATCTGGGCACTCTAAATCAAAACTACAAAGGCGCATCTGTGTAAATATATTTTGGTCAAAATCACCCATAATCTGCCTATAGTCTTGGTAAGAGATAAGCACCAAAAAAAGTCCTAATGAAGTAAAAAAAAGTAAAAAACTTTTTGAAAATGATTCAATTTCATATTTTTTCAAGAATATAACCCAAACCTCTTACATTTGTTATCTCTACCTCAAGTTTTTGCTTTAGTTTTGTCATAGCAACTCTAAGTGCTGTATCAGAGGGATGTTCAAGTAAATCAATCAATGTCTCTTTATGTGTTAATTTACCTATATTTTGCATCAACATATCAAAAATCTTAATTTGTACACTACCAAGAGAGATGATTTTCCCCTCTTTAAAAATCTCCTTTGTCAAGGGATAATACTCAATAGTTTTATATATAATCGCATTGGTTGGAGCACTTTTTAACCTACCATTAACCCTTAAAAGTAACTCTTGAGGATAAAAAGGTTTTTTAAGATAATCTTCAGCACCTGCATCAAATGCTTTGGTAATGGAGTCCAAATCAACCAACGCCGTCATATATATGGTAGGTGTTTCATCTCCTGCGCATCTTAAATCTTCCAAAAGGTTAATACCATTAATCTTTGGTACATTGATATCAAATATATAGAGTTGGTAATGATTGTCAAAACAAAGATTTGCTGCCTCTTCGCCGTCATTAGCTACATCCACTTCATAATCAGCAGCTTCTAAAATCTCACGAATAGTTGCCTGTAGTAGTGCATCATCTTCCAATAACAAAATTGTTGCAGTTGACATATATTACTCCTAACTATAATTATATACATATTTTATTATACCTAGAACTACTTCAGCAACACTAACACTCCACTAACACTTCCCTTGCAGTTTGGTAACACACTTGTACTATACTTTCGATGTAAACAAATTTAAAACTAAGGAGACGAGATGAAATTAAGACTTTCAATCGCAACATTACTTTTAGGCGCTGCAACAGTTGTATCAGCAGGTGGATTTATGGATATGGGTTCACACAGTACAAATGTAGGTGCAACAGCAGGTCAAGATGCTGCAAACGCTGGTGCACAAGCTGGGAATGATGCCGCTAATGCTGGGGCAAAAGCAGGTCAAGATGCTGCAAACTCAGGTGCAAGAGCGGGGCAAGATGCCGCTAATGCTGGAGCAAAAGCAGGTCAAGATGCTGCAAAATTTGGTATGGGTTCTTTTAGATAATTCTAAAACTGACCCATCCATAAATCCAAAGAAAGTCGGGCAATAATGCGTATTTATCGCCTTATTTTCTTTGGGGTTTTATACTATAGACAATTTTGTGCGGTTTTTGAAAAAAGAAGAAGTAGAAGACATAGACAAAAAGCCCCATCATCAAAAGCCCCATACTCAAAATCTTCCTCTCTCCAACTATTTCCTTGTCACTTATCGTGTTCACTTCATAGCGATTTGCGATAAAAAGCTTTCTCACTTGTGCTAGTTTTTCTGCATCACTCAAATCACTGCTTGCATCTACCTTTTGGATATAGTCATCAAATATCGCCTGATATTTTCCTCTATTTTTAAGCTCATTCTGGTAAAACAATGCTCCTATGGGGAGTAGAAGCATTAAAAGTATCGTACTCATATAGGGTTATAGATTCCCTTTTATCAAGCTAAGTACCTTATCTATCTCATTCTTATCAAGTTTTCCTGCCTTGCTATATAGAACCTTACCACTTTTATCAAACACAAGAATATCTGAATTATCATCTTCAAGTCCCCACTCTTTTACCAAAACCTTCTTCTTATCTTTTACATAAATTGTATGTGGAAATTTTTTCTGTTTAGACTTTAAAAGTGCTTCAATAATGATATTTGGCTTCCAAGTGGCAGCTAAATTGACAATTGCCACTGATGCAAACTTACTCCTATCAGGATTTGAAGCTTTCAGGGCATCTGCAAATGCTTCATTCGTATCTTTTTCATCTGGATCTACATAAAAAAGTACATGTACTTTATCTTTAAGCATAGAAGAATTCCAAGCACTTCCAGAAATAAGTCCGCCATTGTCACCTTCTATTATAACACTTTTGGGTGTTTCACCTATATTGACTGCCCAAAGGGTTGACATCAAAAACGATATCATCACTAGAATTTTTTTCATCTTTACTCCTAAAATATTTTAATAAGTATACCTAAAAATCATATTTGCTTCTCTTCTAACTGTTTTCGAGTCAGTGGCTTAGAAAAGAAAGAACCTTGAAATTCATCTACACCAAGTGTTTTTGTGATTTCAAATATCTCTTCATTGTGCACAAACTCTGCGATAGTTTTAATCCCTAGATTTTTTGCTAAAAGTACGATAGAACCCACAAACTTATAAGCATTTTCATCTTTATTTATACTTTGTATCAAAGACCCATCTAGTTTTATAAACTCTGGCATCACTTCAAAAACATGCATATAATTGGAATAGCCCGTACCAAAGTCATCTATCGCAAAACGCACACCTAGTAAGCGTAAATAAGCTACAAAAGTCTTTACTATCTCAAAATTATAGATATCTTCACTCTCTACTATCTCGAGTATAAGCCTATCTCCTAAGTGATACTCATCGATTTTAGATTTTAAAAACATCACCATATTTTTATTTTGAATATTGGAAAATGTTAAATTTACACTAAAATCACACTCTTTTCCTGCCATAGCCTCAAAACTCTTTTCTATCATGATAGTGGTCAGTTTTTCATATTGATTGGTTTTAACTGCTATCTCTAAAAATTCGATAGGCGAATAGAGCTTCACTCTCCCTGCTTCTTTTATTTTCATCCGCATTAACACTTCATATTTAACAATCTTACCCTCAACATCAATAATAGGATGAAAAACGGGAACAATTCTATCTTCTAAGATAGCATTATGTATCTCTTTTTCCCAAAACAAGATATTTTCCACTTCATCTTGCCTATTGATACTCTCATCATAGACCCAGTATCTTTCACCTCTTTTTCTTGCAAAATACAAGGTCATGTTGGCTTTTTCAAGGACTTTATCTTGGACATATACTGTGACAACTGTAAAGTTCACTTTGATTTTTAACTTAAGTGAGGTAATAGACATTTTGCATGCATCCAACGCTTCTACAATGATGTAAATCTTCTTTTCAAACTCTTTAGCAGAAATGTCATCTTTTTGTAGAAGCACAAAACTATCTCCACTAAGTCTATAGACAATAAGCCCATGTTTATAGGCAAGTTTTGTTAAAAACTTTGCTAAATTTATAAGGATTTCATTGCCAACCTTCATCCCATATAAGTCGTTGAAATGACCAAAGTTATTGATATCTATCAGCGTCAAAGCATAAAAATCATCTTTTTCTATCTCTTTGTTCAATGCTTCTCTATTGGGCAGTTGTGTCATACTATCATGATAGAGTCGTTGTTCAAGATCATCTGTTTTAAGGACAAGTGCCTCATTTAAACTGCTCACTTTATTTAACAGTAGTGAAAAAAGAAGTGGCAACCCAATCAATCCTACCGTCATCATGGCGATTAACTCTTGGTATCCATCCCAATAAGGATTATTATGTGTTGAAAATTGAAATAAAACGACCGCTATGGCTAGTGCGATATAAAGATATTTTACCCCATAGCGATATCCATTGGCAATAATTACCCAAAGTATGAGAGGATAGAGACTTGCGGCGACAATATTTGAATTGTCGATACCATAAGAGAGGATACCAAGATCAGAAAGTATCCCTAATACGCGTCTAACGGGGTATTCACCACTATTTTTATAGACTACAATAAACCACAAAATACTAAAAACTGTATAGAGAATTGATGCAATGAGTATATTTGGAAAAAAGTTCGTATAAAAAAATTGTGCAAAAAAGAGCACTATCATGATAGAAGAAGCTATCATGATACGCATAAAAGCTTGGGTTAATTCTGCATCTGATTTAACTTTTTGCGCAAAAGATTCTACTATCATACAACCACCTATATTGATATACCATAATAGTATCGGCTCAATGTGTATTAAATCTGTATTTTTATCACATCATCCGAAATTTAAATGGATGATGTAGCAATTTAACCCCTTTTTGCCTTGTCCGTCAACGATAACAAAGCAGGAAGCAACAAGATATCCACAATAAAGGCTATAACAAGTGCTGATGCCGTTACGATACCAAAGTTTTGATTTGGCGTAAAAGTACTAAAAGCAAAAAGTGAAAACGAAAGACTCAGTATAATCGTTGTAAAAAGTATCGCCTTCCCTGCATATCTCAGTACTTCATCAAAACTCTCAGCCAAATCAAGCCCTCTTTTTCGTGCGTCAAAATACTTCACCAAAAAGTGAATCGTATCATCCACTGCAACCCCGATGATGATAGCTCCAGCAATGGCAACACCGATATCTATATTGATACCAATCCACCCCATCAAACCTACCACAAGCATCACAGGTAAGATATTTGGCAAGATAAAAACCCAAAGTAACTTGACTCGCTTAAAGATAAATAACATAATCATCGACACTAAAAATATCGCCAAAGAAAGAGAATAGATAAGTGTATCCGTCACATCACTCTGCATATAAGCAAACATCGCAGTCTGCCCTTGTACAGAGGCAGAAAAAGGCGTGTTATTCCACCATGCTTCGACATAACGAATCTGTTCCAGATCGACCGAGGTATCCACGATATTGACTTGTGCCGTAACACGCAGTTTTTGCTCATTGATATCCATCTTGTCATTGATTTCCATCCCTTGTGGCAATGAGAGTGAATAGAGTAACAGATACTGTGCTATCATCTCTTGACTATCTGGCACCTCCTCTTTGTTGTCTAGTACTTTGTTAAATCGTTTGACCGTATCGACAAGCGAACTCATATGTCTCACATCAGGAAAGTGTGCTTGGTACTCTTTACAAAACTTTTCCACAGTTTTCATAAATTCAGGGGCTTTGATACCGTCTTTTTTACCAGCATCCACAACAATTTCATATGCCATGGGACCCGTCAGGTTTTCCATGATAAATTCTGTTGATTTTCGGATATCAACACTCTTATCAAAATAACGAATGGTATTGCTATCGACTTTAACTTTAAAAAGCCCAGCACCTAGGATGAGAAAAAGTAGTGTGGTTATCATGATAATCTTTTTATTGTTTCTGACGATAAACGCACCATAACCCAATGGTTTTTTATTGGTCACTTTTTCTACCACTTCTGATTTCACATCTTTTTTAAGTAATAGTAATACCGCCGGCATCCACAAAAGAGAAATTAAAAATGCAAGTACTGCTCCACTGGCTGTCGCAATCCCCAAGGTGAAAACAGGAATAACTTTAGAAATAGTAAGCGTCGCAAACCCTATCGCGGTGGTGAGTGAAGTGAGAAAAACAGGCAAGATATTTTTCTGCACACTATGAAGTACGGCTTCTTTGTTTACCTGTCCCTCTCTCTTATACATCAACCAAATGATATAGATATGCACCGCATCTGCTATCCCAATCGCCACGACAAAAACGGGGAGATTTGCCGTAAAGTTATTGAGTTTATACCCGAGTAATACCTGCACAGCAAGTACCGTCATAAAGGTGAAAATCACTACGGCGATAGGGATAAGTGCCCCTGAAACACGACGAAAGAGTAAGAACAATAGCAACATCGATGCTATCAAAACTAGTGGTGTAAAGGTCGTCGCGTCACTTGTTCCTATCTGGACAAAAGCTTGATTGAGTGGTGGACCACCATTGAGATGATATTTGTACCCTGTGCGTACAATTTCGGGTGCTAATATCTCTTCAACTAGCTTCATGATTTCACCACTTTTATCACTATCATCATTGACTTTAGGTGTCAGCCGCGCTGAAATCATCGTAGTTTTTCCATCGCGTGAGATAAAGCCATCTACAATCAACGAATCATTGACCGCTATCTCTTCCCTATCCGAAAAATACACCGCATCCCTACTATCAATATCTTGAATAAAATCCTCTACGATGACATCATCAGGTTCTTCTGGATTGGCGTGTACATACTGATAATTGGTGATAGAATCCACCCGAGCGACGTACTTCGTACGCCAAAGTTTTTGAGTGATGTTATCTATGGATTGGAGTGCCTTTTTGTTAAAAATCCCATTCTCATCTTTAAAGGAGATAATCAAGGCATCATCATTACCAAAAGTACGACGAAAGTCATCATAATCTGTAAGCGTTTTTGACTCTTCTCCAAACCATATACGATAAGAGCCATCCATCTCTAAGTGTTTGAGATTGGAAGCCAAAGCCAGCACCAATAGTGGAACACCAATGGCAATAATCCACTTGAACTTGTCTAAAAAATTTATATACTTTGTCATCATTTTCCTTTTTGTTTAAGCGCGGTTTATCTGCGCGCGGGCATCACGCCGAGTGAAACTCAGTGTTAGCGTAGAGTAAGGAGCTTTGCTCTTTACCCGTATCAAAAATAGTAACCAAACTCAAGTTTTACCTTGTCTAACTCTTTAAATATTGACGCATCCTCAGGTGCCAAATGGGTATAAGAAGTTTTGAGTTTATACTCTTCCATCACCCGTGTTTCATACTCTACAAAAAAGATTTTCTCGTTGCTGTCCAAGTCGATATCAAGTCCCCCTAGCACTTGGGAACTTGACAAATCATTCATCGAGAGTCTAAATCCCAGCGTCAAATCATCTGCAAAAAAACTATTTAAATTCACTTTCTTATCATCTGAAGCCTCATAACGATAGTACTCTATCAAAAGTCCCAAGTCCCTCTTTTCCCAAAAAGCATAGAGCGTATGTTCTAAACCCACACCGATTTCACCATAGTCTGCTACCTTATCCTCATCACTCAAAGCATAAGTTGCTTCTGTTTTATAAATCGTATCACCATGGATATAGGTGACATATCCCATCAATTTATTAACAACAAAAGCATTTTGCTCTAAAGTACCATTACGCATTGTGATGTAGCGTTTAGCGTCATAACCATTTTGATATACCACGCCATAATCCACCTGTACCTCTTCTCCAGAACCACTATACTTCAAGTAGAGTGTCGGACGATTTTCATCTTTTTGTGTACGTACCTTATCATGATAAGGAAGCGGGAAAAAGTTATTGACCGACTCTCTATCTTGCACCTTTTGTCTCTCTTCATGAAGCTTCACGATGAGTGAGACTTCACCACTCCTAAGATAGTGTGTATAGGCGACATTCCAAGCCCCTAGCTTAGAATCATAATCAAATGGGTCATCCAAAAAGTCTTTGGTGTTAAAAACATCTGTAAGATTATAAAACTCCAATGCTCCCCAAAATCTTGTATTTCGTCCTATCAAGATATCAGCGTTTTCAAAATTATACTGATAATAGAGATCGGAAAAGTCCATATAGCGTCGTTCATGGTCATCTTTATCCATGATTCTTTTCATCTTCATGACAAAGACCCCATCACCGACCTCTTTTTTCACTTCTACTTCTACTCTCAAAGCCAAGGCATTATCGCGTTTGTTGGCGATGTCGTGCTTGAGGTACTGTGCTTCAAGCCCGATATTGCCTTTAAACTCCAACTCCCCTGCTATCATGATAAGTGGCGCAAGCGCAAGAAGTGCTAACTTTCTCATTTTTTGAGCTCCCGTTTGTTAAAATCCTTATCTTTTAATCCTGCTTTTATCTTGTCCTCTTTCCAAATCAACATGGTAGATTTATCATTTTGATGATTTTTCATCTCTATTTTTCCTACTCTCCACACACCCTCTATCTGCTTGTAGTCATAAAAAATAGCCGTCTTTAAAAGCTCTTCTTTTCTATCATAATAATCAATCTTACGAATCAAAAAATCTTTAGTATCTACCCAAGTGACTTGCTTGGTGTATCCTGAGTTTTTATCTTTTGGCACGCGTGCACCTTGATAGCACTCCACACCATCCAACATCACCGTTTTAGGCTCACCTTCAAAGGTAAACTTACTAGGATTTTGATTGCCGATATCTTCATAAGAGAACTCACTCCCCATAAAAGAGCCCGACTTGTTGCGACTTGCAATTCGCTTGACACGCTTGAGTGCTGGTAGATACAACCACTGATCATCATCTCGATCAGCATGTTCCCAACCTAGTACCTTTGTCC
This sequence comes from Campylobacterales bacterium, assembly GCA_024278835.1. GTDB lineage: Bacteria > Campylobacterota > Campylobacteria > Campylobacterales > QNZT01 > JANTGR01. Next base: position 8,169 of record JAJRSK010000042.1, on the reverse strand, counting down.
CTTTTACATCTGCAGGAGAGAGAAAAACAGAAATCGTTTTATCACCATTTTCTCCTTCTAGCGTTTTCATCAACAAATCCCGTATGGACTTTTGCCCACTCGCATTTACCAAGGTCATCTCGGTTTTTGAGATAGAGCTCTCAAAACCATCCGTTACCTTATCTGCCTTGTCTGCTATCTCTTGGTTTGTCAAAGCCAAAAGGCTTGATGCTACTAATAAACTTGCTACTATAATTTTTCTCATTTAATTCTCCTCGATAAATTTTTTCAATGTCTCTATATACGCCTTAAACGCCTTTTTTCCCTCTTTAGTGATATGCACCACCGTCTTTGGACGCTTCCCTTCAAAACTCTTCTCTATCATGATATAGGCACCTTTTTCTAATTTGTTTAAATGACTAGAAAGATTGCCATCGGTGACTTCAAGCATCTCTTTGAGCGCCATAAAAGGCAGTTCATCATTGGCGATGAGTAGAGAAATCAATTTTGAACGCACTTCTTGATGCAATAGTGGATCAAACACTAGCTATCCTTTTGTAACTTTCTAGCTATCATGATAGGAAGCAGACCCACGGTAGCAAATGACAAGCCTTGTGCAAAATAGAAAAATGCACTATCCAAATTGCCCAAATCTCCCATAAAAAAGGAGAGTATCAAAACAAGCAATGAAGCCCCTATCATGATAAATGCCTGAAGTGTAAATATCTTCATATTGAGCACATATCCCACCGACAAATCACCCATGCCACAAACAAACATCCATACTGCAAAAATAGGGATGATAACTCCTGCCTGTGCCAAAAGTGCTGTCATCGCCAATCCAAACAGTGTACCTATGCCAAATGTTGTCGCGATAAAACGCTGTTTTTTAGTACAAGTTTCTATATCATAATCTTCATTGACCCGCTTGGTCAAAAATCCCTCTACCACAAAACCAACAAGCATCATGATAGCTGTCAAAATTGTCCCCTGCAACACAGACTCTTTTATAACAAAAGGCATCACCATCGTCAAAAACATTCCAATAACACCCCAGCTGACAAGGGCATTGTAGTTATATGGAAAAAATGAATTCCTATCTACCAATGCTGATTTTATCTCACTCAGATGCTGTAGTGCTTCCTCTTTTTCGCTCATATATTTTCCTTTGCAAATTACTTTGTGATGCAAAGTATAGGGGAAAAGAGTTTCTTTGTCAAGGATATCTCTAATAAAATTTGTTACAATTCGTTATCGTCGCACAGACAGTAACCTGAAATTAAAGAGGGACTACACATGAAAATAAAATTCTTTTTTATATATACTCTCCTTATTACAGCACTACTAGCACAGGAGCCACAGATGAAACTTACAAGCTTAAATTTTAAAAATAAAGAGACCCTCGCACAAAAGCATACCTGTTATGGTCAAAGTTTATCCCCTCAACTAAGTTGGAATTTTCACTCTAAAGATGTTAAGAGCTTTGTGTTGATTGTGGATGATCCAGATGCAGTAGGTGGCATGTGGAATCATTGGATTGTATATGACATACCATCTACGACGACATCTATCAACGAGGGTGAAATCCATCCAAAGGGTTCAAAACTCGCCCTCACAACCAATGGGAAAAAAACCTATATCGCCCCTTGCCCACCAAAGGGAAGTGGAAAACATGGATACAGATTTAGAATCTATGCACTTGATATAGAAAATTTAAACCCAAAAGGTCTTAGTAAAGAAAATATCGAAGATACCATGCAGGGACACATTCTATCCCAAGATATACTTATAGGATATGTGGAGAAAAAGAAAAAATTCCTATTTTTTTAATGGCACCTCTGAAATTATTTACATCTTAAAAAGTGCCTTTAACCTCTTATAAATAGTCTGCACCTTCCTTTTTATCGCACTTTTATCTTTAAAAAACTGCGCTTTGACAAATGCTTTTATCTTTGTTGTACGCGCCTTGATATTGCGATAGACTTCACTAGCTTTTATCTTCTCTATGATACCCATCATCCACAGATAAGACTTTTCAAACCATGCAAATTCCATAAGTTTAGGCTTTGTCACACGAAAAAGCCAGAAAGTAAAAGCAGCGATAGGAATTTTCCCTGCATAAAGAAGCGCACCATGCAAGACCTTTCCCTCTAAAAACAATGCGCCTGCATAAAGACCTTGAAACTCAACCAACACAAACAACAAAACAAATATCACCAAAATAAGTTTGCTATTGACTGTTTGTAGATACACCTCTAATCTTTTCAACACCTTCAACGCGTTGATATAGTTGATGATAGGCAGAGCAAATCGCTCCCATATCAACTCTTCAAAGACGATATAGACTAAAACGCCAAGCGTTAGTAGTAGATTAAGAAGTTTTTTTTGCAACATTGACCTAGAGCGCATCCATATCTATAAAATCCACCATAGAACCCGCTACTAAATCACCACTCTCTTTATCTATCATGATAAGCGCCACAGTCCCTAGCATATTGGTCAATATCGCTGAAGAACCTGCGCGTTTTCCTTTAAAATCAATAAGATATTCATTCTCTACAAAGTGTAGATTTCCTACGGCTACTTCTGTTTTATTTGATTTTTTCTTATAAGCACTCTTTAGTTTTGCTTTTTTCATCGGCAGTTTCGGCTCCATCCCCATCATATAGCGAATCATCGGGATAACATAAAGTATAAACGTTACCGTCGAACTATAAGGAAAACCAGGAAGTGCAAAGATATACTTTTTCCCTACCTTCACTATTTTTATATGTTGTCCCGGTTTCAGCGTCACACCTTCGGTGATATACTCCGCATCCAAACCAGCCAAGATATCCTTGACAAAGTCATAATCCCCGACACTCACCCCACCCGTCGTCACCACGATATCACTATGAGAGAGAGCATCCTTGATACTACGCTCAATCGTCTCTTTATCATCTTTTTCCAAAGGAGAGCGATGCACATCTGCCCCTACTTTTTTAGTAAGTGCAGCTAAGGTGAATTGATTGGAAGAGCGTATTTGTGAAGGGTTGGTTTGTTTCTCACCCACATCAAGGATTTCGCTCCCTGTGGATAGTACCGCTACTTTTGGTTTTCTATACACTGCAACTTGAGAAACATTCAAACTTGCCAGCACACCAATCTCTGCAAAATCTAGTTTCGCTCCCTTGGCAATGAGCACTTCACCCGCTTTATAGTTTTCCCCCACAGGACGCACAGAACATCCAAAAGGAACCTCTTCTTTGATGATGATTTCATCACCATCTACTTCAACATTTTCAATAGGAATCAGCGTATCTGCACCACAACAGACTAAAGAGCCCGTAAAAGTTTTGATACACATCCCTCCAACTATCTCTTCATCTTTATACTCACCAGCAGGGATCACCCCTTGTATTTTTAGACGTTCTAAACTCTGATCATCAAATTTAAACGCATAACCATCCATCGCCGAAGTAGGATATGCCGGAGAGTTATGATCTGCTACGATATCCTCAGCCAACACACGCCCAACAGCATCATCCAAAAAAACTTTTTCATGAGAATGAGAATAAGAAGCATCCATACTACCTAACAATTTCTCTATCGACTCTTCAAAACTTACAAAACCCACACTTAACCCTTTAATATTCCAGAATTTTTTAACGCTGTACTACGATCAAGCGCATACTCTCTTTTACCATTGATGATATCATACTTCCATATAGGCGCAGATGCCTTGAAATCTTCTACAAACTCATCTATCAGTTCCAATGCAACCCGTCTCTTTGGAGAAAGAACCGCAGAGATGTAAGAGCTCTCATGATTGAGTACATCCCCTTTAGAATGCGCCATCAGTAGATAAGCCCCTCTCTCTTGCGCTTTGGATTGCCAAGTATCAAACCAGCTATTTAGAATAGGTTCATAGATATCAAAACTAAGTCCATCTATACCATCTTCATCACGCACAATCCCCACAAAGTTGATAAATGCACCATAGTTTTTCTCTTTAAACTCTTTATACCAATCACTCAAGATTTCATCTACCGGTAAGTCTCCCTCATACAGTGCTAACATCAGCCACCACACACAGGAGGCAAAAGTGAGATTTTATCACCCTCTTTTATGGGTGTATCAAGCGTTGACACCAGTGTATCATTGACCGCTACTGCAGAGTTTCCAAGCCACTCTTGTAACTCTTTATCATCTTTTAGTAAGGTTTTCAACTCCTTCAGGTTAGAGATATCAACATCCATCGCTTTACGGTTAATAGGTCCTAAAAATTCTAATCTAGCCATCATATTCCTTTAGCAAGATTATAGCAAAAAATGCTAAGATATGAGAAATGGCTTTGCTATGTCATATATCTTACTACGAGGACAAATCCTCCCTACGGTCTGAGCCTCTAGGTAAGATATATGACATAGTAAAGCCCTACAAAAGGATTGATATGTACAGAGGGGCTGGTGGCAATGACGGCGGAGAAGGGAGTTTCTTTATAGGGCTTATCATGATGATTGCAGGTGGGTATCTTTTCCTGCGCTCAATCCACGTCGATCACTACCTTTCTATGGGGCATGGTCTCTTTTCTATAGGAAACTACCAAGTCACCAATGGCATGGTACTTATCCCTTTTATCTTCGGTATCGGTATGATATTTTATAATTCACAAAACAAAATTGGCTGGTTTCTCACTATCGCTAGCATCATCGCTTTGACCTTTGGTATCATCGCGAGTATCAACTTTTCTCTTCAGGGAATGAGTGCCTTTGATTTGATTATGATGATAGTGCTTTTTGTGGGTGGATTAGGACTCTTTATGCGTTCACTGAAAAGTCAAAAGTCACGATTTTGAAGATAATAAATTCACTATTTTTAACACTTTTACTCGCAGGTTGCGGTAGCTCGACACCTTCGATAATTGACAACACTGTATTTATCCCCAAAGCAAACAGTACTTTTGATTGGAACTTACAAGATGTTGATGAAAATAGTTCTTTTGCAGAGGATATCGACATCGTTGATGTAGATGCTTTTAACACGAGTAAAGAGACGATAGAAGCGCTTCATAAAAGAGGAAAAAAAGTTATCGCTTATCTTTCTGTTGGTTCATGGGAAGTCTATCGTCCTGATAAAGATACTTTTCCGCAGGAGTTACTCGGGACAAAATATCCTGGTTGGGAAGAGGAAAGACTTTTAAATATCAAACGATTAGACCTTCTGGCTCCCATCATGATAAAGCGATTTGACATGATAAAATCCAAGGGCTTTGACGGGATAGAACCTGACAATATAGATGTCTATACATGGGATAGTGATACTAACTACACCGGCTTTGCTCTCACCCTAGAAGATGCCAAACACTATGTTGATTGGTTGATAGATGAAGCACACAAGCGAGGACTTAGCATCGGGCAAAAAAATGCTCAAGAACTTAGCCAAGAGTACGCAAACAAATTTGACTGGGCGCTCAGTGAAAATGCCTTTACTCTTGGTGAGGAAGAAGGGATGCACGCTTACTCAATCCTAGGAAAAGCTGTCTTTGCTACAGAGTATATCGACTATCATAATGATACAAATATCACGGCATATACAGAGAAGCGTTTCAAAGCAGAAGTTTGTCAAAAAGCTTCTACTTTGGGTTATACAGCTATCCTAAAAAAACGAAATTTAGATAGCTTCATCATACCTTGTCCTTAAAAATTCTTGATAAATGCCCCTGCATGATGTGCTTTTAGTTTCCTAAGCGCTCTACTAGCAGAGGCTCTTGTCTCATAAGGACCCACAACAACAAAAGAGTAAGATGTTCCTTTTTGATACATTTTCTTAACATGAACATTGCTGATTCCCTCTGCGTGTAGTTTTCTCACTGCAGACCTTGGGGAACTTGTGGTAAGTGCTACGATTTGCACAAAAAGGTTACCTTGAGAAGAAGCAGGTTTTACCACTATCGTTTTAGAAATAATAGGTTTTCTTATATCATAAGAGACATTTAGCTCACTTGCTACTGGCAGAGTAGGCATAGGTTTTTCTATCCTTACTGGTCTGATTTTAGGTCTGGTAATGTTCTGCTTTTTATGCACTACCTTTACTTCATCATTGAGCATACTAGAAGTTGCATACCCTGTATCAAAGCTATATCCAAGTCCCAGTGTTGTAGCTAGTGTTAAATCATCACTCTTTAGACTTTTTAACGCTCTAGTTTCAAGAAACAGATTAAAATTTTGATTAATATCATACTTCACACCAAGACCTAGACCTAAAAAAGCTTGACTAGGTCTATAATCATCATCAGCAGAACTCGTTTCATAGCCTAATGTTCCTACACCATAGGGCTTAAGACCATTAGCTAGTTTTGTCATTAATAAAGTATTTGCATAATATCTTTTTAACTGCAAGCCGATACAGTTTGCCTGATCGGGCTTTTCAAACCCAATCTGAAAGCCAATATGATCATCTATGTAAACTCCTGCCCTAACACCATAAAAAGCACGATGTGAATATACATAATACGGTTGATCTAACTTATTGTATCCTGCAGTCAAAGCAACATCAGTCTCCATTTTAGCAAATGCAAAACTTGCCACAACACACAACGTTACTATTTTTTTCATAAACTGATTCCTTTAAAGAACAGTATACAAAAAGTAAATTATATTTTTCTTAAACAAGTATTTTTTCAAAAACTGTATGAAATATCTACAAAAATCATATCATTATCATCTATTGCATCAAACATTGCAGATCCACCAATATAGTCAACTATCCCAAAGTTAGCATTGATACCATCAGCGATATCGTACTTCATCCACGCCCTTTGAAAGCCGCCTTCATCAAGCTTTTTTCCAAACAACGAAACAAGATAATTTGCCTGCAAGGTAGCATTGAGAAAATCACTTGTGATACGAAAAGCGTGCTGGTAGCTATCTTGTTCAAAAAGAGGACTTTTATCTTGCATATGTTTGTTAGCAATATCATAACTGAGTTTCGTATCGGCAAAGCCGTTGTACTCAAATCCTAAAAGTGAATCAACTCTATCAAACTTCTCATTACCACTCTGTAAAAAAACAAAATCTTTTTTATAGGCAAATTCACCCTTTAAGAGCCAACTCTCATAAACATAGTTTAACGCCACACCAGCCATCTGCATCTTTTTGTTGTGATTGACAAAAGGCAACCCCAACTCATCTTGCGCATAAATATCTGCCAAGTAAAAATCCACATCAAAACCCGAAAACTCCCCTGCGACATTAAGTGCATAAGAAGGTGAATGTGGTCTATGTTGCGAAGGTAGTTTTTTAGGACTAGGGTTAAAATCTCCTTGAAATGGTGGGTTTTTGTTGAATTTTTGTTGCACTATCATGATAGGAGATATTCGCCAGTTATCATGATAGTAGTCTAGCTTTACCATCGCCTGTGGCAAACGCAAATCCTCGATATCTGTCATCCCAGGACGACGATTGTCAAGGGCATTGATGACATCTGTGATACGAATGGTATCACTTTTCCCCCAGACTACAACTTGATGTCCTGCTTTGATATCCAATCTATCTGTGAGTGCACCTTGAATATAGGCATCATAGAGTTCTACTTCACTCTCAAGCGCATCGATATCCTCATCAGAAAATTCATCTCGCCCTTTGAGAAGATACGAGGTATCATAAAACCCTACCCCATTAATTTTGAGTTTAAAATCCTTCCAAAGCGCATAATTATACTCCAAAAAGAGCGCACTTTTAAACATACTGAGTCCATCATGAGGTGCGTCATTGTGAAAGCTATAGGCAGCAGATTGGGTAAATTTCCCTTCGATACCCCACCTTTGCAATGGGTTTTTTTCATCACTTGCTACACTCTCTTTTACTTCATCGTCAAATCCATCAAGTAAGTCATCGGCTACATTATCTACTTTTGGAGCATCATCAAAACCATCTAAAAGTTCATCTGCACTATCTGCAAAGAGAGATAAAGCTACAAACAGAGATAAAACAACCTTTCGCATTACAGTCCTTTTTCTAATCTTCTTGTAGTAAACATACTATCTTCTATTTCAGGATTAACTTCTATAGGCGGATTCGCATCTCTAACGAATACCCTGAACCACAATTCTAGCATCAATCCCTGAAAGTTCTTGAAACACTTCATATGGTGTTTTCCAATCAAGACATTTTCGTGGTCTGCTGTTTAATTTGTCAATAGCTTGTATCA
>JAJRSK010000041.1 GCA_024278835.1 Campylobacterales bacterium | reverse complement strand
ATAAAGTCTTTCTACCATACCTTCAAAATCTGGAAAAAGGTAATTTGCCATTGATCCAGGGATTGGATTTATCTCATTGAGCAATACTTCGCCATCAACTACAAAAAAGTCACAACGTATAATACTTCCTACAAACAGCGTGTTATAAATTTGTTTAAAGCTCTCTTGTATTTTTAACTGGAGGTCTTCGCTAATATCTGCTGCCAACACTTGTGAATCACGGGAGAAGTCCATGTATTTTTTTTCAAAATCCAAGAACTCTTCTTTTTGCGGCTCTTCAACAATAGAAAATTCCCATTGATTGCTAAAACACCCTGCTTGGTTATACTCTTTCACACCTTCTATAAATGGCTCAACTATCACATCAGTGTCAAATTCAAAAGCCACATCAAGTGCATAATCAAGTTCTGATGCTTCTTTTACAATACTCACACCAATGCTTGAACCAAGACGAACAGGCTTAATAATAACAGGATAGTCCATACTAACTTTTCTCTCATCATTTTTAGAGAGATATTCATAGGCTACTGTTTTAACACCCAAAGACTCTGCTAAAAACTTCGTATAGAGTTTGTTATAAGAGAGGGCTGATGCTTCCATACGTGGGGAGATGAATGGTATGTTAAAAAATTCCATCATCGAAGAGATTTTACCATCTTCACCATCACGTCCATGTATGAGATTTAGTGTCACATCAACATCAACGAGTTTTGAGGAAAACATGCCATCTATACTAAATCCACCTTGTTTCAGTGTCAGTTCTTTAGATTTTTTGTATTCACCCGATGAAAAAAGTTTAGAGTTTATCTTCTGCGTGTCTATCAGGTAAAACTTTCTATCGCTACTTACAAAAATATATGTTAGCGTAGACTTTTTAAGCACTTTTTTCATAGTGATAGCAGAAACGATGCTTATTTCGTGTTCAAAACTTGAACCCCCGAAAAGTATAGCTATATTCATCCTGTCTCCTTAAAGCATTTTGGCAAATTCGCCAAAAATATATGCTGATTCATGAGGTCCAGGGCTTGCTTCTGGATGATGTTGCACTGATATCGTAGGAGAGTCATTATATTTAAGTCCCTCTATCGTGTTATCAAACAAGTTTGTATGTGTCACCGTTGCCACCTCTGTGATATTTTCTGGAACATTATAGTTATGATTTTGTGCAGTAATTTCTACTGTATTTGTCATAGCATTCATCACGGGATGGTTACCTCCATGATGTCCAAACTGTAACTTGTATGTATCGTATCCATGAGCTATGGAAAGTAGCTGATGTCCAAGACAAATACCAAAAAGAGGCACTTTATGCTCGATAAGTTTTTTAATCTTCTCTTGTTCATCTTTTAAAATAAGCGGATCACCAGGACCATTAGATAAAAATACCCCATCTATTTCTTGAGCATCAATTTTTGCAATGATGTCTTCAGCTGACATGTCGTTAGGCACCACCGTCACTTCCATGCCTGCATGGGTAAGTTCATTGAGTATGTTTCTTTTTATACCAAAATCAAGTGCAATAATTTTTTTGCTTGTTTGAGGTTTTTCATACTCAAAGGTATCTGTCGAATAACGAGCTTCATTATGTACATAGACTTCTTTGGTACTTACTTGCTCGATGTAATTTACATCTTCTATGCGAGGTGAAGCGTCTAGCACTTTCTTAAGTGCTTCAGCGTCATGGATTTCAGTTGAAGCTACCATCATCATAGCACCCTCTTCTCTTAACATTTTAGTGATAAAACGTGTGTCTATTTCACAGATACCAAGTACACCATTTTTCTCTAAAAGTTCTGCAAGTGTTTCTTCACATCTAAAGTTAGAAGGTCTATCTTGATAGGTACGAACGATGATACCCTTACAGTGTGCACCTTTACTCTCCATATCTTGTGTATTACACCCAACATTACCTATCTCAGGCATAGTAAAAGTCACAAACTGCCCTGCATAAGAAGGATCTGTTACTATCTCTTGGTAGCCTGTAAGAGACGTGTTAAACACCACTTCACCTACAGCAGTGCCACTGGTACCAAAACCCTTGGCTTCAAGCAAAAGTCCATTTTCAAAATAAAGAGAAACCTTAGAAAGTATAGACATTAGAGCATACCTCTTTTTGAAAGTTCCTCTTGATAAAACTTTTCATACAGTAGCTCATAGTCTTGACTTCCAGGAACCACTTCTTTCTCCATACCACGTATCTTGTCATACACGATGTCATCTATCTCATCATAGGCATCTGCAAAGGCTTTAAATGCTTTAAAAATCACATTTTT
>JAJRSK010000040.1 GCA_024278835.1 Campylobacterales bacterium | reverse complement strand
TCCACCCTCTCCTATCTCGTAAATCGTCGCGCTGGGATAGGAGAGCAGTATCGGAGAATGGGTAGAGATGATAAATTGTGAGCCCTGCTTGACAAGGTCATGGATAAGGGTGAGCATTGACATTTGACGATTTGGTGAGAGGGCGGCTTCGGGTTCATCGAGGATATAGAGTCCGTCCGCACCAAAACGGTGTTTCATAAGAGAGAAAAAGGCTTCACCATGGGATTGTTCGTGGAGGGATTTTCCACCATAAGAGTCGATAATTTTACCACCTGATGTTGGTATTTTGTCTAACTCTTCAATGGTGGTTGCGACATTGAAAAAGCTCTCAGCGCGTAGGAAAAATCCCGTTCGTGCCCGTTTCCCTGTTTTTGCTACTCTGAGATATTCGTGAAGATTGGAGTGTGAAGGGCGTGTTGAAAAATTGAAATTTATCGTACCCCCTTCGGGATTAAAACCTTGGGTGATGGCAAGGGCTTCTAAAAGTGTGGATTTTCCACTTCCATTTTCACCTACGATATAGGTAACTTGAGGATGAAAAAGGGTTCGCTCTAGGTTTTTTACGACAGGAAGTGAGAGCGGGTATGCATCAAAATCTTCTATCTTCTCCTCTTTTAAGGCAATGGAGAGGAGCATATTTTCTTTCGCACTAAGGGATTTTTGCGCTTTATCAGTGGACTCTTCGTTAGATAGTATCATGATAGCATCATATAAATCGGGGTATTTTTCTTTAGCCCACTCTTGTTCTATCATCCACTTTGCATAAGATAAATCTTCTGCTAGTACATCTATCTCTTGATTTTTATATTTTCCAAATGGTATTTTCATAGCACTATTGTAACAAATATGTTAAAATAAAATAAAAAAGGGGAGAGCATGTTAGAAATAGGAACAAAAGCACCAGCATTTTGCTTACCAAACCAAGATGAGACCGAGATATGCTTGAGAGATTTGAGTGGGAAATGGATAGTTTTATACTTTTATCCAAAGGATAATACACCTGGTTGCACAACAGAAGCCTGTGATTTTAGCGCGGCTTTGCCAGCATTTGAAGAGTTAGATGCTGTGATTTTGGGAGTCAGCCCTGATAGTCCTAAAAAACATACAAATTTTATCGAAAAGAAGGACTTAACCATCACGCTTTTAGCTGATGAAGAGAAAGAACTTTGTAATCTTTATGATGTATGGAAACTCAAAAAGTTTATGGGAAAAGAGTATATGGGCGTAGTCAGAACGACTTACATCATCTCTCCTGAGGGTGAAATCGTAGCAGCTTGGGACAAAGTCAGAGTCAAAGCACATGCAGATACAGTCAAAGCCAAACTCCAAGAGCTTCAATCTTAATGCTCGTTCACATCTGTTGCGCAGTCGATAGCCACTTCTTTTTGCAACGACTCGCCAAAGAGTATCCTGATGAAAAACTTACAGGTTTTTTTTATGACCCAAATATCCATCCTTATAGTGAGTATCAACTTCGTCTACTTGATGTCAAACGCTCTTGCAAAAAACTAGGTGTTGATCTCATCGAGGGAGAGTATGACTATGAAGGGTGGATAGAAGCAGTTCGAGGACTTGAAAAAGAACCTGAAAAGGGTGCAAGATGTGACTTTTGTTTTGACAATCGCCTAGAAACTACGGCACAAAAAGCGGCAGAAATTGGTGAAAAAACTTTTACAACTACGCTTTTAACTAGCCCTAAAAAATCTCTCGAACAACTCAATGAAGCGGGTATCATGATGGAGAAAAAACACGGTGTGCATTTTGAAGCACCTGATTTTAGAAAGGGTGGTGGCACACAAGAGCAGTTTGCTATGGCTAGAGAAGAGCAGATATATCATCAAGATTATTGTGGGTGTATCTATGCATTAACGATGCAACGAGAAGAGCAAAATCGCTTGGCAGATGAACTTTTTTCTCCACTCTCTAAACAAGTCCAACCAGAATCCATAGAAGATAGAATAGCCCTTTATGCAATGAGGAACCAGCTAGAAGATGAAGGTATCAAATACAAAATTACCAGAGAGAAATTTTTAAATTATAGACTCCTTCGTGGATTTGTGAAACAAAAAGGGACGGTTTTACCCTCTTATTTCCTCCCCTATTCACTCATAAAAAGAAAATTTATTAAAACACGTATAGAAAATAAAATTGAAGATATTTATTTTACGCGTCATGAGAATATTCGCTTTATCACGCTTAGCACTTTTAGTCAATTATTAGAAAAAAATTATCAGACAATTCAAGATATTATAGATAACCCTCCTCTCTTTGATGAGGAGATGTCTGCTAGAAATAAAATAATCCAAAACTTTTATGCTCTTTCACCGATAATTGTACTTAAAGATATTGATCAAAGTGCGCCGTATCAGGTCTATTGTGAGGCTAAAGTCTATGAAGATACGAGGGAACATTTAGTAACATTAGGATAAAATCACCTAATTTTACATGAGGAGTTCACTTGGCACTAAATGTCACCCAAATTCAAAAAATCCTTCCACATAGATTTCCATTTTTGCTCATCGACAGAGTTACAGAGATGACAGCTAGCGAGTCTATCACCGCTTATAAAAATGTTTCTATTTCTGAGCCTGTTTTTCAAGGACATTTTCCAGATCACCCTATTTATCCAGGTGTGATGATTGTTGAGGGGATGGCGCAAGCTGGTGGTGTACTAGCGTTTAAAAGCCTTAGCGAAGAGGATCAAAAAGATATCAACAATAAAGTGGTTTACTTTATGAGTATCGATAAATGTAAATTTCGTGCACCTGTGACACCGGGTGATAAGCTAGAATATCGCATTACTGTTATCAAACACAGAGGTAATATCTGGATGTTAAAAGGGGAAGCTTATGTCGATGATAAACTTGTCACAGAAGCAGAGCTAAAAGCGATGATTGTAGACAAATAATGAGCAACATCCATCCAACGGCTATCATCGAAGAAGGTGCAAAGATAAGTGAAAGTGCCATCATCGGTGCTTATACTTTTATCTCCAAAGAATCTATCATTGGTGATAATGTTGAAATTTACCAAGGCGCACAAATCTGGGGTCATACCGAGATAGATGAAGGGAGTAAAGTTTACTCTCACGCAGTGCTTGGTCAAGTGCCTCAAGACTTGAAGTTTCACGGTGAAAAAGTAAAACTTATCATCGGAAAGAACAATACTATCCGTGAGTTTGCCTTTTTCAATCCTGGTACGGAACACGACAAGGGTATTACCCTTATCGGTGATAATAACCTTTTTATGGCATATACCCATGTAGCGCATGATGTTGTCATCGGTGATAACAATATCTTTGCCAATAATGTTGCCTTAGCTGGTCACGCTGTTGTTGGTAATAATATCGTTATCGGTGGGCATACACCGGTACACCAGTTTTGCCATATCGGTGACTATGCGATGGTAGGAGGGGCTAGTGCTTTGACACAAGATGTGCCACCATTTTGTCTTGCCGAAGGTAACCGCGCTATCGTCAAAAGCCTCAATCTTGTAGGTATCAGACGAAAGCTAGATAGAGAAGATGTACAAGCGATATCTTCTGCTTATAAACAACTTTTTCGTTCAGCTACCCCCTTAAAAGAAGGGGCTGAAGCTTTATTGAAATAGACAACAAACGATAAAGTAAAACAGTTATGTGACTTTATCATGACAACAAAACGCGGTATACCGTATGAGAGGAATAATTAATGTCAAAAGAATGTAGTTTTTGTAAATCCGTAGAGAGTGTTGACAATCGACTTTTAGCTGGTGAAGATATCTATATCTGTGAGAACTGTGTTGTATCTGCTTACAAGATATTTTTCGGAGAAGAAGGAGAGCAAGAAGTCAAGGCAGACCTTGACCTCAAACTTTTCACACCAAAAGAGTTAAAAGCCGTACTTGACAACTACGTTATCGGGCAAGATGAAGCAAAAAAAGTTTTCTCTGTAGCTGTTTATAACCACTACAAAAGAATCCTCAAACAAAATACTGTAGATGATGATACAGAGATACAAAAATCAAATGTTCTTTTTGTAGGTCCTACAGGGTCAGGTAAAACATTGATGGCACAAACACTAGCAAAGTACCTTGATGTACCTATCGCTATCACAGATGCGACATCTTTGACTGAGGCAGGTTATGTCGGTGAAGATGTGGAAAATATCCTCACAAGACTACTTCAAGTGGCAGATAATGACATTGAAAAAGCAGAGCGAGGTATCATCTTTATCGATGAATTAGATAAAATCGCCCGTGCAGGAGAAAACCGCTCTATCACGAGAGATGTATCAGGAGAAGGTGTACAACAAGCCCTTTTGAAGATCATCGAAGGTAGCCAAGTTAATATTTCACCAAAAGGTGGCAGAAAACATCCTAATCAAGAATTTACACAAATGGATACAACCAATATCCTTTTCATATGCGGTGGTGCATTTGCAGGGCTAGATGACATCATCAACAAAAGATTGGGATCGAACGTGTTGGGTTTTGGTCAAGAAAAAAGAGGCAAAGACGAAAAAGCTGATTTATTAAGTTTTGTAGAACCTGACGATTTAGTACATTTTGGGTTAATTCCTGAGCTCATCGGGCGACTTCATGCTATCACAACACTAAGCCCTATCAGCGAAGAAGCGATGGTACAAATCCTAACAGAGCCTAAAAACTCTATCGTCAAACAGTATAAAAAACTATTTGCTATTGATAAAGTGGCACTCTCGTTTGAAGAGAATGCTTTAAAAGCTATCGCTGCGCTGGCTATCACACGTCAAACAGGGGCAAGAGGACTAAGAACTATCATGGAAGATATCATGCTTGATATCATGTATGAACTCCCAGAGCTAGCAGGCTATGAGATACTTATCACCGAAGATGTGGTCAAGAACAAAGCAAAACCGCTTTATGTAAAACCAAAACAAGATAAAAAAAGTGCCTAAGGAAAAAACGTGTTATTAGATAAATTATTTGGACTTTTTTCAAACGACTTAAGTATTGACTTAGGAACAGCTAACACCATCGTTATCGCAAAAGGCAAAGGTATCATCATCAATGAGCCTTCTGTTGTTGCCATAAAAAAGAATAGATTTGGTAAAAAAAGAATGCTTGCTGTTGGCAAAGAAGCCAAGGAGATGTTGGGTAAAACACCTGACAATATCGAGGCTATACGTCCTTTAAAAGATGGTGTTATAGCGGATTTCGATGTGGCTGAAGAAATGATTCGTCATTTTATTAGAAAAGCACATAACCGTAATAGCTTTATCAGACCTCGTGTTATCATCTGTGTACCTTATGGGTTGACACAAGTGGAGAGAAAAGCAGTTAAAGATTCTGCCTATTCTGCAGGGGCAAGAGATGTTATCCTTGTAGAAGAGCCTAAAGCTGCAGCTATCGGTGCGGGACTTCCTATCAAAGAGCCTAAGGGTAACTTAGTCATTGATATCGGCGGGGGAACGACAGAGATAGGTGTTATCTCATTAGAAGGCTTGGTGAGAAGTAAGTCTATCAAAGTGGGTGGAGATCGTTTTGATCAAAATATCATCGACTATATGAAGAAAAAATATAACCTTCTTATCGGTGAGCGCACAGGTGAAGAAATCAAGATAGAGATTGGCACAGCCGTGCCACTCGAAGAAGAGTTAAAGATGTGTATCAAGGGACGTGATCAACTCTCTGGTCTGCTTAAAGAGATAGAAATTTCTTCCGTTGATGTACGAGAAGCTATTACAGAGCCATTAGCTGAGATTGCTACGGCTTTAAAAGAAATTCTAGAAGTTACACCTCCTGATTTGGCAGGTGACATCGTAGAAAATGGTATCGCACTTACAGGTGGTGGGGCACTTTTAAAAGGTATCGATATCTATCTTTCTAAACTTGTAGAGTTACCTGTATTTGTTTGTGAAGAGCCTTTACTTGCAGTTGCCAGAGGAACAGGGGCAATGCTTGAGGATATAGAACTACTACAACAAGCGCAATAAATGAGACAAAAAAGCATACTCGCAACTACTTTTTTGCTTGTGCTTATCGCGCTTTTTTATAAAAACCATCATATCCTGACCGAAAAAGTCCTCAATTTTTCAAATGACGTAAAATTAACTTTTATTACTCAAAAAGAAAATTTATTAAACGCTCTTTCAATACACTTTAATCAAAAAAGACAGATAGAAGAGTTACAACAAAAGATAAAAGAATTAGAACCAAAAGCCTCTTTGTCTGTTGCTTTTGCTTCAAAATTAAATCATCTTTTAAAAGAAACAGATCTAAAAACTTATCATCCTCAACTATATCCAGTTCAAGTACTAGGCTATGAGCATATGCAAGATGTCAATAGACTCTGGATAGAGTTTCCCTCCTTTAAAAAAGAGAAAATTTATGGTCTCATTTATCAAGGATTTACAGCTGGTATCATCCGTAATGAGGCAGAACGACCTCTTGCTATATTGCAATCAGGTAAAGAGTCACTTTTTTCAGTATTTATCGGCAAAAACAATATCCAAGGTATTGCCTTTGGTGCAGGTGAAACTATACAGATAAGATACATTCCAAGTTATGCAAATCCACAAGTAGATGATGAAGTTATCACAAGTGGAAATGATAATATTTTCTATGAAGGTATCAAAGTTGGGCGTGTCATAAATGTAGAAAAAAAAGATATGTATAAAATCGCTACAGTCAAACCATACATAAGTCTAAAACAGGCACAATTTTTCTACGCAGTAGAGGTAAAATAATAAGATTTTGGATATACTAAAAAAATTTTTCATGAAGGATATCTATGCCAAAAAGAGATGATATAAAAAACATCTTACTGATAGGCTCAGGCCCTATCGTCATCGGTCAAGCATGCGAGTTTGACTACTCTGGTACACAAGCAGCGAAAACACTTAAAGAACTTGGCTATAAAGTTATCTTAATTAATTCAAATCCTGCAACTATCATGACAGATCCAGAGTTTGCTGATAGGACGTACATCGAACCTATTACCGAAGAGGTTATTGATAAAATCATCAAAAAAGAGAAGATTGATGCCATACTCCCTACAATGGGTGGACAAACAGCACTCAATGTTGCGATGAAGATGCATGAACGAGGTATGCTTGATGGTATCAAGTTTCTAGGTGCACACCCTGATGCGATACACAAAGGTGAAGACCGTCAAGCTTTTAAAGAAGCGATGATCAAAATCGGTATGGATTTACCACATAGCCGTTATGCCTACAATATGGAAGAAGCTATCGCTGCTGCTGAAGAGATTGGTTTTCCTCTTATCATTCGTGCATCCTTTACCCTAGCTGGTGGTGGATCTGGTGTAGCGTATAACATAGATGAGTATAAAGACCTTGTACAAGATGGACTCGATGCCAGTCCTATTACAGAAATTCTCATAGAAGAGTCACTGCTTGGCTGGAAAGAGTACGAGATGGAAGTTATCCGTGATCGTGCAGATAACTGTATCATTGTTTGTGCTATCGAGAACTTTGACCCGATGGGCGTACACACCGGAGATAGTATCACTGTTGCCCCTGCCCTTACACTCACAGATAAAGAATATCAACATATGAGAAATGCCTCTTTTGCTATTTTGAGAGAAATTGGTGTTGATACAGGGGGGTCTAATGTACAGTTTTCCATCAATCCAAAAGATGGACGGATGACGGTTATCGAGATGAATCCTCGCGTGAGTCGTTCATCTGCACTTGCTTCTAAAGCGACGGGGTATCCTATAGCAAAAGTAGCGACACTTTTGGCTGTGGGTTATACGCTCGATGAAATAGAAAATGATATCACAGGAACCCCTGCCTCATTTGAGCCAGTGATTGATTATATCGTGACAAAGATTCCTCGTTTTACTTTTGAAAAATTTCCTTGTGCAAACTCTACACTCTCTACTGCGATGAAATCTGTGGGTGAAGTGATGGCAATTGGACGAACTTTTAAAGAGTCTGTACAAAAAGCACTCTGCTCATTAGAAACAGGACTTAACGGTTTTGAAAAAATTGACGCAGACTTAGAATTCATTAAAAAAGAGCTTCGCCGTCCTAATGAAAACAGAATACTTTATATCGCGGAAGCTTTTAGAAGAGATATGACTCTAGAAGAGATATTTGATTGTTGTAAAGTAGATCCTTGGTTTTTATATCAGATTGAAGAGATTATCAGCTTTGAAAAAGGTATCGATAAATCTATCATGACAGATGCTGGAAACCTTCGTCTCGCTAAAACTTATGGTTTCTCAGATAGTATGCTTGCACAATTAACAAATAGCACAGAAGATGAGGTTTATGAAACTAGGAAAAAACTAGGCGTAGAACTAGAGTACAATGAAGTAGATACATGTGCAGCCGAGTTTAAAGCGCTAACACCATATCTCTATTCCACAACACCAATCACCGCTATCCAAAAACCAAAAGAAAAAAATGATGATAAAAAAGTGATGATTATCGGTGGTGGACCAAATAGAATTGGGCAAGGTATCGAATTTGACTACTGTTGTGTTCATGCCTCATTTGCCCTTGCAGATTTGGGCGTGAAAACTATCATGTATAACTGTAATCCTGAGACAGTTTCAACGGATTATGATACAAGTGATATTCTCTATTTTGAACCGATTGATTTTGAACATGTAAGAAATGTCATCGATACCGAGCAACCAGATGGTGTTATCGTACACTTTGGAGGACAGACGCCGTTGAAACTCTCTGGAGATTTAACGCGTATCGGTGCCAATATCATTGGAACAACCGCTGAAGTCATCGATTTGGCAGAAGATAGAGAAAAATTTTCCACTTTTATCAAAAGTATTAATCTCAAACAACCAGACAATGCCACAGCCACTACCAAAAATGGGGCTTTAGAAATCGCTAATCGAATCAGCTATCCAGTGCTTGTACGTCCTTCTTATGTCCTTGGAGGACGAGCAATGCGTATCGTTTATAATGATGAAGAACTTAGCCTTTATATGAATGAAGCCGTGAGTGTTAGCAATGATTCTCCTGTCCTTATTGATAAATTTTTGGATGCGGCTATTGAAGTAGATGTAGATGCGATATCTGATCAAAAAGATGTTTATATCGGTGCGATTATGCAGCATATCGAAGAAGCGGGAATCCATAGTGGAGATAGTGCTTGCTCACTACCGCCAGTTTCTCTCTCCAAAGAAATTCAAGAAGAGATAGAGAGAAAAACAAAAGAAATCGCTCTTGGTTTAGATATCAAAGGACTTTTGAATATCCAATTTGCTGTTTATCAAGATGAGATATATATGATAGAAGTAAATCCTCGTGCAAGTCGAACGGTGCCATTTGTCTCAAAAGCAACAGGTATGCCGCTTGCAAAAGTAGCCACAAGGGTGATGTATCAAGGAAACTTACGCGAAGCACTTACCTTTTATGATAAATTTGATGTTGTTATGGAAAACAATGGCGTACTTAAAGCTAAGACAAAAAATCATGTCTCTGTGAAAGAAGCTGTTTTTCCATTTAAAAAGCTTGGTGGCGCTGACTTAATCTTAGGACCTGAGATGAAGTCAACGGGAGAAGTAATGGGAATTAGTGAAACATTTCCTCACTCATTTGCAAAGTCTCAAGAAGCTAGTGATAACGCACTTCCACTCGAGGGAAGTATATTTATCTCTCTGACAAATCTTGATAAAAAGTTTGCCCAAGAGATAGGGAAAAGCTATCATGATATAGGATTTAAAATCCTTGCCACATCTGGCACACATCAGGCTTTAGCAGAGGCTGGCATAGAGAGCGAGAAAGTCCTCAAAATCAGCGAAGGACGCCCCAACATTGAAGACATGATACGAAATGGTGAAGTCTCTTTAGTACTTAATACAAGTGACTCTCGTGCCAGTAAAGATGATGCCAAGATGATTCGTCAAAGTGTTATCAAACAAAATGTACCCTACTTCACGACCATTGCTGCGGCTAAAGCGGCCGCTTCTGCGATAAAAGCATTAAATGAAAACCAAGATACAGTACCAAAAGCACTCCAAGATTATCTATCATGATAAGGTGATATTAACCCAGACCGATACCACGGTCGGGTTTTTATCAACCAATCCCAAAAAACTCTCTTATGCGAAAAAAAGAGATATAAATCAACCTTTTTTATTATGTGTTGATACTTTTGAAAAACAAAAAAAACTTTCCCGAACCCCCAAAAAATATCGCTCGTATGTAAGACGAAGCAAAAAAACAACTTTTCTCTATCCTAACAAAAATGCAATTCGTGTTGTCAAAGATAATCTCCATAACCAACTTTTAAAAAAATTTGATTTTCTCTACTCTACCTCAGCCAATGAAAACAAAAAAGAATTTTCTTTACACTATGCAATGCAACAAGCCGATATCATGATAGAAACTTCCAAAGGTTTTTCACAAAATTCACCTTCTCCCATCATAAAACTTTCCAAATTTAAAATAACCTACCTCAGATAACTTTAGAAAAAACTTCATATCTATACTACTTTTTTATACTTTTGTTTATTTAAGTAACAAAATATCCTCTTATTTTTACTAATTGTCAATTAATATTTACTTTTATCATTAAATATCACTAGAATGAATGAAACAACTATTGGAGTATTTATGAAAAAAATATTTATCGCTATCTCACTGCTAGGTAATTTGACTATAGCCAATGCCATCGATATCAATAACTTAAAATGGACATCTGATTTTGAAACATTAGTCAATCTAAGTACTAGCGTAGAGAACACGCTAGAAGGAATCGATCAAAATAAAAATGGTGTTAGAGATGATGTTGAGTACTATGTCAATGAAAAATACAAAGACAAACCATTTCAAAAAGCAATGTTTATCAAAGCAGCAAAGAAGATGCAAAAAATCATCACTTTATCAAACAACAAAGACGTAGAAGCACATCAAAAACTAGATCGTGAACTACTTAATCTTTATACTTGCAGAGACTATATCCTCTACAAGATGGAAGATGACTCCTTAGCAAAAGAGTTAAAAGATAAAATCACCTTTAAAGGAAAAGTGCTCAATACGGAGAAACGTTTACGTGCTTACATCACCCATAAACAACTTTTACCATTTCGCTTTGATGACTTAAGCGATGCGCAACTTCAAAGAGATAAAAGAGCTTGTATCAACCAATATAACAAGATTAAAAACTTAGATAAAAATCTCATATCTTCTACTAATTAGTTTTTGATATAATTTCCCTAAAGGGGAATCATGCCAAAAATAATTGTATATGGGGATATCCATGGTTGTTTAGATGAACTTAAACAGCTCAGAAGTGATATAAACCCTAAAAAAGGGGACATAGAGATTTCAGTAGGAGACTTTTTAAATAAAGGTCCTTACTCTCTTAAAACCCTCAGATACCTCAACAAACATCATATACTCTCAGTAATGGGAAACAATGAAGCAAAAATTATCAAGCTCTATCACAGATATCAAAAACAGGGGGAATCATATCTCTCTACGCTGCGTTCCTCAGACAAAAAAACACTTTTAGAACTAGGAACAGATGATATAACTTATCTCGAATCACTTCCCTATTATTTAAAAATTGATACCCTTACTATCGTGCACGGTGGTATTGTCAATGGAATGCAACTTTCAGAAAATATGAATGATAAAGAAAAAAAGCTCCTCACCCAACTACGCTTTTACAACAAAAAACATGAGCCTATCCCTTATGATGACTTTGAAAATAGAGAGGTATTTTGGAGCGAAGAGTATGATGGGAAAGAGGGATTTATAGTTTTTGGACATCATCCTTTTCCTGAGGTCAAAATCGAAAAAAATGCTATCGGTATAGATACCGGTTGTGTCTATGGTGGCACACTAACAGCTATCTCCTTTACTTACAAAGATAAAAAAGTCAATATTAAAAAGTATACCTTACACGAAGTCAAAGCTATTACAAATCACTTTCGTTAAGAATATCTAGCGTTATATCCACACTCTTTACAAGTGATGCTAGGTTATATCCACCTTCCAATATAAACGCTATAGGCTTATCATGATAGTCATCTACAATCTTTTGTACCATCTGCGCTAAGCCTTTAAAAGTGATTTGTGCGGAGGAAATTTCCTCATCTCTCATCAAGTCATATCCTGCAGAGACAAGGACTATATCTGGCTCAAAATCCTTTGGAAGTGCATCAAAAAGTGCCAAAAAATCTTCATCTGATATATAATCCTCATAAGGCATATTTTTATTAAATCCTCGTCCTTCTCCTGCTCCTATCTCCTCTTTTTCACCAGTAAAAGGATAATTGTTTTTTTCATGTGTAGAAAAATAAAATACACTTCTATCATGATAGAAGATATCTTGTGTTCCATTGCCATGATGTACATCAAAATCTATAATCAGCACTTTTTTATAACCAGCATCTTGCGCATACTTTGCCATCATCGCAACATTGTTAAAGAGACAAAATCCTTGACCTGTGATGATTTCTGCGTGGTGCCCAGGGGGACGAAGATTTAAAAATGCCCGACGACCGCCATTTTTAAAAAAATCGATAGCTGATTTTGTACTTGTGGCTGTAGCAAGAGCTATATCATAGCTTCCTTCACTCACTATGGTATCAGCAGAGATAATCATCCTAACGCCATTTTCATAGCCCTTCTCTATCCAATCCACATAACTTTCATCATGTATTCTTAGAAGGTCACTTTTATCACCTCTTCTTAGCACAAGTGCTTGTACATCATATTTTTCTTGTACCATGTCATCTATTTGTTGACATCTTTCATACACTTCTAGATGCATGCCTGTGTCGTGCAGGTAAGCCTCGGGATTATACAGATAGCCTATCATGATAGTATCTCCTTCTAAAAGAATTAAATATATTTAATTTTATAATATTTTAATTACTTTTTTACTGTATTATTATAAAACTATTGACAAAGATATATTTTTATTGTACTCTGATTATCACTTAATATCATATCACACAGGAACTATAATTTCATAAAAAGCATCGCTACCTTTTTTATTTTATTGCTATTACTTACTGGTTGTGGAGATACAAATACCTCTACACAATCAAATAAACCTACCCAAAAAGATACTAGTGCCATTAGTACTGATTCACCTATTATTAAAGAGGTTAAAGCACCTATAATACCTGATGATGACGGAACCTTTAGTCCTATTCACACTCTTATAGCAAATGCCAATCAAGGATTAATCTCAGATGTTACTTATATCTGTGTCGGTGATAGTACACGTGCAGAATCTAGACATAACGGACAGTATCTTTTTTATGAATTGGAAGACGAACTTAGACAATACAATGTTAACTCTCATCTTTTAGCGCGTGCAGGTCATCAAGCCAAGCAATTTGCTTACGAAGATGCAACACCATCATGGAGAGATGTTGTTGCATACATACCTGCTGACGGTGAAAATACTATCGTGGACATATCCTTAGGTATCAATGATTGCTGGGATGATAAAAAATACTCAATCAAGAGAAGTATTAGAAAAGCTATAAACAACATAAAATCAGAAAAACCAAAAACGCACTTTGTTTTAAGTGTCCCAAATCGTGTTTATGATGATAGAGCTATGACAAACTTTCTTAGAGATATTTACGTAGAACTTTCAGAAGAATTAAAAATACCACTTAACAATCTTATTGATGATTTGATGCCCACAAAATCATCAACACCTTATAGTTGGTATAGAGATGATGGATTTAATGTACACTTGTCACGCACAGGACAATCAGTAGTAGCACAATTTATTTTAGGAAATATGCTTCCTTAACTTTTAATCTTCCCCAACCACTCATCAAGTGTCTTTTCAAATCCCATACCACTTGATGTGTAAAATGTCACCTTTTTTTGCAAATAGTTCTGTTTTACCCAACCGTTATAATCATGAGGATAGAGATAGCCCCTTGGACTTGGGCTTTTTAAAGCGTCAGGCACCTCTAGTCGTGGTTCATTTTCTATATAAGAGAGAACGGAATTGATAGCTTTATAGGCTGCATTTGATTTAGGAGAAGAGGCGAGGTAGATGACACATTGAGAGAGGATGATACGACTCTCAGGGTAGCCAATCTTGGAAGTGGCACTCTGTGTACTTACAGCTAGGTTTAAAGCGTGAGGGTTGGCATTGCCTATATCTTCACTAGCAAGTATCACTAAACGCCTTGTGATGAATTCTACGCTCTCCCCACCATCTATCAAGCGTCCTAGATAATAAAGTGCCGCGTCCACATCAGAGCCCCGTATACTTTTTATCATGGCAGATGCTAAGTTATAGTGACTATCATCACTACTCATGCCATCTTTTAACATAGTAGGTCTTAATGATTTTAAAATTTCAAGAGTCACATGGTTATCTACCTTTACAGCAAACTCTAGTAAATTTAAGACTGCGCGACTATCCCCAGCAGAGGAGTGAATGAGATAAGCTTTTGCATCTTCATCTATTACAAAGGATATCTCACGCTGTGCTTTGTCCACTAAAGAAGAGAGTGCATCAAAGGTAAGCGGTTTAAACTCAAAAAGTAGTGATCGGGAACGTATGCCAGCAGTGAGAGAAAAGTAGGGATTTTCTGTAGAAGCCCCTATCATGATAGCTTCATTGTTCTCCATAGGGATGAGCAAAACCTCTTGTTGGGTTTTACTCAAACGATGTACTTCATCAACAAAGATAACAGGTTTAACAAGCGCACCTTTATGCGTAGAAAATATCTTTCTAAACTGTTCTACCTTTAAACTCGTCGCATCTAGTTCATAATAAGGTGCATCCAATTCACTTGCGATAATCTTTGCCATTGTTGTTTTACCAGTACCCGGAGGACCATGGAAAAGACAGTGTGGCATCTCTCCTTTTTTGAGTAGTTTATAAAATGCTGCGTCAGGAGAGACTAAATGCTCCTGCCCTATCACCTCTTCTATCGTTTTGGGACGGAAATAGCGACTCAGATTTTGCATGCTTAGGCGTTATCTTTTCTTTCTTGTCGCTTTTCTTTTATCTTGACAAGTTTGATACCTTCGATAAATGTATGAAGAGAGTGATACTCTCCTTTTGAAAGAAATCTATGTTTACCAGGATTAAGTGTATCTAGACTGATACCGCCAAACTCAACCCGTTTCAAATCTGTCACTTCTGCATCAAAATACCCAAAAAATCGTCTTAGCTCTCTATTTTTTCCCTCAGAAATAGTGACACGTAGACGTGAATAGTGTGGGTCATTTTTGATGATTTTATAGTCGATAAAAGGCTTAAAGTCCATAGAGATGATTTTTGTATGTGAATGTGCACCCTTGGTGGCAACATCAGCATGCAATCCTCGCTTCATCGCCTCTTGCATCGTATCAGTGACGTATCCTTTTATCTTCACATAGTAGACTCTCTCTAAATCACTCTCCATCAGTATCGTTGCAACTTCTGGCGAATCCGTAAGTAGTAACAACCCCTCACTAGCAAAGTCCAGTCTACCAACTGGCAAATAGTGATGATAGCGTTTTGAAAAATTATCAAAGATGGTCTTTCTTCCGCGGTCATCTCTCTTGGTGACAAGTTCACCCTTGAGTTTATTGTAAACTAAAACAGTAAACTCATTTTTGCGGTGCACAAACTGTCCATTTAGATAAACTTTATCTCCCTTATAGACTTTTTTGGAGAGGTCTTCTATCACCACACCTTTTATCTTGACACGCCCTTCTTGGATAAGTTTATCAGCGTCTCGTCTTGAGTGTTTTGTATTATGTGATAAAAACTTATTAAGCCTTATCCCCTCATCTTCATTTTCAATCATCTTATATCTCCTTACTTGGAAGCTTTGCTCCCAAGTAATTCCTCTCACTAAAGCTTTGCCCTTGGCAAGAGTTTATTGTTATTTTTCTCATTTTATACCTGCTTCTACCAAATCATGTATATGCAATACACCTTTGATAATTTTATTTTCATCCGTTACGACGAGGTGTTGGAGTTTATACTCTTCTACGATGTTTATCGCATCACTTGCTAATATATTTTCATCCGTGATAAAACGTGGTGTTTTCGTAGCATACGCTAACACAGAGTTTTCCAGTGAAAAGCCCTCTTTCATCAGTGCACGTCGCAAATCCCCATCACTCAAAACCGCTTCTAATCTACCCTCTTTATCTGCGATAAGTACATTTCCCAAGCGCCCTTAGCTCATCACAACGATAGCATCTTTGAGCGCAGTATCGGCACTAACTATTGGGAGATCTTTATCTCGCATGATATCTTTTATCTTGATAAAGAGCTGTTTTCCTAAGCTCCCACCGGGATGAAAAGAGGCAAAATCTTCTTTTTGAAAATCTTTTTTCTTCATCAAACAGACAGCCAAAGCATCACCAAGTGCCATTGTCAAAGTTGTTGAAGAGGTAGGGGCAACACCAAGAGGACAGGCTTCTTTATCTATCATGATAGAGACAAAAACATCACTATATCTACCAAGCGTAGAATTTTTATCTTTTGCCATACCGATAAGCGGGATATCTAAACGCTTTACATGAGGGAGAATTTTAGTCAGTTCTTCACTTTCACCACTATAAGAGATGGCAAGAAGAACATCTTCTTTGCCTATCATACCCAAGTCACCATGCATCGCTTCTGTAGGATGTAGAAAAAAGCTACTGGTGCCCGTGCTTGCAAAAGTGGCTGCCATCTTGGAGCCAACAAGACCACTTTTACCCACACCGGTGATGATGAGTTTTCCTTTGATGTTGGAGACAAGTTCTACGACTTTGCCTATCTCTTCACCGAGTTTCAGACTTGCTTGTTCAAGTTCCTTAGCCTCGGTTAAGAGTACCTCTTTGGCAATCGTCATATAGTCCATTGTTACCCTTTACATCAAAAATATTGTTGGCACTATTGTAGGATATTTTTTCTTTTTTCTAAATATATGTTTTCTTACCACTTGTCTGAGTGCATTTTCTATCACACGTTTATCACCTAGTGACTCTTCCGCCGCATTGATGAGATACTGATCTAAAATATCTTCAATCTCTTTTGAAAATGCTTTATCTCTACGATCTGGCACGATACCATAGGTTCTTACGATTGGAGTATTGATAAGCTTTTTAGTTTGTTTATCGATTTGTGCCACAATCATAACCAGACCAGAATCTGCAAGATTTTGTCTATCTATGATGATATCATCGTCGATTTGCTTGTTAAGTTGGTTATCGATATATGTTTTACCAGCTTTAACACTACCTACTTTTTTCACATGTCTAGGTGTAATTTCTACTTGGTCACCATCTGACATAAGGAAAGTATTTCTAGGGTTTACGCCACAAGAAATACCTGTTTTTCTATGTTTATGAATATGATTATACTCACCATGAATAGGCAAAAAGAACTTGGGCTTCAACAATCTTAACATCAACTTTTGCTCTTCCATGGCAGCATGTCCACTCACATGAATCTCTGAAAAATCTTGGTATGCTACAGAAGCACCTGCTTTTATCAGATGATTCATCACGCGTGAAACACTAGCTTCATTCCCTGGAATTGCTTTGGCAGAGATGATGATTTGGTCTGTTGGCTTGATACGAATATGTCTGTGCTCATTGATAGACATACGATAAAGTGCTGACATAGACTCACCTTGTGATCCTGTTGTCACGATAAGTACCTCATTGTCGCTATATTTATTTACCTCATGAGGATCAATAAATACACGCCTATCAATATCTACATATCCCAGTTCCATCGCTATTTCAAGGTTTCTCTCCATTGAACGCCCGATAACACACACTTTTCTATTGTATTTTAGTCCATGATCAATCGCTTGAAACACCCTGTGGATATTTGAGGAAAAGGTAGACATGATAACACGTCCCTTTGCCTTAGAAAAAATACGGTCAAATGTTGGACCAACAGTTGCTTCAGACTTGGTAATCCCTTCTCTATATGAGTTGGTACTATCACTTAAAAGTGCCACAACCCCTCGCTCACCATAGTGTGCATAACGGTGTAAATCCGTCGGGTAACCATCTATCGGTGTATGATCTATCTTAAAATCACCCGTGTGTATGATAGTTCCCATCTCTGTCGTAATCGCCATAGATGAAGCATCGATGATAGAGTGCGTGACGTGCATCCACTCAATCTCAAATTCACCGATTTGGTATACTTTTCTCTTTTGGATAGGACGGAAATAACTTTTCTCTTTTTTGAGCCCATGTTCATTGAACTTGTTGGCAATCATGCCTAAAGGAAGTGGTGTTCCGTAGATTGGAAATTGAAATTGTTTGAAAAAGTATGGTACAGCACCGATATGATCTTCATGTGCATGCGTAATGATGATTGCTTGAATCTTATCTTTTATTTTACTGATATATGAAAAATCAGGAACCAAGATATCTACACCATGCATCGTTTCATCAGGGAAACTCATCCCGATATCGATGATGATTGCTTGTGTCTCTGTTTCGATAATCATAAAGTTACCACCGATTTCACCCAAACCACCAAGCGGTGTGATTTTGAGTTTACCTTTGGTATTCATGTCCACTTTGTTATAACACTCTAAATCTTCTTTACGTACACGTTTGTTTGCCGCAATCGCCTCTTTCATATCTAATTCCCACTTCTCATTTCCTAGTTTTGCAGAAAATTTTGGTGGTTTTCTATTTCTATTGTTGCCACCGCCCTTTGGACGATTATTGTTTTTATTTTGGTTGTTGCTTCCTTGACCTTGAGGACGGTTACCTTGTCCTTGTTGTTTGTTTCCTTGACCTTGGGGACGATTTCCCTGTGGTTTGTTTTGGCCTTGAGGACGATTTTCTCGAGGTTTATTTTCTTTTTTTTGTCCTTCATCAGCAGACATATGTGTTACTTTAGCACCTTCTACTTTTGGCGCATTACTATTTTGGTCGTTATTTTCAGCCATGTACTGTCCTTATTATTTTAAATTTTTAAACAATAAGTGATATTTGGAGATTGGGAGTTGATGTGGACGTATATTTTGAAGTAGTTCTAGTTCCTCAAAGTTTGAAAGAATAGACTCTTTTGAAGCTATCTGTTGCAAGTTTTTATAAAGGGTTTTTCTAGGCGCTGCAAATGCTACCTTGAGAAATCCTTGAAACTTTTTGTACTCCTCTTGGGAATCAAACAAACCTTCTTTTGTCTCACTTTTTACAAACTCTGTGGTTTTCACCAACTTTAAAACTGCCGAAGTCACTTTTGGAGAGGGGTCAAAACACTCTGGTCCCACATCAAAAAGCACTCTAGCTTTTGCGATACTACTTGCCAAGATAGCTAAGCCAGAAAATTCTTTCTCTTGGGCTTTAGAAGCAAACTTCACGGCTACTTCTTTTTGTACCATCACCAAGATAGATCTGCACTTGGTGTCAGCAAGGGCTCTTAGTATGATATTTGTCGCAACATAATAAGGCAGGTTTGCAACGAGATGATACTCCTCTTCAAGCAATGAGTTTCCACCCCAAGCTTCAAGTACATCTGTGCACTCCAACGTTAACTGTTTTGCACTTAACTCATCAGAGAATTTTTTTCGCAAAACGCCACATAACTCTAAGTCAATCTCAAAAGCTACTACTTTCTCACAATTTGTCAGTAGCTTTTGTGTCAAATCACCTAAACCAGGACCAATTTCTACGACACTTAGCGCATCTTTGGGCTTCGATTGGATGATCTTGTCTAAAATAGACTCATCTTTTAAAAAGTTCTGACCAAATTTTTTCTTCGCTTTAATCAAGATCTAGCCTTCTCTATAATGGATGAGAGTATATCTCTTTTTTTCTTATAGTTTTATAAGTTAAACTAAAAATTTAAAATTAATTTATGAAAAGAAAAATTATTTTAAATAATTGTACTCTTTTTATGTTAATGAACATTTAATATTTTAAAGATGTGTTCTTAAAATGATACATCATGATAGAAGATGCTACTGCCACATTGAAGCTTTTTACCTCTGGGGACATCTCTATCATGATAGTGGTATCACAAGCATTTAAAATTTCATCACTCAAGCCCATATGCTCGTCTCCCATGAGCAATACCCATTTTTTGGGAACGTGCACTTTTTGTAAAGGCAAAGCATCTTTTGTTACCTCAGCTGCAAATATCTTGTAGCCCAATTGTTTCAAGGTATCTATCGTAGCAAATATATCATGATAGGTGTCTAGTTTCAACTGGCTTGCATAGCCCATCGATACACGTAGCGCTTTTCTACCAAAAGGGTGAGGACTCTTTTGGGATACGATAAATGAATCTACCTCAAGCGCAGCAGCAGATCTGGCAATGGCTCCAACATTTTCATTTTTTGTGATATTTTCTAACATGATGATATGATCACCCATTTCACTGAGTGCTGTCTGTGCGGGTCTTGTCCCATGCATCATGACACCGTGATGGATGTTGTGTCCTACTATCTCTTTCATGACACTTTTATCAGCAACATACAGCAGGGGTATCTCTTTCTTCTCTATCAACGCTTGATTATCAAAAAAGAATTTTTCAGTTGCCAAGATACTACGCACTTGGATATCGCTCTCTAGTAACATACGAACCACCTTTGGGCTGTCAGCGATAAAGCTGTTATCTTTTGTGACCACGTTATCACGAAGTTGACGGTAAATCTGCAAAGAGGGAATATTTAAATCAGTTATACTTGTTAATTTCATGTTATCATGATAGCAAGAAATGTCGATATGTAAAAACAGGAGGAGGATTATCATGATAAACAAACATATCCTCGTTATCGGTGGGGCAAATATTGAGTATATCTTGAAGAGTAAAACCGATATCGTGCAAGGGAGTAAAAACTTTGTGGATATCGAAGAGCTTTTTGGAGGAAGTGGAGTGAACTATAGTTTGCGACTTCTCAGTTATGGAGAAAAGGTTTTTCCACTTCTTTTTGTGGGTGATGATAGCACAGGACGCCAAATATACGATAAACTTGCCCCTTTTGGTATCGATGAAAAAACTTTTTTTGTGCCACATCTACAAACACCACGCTCCACCATCATCGTAGAGGGGATACATAGAACGATACTCTCCCAAGATTCCAATAAAAAAAATATCTTTCAAGCTTTTGTAGGAAAACGTATCGATGAGATTGGTGAAGTTGGCTCGGTTATTATTGGGCATATCCACAATGATAGAGCAGAGATAAATAGTAAAGATGACATCTTAAGCACTCTCTATATCCTCGAACACTTCAAAGATGCAAAAGAGACCCTTGTCTATGCAAACTTTGGAACTTCCCAGTTAGAGTACGGTTTTAAATTTTGGCAAAAACATTTGGATAAGGTGGATATTTTGCAGTTAAATATCCATGAATTGACGGAATTTTTAAGCAATGGTACACCCTGCAATCTCGATTGCCTCATCAAAAAAATCCAAAAATTAGAGATAAATATGATTATCACCCTCGATAAATTTGGTGCTATTGGTATCATGAAGGATAAAAAAAGAGACTTTTTATGGCACGCCCTATCAATGATGAGAAAAACTTTGTAGATTCTACGGGGGCTGGTGATGCCTATTGTGCGGGTATGGTTTCTAGACTAAAGGGTGATAAAAACTTTTCTGCTGAGAGTTTCAAGGAAGCGATGGAGAGGGGAAGAAGCTGGGCTAGTTATGCTTGTAACTCTTATGGTGGTGCCAATAACTGCCCTTCAAAAGAGCAGATAGATAGCTATCATGATAGTAAAACCAAAGAAAATGCCGTAGTGGTGTATGAAGATGATGCCATGAAAGATGTTATCGCGCTAGTTGATTCTATGTTAGAAAAGTAGCTTCAAAAACTTAAGGGCACCTCGAAAAACCCTAGTCATTCATAATGGGCTTTAAAAGTGTAAGATTTTGCAAGAGATTTGTGAAAACCTAGCCGTAGCTAAGTTGAACAGATATCTTGTGAAAGATTGCACTTTTAAAGCCCACCCTGTGGGCATCACAGATAAGCCCCTGTGCTTCGTTACTTACTTTTGAATGAGCTAAGGCTAGTCCTGCAAGTAAGTGCCTCGCACAAGAACTTATCTGTGATGTTATGAACGACTAGGGTTTTTCGAGGTGCCCTTAATATACATAATATCTATAGATTTACTTGACATTAAAAAATAATTTTGTTATCATTTTCTCATAACTAAGAAATAAGGAGACAAAATGTCTGTATCTTGTCCTATATCACAAAGAAGAGTAGACACTCAAGTGGTAAGAGCTATCTCGGTGTTAATTACCATTACTGCTGTTTTATTTTTACTCACTTCAAACATATTTTTGGCTTATCTCCTACTAATAGATTTTTCACTGCGTCTCTTTCGTAAAAATAACTTTAGCCCATTTTTTCAACTAAGTTTGGTTATATTACGGATATTAAACATCCAGCCTCGCATGAGTGATGAAGCCCCAAAACGCTTTGCACTCTATTTAGGTTGGAGTATGTCTATCATGATAGTGTTATTTGTAGCCTTTGGCACAGCTAAATTGGCTACTATTTTTATCGCGATTTTATTTCTCTGCTCTTCGCTCGAAATGCTTTTTGAATTTTGTGTGGGATGTAAGATATATCATTATCTGAAAATATTTAAGATTCTCTAAGGAGCCACATTGTTGGGACTCTCCACTAAAACACTTTATGCACTAGCGGCACTGTATGAACTTGATTTACAAGGCAGCAACAAAGCAACCAAGATAAAAGAAATTGCTAGCAATGCCAATATTCCCCAGAACTTTTTAGAGCAGATTTTACTCTCACTGAAAAAATCTGGCATACTTATAAGTATTAAAGGAGCACACGGTGGGTACAAACTAAACCTTCCCCTTTCCGATATCACCCTTTTTGATATAGTACAAATTCTAGAAGATGGCTATTTTCAAACTAGCTGCAAAACTGACAATAGTGCACTAAAACTTTTTTGGGAAGATATACAGGAAAAAAGTCGTGCAAACTTTAACATCCCACTTTCTGAATTTATAACCTATCGCAACAAAATAAACCAAACATTGGACTTTAGCATATGAATAATTTTGAAGATTTTAATACCTTTTTAGTACAAAACGTTGGTTCAAAAACACGAGCCATTGCCCCTACAATTACCCCCTCTGCTGCTTTTGGATATGAAAGTGCAGAGGAGGCAGAAGGTATCTTTGATGGATCTGTGCAAAACCCACTTTATGCACGCATGGGAAATCCAACCAACGCAAAATTAGAAGCTATCATGGCGAAGATAGAAGGAGGGACGGATGCTATCGCAACTTCTTCAGGTATGGGTGCTATCGCTATGGTTCTTACTGCCTTGCTGGAGAGTGGTGATGAAGTTGTTTGTGTCGGTGGCTTTTTTGGTGGTACCTATACGCTTGTCAATGAAACTTTAGCGCGATTTGGTGTCAAAGGTGTTTTCTTTGATGTTGATGCAATGAAAGATATAGAAGCAAAGATTTCATCCGGTGTAAAAGTCGTCATCATAGAGAGTGTAGGAAATCCCAATCTTAAACTCCCACTCTTGCAAAAAGTTATCGACTTATGCAATGCGCACAATACCTTGCTTATTGTGGATAACACGGTTACACCACTCATTATCCAACCTTTAAAAATGGGAGCCGATATCGTCATCTATTCCTCTACAAAAATCATCTCAGGTCATAGTGCTGCCCTAGGAGGCATAGCTGTATTTCGTGAAGTGGGTAAAAATGACAAACTTAAAGATACTAAATATAGTGCAGTTCACCCCATCGTGGAAAAAGCTAAGAAAAAAGCTTTTTTTGCTATTTGTAAAAAACGAGCGATGCGAGATTTTGGCATGAGTGCCAATGCTTTTGGCTCTTTTCTCACTATGTTAGGGCTAGAGACTTTAGCCCTTCGTACAGAACGTGTCAATACAAACGTGCAGATTGTGGCAAAACTCTTATTTGAAGGGTTGAGAGATATTGAAGTTCGTCACCCCTCTTTAGAAAATCATGAGCATCATGATAGATTCAAAAGTAACTTTTCTGATGGGTGTGGTCCACTATTGACACTTGATTGTGGTAGCAAGGAAAAAGCTTTTGCTCTACTTAACAATGCAAAACTTTTAACCCAAACAGCCAACATAGGTGATAATCGTACTTTGGCATTACATATGAGAAGTACAATTTACCGTGACTTTACACCAAAAGAGTGTGATTTTTTAGGTATCACTGATGGTTTGATCCGTGTTTCTATAGGTTTAGAGTCTCCCCACACTATCGCTGAAGATTTTATACAAGCAGCACAATGATACGACTACCAGCCGAATGGGAAGAGCAAGATAGTATCTTGATGGTTTTTCCCCATCGTCGCAGCGATTGGGCAGATGATATGCAGCGAGCACAATCAGTTTTTCTGCGTATGGCTTCTTCTATCGCTGCGACACAGAAGCTTATCTTGGTTTGTGATGATGTAGAAGAGACGAAAAATTTCTTCTGTTATCAGAAAAGAATCTCTTTTGTTTCACTTCCCACTAATGATACTTGGATACGAGATTTTGGTCCTATATCTGTCTATCATGATAGCAAGCGCAAACT
Organism: Campylobacterales bacterium; assembly: GCA_024278835.1. Lineage (GTDB taxonomy): Bacteria > Campylobacterota > Campylobacteria > Campylobacterales > QNZT01 > JANTGR01. The sequence continues at coordinate 35,110 of JAJRSK010000040.1, read as the reverse complement.
TATTAATTTTCAGTTTAATGGTTGGGGCGGCAAATATAAAGCGTCACTTGACAATATAGTAACTAAAGCCTTACATGACAAGTGGCACTTTATGGTTTCACCTCTGATAGATGTGGATTTAATCCTTGAGGGTGGTTCTATCGAGAGTGATGGACTAGGCACACTCATGACAACAAAAAAATGTCTCTTAAATCCCAATCGTAATCCCCATCTCACGCAAGCAGAGATAGAAGATAAACTAAAGGCATTATTGGGTGTAAAAAGATTTTTGTGGCTTGAACATGGAGAATTGGGGGGAGATGATACCGATGCGCATATCGACACATTAGCACGTTTTGTCGATAAAGAGACGATAGCGTATGTCACTTGCACAAAAGAGGATAGCCACTATGATGAGCTTAAAAAGATGGACGAGGAGTTAAAAGAGTTTAGAACTTTTGACGATAAACCCTATCGTCTGGTACCCTTGCCTTTGCCAACTCCTATTTACAAAGATAAAAAGAGATTAGCAGCTACTTATACAAATTTTTTGATTACAAATAAAAGTGTGCTTTTGCCTATCTATGATGACTATCATGATAAGCCGATGATTTCCCTTTTTAAAACGCTATTTCCAAAGAGGGAAATCATCCCTATCAATGCCCTGCGATTGATAGAAGAGGGGGGAAGTGTTCATTGTTCAACGATGAATATTGTCCGTTAATCTTCATTGTTGGGGAGGAAGGACGATATTTATCATTGGTTTTTCTTCAAAATAAGAGCCAACTTCATAATCAATCAATGCTAACCCTAAAAGAAAAATAACCACGGCTAATAATAAAGTAATCATCGCTGCGGAAAAATATGATGATGCGATAGCATTTCTGCGCTTTTGTGTATATCTAGCATCTTGTTTATGATGCAATATATTTCTCACTCTTCTAACTGTCATATGAACCCCTAGTAAATATCGATAGTATATTTTATGATATGCTAAATTGATGTCTTGTTATTTTTAGAAGCTTATTTTTAAAATAAGTATTATTTAATATATTTAATAATTTAGAATTAATATTAAATATTATAATTATTATGACACTTTAATTTCTCCATTTAAATAGAGCCAGAGAGCCCCATTTTTCACAAATCTACTCTTCTCGTATAATTCCCCATCAGCAAAAAAAGCTTTAAATGTAACAAATGCATAGTTTTCTTCTTCTTTAAAAGAGAGTATTTCTAAGCCCAAAAAACTATTTTCTCTACTAAAGTTCTCTATACTTTTTTGCCATGATTTTTTGTCATCTTGGAACTCTGGATTATCAGGATGAGTAGTGTTGATAATATATTTTGCATCAGCAACAACGTATGCACTATAACGTGACTTCATTAACGTCAACGCATCTTTTGGTTGGGCACCTTTGTGATACTTTTGACAGCAGCGTTTGTACTTTCTTTGACTGCCACAAGGACAGGGACTATTTACACTTATCTTCATAGGGGATATGATACCATAAAGAAAAAAGGAGAGAGCTATGGAGCACTTTGCTAAGCGTATCATTCCTTGTTTGGATGTTGATAACGGTCGTGTTGTAAAAGGTGTCAATTTTGTAGGGCTTCGTGATGCAGGTGATCCTGTGGAAGTGGCAAAGCGCTACAATGATGAAGGGGCTGATGAAATCACTTTTTTAGATATCACAGCAAGCCACGAAGAGAGAGACACTATCGTGCATATTGTTGAAGAGGTAGCAAAAGAGGTTTTTATCCCCTTAACTGTTGGTGGAGGGATTCGTAAACTTGATGATATTTATAAGCTTCTCAACGTAGGCTGTGATAAAGTAGGTATCAACTCAGCTGCTATCAAAAACCCAGATTTTATCAACGAGGCAGCTTCTCGCTTTGGCTCGCAATGCATCGTCGTGGCTATAGATGCAAAACGCACAGGAAACTCTTGGAATATCTACTTAAATGGTGGACGAAAAGATACAGGCATTGATGCGATAGAGTGGGCAAAAGAAATGTATGATAGAGGTGCTGGAGAAATCTTGCTAACCTCTATGGATGCAGATGGAACAAAGGCTGGGTTTGATAATGAGCTTAATCTCCGTATCTCTTCACTCATTAATATACCTGTTATCGCAAGTGGTGGCGCAGGTACTATGGAGCATATGAAAGAGGCATTTACAAAAGGCGGAGCGGACGCAGCATTGGCAGCTTCTATCTTTCACTTTAAAGAGATAGATATTATGGATTTGAAACATTATCTTAGAGACAACAATATACCTGTAAGGATTTAGCATCATGATAAGACTAACAATACCTTTTATTTTGGCTAGCCAACTTTTCTCTTATACTATCAACTTTGATAAAGCATTTGAGATACAAATCAAGCCTGATACTATCACAACACATATCACCATCTCTGCACAAAAGCCTTCTGAAAAAGTAGTACTGCAAAAGCTTACTTCTTTTTCTACTTTTATAGCTGGTTATAAAGATGTAGAGAAAAAAGGTGGGAATTATTCTGTCTATCCTGAGTATAGATATGAAAACAACCATCGTTATAAAAATGGATATAGAGGGAGTATGGATTACCAAATAAGCTCTAAAAAGTCAGATGATTTAAATACGTTTATCGCAAATCTTCATGACAAGAAAAAAGATTTTGATGTAGATATTTCAATCTCTTCTGTTAACTGGGTCTTGAGTCCTGAACAAAGAGAAGGTAAGCAAGACGCTTTACGACTCGATGCAATTTCTTGGATTAATGCCTATGCAAAGAAGCTCTCTTCCGAATTAAGTACTTCTTGTAAAGTGACTAAAATATCTCTATCTTCACCGACGTATGACTATCCACGTCCAGTCAAGATGGAGGCAAAATCACTAGCTTCTGATGCTGCCCCTACCCCTGAACAAGACATTCAAATGATTAGTGTACATCCTCATTTTGAATTGGAGTGTCAATGATAGTTTGTGCAGGAAATAATGAAACATTTGACTTTGCCACACCCATTGGTGTTGGACTCATCGACTCTGCTATCAACCTCACAAGACTTATGATAGAAGAGCAACCTGATTCTATAGTATTTGTTGGTTCAGCTGGTAGCTATGGTACATACAAACCATTTGATATCATCGAATCTTCTGCTGCGGGAAATATTGAACTTAGCCTTATCACGGGAAGTGCTTACACGCCTATTGATAACACTATTTATCATGACAATGTTTCACGTGAAACATCTATCATGATAAACTCTAGCAACTACATCACAACGGATATGGAAGTAGCGGCAGAGTATCAAAAACTAGGATTAGAATTAGAAAATATGGAGTTTTTTTCTATACTCAAAGTAGCAGAAAATTTTGAGATTCCTGCCTATGGTATCTTTATCGTGACGAATTACTGTGATGAAAATGCCCATGAAGACTTTATCAAAAACCACAAAGAGGCCAAAGCCCTACTCTCACAATACATCAAGGATAAAAATTGAAACCAAGTATCTTAGACTTCACATTAGAAGAACTAAAAACTAAAGTAAAACCTTCATTTAGAGCCAAACAGATTTATAACTGGATATATGTCCAAAATGTCAATAGTTTTGCTGAGATGAAAAATATACCAAAAGATTTGATAGCTTCTCTCGAAGAAGAATATATCCTCAATCCACTAGAAATAGCTCGTATAGAAGAGAGTGCTGATGGTAGTAAAAAGTATCTGTTTCGTTGTCAAGATGAATATACTATGGAAGCAGTTTTACTTCCAATGAAAAAAGAAGAGCGAAATGAAGAAGGCAAGATTACTTCAGAAACTAAATACACTATCTGTGTTTCTAGTCAAGTTGGTTGTAAAATCGGCTGTGCATTTTGCCTTACTGCCAAAGAAGGGTTTAAACGAAATCTGACAGCTGGTGAGATAGTCGCACAAGTTCTAACGCTCAAAAAAGAGAATAATATCGCTGTTAACAGAAGAGTGAATATAGTCTATATGGGGATGGGTGAACCACTAGACAATATCAACAATGTCGTACAAGCAATCAAAGTTTTCAATGAAGAAGATGGTTTAGCTATTGGTGCAAGAAGACAGACGATATCAACTAGTGGATTAAGTCATCAGATAAAGAAACTAGGAGAAATGGACTTGGGTGTACTTCTAGCTATATCTTTACATGCTGTTGATGATGCGTTAAGAGAGCAACTCATGCCTATCAATAAAGCATACAATATCGAGTCAGTTATTAATGCTGTCAAAGACTTTCCAATAGATCAGAGAAAACGTGTGATGTTTGAGTATCTTGTAATGAAAGATTTAAATGATGATATCGCTTCTGCTAAGAAACTCGTAAAGCTTCTACATGGTATCAAGGCCAAAGTCAACCTTATCTACTTCAACCCCTACCCTAATTCACCATTCAAAAGACCTACACGTGAAGGTATGGAAAAGTTTAAGGACTTTCTTAACGACCATGGAGTACTATGCACCATTCGTCAGTCCAAAGGCTTAGATATTTCTGCAGCCTGTGGACAACTAAAGGAGAAAACCGACAATGACTTGGCTTGATATTAGTATGGTTGTTTTTATAGGTTCAGTATTTGTAGCGGGTATTGCACTAGTTATCAAAGTAGCTATCTTTGATGAGAAAAAACTTAAAAAGTAAACTTCATTTTCGAGATTATTTCAAAACGATTTTTATATGTAAATCCAATTGTATTGGCATGAAGCATCAACCTTGATGCCCCTGTCAATTTTACTCTCTCCGCTTCATCCAATCTACCATTCAGATAATCATCAGCCGTTTTCACACTCACACCGTAAATCGGATCTCCTATGATGGGATGTTTCACGTGAAACATATGCACTCTTATCTGATGTTGTCTACCAGTTAAAGGTGTAGCTTTAATGAGTGTAATATCTTCTTTCTCATGATAAACCAATGGTTCAATAATCGTCTGAGAACTTTTACCTTTTTCATTGATTGTCACTTTCAATTTAATCTCATCAAACTCTCTATTCTTTAAAATAGGTGCATCAATAAATAATTTTTTATTAATTTTTCCTCTTACATACGAGAGGTAAGATTTTTTAACTTCCCTACTCTCAAATAGTTTTTTTATACCTTTTTCAGCGACTTTATGTTTTGCTACGATAACTAAACCACTCGTCTCTTTATCTATACGATGGGTGATATTTGCTCCATTGCCATAGCGGTGTTTTAGCTCATGGGTAAGAGAATATTCTGTAAAGCGATTTGCTGGATGAATTAATACACCACTCGGTTTGTCATAGATGGCAAAGTCCCTAGTTTCAAAGATAGGTAGCAAACCACGCGTGCTAGCTTCAAATACTATGACTTCTATATTTCCTGAAATTTCTTGTGGTTTTTTGATGACCACTTCTCCATCACAAGAAAGCCTTTTCTTGTCTATCCAGCGTTGTGCATCACGCATAGACAAGTCAAAGTTTTGCATCAAAAACTTAAAAGCTTTAACTTTTCTTTCAACAGTAAACTTCTTTATTTTATATGACAAATTTAAACCCTCTCTTATTCGTTTTTAAAAACCACTTAGATAAAATCCCTTATAGGTAAGGTAATAAAAATTACTTGACAATTTAATATTATTTTAATAATAGCAAAAAACATACAAGGGTTTCAAGAGCAATGGTTGATAGATATTCAAGACCAGAAATGGCAAACAAATGGACAATGCAAGCAAAATATGATGCATGGCTAGAAGTAGAAAAAGCAGCAGTAAAAGCTTGGGCTAAACTGGGATTAGTGCCACAAGAAGATTGTGACAAGATTATCAAAAATGCTGCCTTCAAAGTAGAGCGCATAGATGAGATAGAAAAAGTAACGCGTCATGATGTTATCGCTTTTCTTACTTCCGTATCTGAATCACTTGGTGAAGAGAGTAGGTGGGTGCACTACGGTATGACTAGTTCAGACTGTATCGATACCGCTGTTGCTCTACAGATGAAGGACTCATTAAATCTCATCATGGATGATGTCAAGCAACTGATGGCTTCTATCAAAGTTCGAGCCCAAGAGCACAAGATGACTTTGATGGTAGGAAGAAGTCACGGTATCCATGGTGAACCTATCACCTTTGGTTTGGTGCTTGCTGTCTGGTACGATGAGATGCAAAGAAATCTTACAAACTTAGAGCAGGCGATGGAGTTTATCGCAGTAGGGCAAATATCAGGTGCTATGGGCAACTTTGCTCACGCACCTATGGAACTTGAAGAGTTAGTTTGTAAAGAGTTAGATCTTAAAGCAGCTCCAGTTTCAAACCAAGTCATCCAACGAGACAGATATGCAAACTTGATGAATGCTTTAGCACTTCTTGCATCCTCTTGTGAAAAAATAGCTGTAGCAGTCAGACACTATCAACGGACAGAAGTGTATGAGTGTGAAGAATTCTTCGCAAAAGGGCAGAAGGGTTCATCTGCTATGCCACATAAGAGAAATCCTATCTTGACGGAAAACATCACAGGACTTTGTCGTATCATTCGTTCTTACGCAAATCCTTCAATGGAAAATGTCGCTTTATGGCATGAGAGAGATATCTCACACTCAAGCGTGGAGAGATTTACTCTCACCGATGGATTTATTACCACAGACTTTATGTTGCAACGGCTCAATGGTGTTATCGAGAAACTTGTGGTTTATCCAGATAACATGATGAGAAACTTGAACCTCACGGGAGGATTGGTATTTTCTCAGCGTGTGTTACTTGAACTACCACTTAAAGGGGTGTCAAGAGAAGACTCATATGCTATCGTGCAGCGAAATGCGATGAAAGTATGGGGCGACTTACAAAAAGGACAATCAGCACTTAACGAGGAGGGTGAAAGTTTATACCTACAACACCTCTTGGATGATGAGGAATTAAGAGCAAAACTGAGTGAAGAAGAAATCAGAGATTGTTTTGATTACGCTTACTATACAAAAAATATAGACAATATCTTTAAAAGGGTTTTTAAATAATGACTAGCAAAATGTTAACAGTCACCAAAAGAAATGGTCGTATAGAACCACTCGATATCACTAAAATACAAAAGTACACTTGTGAATCTGTAGAAGGTTTGGATCATGTCAGTCAAAGTGAACTTGAATTAGATGCACATATCCAGTTTCGTGATCGTATCTCTACAGAAGAGATTCAACAGACACTTATTAAAACAGCAGTAGATAAAATAGACGTAGATAGACCTGATTGGACATTTGTTGCTTCAAGATTATTCCTGTATGACTTGTATCACAAAGTAAGTAAGTTTACCGGTTATGGTTCATTTGTTGATTATTTTGAAAGAGGGGAGAAAGAGGGGAGAATCGTACTTGGTTTAAAAGACAAGTATGATCTTGCCGACTTAGAAGCGCATATCAAACCTGAAAGAGATTTACAATTTAACTACCTTGGCGTGAGAACACTCTATGATAGATATTTACTCAAAGATGGTCAAGGAAACCCTATCGAATTGCCACAGCATATGTTTATGGCTATCGCAATGTTTTTAGCGCAAAATGAGTTTAATCGCCAAGACTGGGCAAAACGTTTTTATGACCTTATCTCTAAGTTTGAAGTAATGTTGGCCACGCCAACACTCTCAAATGCTAGAACACCTAGACATCAGCTATCTTCATGTTACATCGGGTCTACTCCTGATAACATCGAAGGTATCTTTGATGGCTATAAAGAGATGGCACTATTATCCAAATTCGGTGGAGGTATCGGCTGGGATTGGTCAGGGGTTCGTGGTATGGGTTCATCTATCGATGGGCATAAGAATGCAGCTGGAGGTATCGTACCATTTTTGAAAATCACCAATGATATCGCATTAGCAGTAGACCAACTAGGCACTAGAAAAGGGGCAATCGCCGTCTACTTAGAGCCTTGGCATATTGACATCGTAGACTTTTTGGATCTCAAGAAAAACTCAGGAGAAGAGCGTCGTCGTGCACATGATCTTTTCCCTGCACTTTGGCTCAACGATCTTTTCATGAAAAGAGTGGAGAAAAATGCAGTTTGGACACTTTTTGATCCACTTGATACGCCTGAACTTACAGAGATATTTGGTAATGAATTTGAAGCAAAATATTTAGAGTATGAAAATGATGACAGCATCATCAAAGAGACTATCAATGCCAAAGATTTATGGAAGAAAATACTCCTTAGCTACTTTGAGACAGGAAATCCTTTCCTCTGCTTTAAAGATTCAGCCAACAAGGCAAATCCAAATGCCCACGCAGGTATCATAAGAAGCTCAAATCTCTGTACGGAAATATTTCAAAATACAGAAGCAAATCATTATGATATCAAACTGACTTTTGCAAATGGTAGTGTTGTGACTTATGATGAAAATGAAGAAGTAACCTTGGATAGTGGCATCACTAAAAAAGCTAAAAAAATCACAGCCCTAGACACCCTTCATGGAGAACAAATCTTCATCGTAGAAAAAGAGAAAAAAGATGGGAAAACAGCGGTCTGTAACCTTGCTAGTATCAACCTCTCAAAGATTCACACTAACGAAGACATAGAGCGTATCATGCCTGTAGCGATTCGTATGCTTGACAATGTCATCGACCTTAACTTTTACCCACTCATGAAAGTAAAAGAGACTAATCTCACAACTAGAGCCATTGGTCTTGGTGTGATGGGTGAAGCACAGATGCTTGCTGAAAATAAGATAGCATGGGGAAGTCACGAACACTTTCACAAGATAGATGAAGTGATGGAGGCGGTCAGCTACAATGCTATCCAAGCTTCATCAAACCTCGCTATCGAAAAAGGCTCTTATGCTGACTACGAAGGGTCAAACTGGAGCAAGGGAATATTCCCTATCGATGTTGCCAATGATGAAGCAAAAAAACTTGTAGATCGTGGTGGATTGTTTGGTTACGCATATGACTGGGCAAAACTAAAAGAAAAAGTGCAAAGTGATGGTATGAGAAATGGTTATTTGATGGCTATTGCACCTACAAGTTCTATCTCTATCCTTGTGGGTACCACGCAGGCTATTGAGCCAGTTTATAAAAGAAAGTGGTTTGAAGAGAATCTTTCAGGTCTCATCCCCGTTGTCGCACCTAAAATGGGACCAGATACGTGGCAGTATTATACACCAGCCTATGACTTGGAGCAAACTGTACTAGTTAAAGCCGCTGCAATACGTCAAAAATGGATAGACCAAGGACAAAGCCTCAACATATTCATGACACTAGATAAAGCCAGTGGTAAAGCGCTCAATGAGATTTATATGACAGCGTGGAAACTAGGGGTAAAATCAACTTACTATCTAAGAAGCCAATCTCCTGAAGAGAAAAGTGATGTCGCTGATAGATCATTTGAATGTTTAAGTTGCCAATAAAAATCATATAATTTATACAATGGAGGAAACTTTTTCCTTCATTGCTCCCCTATCATGATAAGAGAAATTCAAATATCAAACTATCTTTATTAATATAAAATATGTTATAAATAAATATTATAATTATATAAAGGGGTAAAAATGAGGGGAAAGACCATTCTCTTACTTGGGCTGGTTATCACGGCACTATTTATTTATCTGTGCATTGACAGCAAAAAAGATGCATTCTATGCAGAACTTGTAGAGAAAAAAGAAGTCCGTAGCGTGGCTAGTGTCATCATACCAAAAGAGAAAAAAGAAGAACTTTTAACCCCGGCACCTGCTAAAAACCCCCTTAAAGAGGCATCCTTTGCTTATGTTACAGGAGAAAAAACTAAAATCGCCGGTATATTATCACAAGAAGACAATACCTCTGAGATAGTTTCAAGCATCGAAAAAATATGTGAAAAAAATAACTGTATCAAAGATATCCAATTTGTTACATATGTTGCACCTTTTCACTTTAGTAAAGATACTTTAGGACTCATCGAAAATGCAAAAAAAGAGAAGATTAAAGATTTTGCACTCTATATCGATAAAAAAAGCTTAAAAATCGAAGGAAAATTAACAGATAAAGCACAGGAAGAGACTATAAACTCATATCTTGAATCATTTCTTGATGCTGGATATACCATAGAAAATGAAATCAGAGTAGAAGCATTTATACCTGTCACAAAAGAAAAGTTTTCAGTCAAAGTAAAAGAACCTAAAATAAAAATAATAAAAGAAGAGATAATCGTAGAAGCACCTAGGGATATATTTGTAACCCCTCAACATCTCACAATAGAAGAAGCTGAAGAAAATATCAACAGTATCATATCTTCAAACACGATAACCTTTGATTATCGCAGTAGTGATATATCTAGGCCAAGTAAAGATACGCTCAATGAAGTGATAGATATCCTGCTGGGACTTGACAATACTACAATACAAGTCGCAGGTTATACAGATTCAAAAGGTGGCACTATCTATAACAAAGTACTCAGTCAAAAAAGAGCTGATGCCGTACGCACCTACCTCATCAAATCAGGTGTTAGAGCTTCACTCATCAAGTCTAAAGGATATGGGGAAGAAAACCCTATAGGTGCACCAGAAGACGTCATCAATAGACGCGTTGAAATACACGTACAAGAAGGGAAATAATATGCAAGAATTAATCATAAAAATGGCAATTTGTCTACTAATAGCACTTGCCCTAGGGTTTTTATTTGGGTGGCTACTCAAAAGAGCCTTTGCAAATGAAAAATATGGCACCATCATAGAAACATTGGAGTCAGATTTAACAAAAAGCAAAGACGCACTAAAAATGAGTGAAGAGGAATCAACGCTTATCAAAGAGCAGTTTATCAATGTTCAAAATGAGTTAGAAACTTCGTCGCGCAAAACGACAGAACTTGAGGATAGACTTAGTGACTATAGCGCAAAACTATCTATGCTTAAGAGCAATGTCGAAGATAGAGAATCTCGCATACAAGAGGAACAAAAACAAAAAAGTCTTCTCCAAACACAACTAGATGAGAAACATCATGAATTTAAAAAAGTTCTCAAAGAATCAGCCAATCAAAACGAGGTGATAAACCGCGTAAAAGAGCACCATACACTTTTGCAAGGCGAGTTAACAAAGCTAAAAGAAGTCAAAGATAGTAGAGACAAAGAGTTGGAAAAACTCTCTATCATGATAGATAAGCACAAGGCAAACGAGGTGAAACTTCTTGATGAAAAAAAAGCTAAAGAAGGCAAACTCATAGAACTAGAATCCATACTCAATGAGAAAAAAATTGCAGCCATAGAACTTAAAAGCAAAGTAAAAGAGATGGATGCATTAAAACAAAAAAATACACTACTCCAAGAGACACTCAACCAGACACAAATAAGTCTTAAGGAATCTGAAGATAACACAAAAAGATATAAAAATTCTCTAAAAAATGTGACACCAGATGAGATAGAAAAGCGCTTTTTTGACAAGCTTGAACAAGCGGCGCAAAATCGAACCTATGAGAAATTTAACAGCGGCACTAAAGATGATATTAATTTGATAAAACTTGCAAAAAAAGCACTACATTACGTTGCAGATACAAATGAAGAAATCAATAAAAATGCTGATGATGTCATCAAAAAGTATAAAGAGAAATATCGCTAACGAAGAAGCTATACCGCTTCTTCGTGCAAGGCAAGAAATTCTTTGATGCTAACTAACTCTGCAGCTGGTTCTCCTAGATGAAAGCCTTGAGAAAAGTCTGCACCCATGGCTTTGACTTTTTCATACACGGCTTTATTATGCACATACTCTACCACCGTTTTACTACCAAGTTTTTTAGAAAATGCGATAATAGCTTCTGTAATGATGCGTGAATCTTCATTGGTATCTATATTTTTGATGATAGAGCCATCTATCTTGATAAAATCTGCGTGTAGGGAGATGATATGCTCAAAGTTTGCATAGCCTGAACCAAAGTCATCTATCGCGATTTTGGCACCTATACTTTTGATTTTTGTGATAAATAGATTGACATGTTCATAATCTTTTATCTCTTCAGACTCTGTAATCTCAAATATCACTTTTTCAGGGTGAGGAAAATTTACCAATTTTTCAAAGATATATGCTGAAATCTCTTTGTCGTAGATATCCTCTACAGTGATATTCATAGAAAATTCATACTGAGGAAGTTTATAAAAGGTTTCCATCGTCCTATCTATAACGATTTTTGTAATTTTTGTATAAAGTTTCGATTTTTTTGCTATATCCAAGAAGAAAAATGGTGAGATGACTTTCCCATCAGTATCTATCATCCTAACAAGCGACTCATATTTTGTAATAGCTCCTGTTTTATTATCAATGATAGGTTGAAAAAATGTTGTGATGCGTTCCTCATTTAATGCCTCTTTGATTTTATTTATCCATTTGATGTTGTTTGCATAATCATCTTCTTTACGCATAGTTTTATCATAAAGTAAAAACTTTTTATTTTCGGATTTTGCAATTTTGCGTGCCATACTTGCATTGAGAGGTAATTCCGTATGCTCTTGCCCCTCTTCATAAAAAGCAACACCTGCGCTTAGTGTAACACTCACACAGTTCTTACTGTCACACTCTATCGTCTCTACTTCAATATGATTAATAATCTCTTTTAATACCTCTGTAAAGTTTTTCTTATTTAGTTTACCCTCCTCAAAGAGGAGTATAAACTCATCCGCATAGAGCTTATACAGTTTACATCCTGCACTTTTTGCCACTTCTCTTAAAATCTCACTTAAATGCACGAGTACACTATCTCCCATCTTAGAGCCGTAAAATTCATTTAAAGAGGCAAAATCATCGATATTTAGATATAAAAGTATAGGTTTTTTTGAAAACTCTAAATCTTCAGCTAACTGACCATTGTTGGCTAAGCCCGTTAAAACATCAATCTTTTGTTTTTTAATCTCCTCTTTACTTTTTTCAAGCTCTGTGATATCATGCCTCACACCAATATACTCGATGACTTCACCGATACCATCAAGCACAGGAATGACAGTGGCATCTACGATATAGTACCCTCCCTCTTTGGTTTTATTTTTGACAACACCTTGCCAAATCTTTTTGGATTTTAAGGTTTTCCACATCTCTTTAAATGCATCCCTTGGCATGTCAGGATGACGGACTATATTGTGTGAGCGACCTATGAGTTCTTTTTCACTATAACCAGAAAGTTCACAAAATTTGCCATTAACATAAGTGATGATACCATGTGGATCAGCTTTTGAAACGATACTACTCTCATCTATCGCCATCTTATATCCATCAAGAAAAGAGATATTTTGCGTGAGTTTAGCGCTCATCTCATTAAAAGCTGTGAGGGCATCTCCTATCTCATCTTTGGTATCTACATTGAGCTTTATATGCGTCCTACCCTCGGAAATCATACGAGAAGCGGTTTGTAGCTTTTTGAGGCTTTTAGCGATAGAGTGATAAAAGGCAGCAAAAATATAGATAGATAAAAAAAGTATCACCAAGAAACCTACTACAGTAAGGGCAAAATTAGTCAGCATCTCAAGGTGTAAGGCTTCTACTACGCTCTTATAGTTGCTAGAGAGCAGGTTAAATAGTTTAACTTGCTCTCCTATAGCCACCGCAGCATCTCTAAAAAATCGCTTACTATCATAGTTGGATGTCTCTATCATGATAATGTTTTTATTGATAGTATGGAGCATCTCTTGCAATTTTAAAGAAACAAGGGATGTCTTTTTTTGAATATCTAGATAAGTATCCATATCCACCAGTGCTTGATTTTCAAGAAGATTTGTTTCTAAGGATTTTATGAGGGTATAGAGTCCGAGTAATTCACTTTTTTGTGTTTTAGAAATCTTCTTATCCTTAAATATCCCTGTGGCTAAGCCCCTTAGTTTTCCTGTGTTTTCTTCTAAAAGCAGTAATTTTTCTTGCAACATTTGTGCGATATAGTCCACTCTCTTGTCATCACTATTGCTAAAAGAGCTTATGGTTGCAATCGCTTTAAATGTTTTAATCAGCTGTGAAATGACTTCACTATGTCTGATAAAGATATCATGATTGCTTCTAGTGCTATTGATAGTCTTGAGTTTAATGACTTCAAGATTGCTTAAGGCATTGGCAAAATCTTTGTTATGCTTTAGTGTGGAAAAGTGACTATTATCAAATGCAATCAAAGCGTGCATCTTCTGCGCAATCTCTTTTTCACTTTTTAAAATGTCTGCTTTATATTCTAAACTGCCATGTAGATAAGCGTTGGTAAGTCCTCTATGCATCTGCACTGATTGGATAAGTTCATGGATAAGGGTATTGTAAGATAAACCTACAAGTTGTTTATTGTATGTATCATTCTTACTTATATAGTTTATAAATGTTGTACGAGAAGGAAGTACCAGTAGTATAAAAAGTACCGAGATGGAAGTGATAATCTTAATTTTAAAAGGGAGACGATTCATGATGGAAATGGCTGGTTTTAGTAGCTTCTCTATAAACAAAAAGAATCCTTTTTATTTTAAATCGGATTCTAGAGAAAAATCTTTAGGAGAATTGCTCTCCTAAAGATTTAGATAACTATTCTGCTCTTTTCTTCAGCAAAATATCATATCTTGGGAATACAAATGTTGTTTTTCTCTCAACAACTATTTTATCCTTGTTATCTACAGCATATGCCTTGATAGTCAAAGGAATTGGTGTATCTTTTGTTTTATCCTTTACTAAATCTTTTGTTGTTTGTAACACAACCACTTTTTTGATTTTTTGTCCTGCTTTTACTTTAAATGGTTTGCTAGGTCTTGCTATCATGATATCTGGTTGTCCTAAGACTTCAAAGTAGTACTTATGGTCTTCTCTTTCGGTATTTTGTACTAAGAAAGTGTAGGCATTGGTCACTCTATGACCATTGTCTTTGATGTGATACAACTCTGTTGTTTTATTGATATTTAAGAGCATAAACTCTTTACTAGCCCCTGCTATAAACAATCCAGCGAGTGCCGCTAAAAGAGCAACACCATAAGCAATCGTTCTAAATCTGATATATTTAGGCTTTCTCTCCTCTTCTACTGCCGAATAACTCGTCCAAGTAATCAAAGACTCCTTACCCAGCGCACCCATCACTTGTGTACAAGCATCCGCACACTCAAGACAGTTGATACATTCTAACTGTGTTCCCTTCTTGATATCAATATGTGTTGGACAAACCGTCACACAGCTATCACACATCGTACACTCATTATGCTCATCAACATCCAATAATTCATTGCGACTATTGACAAGCTTTGACTGCTGATCTTCACTATAAACATGACCCCCGCGATGTGTATTATAAATCGTTTGAATCGTCTCTTCATCATACATAACAGACTGTACTCTTGCATAAGGACAAACATAGATACAAAAATCTTCTTTAAGCTTCACGATATCATAAATTAAAAATGCAGCCAAAATGATAAGCGTTCCCATCATCACACCATGTTCACCTGGGTTTTTAATATAGTTGAAAAAATCTTCAGGTGGTACAAAGAACCATACAAAGTTAGCCGCTGCTATAAACGACAGAACCGTCCATATAAGGAAACCAACTGTTCTCTTACCCATCTGACCTTCAGGTTCTTTTTGTTTATTTTTGATGCTTTTACGGATGCCTAAGAGCTTAGTCTGAATTAAATCTCTATAGATAACACGAAAAATCGTCTGAGGACAGGCCCAACCACACCACACACGACCACCAAGTGTCGTTAAAAAGAAGACCCCCAAGAAACCAAATATCAGTAAAAATGGCATCATATACAACTCTTGCATATCAAACTTAGTAAAGAAAAGATGGATTTGTTTATGATCAAAGTTCAATAGAAAAAAATGGTTTCCATTGACTTTAACCCAAGGTATAATCAATCCAAATAGCGTAATCGCTATGAATGTATAATAGCGTTGAAATCTATAAGGAACCCAACTCTTTAAGTACTCCCTCATTCTCTTCTTAGAACCCTTCATATCTCTGGGCAATACTGCTTCAGCCATAATTTTTCTCCCTTATATAATTTTAACTATTTGTCAATGGACATTGCTCAGAATGTTCCACATCTGTGATATTCAGATTGATCTGAACGCTTCCTGCATTATTTTGCAGCCCTACTATCTCTTTTAACGATCTTGAATTGATATAATCTTTTAAGGAACTACGACTCACTCCCAAACGCTTTGCTATCTCACTCACAGATAAGTTTTTTTCCAACATCTTTACAATATCGCCTTTGTACTTGTCAAATTTTGATTTTGAAAAACTACCTTTGGGTCTACCGATAGAGGCTACTTCTTTATTGATGTTAATCTCTCTTTGATTAGAGAGCATACTCATCAAGAAACCTGCAGATGTTGCACTGTTGATAACGAGATTTTGTTTGCAAATATGAACATTGATATCATGCTTGAGTATGCAATCAAATACCTTTGCTAACTCTCCTACTTTTTTAGAAAAAGCAGACGTATCATAGACTAAAAGTGTATCATGTTTTTTTAATGACTTAAGTAGGTTTAATAATACTTCCCTTTCTTCTAAAGAGGTAGTAGGAAGTGAATTATCAAGTTCTGTCATTTCAATAGCAATGGCATGTTTTTGAGCGTATTCCAAAATAAACTCTTGCTGATAAGAGATCGAGTAATCCCTTATTTTTCCTCGCAAAAATGCTATAACCATAATTTCCACCTTTAAATCATAGCCAGATTATAACCTATATGACGATAAAAGTCAATACATCTCATAGTATTTTCACCAATTTATCGTCAATTTGCTACTTTTATCGTCAAAATGCGTGTTTTAGTGCTTTTGTATAACTTTTTAATTCTTCTTCTTTTTCAAAATCAAAATGTTCATGTTCTTGATTGTCTAAATTGATACCATTTTCTAAAAGTTTTTCAAAAGTTGCAGCATCTACAGGTTTAGAAAAATAATACCCTTGAATCACATCACACCCTTCGTTTTTCAGATACTCATACTGAGATTTCTCTTCCACGCCTTCCACCACAGTGCCTAAACCTAGACTATGCGCCATAGCGTTGATAGCAGAGACGATAATTCTGTCATTTTTAGAATTATTAAGTTTTCGCACAAAAGATTGATCTATCTTGAGACAATCAAGTGGTAACTTAGAAAGATAGCCAAATGATGAGTATCCCGTACCAAAGTCATCGATAGCTATTTTTATCCCTTTGTCCTTAAAACTTCTTAAGATAGTTGTAGCAAACTCAACATTTTGCATCAAGGCACTCTCAGTTAACTCTAGTTCTAAATATTCTGGATTAAACCCTGTCTCTTCCAAGATATCATCAATCACTGTTAAAAGATTACTTTGAAGCAGCTGGATACTAGAGACATTGACCGACATCTTCATATCTGTATATCCTGCATCATGCCATGCTTTTGCCTGCGTAATCGCTTTTTTTAGAACAATTTCTCCAATCTCCAAAATCATACCCGTATCTTCTGCGATAGGGATAAAATCAAGAGGTGGAATCGTCTTGAGATCTGGATGATTCCATCGCACCAACGCTTCAGCACCGACAATCTTTTGACTTCTAGCATCAACCTGTGGCTGATACTCAACAAAAAATTCTCCATTATGAATCGCTTTTTTCAAACTTGTTTCAAGTGCGATACGATTGGTGATATCATCGTTCATGGACTGTTTAAAGATTTGAAATTTAACAGATTTATCTTCTTTAGATTTTATCATTGCAAGGTTGGCATGTTTGATAAGTGTTTTGACATCATTTCCATGAGAGGGGAAAAATGAAAGTCCCATATTTACCGATAGAAATAGTTCATGTCCCTCAAGTTTAAAAGAATCATCAAAGAGAGCTGAAACGCGATTTGCCAGAGAACCCGCCGCTAAATCATCCACGATGTTATCAAACACGAGAACAAACTCATCACCAGAAAATCGTGCAACGGTATCATAATCTCGAAGCTTTGAACACATTCTCTCACTCACCGCTTGTAAAAGCTTATCACCAAAGTTATAACCAAAGGTTTGGTTTATCGTCTTAAAATTATCGAGATTTAAAAAGAGTGTCACCATGTTTTCATCTAGTTTGACTGCTTTATTCATAGATGTTTGCATTTTTTCAATCAATAAATTTTTATTGGGTAAGTCAGTGAGTGAGTCATAGTTTGCTAGATACTCTAACTTTTCATCCCCTTTAGAGTCTACGCCAATAAGTAGGACTATCTCTTCATCTGCTTTTTTGCTCTTGAGTGATTTTTCCCATTTGACTACTTTTTTATCACCATTTCGGCAGATGATGGGAAAGTCAAAAGAGAGGCGTGAGCGTCTATCATTGGCAATCCCTTTGATATCATTGCGTATCTTCTCTTGATAATTTTCAGGTACGAATGTTGCCACAAAATCTTTGCCCAATACATCATTTTTACGGTATCCTGTTAACTCCTCGGCAAAGGTATTAAAGGCATTGATACGGTTACTCTTATCAAAAGAGATGACAATAAGTTTCTCTTTATCCGCAGTTTGAGGGTTGATGGCATCACTTAGGCTTGAACTTGTATGCATTGTTTTCACATCGATAGTAAAAGCATAAAACTTTCTCTTTTTACCTTCATTTACAAATATCGTGTTGGCATTGACTAGCACCATCGCGTTATCTTTTCTTCTATATTCTACCTCAAGCGCAGAGAGTGGTTTGTCACTTTTGTATGCTTCTTCAAATTCACAAACAAATAAATCTTTGAGATGCACAGGCACAATCAATGATTCTAGTGTTTCACCAATAGCCTCATCTTTACTATATCCATAGAGGTTTTCACATGCACTATTCCACTCGCATACCACGCGATTTTCATCTGTTGCAAAGATAGCGACGTTTGTTATTTCACTAAATAACTGTTCTAACTCTTTTTTTGTACTCATAGTCAATTTTCCTATCATGATAAGTGAAAACACTTCTTTTTCTTAGGAGTATATCGACATTATTAATACTAACTTTAATGAAAAAAGTAATTATTTATATAATATTTTATATTTTTCTCTATAAAAATACAGTATCCCCCAAAGAGAGGGACTGCTACATGATGACGGAGCCGTCACCACTAACGATTTTACCGATGATATAACCATCACTGCCTTCAAGGACAGCATCCACATTTTCAGAACTCACAACGAGTGTCATTCCTACACCCATGTTAAAAGTACGATACATTTCGCTCTCCTCTACATGATGGCTCATAAGCTTGAAGATTGGTAGCACTTGGATACTCTCTTTATCTATCTTTGCACTGAGGTGTGAAGGCAACATCCGTGGTAAATTTTCGACGATACCACCACCCGTGATATGTGCTAGTGCATTGATTTTATCTTTTAATTTTTTAAATGTCTTTACATAGATACGCGTTGGTGTCAAAAGTATATCGATGAGGTGTTCGCCCTCTAACTCTGTATCAAAAGACATATTGAGTTTTTCAAAAAGAAGCTTTCGCACAAGTGAAAAACCATTTGAGTGCACACCCGAACTAGGAAGCGCGATGACAATATCACCCTCTTTTACACGAGAGAGTCTATCCATCTCTGATTTCTCCGCCACGCCCACTGCAAAACCAGCCAAGTCAAAATCACCTGCCGCATACATCCCTGGCATCTCCGCTGTTTCTCCACCGATAAGGGCACATTCACTCTCAACACACCCCGCGGCGATACCCTTTACAACATCACTTGCTTCATCCGTTTTGAGTTCACTTGTTGCGTAATAATCTAAAAAAAACGATGGCGTACCAAAGTTACAGATAAGATCATTGACACACATCGCCACAAGGTCTATGCCTACGGTATCAAACTTTTGTGCATCGATAGCCAGTTTGAGTTTAGTCCCTACACCATCTGTCGCCGCTAACATCACAGGCTCTTTATAGCCAGTAGGCAGTGCATACGCCCCAGCAAAAGAACCAATGCCTCCGATAACATTTTTATCAAAAGTTGATTTTACATGCGGTTTGATGTTTTCGACAAATTGATTCCCCGCATCGATATCGACACCGGCATCTTTATAAGATATTTTATTGTTCATTTATTTTTCCCAGTCACAAGGAGGAAATGTTTTCTTCATCATCCATGTAGATGGACAAAAGTTGGTAAACGCCCAGACAAGCATCATGATAATCACAAAAAATTGCAATACCACAGCTACTTGAAAATTAAAACTAGACACAGCACCTGCTTGAAGTTCGGCAGAACCTGTCGCAAAAAAGTATAGGATGATTCCTAACATCAGTGCGGTCAAAATCCTTTGCATTCTTTCAGCACACATAACAACCCCTTTAAATTTTTGGAGATTTTAACGTATATAGTCTAAAGAGGCACTTAGCAAGGACTTTTAGAGTGTAAAGTCTTCTGCTAAAAAGTTATCTCTTAGTTTTTCACTTTCTGTGATTTGACCATCGCCATTTTCATCCACACCTAAATAGAGATGATTGACAGATTCTACTACCAATTCTACTTTGTGTCCTGCACCATCTTTGAGTCTTAAAATGCCTGACTCGATACCACTTTCTCCAATCACAAAAGGAGAGGGTTGTGAAACAAACTCAAAGTAGTATCCTGCGATATTTACCTTACCTGAAGTAAATGAGAAAGAAGCACCGTTGCTGCGTTCTGCAAAATTCACAGAAAGATTATCAGCTGAAATAACTTCATCATTGACTTCAGCTTGAAAGTCTGCCCGAATGATTTGGTTGTTGATAGATACTTTACTTCCCTTTGCTAAAAAGAGATTAACACCTTCTTCTACAACAGTAAAATCTCTCAATACTGTACCAGACGCTGTTTTTGAAGCTTCAGAGATAGTGGCACTTAGTGCACCATTCATAGTTGAACCATCTTTAACACAATTTTGTGCATCTAAAGAGAATGATGAAGAACCTTCTCCGCCGCTAAAGGTCATAGACCCAGTATCGCAAGGTTGACCATTGTCCACATATCCAGTATCACTATCTTTACTATAAGTGTTACTTGCTGATGATTTAACAGATATGAGCGAATCTTTACTGACTGTTTCACCCAAACTTTGCAATCCGCTGATGGTAACTGCATTGGTATTTTTTGTCACAAATTGAGCAGCTGGCTCACCTGACTTTCCACTACTTCCACACCCTACCATCACCAACGCAGCCATAGCCACTAACGAAAAACTTTTTATCATAATCAATTCCTTAAATTTTATTTATTACTTTATATCTCCAAGAGGAGCCATCGGTAAATGACTGTAGTCAAATTGCTTCACATCTTCACCATTACTCACTACCAACAAATCTTTATGGGCTATCACATCATAACAGTCGATATCAGGTTGTGAACTAGCTCTATTGTACGTGAGTACTACGGATGTTGTGTTTGTCTCATTGCTTTGCGTGACATTCACATCAAATAACTTCAATCCACCTACACCATCACAGACAAAAAGATTCTTACCATCGATACCAAGTCCCGTAGGATGTACCATATTTTTCTTTCCGATAAATTTTGGCTGAAGTGGGTCACGTACATCTAAGAACTGTATGGTGTTTTCTCCACTAGTGAGGCGACAACGACTACCGCTACTTAACGTCACAAAAGCTATACCATTTTGTATCACCACAGGATCACAACTTTTTGTGTGGGTAAATTCTCCTACTTTATCTAGTTCTTGATTGTAGATATATACACCGCTTTCAGCACCCACATAGAGATACTTATCATAAGCATAGAGTGTCTCTACATCAAAAGGTACTGGTTGAGAAATATCTGGAGAAGGCCTATCTGGCACAGAGATGTCAAAGGCATTGATATATCTATCATTAAGTGTGTAGAGTTTATCCCCACTTATCGTAAAACGTGCCATAGAGCCACCTTTCCCTGTTCCAGCACTTGCACTGTCGCTAGTACCAGAAGTTAATCCTGAACCACAGCCTATCATGATAGCTGCTAAAAATGTCATTGTTAGTATAAAATATTTCATATCCATCTCCTACTTAAACCCGATGACAAAAGCATCTTTTTTATTGTGGTCATAGTCATAACACTCACCGCTCGTTTTATCAGCTGCCTGCATCAGATCATAAGGAAATACTTTCTCTTTTCTATAGACTGTCTTGATGTCATTGATATTACGTATGTCAAGCACTATCAAGTCCGTGAAACTATCCACGTACATATAGCCATCTTTTACCGCCATGTCGATGTTGCCAGGGGTTTCGATAAAGGCAGTATTTTGTGGTGTTTCTCTCACACGGTTATTGACCACATGGATACCTTTATTGCGTTCATTGATGAGTAGTATCTCACCATCCATATAATTATAAATTTTTGCTGCTTTTTCTATCTGCTTAGGCGCACTTACCTTGGGATAATTTACCCGTAAATCCTCTGCTGATAGATACTTTGCTTTTTTGCATGGACTCTTATACTTATAATCACAACCACTTATCATGATAGATATCATAATAGCCATAAACATTGTTTTCACATATTCTCCTTTATTAAAATTAAAATGCATAACCAAATTTTAAAAATTCAACATCGATGATAAACGGTGCATCTTCGATACCAAATCCCACCTCTCTATAAATCTCATTTTCACCAGTGATATACCTACCCACAATCAATCCAATACCCCAGTAGTAAGGTTGCTTTTTAGGAAATACTCTATATCCCAACCCCACACCTAGACCAAGTTTTGTTGTTTTTTTATACACATCTTCATACTCTAAAAGACCGTTGAGATAAGAGAGCCTCGCAAATCCACTCAGATAAAAACCATTCATCTCCTCACCCAGAAACTTACGATAGTGGATATCTAGATTGTACACATCATAATGTTCTTCATCAATATTTCCCTCTCTATCCGTATAAAATGCTACGTGCCAAGGTAAGGCTAACTCAACATGCTCTTCTTGATTAAAATAAGAAAATGTCCCACTAGCACTTTTCCATGATTCACTATAGGTTAAAAGCCTAGGGATATTAAACTCCACACCATATCTTTTACCCTGCAGAGGAAGAGAATCTGCTTGTAGAAAAATGGCTAAAAACAGCATCAATAAAATCTTGTTACGTACTAAAACTCCTTGTAAAATCTAGTTTATCTTAAAATTGTGGCTAAAAAGTGGTTAAATTAAATTTTTATTAACTTGTCATAAATAAATGTCGATATACTTTCTATATATAATTATAAAGGGGTACATCTAATTATGAAAATAAAGCTACTATTGATACAAATTTTAACGGCTACTGCCCTCTTTTTTGCGGGTTGTGGAGATTCAGTAAAAACTGCAGATACCGACAAAGTAGAAAATATTAATAATAAAATCGTGGCAAAAGCGGAAGCTACATCTCATGAAGTTAGCCCAGGTGCAGAAGTATTACTAAGTGCAGAAAATAGTGATATTGGTGATAATTCAGTTACTTACACATGGACAAATAGCGAAGGTCAACGCTTGGGAACTGAATCAATCCTTACATGGACAGCTCCTTCACAAGAAGGAAACTACTCCATCACCCTTATACTTAATTTTAATCAAGAAAATGAAAGTAAAGATGCAATTTCCATCTCAGTTAAATCAAACCCTGCACCAGATCTTTCGCCATTAGCTGTTATTCAAGATATGATTAAACGTTCTGGTGAGGGAACACTACAAGATGTCACTTATATCTGTATAGGCGATAGTACAAGAGTTAATACCGTCACACCTGACAATCTTAATAATACGTCAAGACATATCTTTGAAGATATTGAGGCTTCTTTACAAAACTATAATGTTACTTCTTATCTTGTAGCACAAGGTGGACTGATGTTTAAAACCTTTAATGGAGACTTACATTATACGGAGGCAGAACAAGGAAGATCATGGATTAGTGTCCAAGATGCTATAAACAAGATACCAAATGATGGGGCAACAAGTTTTGTTGATTTTTCAATGGGGTCCAATGATTATTCTGCACTTTATCACTTGGGGTATACTCCTGACCAAATTCATGTAGAAATTAAATCACAGATATTACGCATGATTAATACAATTAAGCAGTCCAAACCGAAAACAAAGTTTTTGCTTACCTCAACCAACCCTTTTAAAGATTGGAAGATAGCGTCAAATACCTATTTAGCTGTCTATAAAGAAATAGCATCAGAATTAAATTTTCCTTTTGTTAACTTTGTTGATGATATCATGCCTGCACGAGGTACTACAGAATTTAATGCATGGTATCTTGATGGTATTCATTTCAATGAAGCTGTAGGACAGCCTGCAGTTTCACAGTTTCTACTTGGAAAGATTCTACCTATGAAATAAAAGGAGTCTTCATGTCGACATCACAAGCACTTTCGCTACTGTATGTCGAAGATGAAGACTTTATACGTGAAAATGCTGTGCTCTTCTTGGAAGATACCTTTGAGACCATCTACCAGGCAGACAATGCGTTTAAGGCCCTAGAACTCTATCATGATAAGAGACCAGATATCATCATCACTGATATATCTATGCCAAAGATGAGTGGGTTAGAACTCTGTGAAAGAGTACGAAAAACAGACGCTAAAACCCCTATCATCATCACCACCGCCCATACCAAAACAGAGTATCTTTTAAAAGCCGTAGAGTTACAACTTGTCAAATATCTCGTTAAGCCTATCGATGAAGAGGAACTTACTGAGGCGTTAGAACTCTATTTTGAGAAATTAAAAGAAGACAACTCAAATATCATCCCTCTGACAAAAGAGCATACCTATGACTGTTTTAACCAAGTGCTTTTCTATCATGATGAGGTGATAAAACTCAGCCACCAAGAGAGATTATTTTTAAAACTCTTAGTGAAAAACCCAGAACATATATGCTCTTATAGGGAGATAGAAAATTTCGTATTTGATGGGGTGATGAGTGAGGATGCCTTAAAAACCCTTGTCAAAAACCTACGCAAAAAGACAGAAAAATCCCTCATAGAAAACTACTCCAAACTAGGCTACAAAATAGCCCTATCATGATAGATAAAACCCTCACTCTCAAACTCATAGCCATAGGAGCATTTATACTCTATATGCTCTTTTCGTATGAAGGACTTTTTTTAGATGATGTCAAGATTTATTCACACTATACGCCGATTAAAGTCTTTGTTGCGACACTCTGTTTTGGTGTCATCCTCTCTGCTGCTATCTAGCCCTCTATATCTATAGCTTTGATAAGCGTTATCTCTACTACTCTTTAGGGCAAATATCTGTTATCGTCTTTTTAGCATCCTTAGATAGCCTGCATATCGTGCCACTCAATGAAATCTTTACATTTAGAAATTATATCCTCTATGACATTTCACAGATAGCCATCCTTCTCTTTTCTATCCTTTTTATCAAACATTTTTTAAATATCACAAAAGCAGATAAAAAACTATTTTACCTCATAGAAGTCATCAAGGTGATGGCTATCATAGATATGCTATTGACACTCTACTTCTCGCATAGTGTTTTAACCCGCATCATTCCTGTTTTTCTCCCTGTTTGGCTTGTTATCACCGAAGCAAAGCGGCTACTCCCCCGAAAAGATAAGGCCTTTTACTTTTTCTATTATGGTTGGATGATGGTTATCATGATGGGGGTATTTGTCTATTCAAATCTCACATCATACTTCAACATGGATTTTCCATTTTTACACACCACTTTTGCCTTGTAGTCGATGATACTCTCCCTTGCCATCGCGTACAAGATGAAGGTACTAGAAGATGAACGCGTCATCCAGCAAAGCTTGCTACTCCAACAATCTCGCTTGGCATCTATGGGAGAGATGATATCTACCATCGCCCACCAGTGGCGTCAACCCCTTACCCACCTCTCCTATCTCTTTATGAATATGAAAAAAAAGTCCGACAACCCAGCATTTATCACATCCAAACTAGAAGAGGGAAAAAGACAAATCACCTATATGTCTCAGACGATTGAGCTCTTTTCAAATTTTTATAATCCAAGCAAAGAGAAAGAGAATTTTTTTGCCAAAGAAGCGTGTGAGGAAGCCATCATGATAGCCCAACTTAGCAAAGTATCTTACGAGATAAAGTGCCAGCATGATTTTACTATGTATGCAAATAAAAACGAATTTGAACAAGTGATTTTAAACCTCATCAACAATGCAAGAGATGCCCTACTACAAAGAGAGATATCCTCCCCTCATATCTCTATCATGATAGAGAAAAATACTATCATGATAGAAGACAACGCAGGAGGCATAGAGAGTAAAAACTTAGCAAAGATATTTGACCCCTATTTCTCCACCAAAGCAAAGAGTGACGGTATCGGACTCTATATCGCCAAGACCATCATCGAAAAAGAGATGGGTGGTAAACTAAGTGTAAAAAATGCTAAAGACGGGGCGATATTTACCCTCCTATTTTAATGCTTCTATCCTCTCATAAAACTCTTTTTCCAATAATCCTGTATCCCATGATTTATTGTTTGATTGTGTTATCAAACTAAAATCAGGTTTCTCCCAAAAACTCTTGATAATAGGTACATTGGAAGTATTGTTGCGTATCACCGTTCCTTCGATAAGCCCTGCTACTTTATCTTCTCTATCACTAGAAAATCCCGCTTCGGCATCTACGGTAATAGCCCCTGCAAATACTTCACCATTTGGTGCTACACTAGGCGTTATATTATAAAATACATTATCTTCTATCAAAACATTTTGCGGTGGTAAATAGGCATCATCTCCATCATGGTTCCCTCTACCTATATAAAATGCTATTGCCGTGCCTCTGTCCCAATTCCTAGCGGCAGTCCTGCCATAGCCCTCTCCAAAAAAGTTACCAGTAATACGATGTGTCCACTCCTCTTCTGGGATGTTTTCAATATCTCTCTCCTGCGTGATATCCACCGCCTGAGACTCTTCAAAACTCCAAAACCTATTGAGAGGAAAATGTCCTCTAAGTACCATCCCATTATTTTCCAGATGATAAATAACAGATCTTGAAAGTGTCATATGCCATCCCAAAGCATACCATGCATAGCCCATCTTGATATCATGAATGAGGCATTTATCTACGGTGATGTCATGATTTCTAGGACCTGTGAGTATCCCTGAACCAGAATGGTGTATCCAGCAATCTTTGATATAGATATGGTGATTATCAAAGTTTCCATATCCGTGCGCCTTAAAAAGACCAGAGTTGAAATTGTCCGTCGTGGTTGTCGCCTCGATGCCAAGTAGGTTGATATGGTGATTTTTATCTTCAAGGGTGAGAAAAAAATCATCCCCTGTGTACCTTACGCCATATTTATTTTTTGCTTTTATCGTGATATAGCTCTTATTTCGAATAGCACAGGCATCGACATACTCACCATCTTCGAGTAGGATAGTGGTTTGTGCAGGTGCATTTTGTACCACTTGACACCAGTTGTCTTTATCGGCGGTTAGGATATTTTCATACTCTAACTCTTCTGATGTGGGGTAGTATGCCTGTGAAGTTATTTTCGTATTTGTCAAAGAACCTACTCCTTGATTGGTTGCTTTACTTGAACTACATCCTAGCAAGAAACTCATCATGCCTAGCATTATCAAATAATTTAAATATTTTTTCATTTTTTTACCTTTATCTTCTTTCTGTGTGAGAAATCGACATATCGGTAAATATTTTTATAGTAATTTAAATTTTTATAACTATTTAAAAAGAAAGTAAATAAAAATAAATAATTTAATGTTTTTTATGGAAAAAAAGTATTAAGTGAGATTTAATCTTTTCTATTCTATAATAATTTCATGAAAAAGTTTCTCTTAACGCTACTACTTAGTGTCTTTGTCTTTGTAAGTGTGCATGACTATATCATTGTTGCCATTGACCAAGATACGCAGAGTGAGTTGTATCTTTATGAGTCTGGGCAGATAGTAGTAGTTTGCGATGTGACCCAAACACATGAAGCTTTGCATGATGCGCTTATGGCGGTAAATATTGTTTTTACGCCTTTGATGGTGCAAGAGTATGAGCATGGTATCATCGCTGAGAAAACTGACTTTTTCCCTACACCTTCCCCACAAAGTATCTTTTATCCTCCTATAGCCTAACTCTTTTTTTCCATTTATTCAAAATCATTAACAAAAAGGGTTACCTATGAAATTTTTCCTAGCATTTATGCTATTTATCAGCACGCTGTTTGCCGAGCAAAAGATACCATTACAAGAATGTTTACACGCAAAATACGGACATACATTGGGTGGAACCATGCACTCTAAAACTATTTTAGCTAAAAAACTTCTCGATAAAGTCCGTAAAACTTTGCCTTTTAGTGATGAAAAAGCACTTATCATGATACAAGAGAAGTATCCCGACTTAGCTATCACAAGCAACAGACTTATCATCAGAAATTGTAAGGCTATCTATCAAGGCAACAGCAAAGATAGAGACTATTTTTTCCATGCAGATACATTAGATTTAATAGACAAGGATTAACACAATGAAACTATTTTTACTATTTCTCTTTTCTACCTCTATCATGATAGGCGCACCTATCACACTCAAAGAGATACTAGCACAAACCAAAGCCACACACCCACTTTTTAAAGCCAAAGAGCAGACACGTCTCTCCTTAGAAGCACAAAGTAGAGCCAATTTCGCAACGGAACCTTTTGCCCTCTCTCTCAGTGGTGCACAAGCCACACCCGATGCAGGTGATGATGCCTTTGAGTATAGTATAGGTGCTTCCAAAACACTCCCCTTTGGCAACACAAAATCCTTAGGACTCTCTGCTCAAAGACTTAAAAATGAGGCAACACTACTACAAAAAGAGAGAGCCCTTATCGCACTAAGCAACCGTATCCGAAATCTCTATCATCAAAGTTGTTTAGACAGAGAAAATCGGCGATTGATAGAGCGTTCTTTGGAGAGTTATCAAGCACTATATAGGAAAAAACAGAAAGCTTACAAGTATCAAGAAATCTCTAAAAAAGAGCTTTTGCAACTAGAGATGCAGATGCGAAGTTTGAAGCAAAAAGCACAAAGTTCTCTCTCGCGTGAAAAGATATCCCAAGAGAGATTGTATGACTTGAGTCTCATAGGCAAGCATCAAGAACTCTCTTGTGATGACTTAACGACGCTCACAGCAGAAGTCTCATTTGATGGTCTTCTTTTTGCATACAGCCAAGAAGCCTTTCACAAAGAGTTAATGGCACTTGATACACTAGAAAAACGCTACAATAAGAGTATCGACAGCATAGATATCGCTGCCTCTTATGATGATGAGATAGATACGAAGAGAGTCGGTGTGGGATTTGCGTTGCCATTAAACTTTACTTCCCAAAAAAATGAACAGATGCATCTTGCTACAATACATCAAAAAGAGCTCAAAAAATTAGAACAGATAAATTGGCTACAAGAGCAAGTAGGCAACAAAAAAGCGCTAGAAGGCGAACTCAAAACCAACTATAACACCATCATCATGATAGAAGAAAACCTAGCACTCTATCATGATAGCTTGATGCCCCTCATCGAAAAAAGCTTCAAGTATGGCGAGAGTTCTTCCTTGGAATATATCTTTGGGAGACAAAAGCTTTTAGAGCTCTCTCAAGAGTTGATTGCGACAAAAAAAGCTTATTATAACAGCCTATTTAAACTATATACACTACTTGAAATGGAGAAATAAATGAAAACATTAAACCTGCTACTAGCACTATTGCCACTATCATTATCATTGATGGCAAAAGAGATTACACTGACAGACAAAGAACAGAGCAACTGGAACCTCAAAACTACCACACCAAAGATTAGTAAAACACTCCCCTTGGGTTCTTTTGTGGTAGAAGTGACAACACCTCCAAGCCTTTTACGCAGTATCTCATTGCCTTTTACTGCACAAGTACTTTCCTTAAATGTGGCGAATTATCAACGCGTGATAAAAGGCGATTTACTTGCCAATGTCACAGGTACAGAGTGGATAGAAGTCCAACAAAAGGCGATTTCTGATGCGATAGAACTTCGCCATCACAAACACTTGGCAGAGCGAAAAAACAGACTTTGTCGTGAAGATATCATCCCAAAAAAAGAGTGTGTCGCAGCCAATGCTGAATTAAAAACAGACCAGATAAAACTCGCCGCCTCCAAAGCGCACCTCCAAAGCTTTGGTGCTTCCCCTCAGATGGTACAGACCCTACTGAAGAGTTTAACGATAAAAACAACCATTCCTGTCACAGCACCTATAGATGGTATCGTCACTACCCTCAATGCCCAGCCTGGTAAAAGCACAGACGCTGCGACTGCACTCTTTGTCATACAAAAGAAAGGAGCTTTGTGGCTGGAGAGTGATATGCCACTCTCCAAATCGCTAAGACTCATAGAGGGACAAAAGGTGAAGCTTCGTATCAACGGCACACTCTACAATAGTAAAGTCTTACAACTCTCTCCCACCGTTGATATGCAAAATCAAAGTAGGCATGTGCGTTTTTCACTTCCTGAAGGTAGCGCACTCTTAGCAGGTATGCGCACTTCGGCCAAAGTCATCATGATAGAAAAAAGCTTGCGTGTGCCTAAAAAGTCTGTTATCAAAGATGCCGATAAAACTATCGTATTTGTCAAAAATAAAAGAGCCTATGAAGATATAGCCGTCACAATCCTCTCAGAGGATGAGAAGTACTACTATCTCAAAGATGATGAAAACTTACACTTCCCAATAGTCAGCACTTCGGTGGCGATACTAAAAAGTATGTTGGGAGAAGAAGATGAATAAAATCATCGCATTTGCCCTCTCTCAGAGGCTTTTTCTCTCCCTCTTGGCACTGGTTGTTTTAGGTCTTGGTATCAAGTCTTACAAAGAACTACCTGTCGATGCCTTTCCTGAGATATCGCCTGTTCAAGTCAAGATGATACTCAAATCAGATGGTATGACACCCTCTGAGATAGAGTCGCGTATCGCCATCCCTATCGAGATGCAGATGGTGGGCATTCCCAAGCAAACTATCATGCGTTCTCTCTCCAAGTATGGGCTTTGTGATATCACTATTGATTTTGAAGATGGCACCGATATCTACTGGGCACGACAGCAAGTAAGTGAGAGATTTAGTGATATCAAGGGGGATTTACCTGCCAATTTAGTAGGTGGACTAGCCCCTATATCCACCCCTTTGAGTGATATCTTGATGTTTACTATCGAGTCAGAAACTCTCTCTTTAGAAGAGAAGCGAAGCCTACTTGACTGGGTCATCTCCCCTAAAATCCGCTCTATCTCAGGTGTCGCTGAGGTCAACGCGCTAGGCGGTAAAGTCAAAACCTATGAAATCGTGCCTGATTTAGAAAAGATGCGCACCTTTAACATATCCCTCAATCAACTCTTCACAGCCCTTTCACAAAACAACCAAAACGATGGAGCAGGGCGTATCACACAAGGTGTGGAGAGTATCCTTGTGAGGAGTGTAGGGAAGTTGGCAGATATCCACGACATAGGCAATGTGCCTGTCCAAAATGTCAATGGCAAAGTCATCATGATAAAAGATTTAGCGACTATCCACATAGGGCATCTAACCCGCGCGGGATTTGTCACCAAAAATGGCAAAGGCGAAGCCGTACAAGGACTCGTACTCGGGCTCAAAGGAATCAATACAGGCATCGTGCTAGATAAGGTCAAAAGCGAACTCAAAACGATAGAAGCACAACTTCCCAAAGGAACAAGTATCGATATCTTTTATGATCGTTCTCACCTTGTCAATCTTGCTACTGATACGGTCAAAAAAGCCCTTATTGAAGCGGTGATTCTCATCATCGTCATCTTGCTTGTGATGCTTGGTAATCCTGCGTCTGCGTTTTCTGTGGCACTTATCTTGCCGTTTGCTTTATTGATGAGTTTTATGGCGATGGAGTATTTTGGGCTCAGTGCCAATCTCATGAGTTTGGGAGGATTGGCGATAGCCGTGGGTATCTTGGTCGATTCGGCGGTGGTGATGGTTGAACATATCACAGCAGAACTAGGTGAAGCCAAAAACAAGCAAAAAAGCAAACTCTCCATCATCTACCACGCGGCAACCGATATGGCACCATCTATCGTCACAGGTGTGTTGATTATTATCATCGTGTTTTTACCACTCCTTACGCTTGAGGGGCTAGAAGGAAAGTTGTTTGCACCGGTGGCACTTGCTATCATCTTTGCTCTTTTTTCTTCATTGATTTTAGCACTTACACTCATTCCTGTGCTTAGTTCTTTTATCCTCAAAAAACGACCCGACCATGAATCATTTGTGATGCGACATCTGCTAAAATGGTACGAACCGATACTAGCGTTTTCACTCAAACATGCAAAAGTCTTGTTGGGACTTGTCTTAGCACTCTTAATAGCTTCCCTATTTTTGGCAAGTAAAACGGGTAAGACTTTTATGCCTACGATGGATGAGGGATCTATCATCGTGGGCATCGAGATGTTGCCTTCTATCTCACTCGATGAGAGTCGTGAACTTAACCTCAAAGTACAAAAAACCCTACTTAAAGAGGTGCCTGAGATAACAAACATCATCGCCAGAAGTGGGAGTGATGAACTAGGACTAGACCCCATGAGCCTCAATGATACCGATACTTTTCTAGTCCTCAAACCAAAAGCCGAATGGTCGGTAAAAACCAAAGAGGAACTCATCGACAAAATCCGCCACAGCTTGGATGGATTTGCAGGGATAGAGTATGGGTTTACCCAACCTATCGAGATGCGTGTCTCTGAGATGCTCACGGGGGTTCGTGGTGATGTGGCGATAGATATATTTGGAAGTGACAACGACAAACTCGAAGAGATAGCCACGCAGATAAAAGCGGTCTTGGAAAAGATAAAAGGTAGTAGCGATGTCTATAAAAAAGCCAACGAAGGCGTTGCTTACTTTGAACTAAGCTTCAACAAAGAAGCGATGGGCTTTTATGGTGTGACACAAGAGGAGGTCGGTCAGTATCTGAAAGTGATGATTACGGGCGAGCAAAGTGGTATCGTCCAAGAGGGTATGCGTCGCATCCCTATCATGATAAAGGGAGAAGAACAGATACAAAACTCCCTTAACAAACTTGAATCTCTCTACTATATCTTGGAAGATGGCAAGAGTATCCCTATCACATCACTTGTCAGCTTCATCTCCACACAAGGACCTGTACAGATAGAGCATGAAAATGGCTACCGAAAAACAGTAGTACAGACCAATGTTGAGGGGAGAGACTTGGTCAGTTTTGTCGATGATGCCAAAGCGGCTATCGCCAAAAGTGTAACACTCCCAACAGGCTACTACCTCAGCTATGGTGGTGAGTTTGAAAACCAACAGCGTGCGACAGCGAGATTGGCTATCATTGTGCCTATCGCACTATTTTTAGTCTTTGTTTTGCTGTTTGTCTCCTTTCAATCTATCAAACAAGCCATCATCGTTCTAGTCAATGTTCCTCTGGCATTGATCGGTGGATTTGCTGGATTGTATTTTTCTGGAGAGTATCTCTCTGTGCCTGCTTCGGTTGGATTTATCGCCTTGCTTGGTATCGCGGTACTCAATGGTGTCGTGTTGCTAAACTATTTTAATGAATTGGTGCGTGAGGGTCATAGTGTGATTAGTGCCGTTAAAGAGGGTGCTATCAAGCGACTTCGCCCAGTCTTGATGACCGCACTCATCGCTGCATTTGGGCTTTTGCCACTACTCTTTGCTACTGGACCGGGTTCTGAGATACAAAAACCTTTGGCGATTGTGGTGATAAATGGTCTGATAAGTTCTACGATTTTGACGCTGATTATCTTGCCTATCCTCTATATGCTATTTGTTAAGAGTAGCGATATCAAGAACAAACAAGAGGATGCTGATATATTTAAATAGCGGTGAAGATGGACTTTAGACGATATTTTAACAAAGCCTATCATGATAGGCTTGCCCTAAAATGAAGTTGAAAAGTCTATTTCACCTCAATACAAAAAGCCAAATAGCCAAAGAGGTATCTTATTGCCAAAGCCTACTTCTATATCATCTGCTACCACATATGAGTTTGGCATGTCTTTTACCTGTTTAAAGCTTTTATTTTTGCCTCCTATTTCAAAGAGATATTTATCATCTACTAAAAAGTCGCCTTGTTTTGAAGCATATACTCCTTTGGTATCAAAGCTATCTTTTATATCATAGTAGTTGCTTAACTGATTTAGAAAAAATGTCTCTCTTATTGCACCTATATTTGGCTCTTTAGTAAACATTAGATTTGTATTCTCCAAGTAAATCTTTTCGGGTTTATCAAGATTTTTAAAAGAGAGTGAAGATTTCATCAAAAGTTTTATCAATCCTGCATCATCCAATCTATAGAGATACTCTTTGAGTGTTCTGTCATCTTGTATATCTATAGCTTCTTTTAGTTTTTTGAGTGTAGGGGTAAAGGGGACACTTTCGGAGATGATAGAGAGTAGTAGTTTTATCTTTTTGATGCTTTTTCCGTTGAGAGATGGAAAGATATTTAACAAATCACTCTCGATAGTAGTGTTGATATTTTGTTTTAGTGTTTTAAAATAGAGTGCCTCGTTTGGCATACTTTTAAAGTATGGATAGTAGCCAAATTTTAGATAATCTTTAAAAAGTGGCAAAATTTTTTGTTCATTTAGTTTTAATTTATCTACTATACTATCAGCAATATTTAAGTGATTTTTTAACATATCATTGAAGAATAGTTTCTCAAAATCAAACTTATGATAAAGCCCCAAAAACTCTCTAAAACTCATACCAACCATCTTGTAAACAATAGCTCTTCTGCTTAAATCATGACTCCCTTTGTGTATCTCTAAAGCAGATGAACCACTTGCTACTACTTGTAGTGTTGGTAGATTATCATAAATTTTTTTTAGCTCCATACTCCATCTGTCGTATTTGTGTATCTCATCCAAACAAAGAAGCTTACCACCTTGAAGCTCAAACTCTTCGGCTATTTCATAGATAGATAGATTTAAGTTAAAAATATCATCCAAAGAGATATAAAGTGCCTTGTTTGTGCCTGTGTATTTGCTCATATATTGGGCTATGGTTACACTTTTTCCTATACCTCTTGCACCAAGGATAATAGAGAGTCTATGCTCTAAATTTTCATGCTTTATAAAATATCTTTTATATTTGAAATTGTTATTTTTGACAAATTGATGGCTATTTCTAAAAAGTTCAGTTAGCATATTTGCTTCCTTGTATGTATTGGACTACAATTATATCATAATATTTTATGTGATGCAATACATATATAGTATCTTATCGCCAAAGCCACTTCTATATAATC
>JAJRSK010000039.1 GCA_024278835.1 Campylobacterales bacterium | reverse complement strand
AGAGATACCAAAAAGACTTATAACGCAAGAAGAGGTAAAAAGCATCAGTAACTGTGCTGCCTGCCATACAAAAGCTGACAGAGGTGATTATAATGAAAGGACTCTTATAATCCCAAATTATGGAAGATGGGATGACTAAAAAGTACATATGGCCAGTTGCCACCAGACTTGCTCATGTTCTGATCATCATTTTCTTTGCAGTTGCTTATGTGCTGGGTGATTTTGATGAGCTGCTAAATCAGCATGTGGCGTTTGGCTTGGCATTGGGAGTTGTGTTTGTTTTCAGGGTGATTTGGGGCTTTATAGGTCCTAAGCACTCAAGATTTAGGGATTTTAACTTCTCTCTGGGTGACCTAAAAGAGTATCTTTTGAACCCTTGTAGCAAGACAAAAGAGTATGAAGGACACAATCCAGCATCAAGTTATGCAATCGTCGCGATGATAGCAGTAGCATTCTTGACCATACTGACTGGTATGCTGGCGTATGGTATACAGGAGAATCACGGTGTATTCTCTTTTTTGCATAACAGCTATTATAGAGAGATGGAGGTTTTTGAGGAGGCACATGAGATTTTGGCAAATCTTTTCTTGGCAATTGTCGGGGTACATATTGCAGGAGCCTTGATAGATAAGTTCATCAAAAATGGAGATGCGATTGATTCGATGATCAGCGGATACAAAAGAGCAACAGAGGAGGTAAAATTAAATTTCTCTCAAAAAATATTCTCTTTTGTCTGGATTGCAGTATCACTACTTGCTATATTTTATCTTCTCTTTACCAATAATGTTTTTGTAGCTAGCCATAATGTGAAGCAGGATTATGCTGCTTTGCATGAGGAGTTTTATAATGAGTGCGGAAGCTGTCATATGATATACCCTCCAAATCTTCTGCCAAAAAAATCTTGGATAGCAATGATGAAGGATTTAGAGAATCATTTTGGAGATGATGCAAGTATCGATGATTCTCTAAATCATTCTATTTTGGCTTTTTTGATAAAAAAGAGTGCAGAGAACTCAACATCTCAAGCCTCTTTGAACATATTAAAAAGCCTAAAAGATGTCAATAAAACAGTTATAGCAATCAGTAAAACCCCATATTGGGATGAAGCACACAAAGATGTAGATGATGAACTATTTAATAGCGAGCAGGTTTTGAGTAAAGCCAACTGCAAAGTTTGTCATATCGATATAGAGTATGGTATCATAGAGAACAATCTTATCAAAATACCTAAGGTGGAGAAGTGAAATATATTTTGATATTGGCATTGCTGGTTACATTTTCTTTGGGAGATGGCGACCATGATGATCATGATGATTATGAAAAGAGGCACTACTACAGTAAAGATCTCAGGTATCTCTCGTTGGATAAGCAACAGAAAAAGAGAGTAAAAAAACTCTTAAAGGAGTATCAAAAAGGCATCAAGAGGTATTCTGAGCTTCGAGAGGATATCATCAAAGAGAAAAGAGCACTATTTTTGAGTGATGATCTCAATAAGGAGAGACTAAAAAAATTGAGTAAAAGACTGCATGAGTTTGCCAGTGAGATAGAGGCAAATTTTGTAGAAAATATGCATAAGATACTGGATCAAAAGCAGCGAATGAGATTTTCAAAATATATATATGAGTGGGAAGTAGAATGAAGATAATGCTTATCGAAGATGATATGGATATGCAAGAGCTTCTAAAGAATTATCTCATAAATTATGATTACGAGGTTGTAGCTTTTGATAAGCCCGTTTGGGCACTAAATGAGCTTCAAAAGGATAGCAACTACTCTTTGGTTATATTGGATTTGATGCTACCTCAAATAGATGGATTTGATGTCTGCAAAAAGATAAGAGAGAGAAGCGATATCCCTATTATTATTTCAAGTGCAAGAGGGGGAATAGGGGATAAGGTGGTTGCATATGATTATGGAGCAGATGATTACTTGTCTAAACCATATGAACCAAAAGAGCTTGTGATGAAGATCAATGCGATATTGAGAAGATTGAGCAACAATATCTCCAGAAAAGTGATCGGAGAGTTTGAGATAGATGAGAAAAGCATGCAGATATATCAGGATGGAGAACCAATAGAACTGACACAGGCAGAGTATAGGATATTGCTGTTTTTGATCGACAATAGAGATAAAGTTGTCTCGAGAACTACGATAGCAAACCATCTTGGTGAGAGCTACTCTAGCGATAGAGCTATCGATATGCATATAAGCAACATAAGAAACAAGATATTCGATGACCCCAAACAGAGCAGATACATAAAGTCTGTCTGGGGAGTAGGGTATAAGTTTATAGGCTAGATATGTCAATATCAAAAAAGATATCATTACTCTTTTTCATAAGCCTAATCTTGATGAGTTATATTTCATATTTGACCAACTCCATTATGGAGCAGAAGGTTTCAAAACTTTATAATCAAAAATATACACAGATATCAAGAGAACTCTTCGGATATCTTGTTGATGCGAATCTAAAAAAATTGAATCAAAAAGCCAAAGATATCAACCTTGAAAAAGTAAATGTAGATTTACAAAATGCACAGGTTTTACAGAATGAACAGCTCTCTTTTGGGGAGATCAAAATATACAAGAAGGATAACTTTTACTATCTCTATATGAGATATTTGGACAATGAGCTTGTTCTATTT
>JAJRSK010000038.1 GCA_024278835.1 Campylobacterales bacterium | reverse complement strand
CCCCATAAAATCTCCATATAGTGTATCCACGGCCGCAGGATTTGAGCCTAGAACCTCATTGAAATAAACAACATTTAACGGGGTTTTCACACAAGATTCCATATCCGCTCCAAAGCTACTCACCGCACCAATGGTTGTTGTACCGCTTATCATGATAGCTTCCAGTGCTTCATCGATACAAGCATCCCCGCATTTACTTTGTAAATCATCTCGATGTTCTATGACCGAATGAAGCCAAGGGATAAAGTCACCATATTTCAGATTGGTTCTGTTTGCAGAAAATTCTAAGTGCACATGCGGGTTGATGAGTCCAGCCATCAACACAGAGTTTGCTCCTCCATCATGATAGCTCGCCTTTGGGTATTTTTTACGTAGCACTTCTGCCTCACCCACAGCCAAAATCTTCGCATCAAAACAGACAGCACAATCTCTCAAAATATCAAAATTTTCGTTACTTGTGACAACATAATCCGCTCTTACAATCTTCATATCACTCCTTTAGGGATACCCTTTAAACTATATTGGATATAATATCAAAAAATTTTACAAAGGTAACAATAATGAAAATCCAAGTCATCCAAGGTCCAAACTTAAACATGCTCGGTGTCCGTGAACAAAACATCTACGGTCCGATGAAACTAGAAGATATCCACTCTCAGATGAAAGCCTATGCAGAGCAGAGTAAAGTAGAAATCGACTTCTTTCAGTCAAACCTAGAGGGTGAAATCGTCGATAAAATCCAAGAGTGCCTAGGGGATTCCGATGGTATCATCATCAATCCAGCAGCTTACACGCACACCTCTATCGCCATTCGTGACGCGATAAAAGCAGTCGCACTCCCAACTATCGAAACACACATCTCCAATGTCTATGCTAGAGAAGAGTTTCGTCAAAAATCTCTCATCGCACCTGTCTGTGCGGGTCAAGTGACGGGATTTGGTCCATTCTCTTACCATATGGCTATGGTCGGCATGGTACAAATTCTCCAAGAGATTGAGAACATGAAACAAGCCCAAGCAGCACAACAAGGACAAAAACCTGCATAACTATATCTTACGCAATGAAAATGCCGTCTATTATGAGTGTGGCTTTTCTTGCGACAATGTTATTTTTATACGCTTAGGAAGTGAAGCGTTTTTCATCACCGACCCTCGCTACACCCTCGAAGCCAAAGAGTGCATCAAAGGAGCGGAGGTCATCGAGGCAGAAAAAGATTTAAGCCAAAAAGCCGTAGAAATCATCAAAAAATCCAAGATAAAAGAGCTACACTTTGACCCCAACGACTGGTCTGTTAGTGCCTATGAAAAACTCTCTTCTAAGTTAGATATCACCTTTACCCAAGCGCCAAATTTTTCTCAAAAAAAGCGTATCATCAAATCTAGTGACGAGATTGCTATCATCAAAAAAGCTGCCAAACTAGGAGCAAGTGCCTTTAACGCTTTTGCCAAGCATATCAATGCCTCTGGTTTAGGCAAGAGTGAAAAATACCTCTTTTTTGATGCCATCGAAAAGTTTCAAAAACATGGTGAGTATGCGCTGAGTTTTGAGCCTATTGTTGCCTTAAATGAAAACGCTGCCAAACCGCACGCACTTACAAGTGCCAAGATTTTACAACTAGGCGATCATCTCCTCGTCGATGCAGGGCTCAAATACCAACGCTACTGCTCCGATAGAACACGCTGCGCTGAGATAGATGGCAACATCTCTTTTTCAAAAAAGCAATCTTTCAAAGATGTGACGCGCCAAAAAGTCTATGATACCGTCCTCAAAGCCCAAGAAGCCTCCATCAAGGCCGTTCGCGCAGGTGTCAAAGCCAATGAAATCGACAAAGCAGGACGTGAAGTCATCGAAAAAGCAGGCTTTGGAAAGTACTTTATCCACTCAACTGGACATGGCGTGGGGCTAGATATCCATGAAGAGCCTTTAATCTCTAAAAAATCAGAAACGTTGATAGAAGAGGATATGATTTTTACCATTGAGCCAGGAATTTATCTGCCAGATAAATTTGGAGTTCGCATAGAAGATATGGTACGGGTAACGAGTAAAGGTGTGGAGATTTTATAGGTGTTACAACTCTATCATGATAGATACTTTCCTTATATAAACCCTAGACCTTCATCCCTAAAACATACAGCCACGCTTGGCATCGGTGGCAACATCGGTGATGTAAGAGAGAGATTTCAAAGACTCTTTTTTTATCTCTCACAAAGCAGACAAGTGAAAATTATCGAAACTTCTCCTATTCTACAAAATCCTGCGTTTGGCTACACAGAACAACCTGACTTTTTCAATGCTATCATGATAGTAAACACCACCCTTCCCCCACAAAAGCTTTTAAAATACATTCTTTTTGTAGAGAAAAGGTTTAAACGAACCCGAGCCTTTAAAAATAGTCCGCGTACTTTAGATATCGATATGATTTTTTATGATAAAATATCTATAAATTCAAGATATTTAACTATTCCCCACCCGCATTTTCATGAAAGGGAATCAGTTTTAATACCCTTACAATTTATAAAACATCAGGTGTCTGTATGAAACTTTATACCTTTACAGGTGAAAACCCCGCCATCGCCCTACAAAAAGCCCAAAATGCCTGTGGCAATGATGCGCTCGTAGTCAGTACCAAGCAACTTCAGAAAAAATCCCTCACTTCACCTGCACTGTATGAAGTTGTCGTAGCGGTAGAATCAGAAAAAAAAGAGACACCTCCTGCTACTAAAAAGAGGAAGGTAAGCCTTGATGATGATGTACTTTTAGATATCTCCTCTCGCGCTAAAGAACTCTCTACTCAGATGCAACAGGAGCAGAAACCTACAGAAACTCTAAAGCCACAAACAACCGCTATTGCTAGTGAAGATTTTGAAAAACTACAACGTGATTTAAAAACACTCAACGACAAACTTTCCAATCTCCAAGAGGTATTATGGGAAGATAAATCCGAAAAAAGAGCCAATCTCATCATCCCACCAGAGTTTGCCGCCATCTATAACACCTCGAAAAAATCAGGCATGTCTCAAGTCCACCTAGACGATATCATGAAATCCACACTTGAGCATATGCCCGCCTACATGAAAAATGCTCCTGAAACCATTGCACGCTATTTTCAAGTATTACTTAAAAAGATGCTAGGGGTGAGAATCGAGCGAGAGATTCCTAAAGGCATGAAAAAAATCGTTATGCTAGTAGGGCCTACGGGTGTAGGAAAGACTACAACTTTAGCTAAATTGGCAGCTAGATTTTCTTTTATAGAACACCGCTATAAAGTCGGTATCATCACCCTTGACACCTACCGTATCGGTGCCTTAGAACAACTCTTTCAGTATGCCAAGATGATGAAACTCCCTTTTGAAGATGTGGTCGATACACAAGACTTTCAAAAGGCGCTTGACACACTCTCTTATTGTGACTTGATTTTGATAGATACCGTGGGTGCTTCACAGTTTGATAGGGAAAAATTAGAAAAAATTTCAAATTTTTTACATGCTAGTGATCGTAGTATTGATGTCAATCTTGTCGTCTCTGCCTCTACCAAACTAGAAGATTTGCGTGATATCCATGCAAACTTTGCATTTTTAAATCTTGACACCATGATAGTGACGAAGTTTGATGAGACCAAAGGCTTTGGCAATATCTTCTCTTTGGCAACTGAGACTTCTCTGCCTTTGAGTTACTTCTCTATCGGACAAGAGGTACCAGACGATATCATACCCGCATCGAGTGATTTTTTAGTAGATTGTATCTTTAATGGTTACCAAGGAAGAGAGTCGTGAAAACACAAGCAGATAAACTACAACGTATCGTAGAAGGTGAAGTGGGTGAAAAACATATCAAAACAAAAATCATTGCTATCACTTCAGGTAAGGGAGGAGTAGGCAAAAGCACCCTCTCCGCCAATATGGCAAACCTTTTAGTTGCCCAAGGATACCGTGTGGCAGTATTTGACGCGGATATCGGTCTGGCTAATCTTGATATCATCTTCAATGTCAAAGCCAGAAAGAACCTCCTCAATGTCCTCAAGGGTGAGTGTTCTCTCAAAGAAGTTGTCATCGAAGTCAAAGAGAACTTACTCCTCATCCCAGGAGAAAGCGGAGATGAAATCTTTGATTTTCATAATCAAGTCATCCTTGATAGATTTATGGATGAAGCTGCTTTTTTAGACGCACTTGACTACCTTATCATCGATACAGGTGCAGGCATCGGACACAATACCCAACTCTTTTTAGAAGAGGCAGATGAAGTCATCATAATCACCACACCAGATCCCTCAGCTATCACCGATGCCTATGCCACGATAAAAGTCACCTCACACATCAACTCTCACGTCAGCCTCATCCTTAACAATGTGAGCAATGAACGAGAAGGAAACTTAATATTTAATAAAATTAAAAATGTAGCTGACAACAACCTCGATTCTCACTTAGAACTACACTACCTAGGTGCCCTCACCCAAGATGAAACTATTTCAAAATCTTCAAAATATCGTGTACTATTTACACAAGAATATCCAAATAGTGTACCTACCTATGAGTTAAATGAAATTATTCAAAATTTAGTCTATAAATTGGAACACAAAGTGCTTAACTCTAAAGTAAGAAAAAGTTTTGCTGTTTTTGTAAGGCGTTTAATAGAAAAATTTTAGTAATATTTAAACTTATTACAAGGATTAGGTATGAGAAGTGAAAACTACGTAGCATTTTTTACTGTTTGTGGTTTTTTCATCGGTCTCATATTTTCCATCGTAAAAGTTGATACAATTGCTGACTTGTTTCTTTACACCTTCGCAATCACACTCTTTTTCCATATGTTTATACATGTTGTATTGGTCTACTTTATCAATGCCAATGAAGTTTTTAAGATTTCATTTGACAAAAATGAGCACGAAGAACTTGCCAATGCGCAAGTGATGGAGCTCAAAGAGAGAGAAAACCAAATCACAGCACTTTTAAAAAGTATAAACGATTTCACACCTAATGAGAGAGAAGGAGTTAAACGTTGATGAGCACAGTAGAGGAAGCACCCAAAAACCAGTTTGCAGAAAGTAATGATGTTGTCATCCAGTTTTTACCAGCAGTAAGAGCGATGTCTTTTAGACTAAAAGAGAGATTGCCTTCATCTGTTGATGTCAATGATCTCATCTCCATAGGGATTGAAGAGATGGTAAAACTTTCACGCAAGTATGACAATGAACTTAATGACTCTTTTTGGGGATATGCCAAAAAGCGCGTTTATGGTTCGATGCTTGATTACCTGCGAAGTTTAGATGTCGTCAGCAGAAATAATAGACGCCTTATCAAAGCTATCGATGTAGAAATCTCCAAACACTTAACAGAAGAAGGGATGGAGCCGGATGATCATTATCTAGCGGATAAATTGGGTGAAACCCATGCAAAGATTAGAGAAGCCAGAGCAGCTGCAGAGATATCAACATCCGTTCCCTTAAATGAGCAACTCATCACAAAGGGTGAGCAGAGTGTAGAAGAGAAAGTGGAAAAAGATCAAATGATTGAAGCAGTCAAAGCAATCGTCGTGGATTTAAACCCTAGAGAGCAAACTATCATACAGTTATACTATTTTGAAGAGCTAAACTTAAAAGAGATATCCAATATCCTTGATATCTCAG
This sequence comes from Campylobacterales bacterium, assembly GCA_024278835.1. Classification (GTDB taxonomy): domain Bacteria; phylum Campylobacterota; class Campylobacteria; order Campylobacterales; family QNZT01; genus JANTGR01. The sequence continues at coordinate 21,526 of JAJRSK010000038.1, read as the reverse complement.
AATCACGCATCTCTCAACTACATAAAAAACTGATGAAACAGATACGGGAGCAGTTGGTAGCATAAATGGCAGATATATTAAGTCAGGATGAAATTGATGCACTAATGGGCATCGTTGATGATAACGGGGGTGAAGAGGGAGGCGAGGAGTCACACGAACGGCAGATTATGCTCTATGACTTTAAACGTCCAAATCGTGTCTCAAAAGAGCAACTTCGTGCTATCAGAGGAATCCATGACAAAATGGCACGTAATCTCGCCTCAGAGATGTCAGCCACACTCCGCTCTATCATAGAAATCCAACTCCAATCTGTTGATCAAATGACATATGGGGAATTTCTCATGTCTCTTCCAAGCCCGACTAGTTTTAACGTATTTTCTATCAAACCACTTGATGGTTCCGCGGTACTAGAGATAAATCCTTCTATCGTTTTCCCTATGATTGATAGGCTGCTAGGGGGCAAAGGGGAACAGTATGACACAGAGAGAGAACTCTCAGATATAGAAATCACTCTTTTAGACAATGTCTTAAAAGTGATGATGGCAAAACTTAAAGAGTCTTGGAGCCCTATCTTTGAACTCATCCCTATCATCGAGTCAAAAGAATCAAGTCCCAACGTCATTCAAATCGTCGCACAAAATGAAATCGTGGTGATGGTCGTCCTTGAAATCACTATCGGGGAGACATCAGGGATGATTAACCTTGCCTATCCCGTTATCCACCTAGAGTCTATCCTCTCAAGACTAGCTAGTAAAGATATCATGATAGGAGAGCGTTCGTCTAAAAAAAGTAGAAGTACTGAACTAAAAGAGCTTTTAAAACGCGCGGATATTGTTAATGAAGGTATCCTTGGTACAACCCATCTGAGTATCAAAAAGATTTTAGAGCTACAAATTGGCGATGTGATAAGGCTTAACTCTCCAGAGAGTAATGAAGCGACCATTACTATCGATAAAAAAGAGCTTTTCAAGGCAGAGATGGGTATCCATAACTACCACAAGACCTTAAAAATCACACAACTGATAAAAACTGATAAAGATGAAATTAAAGAGATTCTCCAAGCGCATGAAAAAGAGAGACATGATCGACTACAAAAACTAAAAGAAGAAGCTGTCAATGAATAATTTTATAGAACTTTTACAAAAAGAGACGATTGGTGTCATAGAAGGGCTCACAGGGAGTGCACCAACACTTAGTTTCGAGAAAGAACAAGTACTCTCGGGCGATAGTGACATCGCAGCACCCCTAGCGCTTATCATGATAGAAGCCAAAGGAGCAAAGGGAGGAAAACTCTCTCTTGCCCTTAACGTTTCCATTGCGACGGCATTGGGCGATTTGATGCTTGGAGGAGAAGGCACTGAGTTAACTGAGATGAGTGATGATGATTTAGATGCTACTAAAGAAATCGTCTCCAACATCTTTGGCGCACTTGGCACCTCAATCGCAGCACAACAAGATATGCCACAGCTAACCTTTGAAATAAAAGATATCACCTTTATCCAAGAAGGCACGATGCCAGCAGAGGGTATGCATAAAGAATATGTTTACAACATAAGTATCGCGTCTACTAGCGCCCAAATGGTCTTGGCAGCAGATGCGGACTTTATCTCAAATTTTGAAGACACTACGGAGGAAGTGCCTGCGCCATCTTCAGGTCCGCAATCTTCTCTTTCAGAAGAAGAGCTCAAGAATATCTCTCTTATTATGGATGTAGAGCTACCTGTTCGTGTAAGAATCGGAACGAAAACCGTACTCTTAAAAGATGTTTTAAATATGGATATCGGCTCTATCGTGGAACTCGACCAACTAGCCAATGAACCACTTGACGTACTGATAGGAGATAAGATTATTGCCAAAGGGGAAGTCATCATCGTAGATGGAAACTTTGGTGTACAAATCGTAGAAATTGACACCCCTAAAAATAGATTAAACCAGTTAAGATAACGCACAAGGTAACACAATACAAATATTTGATAAAATTTAAAAAATTAAATAAAGAGTGTGTATGAAAAAAGTATTGGTCGCCATGAGTGGTGGCGTTGACTCGACTGTTGTCGCTTATCTTCTACAACAACAGGGGTATGAGATAGAAGGCGTCTATATGAAACTTCATGACAATCCTGCCTATCATGATAGCAATATCGAAAAAGTCAAAAAAGTTGCCACCTTCCTCAATATCCCCTATCATATCCTAGACCTAAGTGAACGCTTTCATGAATCCGTTTTCACCCCATTTATTGAAACGTACAAAGAGGGGCTTACCCCTAACCCTTGCGTGCTTTGTAACCGAAATATCAAGCTTGGTGCCTTGATGGACTTTAGCCATGAAAAAGGTTTTGACGCACTTGCGACGGGGCATTATGCCAAGGTAGAAAATGGCTTTATCACCGAAGCCAAAGATGCGAGTAAAGATCAAAGTTATTTTCTTAGCAATGTCAAAAAAGAAGCACTAGATACCATCCTATTTCCTCTAGGAGATATGTATAAAACAGAAGTCAAAGAGATAGCCTTAAATATTGAAATATTAAAATCCTTTGCAGAGCAAAAAGAGAGTTCTGAAATCTGCTTTGTGGATGATACCTACTTAGAGGTACTTAAAGAACATACCGATATCGATTTACCTGGGGATGTCGTGGATAAGGAGGGCAATGTCATCGGAAAACATCGGGGTTATATGCACTACACCATTGGAAAACGCAAAGGTTTTACCCTCAAAGTCGCCCATGTTCCCCACTATGTCTTAGATATCAACGCCAAAAAAAATCAAATCATTGTGGGCACAAAAGAAGAACTCAATGTACTGCGCTTTAGTGTACAAGAACTCAATATGTTTATAGATGATAAAGCCTTTGATGCAAGTGTCAAGATACGATACCGTAGTCCAAAAGTACCTTGTTCTATCATGATAGAGGGAGATAGTGCTATCGTGACACTTAAAGAGCATGTGCAAGGCTTAGCACCGGGACAAGCAGCGGTATTTTATCATGATAAGCGTCTGATTGGTTCAGGGTGGATAAAAGAAGAGATAAAGGAGAATGCATGAAAGAGATTTATGAGAAATTAGGGCTGTTTTACCTAGGTAAAGAACTAGATATCAAGACGCAAGAGAGTAGCGAGGAGTTACTACTTGTCAAAAACAAAAACCTCACCACCCACGCTGCCATCATCGGTATGACAGGAAGTGGTAAAACGGGTCTGGGTATTGGTCTAATCGAAGAGGCAGTCTTGGATAAAATTCCCTCTCTCATCATCGACCCCAAAGGAGACATGGGCAATCTACTCTTGACATTTCCAGAGTTTAAGGCAAGTGATTTTGAGCCATGGGTAGATGCGCATGAAGCAGAAAAAAAAGGGATGGATATCGCCTCATTTGCAAGCAAAACTGCTCAAATGTGGCAAAAAGGGATAGAGAGTGCAGGACAAGATAAAGCACGCGTAGAGAGACTTAAAGATGGCGCAGATTATACTATCTATACACCAGGAAGTTCAGCAGGGATACAACTCTCAGTTTTGAGCTCTTTTGACGCACCCTCAGCAGAAGTCTTGGATGATCCAGATACTTTTTCTTACATACTCAACTCCACCACCTCCTCTATCCTTGCCCTAGTAGGCATCGATGTGGACCCACTAAAGAGTAAAGAGTATCTACTACTTACGACTATTTTTCACTATTTTTGGAAAAAAGAGCAATCCCTCACCCTCGAATCTCTCATCGGACATGTCACTAACCCACCGTTTGAAAAGGTAGGTGTCTTAGCCCTAAAAAGCTTCTATCCACAAAATGAGAGACTTAAACTTGCCATGCTTTTAAACAATGTTCTTGCAAGTCCAACATTTTCAGCCTGGATTGAAGGCGAACCACTAGATATCCAAAAACTACTCTTTACAGAAGAGATGAAACCTCGTGTCTCTATCCTCTCCATCTCACACCTTAATGACAATGAGAGGATGTTCTTTGTCACCCTACTTTTAAACAAGTATATCTCTTGGATGCGCACACAAAGTGGTTCATCTTCCCTTAAGACCCTACTCTATATGGATGAGATTTATGGGTTTTTCCCAGCTACTTCCAACCCTCCTTCTAAAAACCCAATGCTTCTACTACTCAAACAAGCAAGGGCTTTTGGTGTGGGTGTGGTGCTCAGTACACAAAACCCCGTTGATTTGGATTATAAAGGGCTCTCCAACATCGGTTCGTGGTTCATAGGGCGACTTCAGACCAAACAAGATGTTGAGCGTGTCATTGATGGCTTGGTCAAGAGTGGTTCAGGCGCTATGGACAAAAAAACCATCTCCTCTTTGCTCTCTAATCTTAAAAAGAGAGTCTTTTTATTTAAAAGTGCCCATCGCGATGAGATAGAGCTATTCTCCACAAGATGGGTGATGTCCTACCTCAAAGGGCCTCTCTCTAAAAAAGAGATTGCAACACTCATGCAAGAGAAAAAATCTCTTCAAGAAGTCAGCGCTCCTGCACAAACGCTAGTATCCAAAAATGATACCGCTAAAAAGAGCAATCCAAAGCCTATCCTATCTGATGAGATAGACCAATTTTACATCGCCAATACACAAGAGCAAGAAAGTACCAACTATACCCCCTATCTTCTCGCCAATGCCACGGTGAAGTATTATGATTCTAAACGCTATATAGACCATGAAGAGGAACATTATCTAAAATACTACTTAGATGAAAATATGAAAGATATCGACTGGGACGAGGCAGAAGAGAATGAAGATGACTTTGACCTCTATGATATACAAGAGAGAAAAAATGGTGCATTTTCAGCACTTCCAGAGTTCATCCAAGAAGCAAAAAGTCTCAAAGCATTAGAGAAAAAATTCTCAAACCACCTCTATCATGATAAGCGTATCACGCTCTATCGCTACCCCTCTCTCAAACTCGAATCAGACCTAAGCGAGAGTATCCAAACCTTCAATATAAGAGCCACAGACGCGCTAAGAGAAAAAAAAGAGGAAGCGATAGAAAAACTAACAGAGAAGTTTGAGAAAAAACGAAAAATATTTGAAAAACGCCACGCAAGAGCACTAGAAAAATTAGCCAAAGAGGAAGAAGATGTTAGTAAAAACAAAAGCAACGCCCTCCTCTCCTTTGGTATGACTATCCTCGATGCACTCACAGGCAGAAGTGCTATCAAGAGAAGCACCACCAGCCGTGCAGGCTCTACCATCAGAAGCATGGGGAAAATGTATAGAGAAAAAGATGATGTCCAAAGAGCAGAGGAGAAAATCATCGCCATAGAAGAGGAGCTAGATACCTTGGATATGGAGTTTCAAGAAGAGATTGAAGAGATAGATACCGAGTATACTTTGGAGAATTATGAGATGGAAGAGTTCTTCATCAAACCTAGACGAAGCGATATATTTGACCTAGAATTAGCCCTGCTATGGGATGGACGATAAGCGTTTAAAACGCTTATCATGATAGTCCTATTGAAAGTGTAATTCCATCAAATTTAGTTTATCCTGAGACCATTTAGTTGCCGGGGCTTTGAATGCATTTATATTTTTGATATAATAGTTTTAAACACTTATTTAGGATATTGTATGCATGCAGTTAAGTTAAATATAACAGATGAAATATTTGAAAAGTTTATGGGATTAGTTGATATTTTGCCTAAAGATAGTATCAAGATAGAAGAGATAGATACTATTCCTTTTTATCCTGATATCTCCTTTGAAGAGGCAAAATTGAAAGTAAAAACAGCAGTAGATGGTATATCTAAAATTTAAGAGATATATTTAACTATATCAAAGATAATGACTCTTTAACTCAAGCTAAAAACTTTATAAAAAAGTTACAAACAGCTATCAATTCTCTATCTTTTATGCCAGACCGATGTCGAAATAGTTTATATCTAAAGGACGGAAAAACAAAAGATTTAATTTATCATGGTTATACTATTTGTTATCATGTTACTGGAGATGCTGTATATATTGTAGCAATTTTTAGGCAAAGAGAGCTATACATATGAATTTCTCCATTGAAGTCAGGGGTTAGGACTCTATTTTTGACTAACTACCTGCTAAAATCTCCAAATTAAGAGCAATCATAGCAAGACGACCAAGAGTATAAACTTCAGTTTATCATCATATCTACAATCGTCTGTTACTCTTTTTCAAACCAATTTAACTGCTCTCTCAACTTTACCACCTCTCCCACAACGATAAGTGCAGGGGTTGGTAAATCTTTGGCTTTTTTATGAATATCTTCTAGCGTTCCTACGACTGTTTTAGCATCAGGTGTGGTCCCCCGACTAATCACCGCGATAGGATAATCTTTTGGCTTACCAATCTTGATAAGCATATGACAGATATGTGCCAAACGATGCAAACCCATCAAAAAGACGATAGTATCATCACTCTTATAGTTTTCCCAAGGAATCTGAGATTGATTCTTATTGCTACTCTCATGCCCAGTTACCACACGAAAAGAGACAGTCACCCCACGATGCGTCACAGGAATTCCCGCATACTCAGGTACTGCGATAGCAGAAGTGATACCGGGGATAAACTCAAAAGCAATGCCTCTGTCTTTAAGATATATCGCCTCTTCACCACCACGACCAAAAACAAGAGGATCTCCCCCTTTGAGTCGTACTACATTCTCATATTTCAAGGCAGATTGATAAATCACTTCATTAATCTCTTCTTGAGGAAGTGTATGATTTGAATCCTCTTTACCCACATAGACAAATTCACAGCCATCTTTGGCTTCTTTGAGTATCTCAGGATTTGCCAACCTATCATAGATGATGACATCTGCCTCTTTAACCACACGCAGGGCTTTTATCGTCAGAAGCTCAAAGTCACCAGGTCCCGCTCCTGTTAAGTATACCTTTGCCACTACTTTTTATCTCCTAACTCATAGATAAATATTCCAGAGGGACTCTTTACCTGAAATATCTCTCGCTCTAAAAACCACTCATCCGTATTTATCACATTGACTTGATTAGCATCATTGACAGAAACATACAGAAAAGGATCCATATTTGACCATCTCACATGCAACACTTTGCCCTTAAAAGTAAAGGTATGAATAATCTTTAAACTCTTAACATCTACGATTTGAATAGTAGGAAAGTCTTTACCAGAGAATGTTACGGCAAGATACTTTTTATCCGGGCTAAGTGCTGTAAATACCGGCAAACCTTGCATCTTGATATTTTTGATAAATTTAAAATCTTTATCATATACCATGACAGCATTATCACCCACAGCTGGTATAAATGTTCTCTCATTACTCAACGACCAAAACCCAAAGTGTGGCACTTTAAGTACCGGTTTATTGCCCTCAGCAGTGACTTTAATCTCTGAGTATTTCATGCTATCTAGGTCAATCACACCAAAAGATTTAGAGAGGAAAAAGCCAACGATATAGGTATTATCCTTGATCATCGCATCAAAAGGCATCTCTCCCACTTTAAACTCTTTAAATATTTTAAACTTTGGCTTGCCTTTACCATAGTTTTCATCTTTTAAAATAGAGACTTTATCATTATCCATTTGTGCAAAAACAATCATATCTTTATAGATTTTAATCCCAACATTTTTAGAACCTGTTTTGATTTTATCGATAGGTTTTAAATCTCTTGTTAAGATATCCACAGACTTATCATCATAGTTTGCTACGGCTACATAGTTTTTACCTATGACAAATCCGATAGCAGACTTAGATGTTTTATACTCATCAAGTACCTTATCGCTTACAGGATCAAAACGCACCACATACCCATCTCTTGAGATAAGATAAGCATCTTTCCCATCAAACTTGATGATACCATGGTTCATATTGTGCATATTTTCCATGCGTGACTTCATCAAACCATCTTTGATAATGGCGATGGATGAATTTTCACGCTCCACAACAAACAGTTTCTCCACTGGACTTGGTGTGTTGGCAAACAGTGATATACTAAATACCCCGATTGCTACTATCTTTTTTAACATGATTCTATCCCCTCTCTTCTTTAGTTAAATAACATGAAGGATCTTCCGCCCACATATCTCCATATATCGCATAAGCACGACTGCGTGAGCCTCCATTACAGATATTAATATGTGCACAATCCGCACATATACCTGAAATCTCTCGTGGATGTACACGCAATTTTTCTAATAACTCTGTAGGCTCTTTTGTCCAGATATCAGAAAAATCTTGATGTAAAATATTCCCTATCACTTTAGGAAAGAAGGGATCTGGTTTTACATTACCTTCGGAGTCTATATTGAGTAGTTTTCGTCCTGCTGAGTTTCCACCCCAAGAGATAAGCCTTTGATTCATCTCTTCTTTTAAATCAGGATATTTTTCACCAAAAAGTTCTAGAAAAAGAATAGCATCTTGTTCCATATTACCTGTAACGATTTCGATATCACGACCGCTATCATGATACTCAAATGCTTTGCCCAAGATATACTCTACAGCCGTACGCCTTTGCTCTTTTGAGAGATCCATCTCTAGATTTTCTAACCCACGCCCACTGTAAACTAAGTGAGAGATATAAACCTTGGGAATATTCTCTTTTTCAGCCAACTCAAAAATAAACTGTAAATCATCATAAGTCTCTTTGGTAATCGTAAAACGAATCCCCACCTTAGAACCTTCATAACTATTCAACAGCTTTACCGCTTTCATCGACTCTCTAAAGGAACCTTCCAATCCACGAAAATGGTCATGTACTTTTTCACTACCATCGATAGAGATACCGATGTAGTTAAAAGTATCAATGATTTTTTGAGCATTGTTCTTTGTGATATAAAGACCATTCGTAGAGAGGTAGGTGATGATTCCTAGTTCTCTACAACGCTGGGCTATCTCAAATAAATCTTTTCTTGTAAGTGGTTCACCACCTGAAAAGATGAGAAACTTCACGCCATTTTCTTTAAACTTATCAAGTGTCTTCATGATATCTTCCGTACTCAAAGTATCCACTGCATCTAAGTCCGCTTTAGAGTAACAGTGCATACAAGAGAGATTACAACGGTTTGTAAAATTCCAAATAGCAATAGAACCATCCAAAACACGTGGTTTGTTTCCCTCTATCACGGAGTGGATAAGGTTGGAGAGTCTAAACATTATTTTCCTTTTTTTATATCTGGTTTGTAAGAGAGTATATACTTTGTGATTGCTTCAATCTCTCTAGGTTTCATATCGATTTTAGGCATAGCATTGCGCTTATATCCAAAGATTTTTGATACTGCTTTAGGATCAGTAATCATCGCAGAAATCTCTTCCGCACTTCTTTTTGAAGCTATCTCAGTAAATGATGGTCCAAATGCCATAGCACTCTGGTGATGACATCCCCAACAATAGGTCTCAAAAACTTTTTTCCCATCAGCACTACTTATAGACACCATCATGATAAGAAATATCAAAACCTTAAAAACTCTTTTTTGCATTTCTAGCCCTCCATATTAGAGATATTCTAGCATATTTTCGATATTCTCTTCTTGATTTATATCATGATAAATATCAAAAAAGATGATAAACTTCATCTATAATCTTGCCAAAGGCAAAGCTTTAGTGAGAGAAATTTTTGCTAGGCTTTGCCTAGTAAAAAGGAGATAGTTAATATGAAAGAAATTGTTTTAACATTGGTTTTTAGTATTGTCTTGTTACTTGTAATGTTTTATCCTGCGATAAAAATCATGGAACTTGTAGAAAAAAGAAAAGAGTTAAGCCAACAAATGTACATGAGCTTAACCCTTATCATCACCGCGTTATTATCCCTTATCGCCGGAGGCGCATTATCATTTTTCTAAGTTAAACACTGCCTTCGTTTTGACAATACATCTCGCAGCATGAAATCCTCTGTTATAATCAGGATTGACAAACTCATCACCATCTAAACGCCATGAGGTTTTTTGACTAATCACAATCCCTTGTGCCGCTTTTCTGTGCATACGATTTTCACAAATAACTTCTTTACCTTCGGTAAATGCCACCTTTACAGATGTCATTCTCTCAGAAGTGATATAATAATGTCCCCCGATAATAAAAGTAAAAAAACCGGTAACAAACATAAAAATTGCCTTTTTAACACTCGCTCTCACAAACGGCCTTGTCGCCACGATGACTGCTATCAAGAAAAAGAACGCCGCGATAGTTAAATTTCCTGCTTCTAATATAAAAAATGTATTCATGCATTTGCTCCTAAAATATTTTCTTCCCATTTCTCAAATTCAGATGTATAGTATTGGATACGTACCTTTTTAAACTCTCTCGTTGAATAGAGTGGTCGTTTATCCTTATGTGCTATCTCCTGCGCAATAGAATCAATGATACCGTTGGTCTCTTCTGTCGTTTTACCATGCACCATGGTAAAAAGGTTATAAGGCCAGTTTTCATACTTTGGTCGCAGATAACAGTGGCTCACCGCTGAAAACTCAGCTGCACGTTTGCCGATATCTTCCCCCTCTTTTTCATCTACATCCCAAACTACCATGGCATTGGCATTAAATCCCGCTTTTCGATGATTTAAAATAGCAGCAAACCGACGCATCACTCCTGCATCTTTTAGGGCATTTAAGGCGTCAAAAAGCACCTCGTAAGAGATGCCTAATTTTTCAATCACACCTGCAAATGGCTCACTTAGCACAGGCAAGTCATTTTGTGTCTCACGGATGATATCATGATAGAGAGGAGTAAGTTCTATCTCTTTATGGACGCGTTTGGCTACTTTCTCTTTTTTAGCATCTTTACCTGTGGTATTTAACTTTACTGCAATTTTAAACATCTTAAGGGTTGGTAGCATGATAAAGTCTTTTGCCCCTACCTTTTGGGCCAATAATGCCACCGTTTTTTCAAGTCCTAGTTTTGAATCAGGCGCTACCGCTACAGTAAACCAGATATTAAACTGATGGTCTCTTTCGTAGTTATGAGAGATACCAGGGTGTGAGTTGATCACTTCTACTGCAGCATCTATATCCTCTTCTGCCACCATAAATGCTACCAAAGAAGAGTTATAACCTAAACGCTTCGTGTCAAATATCGGCGATATCTGACGGATAATAGAGAAATCTTTTTGTTCTTGCACAGTTTTTAAAACCTCTTCTTCTGAACAACCTAACATCTGTGCTATCTCAGCAAAGGGGTGAGGCGTAAGTGGAAACTTTTTTTGGATAAGAGACAATAACTCTGCGATTAATTCTTCTGACATGCTGGAGACACCTTTTTATTTTTAATAGGTAAATTATACATAAGATTATTTATGTTTAGTTTGACGCGTATCAAGTCAATGATATTATTCTTATGTTAAAGTATAGAACCCTCTGAATAATATAGAGTACGCATAACACCACTAGCTTTTTCTTAGGCTAGGCATAAACTTGCAGGACTAGCCACAGCTAATTCAAAAGTTTATAACGACGCATAAGGAAAAGCTAGTGGTGCCCATAGGGTGGGCAGTGAAAACGCAATATTTCACAAGATATCTGTTCAACTTAGCTACGGCTAGGTTTTCACAAATCTCTTGCAAAATCTTACATTTTCACTGTCCATTATGCGTACTCTATATTATTAAGAGGGTTCTATTATCAAATATCAAGGAGTATCTATGGGGAAATATCTCATTATCGCATTTTCAGTTGTATTTATAGGCATGGGGCTTAGAGCCTTCTTTGACGCGCAGCCTGAGTATCATGAAAAAAGAGTCTATATGCTTTTAAAACCACATATCCCCTATAAATTAGAAAAAAAGGTCACTGGTCTACGTATACGAAACACTAAAACAGATGAAAAGATAGACCCAAAAGCTTCTGATTTATATCATGTTATGGACAATCTTGAAAAAGATTGGGGTGAAAAACATCTGCGTCTTACAGGGGATATTTTGACTGTTGTTGATGACAAGAACCAGACGGTCGAAACCATCACACTTCAAAATGAGGATGAACGCGATTATATTCATAACTTTTTTAGTCTATAATTTTTTCCACACTTTTTAGAAGAAAAGCTTTTTTAAACTTTTCTTCTTTTAACTCTACCACTTTTTGACAATCTTTTTTCGCCATTCTTACATACATTGAAGCATTTATCACATCCCCTTTTTCAAGATTCATGCCTTTATATTCAAAAGTTTTACGTTCTTTGGCTTCTAAGTTATTGACACGAAGATAACTATAGGCGTTGGCAGGGATGATGATTTTTTTACCGTCTTTCCCTTTAAAGGTAAATTCAAAAAAAACTTTTTTATCTTCTCTTGGGTCTGTTTTATAATTTTTCCATATCTCTTTGCCTTCTCGTAAAACTGTCAATTTCAAGTATTTCACCCGTGCAGGCTGTACGATAAGCGGGTGTGACATCTTGTTGTAAAGTGATATCATGATAGTGTTCTGGGTCGATGATATATTGATATCTAACCCTGTAGTTCTAAACTTTTCATCATGTATCCCTAAAAACTTATGGCTAGCATGCTGTCCACGCGCACGTTTGTCTAGTTTTTCAGCACCACCTTCCAGCTCAGGCATATGACACTTGATACACTCTAAAGAGTTTTGTTTATCACTCATAGCTCTAAATATAGTCACATTGTTATCATTGAGTTTATGTGAGTGACAACCTGAACAAGCATTTTTCGCATAAACAGGGTTATTAATAGAAGAGTGTTTATCACTATCTTCAGGCTTAATAAGCCTACCATAAAGCGTTGGTTTATAACCCTTTGCTTGACGTGATTTTGTGTTAACATTGAATTTATGTGCCTTTTTTACATACGCTATCGTATGGCAAAAATAACACGAGATGGCATCGGTGTGGGTTTTGTTACTTTTATCAGGTCTTGCCTCCCCTGAAATCAACGCTTTGAGGTTATCTGCCATAGGCATATGACATGTTGCACAAGCATATGTTTTATCGCTTACTTTATCGGCAATAGCATGATGCAATGCATCGTTAAAATAACCTCTTGCATGGGCTGAACCTTGATACTCCTCATAAATGCCCTCATGGCATTCATCACAAGATTTATTATCCAAATATTTTGTACTGTTTGCACTGACATTAGAGAGTAAGAAGAGTAAGAAAAGAAAAGAAAATTTCATTTAAACTAACCTTGGTAATTTATTAAAACAATTTCAAAAATTATTTTAATAAATTACCCTCTCCAAAAGGAGAGAGTAATCTAATGCTGATTAAGCACCAGGAATATGTTGTCTATGCTCAACAGAGTATGTAAATGTAGGTGTTGTCAAATTTTCAATATACTTAACGAACTTACCTGTCTCTGATTCATAGATACCGATTCTACCTGTCGTCCACTCTGAAATCATTGTCCATTTACCATGATTAGCTGGTTCAGCGTGAAGCAATCTTGGTTGAACTGGATCTTTCACCGCAGCACCAAGTTTGGCTGGCATTGGTAAGATCTTCTCTTTTCCAAATGCAACTTCATTTACAGGTACTTTAGCATGTTGTGTAGCATCCCACTCTTGAAGTACTTTCTTCGTTTTTGCATCAATCAATTGACCTTTAGTTTTGCCCACTTTGATAATTCTGTCAGTCTCTAAAGTCTCTTTATTGATTAAGTGTACTTCATTGTATTTGTCTGGCTTACCAAGAACACAATCAGACCAAATCCATGGCGTATGCTCACCAGTTCCTACAAATAATCCACCACCAGCAGTCTCAACCTTTTTCACAATTTTCCAGCTTGGAGACTCCCAGATAACAACTGAACCAAAGTTCATAGAGTTCGTCGCATTAAGCTGTTTACCCATTTTCTTGTTAAACCAAGAAGAACCTTGACCTGGATGTGGTTTAGATTTTTTACCTGTGTGCACTTTTGCAGCTAGTGTTTTGGTTTTAAAATCAACAATACCCATAACATCTGAACCTTGAGAAGCGATCATAAAGTAACGACCAAAGTCTTCACCCTCATTCTCATTCAAGAAACAATCATGTAAGATTTTACCGATATTTGGAATATCTCCAACGATAGGGAATCCCTCTTTAGAGTAATCGATGATATACGTATGACCACCATCTTTTAACGCCATAGCAAAGTATGGTCCATAAGGTGTATCAGCGATACCAGCAACACGAGATGGTCCGATTTGTCCATCAGGATCAATAACACGGCTTGTATCATAAACTTTTAGTGGCTCTAATGTATGTGCATCACAAAGTACTGCACCACCTGGATTGTAGTTACCCGCAAGGATATATTTACCATCTGGAGAAACGGCAAGACCACGAGATTCTTGACCTACTTGTACAGAAGCAAGTGCAGGTTGACCTGGAGCTGCGATATCAAACATCGTTAATTTACCTGAACGAGAGATTGAATATGCATATCTAGGATCTTTTTTATTTGTTACTGTTACGTGAACAGCAAATCCAGCTTTATGTCGAGACAGTACCTTACCTGTAGTTGAATCGATAAAATCAACCAAAGAGGCATCTCTTTCAGTTGCAAATGTAATGTCAAGTACCGATTTAGTGTCTGCTGATTTTGGATACTTTTTAGCCAAGGCATCTCTGTCTGCTAATTTTGTCCATGTTTTATGCACTTCATCAAAATCAAGTGTTAACTCAACCGTATTTTTCCAATCCATCAACCAATCAATCATACCAGAGGCATCATCTTTAGAAAATGTAGAGTTCCACGCAGGCATCGCTGTGTTGTCTCTACCATTAAGGATAGTTTCTGCTAAAAATTCTCTACTTTTTTTCTTTAATGCTTTAGGTCTAAGATCAGAACCAACACCACCTTGATGGATTGGACCATGACACCCTTGACACTCTTTTTCATACTTTTTAGCAAAGTCCATACTCGATGTTCCTGCCTGCAAACCTACTGTTGCTATACTAACTGCCGCTATAGTACTCAATAATTTGTTTAACTTCATAATTTTCTCCTTTATAAGTTAACCCCTCAACCTATAATTATGTTTAACTCTCGTTTTGTAATCTCTTTTTTTCACTAGCATAAATCCAAAACATTGGAAGTATGATAATAGTGTGTAAAAAAATCGTCAAAGTTAATGGCCCTTGGTTTAACATACCAAAAAAACTTGGCACTACATCTACAAATTCTTCTATCATGATATTCTCCTATACATTTTTATTGTTTTTGCAGGAGCAAGACCCCTACAAAAACTCTCTTCTAAAGCTTCACCCTTAGAGGTGAGAAAATTTTTATCTTTCCGCTGCTTGTGCATTTTTACCAATAGACAATAAATCCACCACTAATAATGCAAACCCGACAAAGGTAACAACACCCATCACAAGTCTCCATGCTAACCCTTGCACCATCCACGTTAAGTTTTGTGCTGTAAAGAATGCATTCCACGTAGCACCAAGCTCTGCTCTTTCAACAAGTACTTGCTCATAGCCTGAAATAGTCAGAGCTATACCCATACCCATCACACCAAACATAGTCAAAAATGCTGCCCATTTAGACAAGCTTGTTGACTTCATTCTTTTTACACCATAAGTGCCTTGAATAGCAAGATACATCATACCAATCAAAATAGTCGCATACGCTCCAAAAAACGATAAGTGACCATGCGCTGATGTAAACTGTGTACCATGTGTATAAATGTTAACTTGTGGCAATGTATGGAAAAATCCCCATATACCTGCACCTAAAAAGTTACCAAAAGCATTAGCAACTAACCAAGTCATTGCTGGAGTATTTGAACTTACAGTCCCAGGTTCACCTTTAGCTTTAGCAATACCTTGCTCTTTACCCCAATCATAAAGGACATGTACAAACATCGCGATAAGTGGAACAGGCTCTAATGCTGAGAATAGTGCACCAATTTCCCACCAATACTCAGGTGTACCAATCCAGAAATAGTGATGACCTAGACCAAGAATTCCTGATCCAAACAACATCAATACTTCTATCCATAACCACATCTCAACGATTTCTCTTTTTGCACCGATGATTTTGATAAGTGCATAGGCTGCTAAAGTACCAACAAATACTTCCCAAGTAGCTTCAACCCACAAGTGGATTACCCACCACCACCAGTACTGATCCATAGAGATATTGTCTGTATAACCCATACCTGCCAAATATAGACCTGCAAGTGCTAAAAGGTTTGCAACCATTACTGTCATGATACCAGTTCTCTCACCTTTTAAATATGTTGCAAAAACATTGAAATAAAAGACAAGAACAACCACAACGATACCAATATCAGCCCAACGAGGTGCTGCAAGATATTCACGACCTTCATTGATTAACCAGATAGAAGACTCTGTTCCTGGTCCTACTTGGATAAAGATATAAACAAGTACCACTACGGTAACAGCCGCTGTAAGTACCCAGAATGCTAGTTTAGCGATACCAGGAGCCACCACTTCACGACCTGTCTCATCAGGAATCATATAATACACTGATCCAATCATCGCATAAAGCATCCAGACAACAAGCGCATTGATATGTACAGTTCTAGCCACTGAAAAGTCAAAAATCTCAAACAAAAAGCTTGGATATAAAAACTGTACTGCAGCGATAAGACCCATCAATAGTTGGGCACCAAAAAGAATGATAGCTACGCGAAAGTACATCATTCCGATTTTTTGAGATTCAAATTTTAATTCGTTTGTTTTTATACTAGTGAGCATTTGTATCTCCTTGTTCTTTTCCAAAGTTTCTAGGGAAACCATTGGTATCGATAGAACTCATGTGTTTTAAAAATGCTACAAGACCTATCGCTTCATCTGGTGTAATTCCCAGATTTGGCATCATTCGTGCATGCGTTGGGTATTTTGAAGGATTTACCAAAAATTCAGCGATTGCTTCTTCTCTTGTGCTTTTTCCTGTCATTGCCATCATTGGACCACTTTCACTCCAAGCTGGATCTAACCACGCTTTAGTTAAATCAGGTGCATAGTAAGCACCATTCCCTAAAAGTGTATGACAATTCATACAGTTTTTAGCTTGAGAAGTTAGTTTTCCAAGATGCAACGCTGCTGCCGCCTCTTCTACACTATACTCTTTTCCAAAAAATGGCTCTTTGTCACCAATAACTGGTACTTCATGCCCTCTTTTTTCACTCATCTCGTAGGTGATATGATAATTAATAACGGTTGGAGCTGGAACTCTCTTCGTCACGCCATTTTTCAAATCATCATCTGTACCCATGTTGATTTGACCCATTGTATCAAAGGTAAGCCATATCAGCAAAACGACTGCAAAACCTGTTACCCAAGCTGCAGAGCGTCGCCAAAATGGTATACTTGACCAAACTGAAACATTCTTAGACATTCTCATGTCCTCCTTCATTTATATTTTCATACTTTTCAAGTGACCCGGTATAGAGATAGTAAAACAGATGAGGCAATATAAGGTATGCAACCATAGTTACCATCATCACCTTTTGTGTAAAAGGCTCACTATGCATACGATCAGTCATAAAGTATGTACTATATATTTGCACTACCCAAAACAGATACGCTAAGGGCATAAACAAACGACTTAAGTAACCCATCTTTACGAGCGTAAAAACAGCCACATAAAACAACCCAAATAGTAAAACAAAAGTAGAAGATAAAAATATAGGAAGAAAGTCATCTAAGGCAATCTCTGGTCTTATAATCAAAATTTCCTGCATCTTTATATCCTTTTTTTACATTACTATGAGAACTTGTGGTAAAATTGTAACGCATCTTGGCGATAAAAATATTGATTTACATCAAGAGTCGTTATAAAAAAGATAAATAATTATTTTTAATAGTTAAAATATTTTAAAGGAATATTCTATGCACTCTTTTCATCCTTATATAAAGGCTGTAGGTACAGGACATAAACACAATAGGGATTTAACACAAGAAGAGATGGAAGTGGCCATGTCCATGATGCTCACACAGGAGGCTTCTCCTGAACAAATAGCTGCTTTTTTACTTGGATGGCGTATAAAACCAGAGAGTATAGAAGAATTTAAAGGGGCACTTAACGCCTTTGATGATTTTATTCATCACAATGATATTGCCAACTCCATTGAACTTGGCTATCCCTATGATGGAAAAGTTGATAATCCCTACCTTTTTCCACTAATAGCAAAAAAACTAGAGAAATTTGATATCAATCTTGTCATATCAGGCGATAATCTTCAACCATCAAAAAAAGGCACCACCACCAAAGAAATTTGTGAAAATATCCCTACTCAAGTAAATTTACATTATATAGACAGGAAAACATATTTTCCAGATCTCTCTGCGTTAACAGATATTAGAGGAAAGCTGGGCTTGCGAACAGGATTAAACTCTATAGAGAGATTGGTCAATCCCACGAACAGTAAATTTGCCATCATCGGTGCTTTTCATAAACCATTTGTCCAAAAATATATCGATATCTATCATGATAGGTACGAAAGACTCATCATCCTCAAAGGAGCAGAAGGTGCACCAGAGATACTAGGCAAATGTTCTTACTGGATTGTAGAAGGGAAAAAGGTAGAAGAGTACCGTGTCAATATCAACGACTTTGGCATCTATCATGATAAATCCTACAAGCGTATCACCTTGCAAGAATCATTGCAGATGATAAACGACCCTTCACCCGAACATCTCCAACTCGCCAAACTCAACGCAGCACTCTATCTGACTTTGTGTGGAGAGGCTAGTTCCTTGGAGGAAGGATTTGAAAAGATTAAATGAGATTGTTCATGAGCATTCTCTCTTCTTCTACTGAGAGGTAACGCCATTTTGCACTTTCGATGTCGAGTTTAAAACTACCTATGCTGATTCGGGTCAAGTTTAAGACCTTCAAAGGTGTCCCAAACTTTGGGTCCTTCAGCGCGCCAAAAAGCCGACGGATGTGTCGATTTTTCCCTTCGTCTATGATGACCCTGAGTTTTGTTTTTGCACCACCCATGCCTATCTTCTCAACTTCCAAGGCTTTTAGTAAACCCTGTGGGCTTTCCACCCCTCGCTTCGCTTCTGCGATATGGGTATCTGTTACATGCCCCCGAACCCAAATCTCATAGACTTTCATACAATTTCCCGGTCGGGTCAATGCATCGCCAATTTTTCCATTCTTGGTAAATAACAAAAGCCCCTTCGATTCTAAATCAAGGCGTCCTATGGGCATCCATCCATCATCAAAAACCCAATCAGGCAAAAGATCATAAATAGTTTTTCGCCCACGCTCATCAGAACGCGTAACGACATAGCCTTTAGGTTTATTGAGTGCTAATAAGTTTGTTGAATCATTCATGAAGTCTATTCCTTGTGTTTTTGATAAGAGGATATATCCATATTGTTGCCCCTTTGGTTAGGTAATTTATTGGATATTCTGTTTTGTTATCTCTTTAATAGCATTTGATACATCACTTAAACAACATCTACCACTTGGATTAAGCACTTCACATACACATCCATCATTATTCATTTTTGCTTTTATATCTTCTAAAGCTATCGTTTTTCCCGTATCTTCTAATGCTGCTTTTATTTTTTCTTTTGTCCATCCAAAACAATAACATACTGTTGCGGAAATTGCTCCATCTTTTAATCCCACAACGGTTATCATATCTTTTTGAGTTAAGGTAGTCTCCTCTCTAAAATAGATTGTTTTACAAGAGGGTGTTGTGCAGTAATAAAAACCGCTAAAACAAGATAGTTTTGACTTGCTCTTGTCTGTCAAAAGTGCTTTCAGCGTTTTAGCCAAAACACCTTTGGACTTTTTATTGCAAGTTGGACATTTTACCTCACTATTTGGTTGTGTCATGCAACAATCATCACCTTGCTTGTTTGTTGAAAAAATCATGACATATCCTTTTAAATGGGTTCGTGTAAGAACGGTTGACTTGAGAAATAGTTTTCCCGCTAGGGTAAACTATTTCTCTCCAAGGTGTTGTTATACTCGATATGCCAATAATGCAAATGTAATAGACCAAAAGGATGTTAATGGAATAAAATATTTTGAATCAAATTCAGCAAATTTTGTTGATTTTATTTTTTTAAATAATCCTACCATGTTAAAGTCTCCAATACTTCGTATTGCAAATATTAAAGATAAAAACCATCCAGTATACACAACTTGTTCAGAGTAACTAATCAAATGAAAGTTTTTTAAATTTAGAGTATAGGCAATTCCTGCAAAACCAAGTATAATAAATCCTACAATTATTGTAAGAAGTTTTCCAGGATTCAATAAAGCTTTTCCATCTTTTGTCGGAATAGCCTTATCTAACCCAACTTTACCGCCAAATGCCCAATAAAAATGGAATAGACCAGCAATAACTAATGTCGATATAGTGATAAATGCAATAAAGCTCATTTTCTTACCTTTTTTTGTGTTTGTTTAAACTGTAGTATAACGGTTGAATTGAGAAATATGTAGCTGTCCCCCATCGTTTAAATATCTATTCATGATAACACAATTTTTAGCTCAATAAAATTGCCGTGAGGGCTACATATTTCTCTCCAAAATTTTGTTATATCTGAACTTATTTTAACATCAAAAAGTTAAGATTCAAACCCATATGTTCTCTGATATCTTTACATTGATATTTAAGAAAAATTACTTTTTCTTTTTGCCTTTTTGAGCAAGAGCACTTCCTGCAGCTGATTTAGATGTTTTGCTCGTACGACCATCTTTTAATGTTTTTGAAGCTGCAGTAGCCGCTTTTTTAGAAGTTTGTTTTTTCGGTGCTTTTCTTTGAGATAATGCACTCGCCGCAGCTGATTTGGATGTTTTACTTGTTGATTTATTAGTTAATGTTTTGGATGCTTTAGTTGCTGCTTTTTTACTAGTAACTTTTTTGTTTGCCATAATATTCTCCATGTTTTTATTCTAAAATCTCTTTATATCAAAATAAAGTTATAAAAGCCAAAGATATTTCAAAATGAAATGTTTTTGTAAAAAATAAGGTTTTAATGATAAGTTTAAAACTTAACTTATTTTAGAAACTTTTGTACTACCACATGTGCTACATCTCCATCCACCAAAGCGAATAACTGAGCCAATCCACACTATACTCCAAAGTCCAACAGTAACAATTGTTAATATTAAATGTAAAATATGATTAACAGTAGGTCGTTCCACTTTTCGATTAGCATCACATTTTTTACAGAAACCAGATTTATATTGTAATCCCATTAAAATATCCTAATAAATAAATTTACCTAAATAGGCATATTCAAATTTTCAAGAGTTCTTTTTTCTTTCTCTATAGTTTTTGCGTCTCTTTTTTTAAAAAAGAGACAGGACTTCCATAAAGAAAAACGAACTTGATGTTATAGTTCAACTCCGCAAAGACTTAATCTTTGTTTTGCCGATAACATCTTGAACTTTTGGATACAACTATTTAATATCTAACAAATTACACAAACTACCCCAATATTCAACAATTACACAACACCCAAAATGTGCATATAATAATATTCAAGATGAAATTATTTGTAAATTTAAATTATTATAGAGCCACTTGCAAATTCTAAAGAAACTCACAATATAAGCTAAATTAAGTTTTCAAAAAGTCCCCAAACACCCTATAAATGTTATAATTCTTCACCAAAACAACTATAAAAATATCAAGCACAACAAGGGACTTTTGT
>JAJRSK010000037.1 GCA_024278835.1 Campylobacterales bacterium | reverse complement strand
TTGAGAGAGTTGAACTCTTGTTCTATATGTTGTGCATTTTCACCACTAGTTTTGTACTTTTGTTCTAGTGCCTGTTTCTCTTGCTTTAGTGTAGTAAGTTCAGACTCTAATCTTTTAACACTTTGCTCATAATCTTGGCTATTTGTAGATAATGCTGAGAATTTAGTAGTGAAGTCATCGTGCTCTTTTTGATATTTTCTTTCTAGTGCAATTTTCTCTTCTTCAATACGCTTGTATTTTTGTATCTCATCTTTTAAGCGTGTTATTTCTGTATCACTGTTAAGTTTAGAAGCTTTCTCTTTTTCTAAGTCTTCTTTGAGTGATGTTAATTCTCTTGTATGTTTATCAAGCTTTGTCTGTAGTTCTTGTATGTATCCATCACGGTTGTAAAAAGAGTCTGCAGCATCTTTTAGCTTTGTCTGATACTGATCTTCTAATGCTTCTGTTTTCATCCGGGCAGTTTTTGCTTCCAATTCTGCAGCACTTAGTTTGTATCTTAGTTGTATGTTTTCATCTTCTAAAGGATCTATTTTTGTCTCTTCATTTATATGACTTGCTACATAAGTTGCGCCAGCAACTCCTGCGACACTAGAGGCAATTGACAATGTTGCACTTTTGTCATTATCGTCATCTTGTACTTCTTTCATGATAGCTGTCTGCCCTGTTTGTTCAGTTGCATCTATATCAGTTGTGTGAGATATATTATCTCTTTGTTTACACTTACGAAGAAACCACCCTAAGATTGAACCTATAAGGGCAGCTAACAATAGACAAGGTACAAGTTCATTTATCAAAAACATCATGATTTTATCTCCTCTCTAGTTTCATCTATGTATTCATCTGTTTTCTTACAAGAACCATGTAGAATCCAACCTAGAAATCCACCAATCAATCCTGCCAATGCTATTAACATAAAAATCTCTATCAATAAACTCATTTTGTTGCTCCTTTTAGTGTAATTTCTATTCTTCTATTTTGTTTTTTTCCAGCTTCGGTTTTATTGCTTGCTATTGGTTTTGTTTCGCCATAGCCTTTTGTAGAGAGACGATTAGCCTCTACCCCTCGACTGACTAAATATTTTTTAACAGATTGTGCTCTTTTAGCACTCAGTTTTTGATTATAACTTGCGCTACCATCTGAGTCTGTATGCCCGCCTATCTCTATCTTTAGAGGCTTACAAGAGTTGATAATATCTGAAATTTTATCTAGTAGACCTAAGCTTGTAGCCTTGATAAGTGACTTGTTGTAACGAAATCTAATATGCGATGATGACATTATCTCTGTTAGTCTCTTTTGACATGTTTCTATTTTTTCAGTCACTTTTGATACTGTTGGTTTAAGCTTTTTTGTTGCTGCTTGAACTTTTTGTACAGGTTGGACAACTTCTTTGGCGATAGCTGGGGTATCGATGTCGTATTGCGCTTCATAGTAGCTATCCAAGTTTCTTTTGAAACTTTTCATAAATGCTTCTTTTTGTGTGGCATCAGGAAGAAAACCTTTAAAATGCACTTGCTTATCAGATATAGTGTATTCACCATAGTCAACATCATCTAACTTATCTAGACCTAGAGAGATACTTTCATTCCATGCAGGAGGTGCATCTATGGCTTCTTCCAACTTATCTACTACCTTATCTTTTCCAAAGAGAGAAAATGCTTTTTCAACTATATCTTGGTGAGCTAAAGCATCAGCAACAAAACCTTCTAAGATTATATTTCCAGATTTTTCTTTTGTTGCATGAAATGGATAAGGAGAAGGTGCTTTCACTTTTTCCTCTTCTTTTTCTTTGTTTTGTACAGGTGGGAGAACTTCTTGAATGAGAGCTTGTGCCACTGGTTTTTCTGTTGTTACATCGTTTTCAGCTTTTTCTACTTCTGTGCTTTGTGCTGGGAGAAGAGGTTCTTGCTCGATAGTAGCAATTTCTGATTGACGAACGGTCATATTATCTACAACACTAAATACACCGTATATGTTTTTTGCTATGTTGATAGCTTCTTCTTTGAGTGATTCATTGGGTGCTGTACCTTCGAGGCTTAATACGCGTGATATTTCAAGTCCTTCACCCCTCAGATGAGGCTCTACCCAATCCATCCCTTCTCCTTGATATGCAAGTTCTACATGTGAGTTTAATTTTTCTTTAATTCTCTCACCCCTATCTGAAAAACAGCTAAATGCCAATAACCCCATTATTAGTAAACCAAACAGCCATATTAAAAACTTCCTCATAGACTTTCTCCTTTTTAAATATATAAAGTTATTTATATTTTACCTTATCTATCTCTTGGTAAATATTATATAGACTTATTAATATTAAATTTTAAAAAAAAGATTCTAAAGCAATTTTGAATTTATGTAAATCTTTTATATCTTTTACGGCGATGCGTAGATGGCTATCATCAAGAAAGTCGAAGTTTGAACACTCTCGTATCATGATAGCATGTGGTAACAACTTCTCTTGAAATTCTTGGGCTGTGATGCCTTTCAATTTTACAAGAAAAAAGTTTGCATCTGATTCATAGAGTTCAAAATCTTTTAGTATCTCTTTTAAAAAACATTTGGCTTTAGTATTCTCTTTTTTAGCGTGTTGGGCAAAGGCAGTATCTTTTAAAACCGCTTGGATATAGGCACTATCGTAGGCGGAGATTTTCCAGAGTGGTTCTTTTGCTTTTAGGGATGTGATGTTTGCTTCTTGGCTGAGTATGATACCTGCTCGTACCCCTGCACAGGCATGAAATTTGGTGAGGGATTTTAGGATGTAGAGTTTGTCGTAGCTGTTGATGAAATGGCTCAGGGAGGGAGCATCGGTGAACTCTAGGAAGGATTCATCTATCATGATAGTGGCATTTTTCGCTTGCCATGCTTTTAGGAGAGGTTCCATGTTGTAGAGTTTACCATCAGGTGTGGAGGGGTTGACAAAGATGACAAGGGCGTTTTGGGGGATGTTGGTGTGGAAGTCTTGTAGTCTATCTATCATGATAAGCCTCTTCCCAAAGAGCGTGGCGGCTTTTTTGTACTCTAGGTAGGCGGGGGCGTAGATGACACAAGTGCTGTTTTCCAAGTGACGAAAGAGGGAAAATATCGCAGATGAGCCACCATTGAAAAGTTCCATCTGTGTTGTTTTAACCTTAAAGTGCGTGGCAAGGGAGTGGTACAAATCATCATAGTTTGGATAGCTATCGATGGTGAAATCTGGTGTTACTTCTGGTTTGATAAAGTTGATGTTAGAGGAGAGATCAAGGACTTCACTAGGATTGCAGCCTATTTTTTTAGCAAATGCATGGATGTCACCACCGTGTTGAAAAGAATCTATCATGATAGAGGGAAACAGTCACACTTTTTATCATTCTCATTTAAGGTACTCAGACAGAGTACTAGTTGGTGTATAGTGGTGAGGGGGTTTTGTTCATAAGGTTTAAGTTTACCATGGTCTCCTTGATGTTTGGTTATTAATTTTTCAGCATTTTCGATAGCTGTCTTTTGTTTACCAATGATGAATTTATAGATATCATGAGAAGATTTTTCATAGTCAGGTATGTATGTTTTTAGTTTTTTAGTTAAATTGCTTCTACTAGTATATGCCGTAATCATTTCAAAATGTAGTAATAACCATAACTCATAAGCTTCATTGGAGAAAGCAACACAGATGCCACTATTTCTAGCAATTTCAATTGTACCATTGAAGTCACTAATAGGATGCTCATCTCTATCTATAACAATCCACTCTTTTTCAAATTTTAGTTTTCTGTTTTTCTGTTTTTCCGTAATTAATGCTTCTAAAACTTTTTTAGGGTTTGTCCCTCTGTGTGGAGCAAGGATAACTTTTCCAATTAGTTTTTTATCTTTTAAGAGGTCTTGAAAGTAAAATCTAGCAGATTTTGTATCCTCTAGCGCAATGAGAACACTTTTTCGTTCTTCTCTTTTTTTAGAGGTATTTCTTGCTTTTCGTTTTTTTTGAAAATCATCAGTACCCAATTAATCCACCTCAAAAGCCAATGAACCAATGTGAGGTTTGGCACCAAATTTTCCATCAAGATAGTTTTTTTCTAGCACTAAATCATTACGTGCGGAACCTTTACCATACTCTACAAGAGAATAAAGGTCAGTTGCACCATAGATATCTTTTTCAGTAAACCAAATCTGGTCCCTTCTAAAGAGCTCTTGGTCTAGTAGGTTTGTATCGTGCGTAGTGAAGATAAGCTGAGCATGGTTTGGATTACTCTCTTTTGAGTTGAAAAGCTTGATGATTGCACGCACTAATTCTGTGTGTAGGCTGTTGTCTAGTTCGTCGATTAGTAAAATTTCCCCATTGAGTAAAGTATCTAAAATAGGTGCGCTTAATGCGAGAAATTTTTTTGTTCCTTCAGACTCTAATTCAAGTTCAAATGGTCTTAGTTTATGAAAATTTCCATTTTTATCATATTGCAAATGGATTGTTTCTATAGTCGATAACCCATTTTTTTCTATATCTTGCAATACATCTTTGGGAACTTCTCTGAGAGCATCTTGTCCTATCTTTTGTGCAACTTCATCAAATAAGAGTACTTTTTTTTCAATATCATGAATACCTACATCAGCACTTTTTATTAAAGAAACCATCTTTTCTTTAAAAGCTTTATCTTCTAGCATCTTAAAACTAAATTCTTGAAAATCACGGTGGCTGATATTTGAAATGATATGAAACTTTTCAAACCATGAGAGAATTTTAGTTGAAATTGTGCCATTAAATTGCGCAACAACGGATAAAAAAAGTACATTAGGTCTAGTTTTTTCGTCTAGTTTTTTCCCTTCTTTAAAAGCAGGTTTTATTAAAAAACTATTTTTTTCTCTTTTAAATAAGAGAACTTCTCTGGAGTTAGCTTGTAATTTTTTTTGATATAGTGTTTCTTGGTAGATTAAGCCTTCTTTTTCGATTGCAAACCCATATCTAAAAAAAATCTCATCAATAATGAATTCAATTTCAAAAAAAGATGGTCTATTTTCTGATTCGCTGTTTAATAAAAAGGGAGTATGAGGATAATTTTTCATAAAATTATTATCTAATGACATCTCTACAACTCTTTTCATATAAGACATAGCATTTTTTAAATTACTTTTTCCACTTGCATTTGCTCCATAAACAACGGCAGATTTTAGAAGTGAGATGTTATGCATCTTAAAAGTATTTGACTCTTTTAGTTTTTTTAGTTTGGTAGCTTCCATAGAGAACTCTGTAAAATCTTTAAATGATTTAAAATTTTCCACTCGAAAATTGACTAGCATGATGACTTCCTTTAGATAAAACTATCTTTAATATCGACTATTATAACTATTTAAAGAGTACTTAAAGCTTAATTTTGTGAAAAAATCACATTTTTAAGGTTTAATTTTATTTTCCAAGCCAAACTTTACCTCTACCACTTCATCACAGATCTGTGCCAATCTCTGTCCGATGATGCCTGTGAGGTCTATGAATTGGCGACTCTCTTTATCTATGGGAATCACGCCTGAGGTGACTTCGTTGAGGACGAAGATGATGTTGGCTTCTGTGTTGGCTAGGGTATTTAGCTGTGAGAGTAGGCTCTTTTCATCCATGATGTTTAGTATCCACATGGATACACAATCGACGAGGTAGGTGCCTTTTTTGATGACTTTTGTTAACTCTTTTGGTTCCTCTATGGTGATAAATTGTTCTTCTCTTTGGGCTTTGTGCTTGGCGATGCGCGCTTGCATCTCTGTGTCAGCAAAGCTATCATGATAGGTGGCGATGTAGGTAGGTTTGCTCTTGCTTAGCCAGAGTGCTCTTTTTTCGGCTAGGGTGCTTTTACCTGATTTTTGTCCACCAAAGTAGAGAATTTTCATACTAAGAAACTCTCTACTTTTTGGGTGATTTCTTCTTTAGAAATACCATTTAGCTCTGCATAGATGAGTGCGGCTCCTGCCCCGACACCCTCTTTGGCTTCACCTTGGTCATAGAGTTTGAGGGCAGGGTGATTTGTAAGGGAGAAGTCAAACTCTGAAGCGTAAGCATTGATAGGAAAATCGAGCATATTTAACAAGCCAAGGATATCAGAGTGGCTATCATGATAGACCCATTTGGTAGTAAAAAGTGCGATGTTCTCAGCGTTAAAGTTGGGTGTGAGGGCATTGATAAGAAGTAATACAGCTGCCATCTGTGTGCCACCTGCTAGGATGATGGGGTAGCCATTTTCGCTAGCTCCCATCAAAAATCCTGAGGTAAAGATGAGCATATTGTCAGAGACTTTGGAAACTTTATCGAGGATTGAGTCGCTTGGATGGATATGTTTTAAGGCTTTTTGTACCACTTCTTGTTTGATGTTAGTTGGGTCATTTTTAAATGAGGAGCTAAACATCTCATTTGCATCATAGCCTAGGGCTAAGGCAGTAGCGAGTGCGGTGGTTGTACCACTGGGTGTGGATTCGCCGATGATGAGATAGTCACTTTTGGGTTTGTAGGATTTGCCAAAGCTTCGTGCTAGGCTAAAGAGTGCGTGGGCATCTATCTGTGCGTGTTGGTCGATGCGATTGCTTGGGTGGATGTTGAAGCCATAAATTTTATTTTCTATTTGTGGGATTTTCTCTAAACCCAAATCCAAAAACTCTAAAGCGTGAAAAGGTTTGAGCAGATGTACGGCTCTGGTGATGAGCGCAGGGGTGGGCACACCCTTGGGCGTCTCGGCGATATTCTCTAAGCTTTTGACTTCACCACTTGCTAAAAACTCTGCATCAAGTGTTGGGGTGAGATGGATGAGACCTGGGATGCCTGCTTGAGTGATGCCTTCTATATCGGCTGTTTTAGTGTTGGATAGAGCAAGTAGGAAGGTAGCGGACTTGCCTTTGAGGTTTTGGATATCAGTGCTGTTTGGGATGATTTTTATCATGCAGGGAACTCCTAGGTGTATGTATGGAGACCATTTTAACATCTAAACTTAAAAGCTAAGTATCTTTACGCCTTCTTCATAAATCTTTTCAAAGATAATATTTGACTTGACGATTTTTGTCCCTTTTATAAAGTCTTTTTCATCAAGTCCCAAAGCTTCGGCACACATATAACAGACTTCTACACTTGCGCCGTTTTTCATCGCTTCTTCTAGTATCTCACGATGTGTCATTTTCTTGGCCAAAAATTGATTTTGTATACCCTCTTTTTTAGCAGAATTAAGTGCTTTTGCTCCGATGACATAAGTGACTGCTACTCCCTTTTGCGCAGCACTTAATCCCAGTGCAAAACCCATACCTGCTTTTTCTAGTTCGCCGCTGCTTATCATGATGAGCAACTTTTTACCTGTTAAAGGCTTTTTAGGAATCTCTTTTTTAACAACCTCTTCTTCCTGACTAGGGGTGACGATGAGATCAAATGCTTTGGCAAAAATTTGCGAGTTAAATGCAAAGAGTGCAAGTGAGATAAATAGAATATTTTTCATTTTATAAGCCTTAATAGTTGTATATTTAACTATATCGGATTATAAAATGATTTCTTTACCAGCTGATTTTTTCTGAATGTTTTTGTGTATAGCGATAAATTTTTATTGCAGAGATGAGGTGATAAAGCAGATAGCCAAAGGAGAGAATAACCAACAACGAAGCTATCGTAACAAATCCATCATGATAGCTACTCAACGCCCACATTATAAGTGTTCCGACATGTAGATAAAAGTGCCATTTCACTCTCTTTGGTGGGATGATATCAAACATCAGTGGCGCGGACATATAGCCTTGATTGGAGAGGTGAAACCAGACTAAAAAGGGGACGATTTTATACACCATCGCAAAGACAATGCTCGTAGCAAAAAAGATAAAAGTGATGTAGGTGAGTGCTCCCATGTCGGCTATGTAGAGCAGCATACTGAGGATGAGTAGTCCCATTCCAAAGCGCCAAAACCAGACGGAAGCATCAGAGGTGGGGCGTTTTCTTTGCGAGAGTCTATGGAGAGTGTATCCTGCGTAGAGGATGAGTGGCAAGGCTATCATGATAGGTTGTGCAAAAGGTGATATGAGTAACAAAATAGAGATTATCATAATAAGGTACTTTTGTATCCACTCTGGATATTTTGGTGTGACAAAAAACATCTCGATGACTTGAAAAGAGATAGCGATGATGAGTGTACTTACCCAGCCAAAAAGTCCAAATGCGTAGTGTGCTTGTTTGACGGATGCGTACCAAGCGCCATCATGATAACCCCCAAGAACTAGTAAAAGATAAAGTCCTAAAAGTATCGTTATCATAAATGCACCCAAGGCAAACAACATCCCTTTGGAAGAGCTAGAGTGGCTTGGTAGTTTTAAAAGATTGACTATCATGATAGCCGTAGCGTGGAGTAAAGAACCTCCTAAAAAGAGTGCAGCCAAGGCAAAAAATAGTGGGTTTGAAGTCCAGAAAGCCACACTTATCATGATGACTCCAAGTGTAAAAGCCACATGTACAAACATCGCCTTTTTCGTCGGGGCTTTAAGTACCACACCTGCGATAACAGGCAACATCTGAAAAAGCGCTCCCAACATAAACGAGGCCATCACGCCAAGGGCTAAAAGATGGGTGATAATCCGTGCTTCTTTGGTACTTGCATCAAAAACATTAGCTCCAAAGATAAGCAACAACAGACCAACCCCGATACCAAATACCGATGCTGTGATAAAAAAACGAAGTACCACGGAGAGTGGTGGGGCCTGCTCTAGGGAGAGTCCTGCGTTGTTATACATCTAAAAGTACCTTTAAGTCATAGTCGGGATTTTTGCTGATGAGGATATGCCAGTCTCCATTTTCCTCTTCGCGCGAAAAGTGTCTAAAACCTTTTTCATTTAGCATCTCTAAAAGAGGTAAGGGATTTTTACGATTTTTCATATAGAGGTAGCTGTTTGCATCCATCTGTTGCAAGGCAGAGACAGCGCGTGTGAAAGGTTCAGGGTGTGCCATCTCTCTAGCGTCTAAGTCTATCCTTACCAATCTCTTAGTTGCTCCATCTGTGAAATCGTGTCTTCTTTTACTTCTTGTGAAATGGATCGGTCACACATAGCATAAAGCATCTGTTCTTCTTTCATGTTGTGTTGCTGGATGAGTATCATGAGAAGTTCTGCGACACCAAGATAGGTATCTTTATCTTTATCTTCAAGTGCTTTTCCCATGCGGCTGATGAGGTCTCGCATCTGCTCATGCTCATGTCGCATCATCTGTGTTGGTCCTTCTCTCATCCCAGTCGTCTCTTCAAAAGTAGGAAATAGCGTACTCTCCTCTTTGTGAAAGTGTCGTAGTGTCTCATCTGAAAAATCCGTAAAAAGTTTATCCGCCTTCTCAAAATCCCCATCCATTACCGCTTTTTCTGCATCAGCAAATAGCGTGTCACAAGCGCGATGTTCTTTTTTCATATAGTCTGAAATAATCATAATCAAGTCCTTGGTGTTTAAAGTCTTAGTATAAATCGTTTTATATGAAAAAAGGTTGATATATATCAATCTTGAGGCTGGCATCAATAAAAAATGGGTAAAATGGGGATAAAAAGAAATTATGCACGATTATATACTTTATGGTTTTATAACACTTCTCCTCTCCTCTATCTTCTCTATGGGAGGTGCAGGTAGTGGTATCGCGCTGATCCCTATCTTGAACTTTTTGGGTTTTGATTTTACGATGGCTAAAGCGGTGGGTCTTTTTGCTGGGGCATCTACCACTATCACCTCAAGTGTGATGAACATAAAACGCAAAGCTATCGACTATAAGTTTGTCCTTCCTATCGCATCGACAATGCTTATTTTTGCGCCTATAGGTGCCTATTTGAGTCGTTTTATAGATGAAGAGATAGTGAAGTTTTTCTTTATGTTATTGCTTTTTTATAGTGCAAGTATGATGCTTTTTGGCAAGAAAAAAACTTTATATCATCTTGAATCATATGCGCTTCTATTTTTTATTGGCGCTTGTGTTGGATTTGTAGCGGGGTTGTTGGGTGTAGGTGGAGGAAATATTCTCATCCCACTTTTGGCATTGGTAGGATTTGCTCCTAAAAAAGTTGCAGTTGCGGTTAGTTTTGTTGTGCCATTTTCTGCACTTGGATCCTTTGCTACTTATGCAAGTTACATTCATTTGGATTGGATTTTATTATGTGTAGTAGCGATATCTGCCATTATGGGTGGCTATGCAGGTAATTATTTGATGCATTTTAAACTCAAGCCACAGCAAGTCAAAAAAATCATGGCATCTATCTTATATCTTTTGGCATTGAAGTTGGCTTGGCATTTTATGGGATTGTGAGTTCAAGTGAAGATGGGGTACAATATGTCATCAGCTTTTAAAGGATTTTTATGCAACTTGCCCTCAACTCTCCGCTAGATATGCACTTACACTTACGAGATGAAGCGATGCTCAATATCGTTGCACCACTCTCTGCCAAAAGTTTTGCAGCCGCTATCATCATGCCCAATCTTGTTCCACCTATCACAACGATAGCAGCACTAAAAGCATATAAAGAGCGTATCATGATAGCCACGAAAGGGGAAAAATTCACGCCACTTATGACGCTATTTTTCCAAGACAGTTATGACTATGACTTTTTAAAAGAGGCAAAAGAATATATCTCTGCTATCAAACTTTACCCAGCAGGTATCACAACAAACTCTGAAGGTGGGGTGAGTGGTATCGATAGTGAGAGTCTTAAGATGACCTTGGATGCGATGAGTGAACTTAAAATCCCTCTGCTTATCCACGGAGAAACAAATGGTTTTGTGATGGATAGAGAAAAAGAGTTTGTGCCTGTTTATGAGGAGTTAGCCAAAAACTTTCCAAACCTTACTATCGTCATGGAGCATATCACGACAAAGGATAGCGTGGAGGCGCTAGATAGACACAAAAACCTCTATGCGACGATTACCCTGCATCATCTGCTTATCACGCTTGATGATGTCGCCGGTGGGATGCTAGAGCCACATCTATTTTGTAAGCCCATAGCCAAACGCCCAGAAGATAGAGAAGCACTTCTAAAGGTGGCGCTAGAGGCACATCCAAAGGTGATGTTTGGCTCTGATTCTGCGCCACATCCACAGCATGCCAAGGAGTCATGTGGATGTGCGGCAGGGGTCTTTACTGCGCCTATCGCTTTGCCAGTGCTAGCGGAACTATTTGCCCATCATGATAAGTTAGACAACTTACAAGCCTTTGTGAGTGACAATGCTCAGAGGATTTATGACTTTAGACCTGAAAAGAAAGAGGTTATCTTGGAAGATGCACCTAGTACCGTGCCGGCCATTTATGATACAGTGGTGCCGATGTATGCGGGAAAAGAGATAGGCTGGAGTATTAAATCCGTCTCTTAATCCTTTTTTTCTCCATCTCACTCTTCGGGATGGATATCAAAACTATTGCACAAAAGATTTACCAAAATGAGTGTGCTTCCAATCCCAAATACCTCGTACATTGGAATAAGGGAGAAAATTTCCCCTCAGTGGGGATAGGGCACTTTATCTGGTATCCCAAAGGAGTAGAGGAGAGGTTTGAAGAGAGTTTCCCTCTTTTTGTGAATTATCTCCTCTATCATGACAAGGAAGTGCCAGCGTGGTTAAAAGGAGATGCACCTTGGGCCTCAAAAGCACAGATGCAAGAGAGCCCAAAAGCCAAAGAACTCAAAGAATTACTTTTAGAAACGATGGATTTACAAGCGGATTTTATGGCAGAGCGTTTGAACGCTATTGTGCCTCAAAATGCCCAAATCAAAAAACAGTTTGAGAGAGTGGTGCAAAGTGAAGGAGGCTATTATCTGTTGATTGATTATCTAAACTTCAAAGGGAGTGGACTCAATCCTAAAGAGCGCTATCATGGTCAAGGCTGGGGCTTGGTGCAAGTGCTTGGGTGTATGCAAGGTAGAGGCGATGTTAAAGATGAGTTTACTATATGCGCTAAAAAAGTGCTACAATTAAGAGTAAAGAATTCTCCCAAAGAGCGGGGAGAAAAGCGCTGGCTTAGAGGCTGGTTCAATAGAATAAAAACTTATAATAATTATAAGTAAGCTTTTTTTGTTATCATGATAGCAAAAATAAGGGGATTTTTATGAAAATTTTTTTGATATTACTGTTGGTGTTTAGCACTGCTATGATGGCTTCATCTAAGGAGAATGCGACTAAAGAAGCGTTAAAAAAAGCGATGGAACAAGAGAAAAAATTTGCCCAAGAACAAAAGTTTTATACCGCAGATGAGTATGATTTTAAAGGGGCAGAGGTCGATCCCAAATCGCTTGATAAGATAAAAGCACTAGAACCTGACTATGACTTTGACATGGATGAAGGGGTGTATGACGATTAGGTATTAACTTTTTTTTAATATATTCGATATAGTTGTAGATAGTTTAATAAAAAGGAAATTTTATGCGATTATATGCACCTTGGGAAAAACATTTTAAAAAGATTTCTACGCCATTTGAACATTTCTTACACGCACAAACAACAACAGGTATGGTGTTGATGTTTATGACGGTGTTGGCTCTTTTACTTGCCAATTCTCCTTTGGCGGAAACTTACGCACATTTTTTTCACACAAAAATAGATTTGACGGTTGGGTCGTGGGAACTCTCTCATACGATTCATCATTGGATAAATGATGGCTTGATGGCTATCTTTTTCTTTATCATTGGTTTAGAGATAAAGCGTGAAGTTATGGTATGCGAACTCTCCAACATCAAAGTGGCTATTTTACCAATCTTAGCAGCGATTGGTGGGATGATATTGCCCGCGCTCATTTATGCTGGTGTGAACTTTGGTGGCGATGGTGCAAGTGGTTGGGGTATCCCTATGGCGACAGATATCGCCTTTGCTATCTCGGCTTTGGTACTTTTGGGTAAGCGTGTCTCTACTGCACTCATCACTTTTTTGGTGGCACTTGCCATCGTGGATGATTTGGGTGCGGTGTTGGTGATAGCGATATTTTATACAGAGCAGATTCACTTTCTGCCACTTGCTCTTGCAGGTGGGGCGTTTGCTATCATGATAGTGTTTAACCGTTTTGGGATTCGTGCGATATTGCCCTATTTTATCGTAGGGTTATTTATGTGGTTTTTTATGCTTGAGTCTGGAGTACACGCAACTATAGCAGGTGTTATTGCCGCGATGGCTATCCCTTCCAAACCAAAACGCGCACCACATGACTTTACACGAAAAACAAAAGATTTACTGACGGAGTATGATACCTATCCTGCTTGTGATGAGCATATACTGCATGAGAGACAAAAAGCGATACTGCACAGTATCCAAGATAGTATAGATGGCGTACAATCCCCTGCATCAAGGCTAGAACATGACTTGCATCTTCCTATCGCCTTGGTTATCATCCCTCTTTTTGCCCTTGCCAATGCAGGCATCGCAATCGATTTTTCTTCTATCGGTGAGACTATCATGACACCTGTTTCACTCGGTATCATGATGGGACTGATACTAGGTAAAGTGCTGGGGATTTTTGGAGTATCGTGGCTAGCTATTAAGATAGGAGTTGCAAAGCTACCAGAAGGTGCCTCGATGAGCCAACTCTTTGGCGTGGCATTTTTAGGTGGGATTGGATTTACCATGTCTATCTTTGTAGCTGATTTGGCGTTTGTAGGAAATGAAGCGTTGATATTTCAAGCAAAAGTTGGGATATTGGCAGCGTCACTTTTTGCTGGGTTGTTTGGGTACATGTGGCTTAGGTTTGTGGCGAAAAAATCCTAGGGTGAAAAAATCACCCTAGCTATTTATAACCTTGTAGCGATACCTTTTGCATAGGCATTATCAGCTTTTTCAAAGTGTGTAAGTTGTAAAGTTTGAATCTCTTTAGTGGCATTTTTAAGACTATTGGCGATATTTTCCATTAAATCTTCTTTCTCCTCTTTTGCCATCAACCTAAAAAGATTCCCAGCTTGTATAAAATCACTATTTTCATCGTTATCATAGGCATATCTATCTGCATCCCCGTCTATCTTTAATGGTGGTTCAGCCATATCAGGTGATTCAGTCGGTACTGTGTAATGACTTGGCTCATAGTTTAAACTATCTGCTCCGTTATCGTCAAAACGCATTGCACCATTTCTGAATCCATTGTTTACTTCGACATCAGGCTTGTTGATAGGTAGAAAGTTATAATTCACCCCAAGTCTGTATCTCTGTGTGTCTGGATACGAAAATAGTCTTCCCTGAAGCATTTTATCAGGGGAAAGACCAATGCCTGGCACTTTATTTGTCGGTGAAAATGCCGCTTGTTCTACTTCATTGAAATAGTTTATTGGATTTTTATTTAATTCTAAAATCCCCACCTCGATAAGAGGATAATCTCCATGTGGCCACACCTTTGTCACATCGAAAGGATTGATAGCATAACTTTGGGCTTCTATTTCAGGCATGATTTGAACATGCACTTTCCACTTTGGAAAATCTCCATTTTTGATATTCATAAACAAATCTTCTGTGGCGTAGTCAGGGTTGATACCTGCCAATCTTGTTGCCTCATCTGCTGAAAGGTTTTTAATCCCTTGCATCGTTTTAAGATGAAACTTGACCCAAAAACGCTCATTTTTATCGTTAATGAAGCTATATGTGTGCGAACCATAGCCATTCATGTGACGGTATCCATCTGGCGTACCACGGTTACTAAAAAGTGTGGTGATTTGGTGTAAGGATTCTGGAGACTTTGACCAAAAATCCCACATCATGTTGTCTGATTTTAGGTTTGAATCAGGCATACGCTTTTGTGTGTGGATAAAATCTGGAAACTTTAAGGGGTCTCTGATAAAAAAGACAGGTGTATTATTGCCAACTAAGTCCCAGTTTCCTTCATCTGTATAAAATTTTGTAGCAAAACCTCTAGGGTCTCTTGCCGTATCGGCTGAACCTCTCTCACCACCCACGGTAGAAAATCTCGTAAAAGTCCTTGTCTGTTTGCCAACTTCACTAAAGATACTTGCTTTTGTGTAAGCTGTTATATCGTTTGTGACTGTAAAAGTTCCATGTGCTCCAGCACCCTTGGCATGGACGATTCTTTCAGGAATCTCTTCTCTATCAAAGTGTGCCAATTTCTCTTGTAAGTAAACATCTTGCATCAACACAGGTCCACGAGAACCTGCTGTTAATGAGTTTTGATTGTTATCTACTTTTCTACCACTTGCTGTTGTTAAATCTATTTTTTTCATAATTTATCCTACTGTTACATCTTTGTTTCTCTTTTTAAAGTACTCTTTCTCTACGCCACAAAGTGGACATTTGTTAGGTGCTTTTTTGCCCTTATGGACATGACCACACACTTCACATACATACTCTTCCTCTTCATCGCTTGCAAAAAATCCTTCATCGATAAGTGCTTGTTTGAGGGCAAGATACTCCGCCTCGTGTTCTACTTCCACCTTCCCTATGGCAGTAAAGAGTCTTGCAATCGCTTTTAAATCCTCTTCTTTTGCGATAGCTGCAAAGTTTGGATACATCTCTTCGTGTTCGTACTTTTCGCCATCTGCTGCGTACTGAAGATTTTTCTTTGTTGTGTCTAGTTCGACATCGTTAACTAACTTGTTATAAGCTTTGAACTCTGCCATGGCATGATATTTTTCATTGTCCGCTGCTTCTTGAAAAAATCTTGCGATTCTATGTAAGCCTTCTTGATTAGCCATGTCTGCGAAAAACTCATACTTGTTTCTGGCTTGTGACTCTCCTGCAAAGGCTTTCATCAAGTTGACAGCTGTGAGATTTTCTGTAATCATCTCCATATCTTGACCACAACAAACCAGCGTTCCTCCACCTACTGCTTGCACCTCTACCTCGTTACCACATTTGTTACATTTATATGTTTCGTATTGTCTCATCATTTTTCCTTTTATAGTTACTATCTAATTGTTTTCTTGTGTATGAACAAAGTCCACACACAATTCATTGCACTAAAGCTACGCCTTTGGCGAGAGTATAGCCATTTTTATAATTTATTTTTTATGCTCTCTACAAACTCTGTGATATCATCATGCAGTGCTTGTAAATCCTCTTCGTGCTCTACTTCATCTGCCAAAATCTCACTGACGATGTTATAAGTGATGATGTCCTTGTCTTTGACGATATCAGCGATGTTAGAGTAGGTGCTGATGGCACATTGTTCGCCCTTGATAGAGTCTTCGAGTATCGCTACGACATCAAAATCTTTGGGCTCTTCATAGCCACAGTTGGTGTGGGTAAACCACTCTTTTGGATTGAGAAGTGGTGTGCCTCCTAGTTGTAGTATCCTATCTGCTACCATATTTGCATGTCTGAGTTCATCATTTGCATGTTGCTCTAGATCCGCGATAGCTGCATCTTTCATGATGCCCTTGATAACTTTTGCTTCGATGAAGTATTGGTAGTATGCCAACCACTCATCTGCATACGCTTTGTTAAGTAGGGTGATAACTTCACTTATCTCTACGCCTTTGATGATTGAATTTCCTCTAATAGCCATAATGACCTCCTTATTTATTAGACGATAATATTTATCGCTATAGAAATTATATTATAATATTTCTTAAAGGAAAATTATTTTCCACAAAATAATGTTATAATACGCTTTTAAAGGAATTTGATGACGCTAACAGCACTATTAGAAACAAATATTAAAAAGCTGAGTGCTCCACTAAAAAGTGAAGTAGAACTAAGAGAGATATTGAAAAGAAGACTCACCAAAAAAGAATTTAAGATTTTGACTTATTTGCTTGATGAAATGCCTATTGAACAACAACTGAAAAAACTTTCTTTAGATGAAAAGCGCTATGAAGAGGTAAAAACCAAAGCACTCAAAAAAGTCAATTTTCACGACTTAAAAGAGGAGTTGATGCAAAGAGAGGATTAACCCACTAGTGCAGACATATATCCCACAACGCTACTTGTATCACCACTAGCATCTGCACTGGTACGATAGTCAATCAACTTTGATTTGTATCCATTTTTATGTGCTGCTTCGAGGAGGGCTTTGACGCCGATGAGTCCACAGGCTTCACAACCTTTTTTTGTGGCTTCAAAGTCAAGTGCCTTTACTGCGCGTAAGCATATCTCATCCAAAGCATTAGCTTTTTCTTGATTGTAAAAATGGCTCAAATCCGTACTGATAACTAAAAAAGTTTCGTCATCTTTGAGGATTTGCTCTATCATAGGTGTCATGGTCGTGCTTGCTATCTCTCCATAGACTATCTCTACAACAGTGGTTTTGGGAAAATAGTGCTTGATGAAAGGCATCTGCGTCTCTGTGGAGTGTTCTGCATGGAGTGATTCGTCAAAATGTAAAAAATCGTACTTTGCTGAGAGTGCTTTACTGTAATGTTTATCTATCATGATATTCCCACAGGGTGTTTCATAGTTATCATGATAGCTGATACTCGCCCCCTTGGTATAGACTCTATGACTAGGTCCTATCACTACGACCCGTTTGATGCCTTGGGTATTGATAAGTCTATAGGCACGATTTGCCGTAAATCCACTATAGACATATCCTGCATGTGGAGAGATGATAGCTCTAGGATGAAAAGGGAGGGCTTGTTTTGCCCCTGCTTTTTTATCAAACTCTTTTATCATCTGCTCTATGACTTCACAACTATCAGGATAAAATGTCCCGCTTACGCTCATTTTTCTATTATGCATCATATATCCCTTCTATTTTTCTATCACATTGTGGGCAGAGACCATGTAGCCTATCTACACTTGCACCACAGTTGGGACAGATAGTCTCTATCTTCTCTCCAATATTGCCTTTATAGACATAGTGCAATCCTTGTGATTTTCCTATATTGTATGCCCTCTCTAGCGTCTCTATTGATGTGCTTGGCAAGGCATCTTCTTTGTAATCTGGATGAAATGCCGAGATATGCCAAGGTACATGTACCCCTAACTCTTTGGCGATAAATCCTGCTATCTTTTCTAACTCTTCATCGCTGTCATTTTGTGTGGGGACGATGAGTGTGGTGACTTCTATCCAGATACCATTTTTGACAAAGTGTTTGAGGTTTTCTAGGATTTTATCGAGGTTTCCACCTAGTTTTTTTTGATAGTATTTCGCATCAAATGACTTTAAATCTATATTTGCCGCATCGATAATCCCCACCATATCATCTATCACCTCTGGTGATTCAAAGCCATTACTGACAAAAACATTCTTTAGCCCACTTTTTTTCGCTTCCAAAGCGATATCTCTGGCATAGGGATAAAAAATCGTTGGCTCATTGTAGGTATATGCGATAGATT
Source organism: Campylobacterales bacterium (assembly GCA_024278835.1). Classification (GTDB taxonomy): domain Bacteria; phylum Campylobacterota; class Campylobacteria; order Campylobacterales; family QNZT01; genus JANTGR01. Next base: position 33,009 of record JAJRSK010000037.1, on the reverse strand, counting down.
GACAATCATTTTCAAGCGCCAAGGATACGATGTCTTGTGGCGAAAAATAGCGTGACTTATTGATATGGTGTGTCTGAGATATCGTCCAATTTTGACAAAATGAACAGTGAAAATTACATCCCACCGTGCCCAAAGAAAATGCCTTTGAAAATGGTAAAAAATGATAGAGGGGCTTTTTCTCTATGGGGTCAACATGCATCGCCGAAGGATAGCCATAGACCAAACACTCTATTTTGTCACCGATATTTTTATTGACACCACAGACACCTGTCTTGCCCTCTTTGATTTTGCAGTAGTGCTGACAGAGGGTACATATCAAGGTGCCCTCCTTATAAGGTTTGTAAAAGTGGCTCATTTTGCACCTCCTATGCCCGTATTATAGCACTTTTACAGATAAAGTATTATAAAAATAGCACATATTATATAAACTACACACTCCTTTGTTATAATCTCAAAATCAAATTAATCATGAAGGTTTAATAAAGATGAAAAAAATATTTCTATTATTGGCTTTGGGTATCTCCCTTTTTGCAAAAACAGAAACAATTGTCTTTGGTGCAGGGTGTTTTTGGGGTGTGGAAAAGTATTTTTCAAACCTAGAAGGTGTCATCGATGCGACATCTGGATATGCAGGTGGAGATTTTGAAAATCCAAGCTATAAAAAAGTGTTACGCTATAGAAGTGATAATAGCATCACCAATCATGCCGAAGTCGTAGAAGTGGTATACGATGATGAAAAGATATCGACGCAAACATTGATAAAACATTTCTGGGAACTACATGACCCAACACAGGGAGATAGACAGGGTAATGATAGGGGCAATAACTATCGTAGTGCGCTCTACTATACAACGCCTACACAAAAGAACATAGCACTCCAGACAAAAGATATCTATCAAAAGTTACTCTCAAAGGCGGGATATGGGAAAATCACCACAGAGATAAAGCCACTTAAAAAGTTTTATAAGGCTGAAGCCTATCATCAAGATTATCTGAAAAAAAATCCCCGAGGCTACTGTCCAAATCATGCAACGGGCGTAAAGTTTGACAAAGAGACAAAAGCAGAGATAAAAAGCATCTCTCCTCTTGGAGGGAAAGAGATAGTTGTTATAGAAGCAGCGCATTGTCCATTTTGTGAAAAGTTTAAAAAAGATGTTGTGGAAAACTATACGGGGAACTTGCCTCTTAGGGTAGCCAAAGAGAGTGCGTTAAAAGGATTTGATTTAAAAACCAAGATAGCAGGAACGCCTGCGATACTCTTTATCGAGGATGGGCATGAACGTTTTTCTCACCTTGGTTATATGAATGAAAAGCGTTTTTACAGGGCACTTGGAGAGTTCAAGCTTGGTGTGAGTAGTGAAGCATTTGATGTGGCTTTTAACAAGAGTACGGATAGAAGATTTTGCAAGCAGTATGACCTTTTTAAACATACGGGTGATGGGGTATTTGTCGATAAAATTTCAGGAGATATACTCTTTGATACCAAAGATAGGTTTAACTCAGGGAGTGGATGGCTGAGTTTTTATAAAGCCGTTGATGGTGCCACTATTGAAAAGACGGACAATGCCTTTGGTATGAGACGCGTGGAGATACTAGCCAAAAAAAGTGGGGCACATCTAGGGCATGTTTTTGATGATGCTCCAGGTGGAAAGCAGAGATTTTGTATCAATGCGACTGTCTTGGAATTTGTGCCAAGAGAGAAGTTAAAAGCGTGGAAAAAGTAGGCTTTGGAGGGGGTTGTCACTGGTGTACTGAGGCACTCTTTTCTCACCTGCGAGGAGTCAGCAAAGTAGAACAAGGGTGGATAAGTAGCACACTAAAAGAGGCAGAGAGTTTCAGTGAAGCGGTTATCGTGTACTTTGATGATACGATTGTGCCACTTGAGGTTTTGGTTGAGGTACACTTACTGACGCATAGTGCGACATCGCAACATAAAATGAGAGAAAAATATCGCTCTGCTATTTATACGTTTAACGAGAAGCAAACAAAAGCTACTGAAGCTATCATGATAGAGAAACAGAAGCTTTTTACTAAGCCTCTTGTTACCAAGATTTATCCCTTTAAAGCCTTTAAATTAAATGATGAAAAGTTTTTAAACTACTACGAAAAAAATAAAGAGAAACCATTTTGTAAAACCTATATAGCACCAAAGCTAAAGATGCTCATGGAAAAATATGGCGCTATCATGATGAACGACTAGGGTTTTTAGAAGTGCCCTTAAGTAGTTTTTAAATGGAAAAGGTATATACTTTCATAAGAAATACTTATAAAGGAATCCCCGTGAAAAAATCTATTTTACTTGCTGCGCTTTTGACCCTTCCCTTGCTTGCTTCTCAAACCAATCCTCTAGCTGTCACATGGCAAAAGGCTTTTGGTGGTGCTAAAGATGATGTGGCTAAAGCCATCACAGCTACAGATGATGGTGGTCTTATCATCGCGAGTACCTCACGCTCTTTTGGGCATGGTAAAACAGATATCAATGTGATGAAGTTAGATAGTCAGGGGCATAAACTATGGGCAAAAAACTTTGGTGGTGAGAGAAAGGAGAATGCGGCGGCTATCACACAAACAGCAGATGGTGGCTATGTGGTGGTGGGCTCTACCAAGTCTTATGGTGCTGGGGGATATGACTTTTATATCGTCAAGATGGATAAAGATGGCAATAAGATATGGGAAAAAGTGGCAGGAGGTAGTGCCAAAGATGAAGCAAGTGCCGTCATCTCCACAAAAGATGGTGGTCTTTTGATACTAGGTACTACTAAGTCTTATGGTGTAGGCTCATATAACTACTACGCAGTCAAACTAGATGCCAAGGGTGCTTTGGCATGGGAACAGACGGCTGGTGGAAAGGATTGGGATATTGCGACGGGCGTAGCAGAAGCAGATGATGGTAGTTTATTGCTTGTTGGCAAGAGTGAGTCCTTTGGTGAAAATAGCTATGATGGCTATGTGGTAAAACTCAGTTTCGAAGGAAATTTATCTGGGAAAAGATTTTTGGTGGGAAAAAAGAAGATATGATACATGCTATTGCCAAGGGGGTAGATGGCGGATTTGCGCTAGTAGGAAAAACCAAGTCTTATAAAGATAAAAAAGGAGATGTTTATATCATTCTTCTGGATAAAGATGGAAAAAAACGTCTAGTGAAAACATATGGAGATGTAGGGGAAAAAGATCGTGCCTATGGTGTCACGGCACTCGCTGATGGGGGTTATGCTATCACAGGTTCTAGCCGTGGTATGAGTTATGGTCGGACGGATTTTATCCTTATCATGATAGATAAAGATGGTAATGTTTTGAGAACTAATCATTATGGTGGAAAAAAAGAGGAGATTGCTTATGGTATCACCCAATTAAAAGATGGTGGTATCGTGATGGTGGGTGATACAAAGACGCATGGTAGTGGTGGTATGGATATCTATGTGGTACGCGTGCAGTAGTTACTTCTCTAAGTGCCAGTAAAATATCTTGTTTTCATAACCTGCTGAGAAAAATCCTTTTTCAGAAAAAAATCGTATCGTAGAGGGCACGGCGACGTGTCCTATGAGTTTGTCTAGCTTCTTGCCACTTTGGACATCAAAAAGTTGTAAATCACTCTCTTGTGAACTAGAATAAACCCCTAACTTTCCACTTGGACTCAGTCCCACAGTATAGACTAAAAAATCACTTCTTATGTAGTATGGTTTGCCCTCTTTGGGATAGACACCTACCCGTCTGTCTTGTCCCGCGGTGATGATGTTACCATTTTTGTAGGCGACTTTGTAGATATTGTCCACATTTAACCCTTCTAATTTTTTGAGGATTTTTCCACTTTTTACATCGCTGACAGTTACGATACCACTCTCTGATGCTGTTATCATGATAGATTTATCTTCGCTGAGTTCCATGTCTGAAAAGGCACTTGGCTCGATGTGGTTTTTGTAGATAGTGTAATTATCATTGAGGGTATATTTACTCATCTCATAGCCTACAGAACCAAACATAAAGTTCTCTTCATCGATAAAGCGCGCCTTTCGAATCACTTGTTTATCTTTTGCTTGGATGATAGGGCGGAGATTTTCTCCATCATGTAGCCAGACATTTCTAAAGGCATTTTCAGCCGTTGTGACGATGAGTGTTTTGCCTTTGTGTCTATCGACGCTGATGACTTTGGAGGTTATGACCTCACCTTGACCACTGCGTATGGGCTTGATAAATATCTGGTCGATGAGTTTTCTTTCTCGCAAGCTAAAGATATCCACAGTACCTTCATTGGTACCGGCATAGAGTTTATCATCATCGATGACAAAGTCATTGACCAGACCGCTTGTCTGCATGATGAAAGCAGGCTTGATATCTCTAGCGAAGCTATCATGATAGAGTAGTAATAAAAATAAAACTATTTTAATCATGATAGTCCCTTTAAATTTTAAGAATGATAGTATAACATTTTTTAATATCCTTTCTAAGATGATGAATAATTGGGCAGTACAATGAATGAAAAAATTAGAAAATGATATATACTATTAAAAGCGGTATAGAGCCATCCTTAAAACTTCAAGGTGGAATGTAAGTTTCATTTTAACTCCTCAATTATCGGAAATTTATATCTCTTCTTTGAAGTTTTAAGGATGGTTTACCCTCTTAGATACGCTGTCTCCTTGAAAAGTTTTAGAGCTTATTAACTATCATGATAGAAGATTTTAGATAATGGAGTATTATGATGCACAAAAATGTAGAAGTTGCTATCATCGGCGCGGGAACAGCAGGTCTTTATGCCCTTTCACAAGTAAAAAAAAAGACAGATGATTTTGTCATCATCAATAGTGGTCCTTATGGGACGACTTGTGCGCGTGTGGGATGCATGCCTTCAAAGTCACTTATTCACATCGCCAAGACCTATCATGATAGAGATGAATTTGAAAAGAGTGGTATTGCCAATGGTGAAGCTTTAAAAGTCTCTATCCCAAAAGTACTCCAACGCGTTCGAGAGCATAGGGATTTTCTCACAGAACACAATGTCAAAAGTGTAGAACGTTATGGAGATAAGGTGATTGATGGCAAAGCAGAGTTTATCGATAGCAATACGCTGCGTGTGGGAGAGATGACCATTTCAGCCAAAAAGATTATCGTCGCCACGGGTTCGACGCCGGTTTTGGATGCGGCATGGGAAGATTTTAGAGAGCATATCTTGACGACGGATGAGATATTTGAGCAAGAGGATTTGCCTGAGAGTTTAGGCGTGCTTGGCTTGGGTGTTATCGGGCTAGAACTTGGGCAAGCTTTTGCAAGACTAGGCATCAAGGTGACGGCGGTACAATCAAAAGAGTTTATCGGTGGACTCAGCGACCCAGAAATCAATGCTATCATGGTAGAGGCGTGTCAAAAAGATTTTGATATGCTTTTTGGAGAGAGAGCCACACTCTCTAAGGTAGGAGAGAAGATAAAAATTACTAGTGGTGAGAGAGAAGTTTTGGTAGATAAAGTCCTAGTTTCTGTAGGTAGAAAACCAAACTTGGAAGCCTTAAAACTTGAAAACTTAGGAATAAAGTTAGATAAAAAAGGGATGCCTGCTTTTGATAGAAATACGATGCAGATAGAAGAGTTGCCTATCTTTTTGACGGGTGATGCTACGGCGGATTGTCCACTACAGCACGAAGCAGCCGATGAAGGTAGAATTGCAGGATACAATGCGGTGCATACGCTGCGAAAATTTAGACGAAAAACACCTCTTTCTATCGTTTTTTCAGATCCACAAATCGCTTTTGTCGGGGTGGATTATCAGGAGATTAAAGATAATCCTGAGGTGGTGATAGGTAGCTTCGATTTTTCTAAACAACAACGTGCGATGTTGATGAATACAAACAAAGGCTTAGCAAAGCTTTTTGTGCAAAAAAGCGATGGAAAACTTCTTGGTGCGCAGATGGCAGTTCCAGAGGGAGAACATCTCGCGCACCATCTTGCTTGGGCGATAGAACAAGGTTTGTGCGTGCATGATATGTTAGAACTTCCTTTTTATCATCTGACTTTGGAAGAGGGACTTTTTATGATGTTACTTGCCTGTAGTAAAAAAATTGATGTGAAAAAAGAGGGAGTTTTGGAGTTGTCTTTTTTGGATAAATAGCCACTTTACTACACAAACAGTACATAATAAATTCTTATAATACACTCAGTAAATAAATTGAGAAAGGATTTATCATGACACATACATTGATGACATTGCCTTTTGATAGTAGTGCGCTAGAACCGTACCTCTCAAAAGAGACATTAGAGTATCACTATGGCAAACACCATGCGGGGTATGTTACAAAATTAAATGCTTTGATTAAAGATACTGCCTATGAGGATATGGAGCTTGAAGAGATTATAAAAGAAGCGGATGGTGCTATCTTTAACAATGCTGCCCAAGTCTACAATCATGACTTCTATTTTTCTGGTATGCATGTAGAAGAAGGAACTATCTCAGAGGATTTAGCACTTTTAATCAGCGAAGAGTTTGTATCGGTAAGTGCACTCAAGGAAGCTTTTACGGAAGTTGCTTTGGGGTTGTTTGGCTCGGGATGGGTCTGGTTGTGTGTTAACAAAGCGGGTAAACTTGTCATAGAAGCACATACAAATGCTAGCAATCCTCTTCGTTCTGGGCATACCCCTCTTTTAACTTGTGATGTTTGGGAGCATGCCTACTATATCGATTATAGAAATGCAAGAGCTGAGTATCTTGAAAAGTGGTGGAATCTTGTCAATTGGGATTTTGTGTCACAAAACTTGGTAAGAGCCAAGTATATAAAATTTCCATGTGATGAAAATAGTGGAGCTTGCGAATACGTAGCGTAGGTGGAGAGAGTCGATGGTTAATTTGCATCAATTAAAGAAAGCTTTTGTTGACGGCTCATCTTTTTGATTGCATACTCTCTTTTTGAAGCCGCACTTCTATCGGCGTGTGTTTCATGGTAGAGTAGGGTTACTGGTCGTCTTGCCTTCGTATACTTTGCCCCTTTGTCTGAACTATTGTGCTCGTTGATGCGTCTGTCAAGTTCTTTGGCAATGCCTGTGTAAAGGGTATTGTCTGCACATAGAACGATATAGACGTGATACATAGAGATCCTCTTTTTAAGGATATTGTATCTATTTTAGGAAAATATATCGCTATAATATTGGTGATGAGGTATCTTTACATATCAAATGAAAAAGAAAGCAGGAGGCTATCATGATAGGAAATATACATACCTTCGCAGCTCTTTATAAATATTTGGGTGAATTGCCGGAAAATGATACTTTTTTAAATCACTTAGAATCAAATAAATGGAAACATTGCGCTAAATCAGAGTTTTTACAAACGGTGCGTTATCTTACTTTGGCATTTGACGCGAAGGGGTGGCGTGGAAGGCAGATAGCGTTGGTGATTGATCCTTCTATTTATTGGGTGATGATTGATTATGCCTTGATGCTTTCTGGGGCAGTCAGCGTGCCATTGTTTACCAATATCTCTACAAAAAATTTAAAATTTCAGATAAGGGATGCGGATATTTGTACTGCTTTTACGCAAACGGATGAACAAGCTAAAATCATCAAAGAAGCCAATGATAGGGTAGAGTGTATCGATATAGATGCAAAATGTACCAACTGTTTATCTATAGAGAGTTTGTTAAACAAAGGTAAAGAGATAGATAAAAAAGAGCCACAAAAGTTTGAGATACTTCTTGCAGAGATAAAGCCTGATGATTTGGTGACTATTGTCTATACTTCAGGCACGTCTGGTTTGCCAAAAGGGGTAGAGTTGTCACATCAAAATCTCATCTCCCAAATCATCGATACAGGCATCAAGTATAAATTTGATGCAAAAACAGATAGTGCACTTAGTTTTTTACCATTGGCGCATATTTTTGAGCGTATGGTGATGCACTTTTATATCAGTACGGGGATGTCTATCTATTTTGCTGATGATGTGAAACATGTTGGGGATTTACTGCGCTCTGTGCATCCTACGGTGATGACAGTTGTACCACGGCTTTTAGAAAAAGTCTATTTTAAGATGCATACAAAAGCGATGGAGGGAAATATCCTTAAAAAGCTTCTTATCATGATAGCCTTTGCTAGAGCCAATCAAAAATACCCTTGGAGGGCGAAAAATATCGTAGATACTTGGTTGGATAAGATAGTCTATAGTAAATTGAGAACTTCTTTGGGTGGGAGTTTACGGATGATGATTTCAGGAGGAGCAGCACTTTCAGATGATTTATATCGGTTTTTCTTAAACATTGGTATTTCTCTTTATCAAGGGTATGGTCTGACAGAAGCCAGTCCCGTCATCTGCGCTAACGCACCAAATGAAAATAAGATAGGTACCTGTGGTAGACACTTTGTCCACACAGAGACAAAGATAGCCAAAGACGGTGAACTACTAGCTAGGGGACCGGGTATCATGATAGGCTATCACAACAACAAAGAAGCAACGGATGCTACTATAGATAGGGAAGGATGGCTCCATACTGGAGATTTGGCTAGTATAGATGAAGAAGGATATATCGCGATCACGGGTAGAAAAAAGGATCTCTCCAAAACCTCTACGGGGGAGTATATCTCTGTCAATTATATCGAGCAACTTTTAGCTGCTAGTGGATGGTTTGATCAAGTCCTTATCGTAGGAGATGAGAGACCATTTGTGGTAGCATTATTGATGCTAGATGAGACAAGGCTGGAGGCGTATCATGATAGCAAATCAAAAGCTTTGCAAAAAGAGATAAAAGCTGTTATCACAAAAATCAACAAAAAACTTAACCATTGGGAAAAGATTAGAGATTTCCATCTGATTTTTGAGGTTTTGACTATCGAAGATGGATACCTTACCCCTTCTATGAAACTCGCCCGGGGCAATGTTCAAAAGCGTTTTGAAAAAGAGATAGAGGCGATGTATAAAGGACATATCTAAAAGGAGATGCAATGTTTAGTTTAAAACCAAAATCAGAGAAAGGTTGTGATATCACATCACAACCGAAGGGGCATGACTGTTGCTCAGTTCAACCAAAAGGTAAAGCGCTTTGCCCTAGTTGCCACACAAAGGCTAAAGGTGTTTTAGCCAAAACACTAGAGCATCTTTTGATTGATAAAACTAAGGAAAAATTGACAAGCTTAGAGGGATTTTATTTTTGTAAAACGCCTTCTTGCAAGGTGGTTTATTTTAAAGATGCTATACAATTGACACAAAAAGACATCATGGTTGTTGTTGGTCACAAAGAAGGTGCTACGCCTGCCACTGTATGCTACTGCTTTAACTGGACAAAAGAGAAGATACAAGCACAACTAGATGAAACAGGAAAATCTACAGCATTAAAAGAAATCAAAGAAAAAATGAAAAATCCCGGATGTGCTTGTGAGATACTTAATCCTAGTGGAGGGTGCTGTTTGGGGGATGTTTCTAAAGTGATTAAAGAACTTCAATCCTCTTAGTAAACGCCCACTACACACAATCCTCTTATACTTCCACCATAGAATAACAAAAAGGATTTCTATCTAGTTTACTTTTTATAGTTTCCCTTTTTGATGGAGGTAAAATATGAAAAATGAACGAATAGCTATTATATCAGGTCTAAGAACTCCGATGGCGAAGGCAGGTGAAAAGTTTAAGACTTTGCAAGCAGATACGCTTGGAAGTAAGCTTGTCAGGGAAGTGATGATGCGCTCCCCCTTGGAATTTTCTGATATAAATGAAGTGATTATTGGCAATGTTGCCCAGCCAATTCACGCGGCAAATATCGCTAGGGTTATTGCCCTTCGTGCAGGATTTCCAGAATCTACTCCCGCGATGACAGTACATAGAAACTGTGCTTCTGGCATGGAGTCTATCACAACAGCAGCATCACGAATCCATGCCAAAGAGGGCAAAGTTTATCTTTGTGGTGGTGTGGAGTCTATGAGCAATATTCCTCTTGTTTATAGTGAAAAAATGACGACTTTATTTACCCAACTTTCAAAATCAAAAACAGCACTAGATAGTCTGCGAGCACTCTTTGGGTTTCGTCCAGCGTTTTTAAAACCTATTGTTGGACTTATGTCAGGATTAACAGATCCTGTGAGTGGTCTTTTGATGGGTTCTACGGCTGAAGTGTTGGCTAGGGATTTTGGAATTAGTCGAAAAGAACAAGATAAGTTTGCTTTGATAAGCCATCAAAAGGCTGAAAAGGCGATGAAGTCTGGTAGATTTTCACAGGAGAGTATGGCGATTATTTATGATGAACACTCTGGTAATTTTCTCGACTATGATGATGGGATAAGAGAGGGACAAACAGTTGAAAAGTTGGCAAAGTTAAGACCATTTTTTGACAAGAAAAACGGCACAGTGACAGCGGGAAACTCATCTCAGATTACAGATGCAGCAGCAGCGGTCATCGTGATGAGTGAGAGTGAAGCAAAAAAAAGAGGACTTACGCCACTTGGCTTTCTACGTGCGTATGCGTATACGGGACTTGATCCAAAACGCATGGGTTTAGGTCCAGTCTTTGCCACGCAAGAACTTTTTGCAAAAACAGGACTTGGGATGCAAGATATAGAGTTGATGGAGATCAACGAAGCATTTGCGGCGCAAGTTATCGCTTGTCAAAAAGCCTTTGCTTCCAAAAACTTTGCAAAAACACATTTTGGCATAGATAAAGCAGTAGGAAAAATAGCCCCAAAGATTTTAAATGTCAATGGTGGTGCTATCGCTCTAGGGCATCCAGTAGGGATGACAGGCACAAGGTTGGTGCTCACCATGTTACATGAACTAAGAAATCGTAAACAACAAAGAGGATTAGCCACACTTTGTATCGGCGGTGGTCAAGGTGCAGCACTTCTTTTGGAGGTAGAATAATGAAATATTTTAACTATAAAATGGACAAACAAGGGATTGCAACACTAAGATTTGACACGCCTAAAAGTACGGTCAATATCTTTACAAGTGAAGCGATGAGAGAGTTTGATGAACTGCTAGATATGCTCTATCATGATAAGGATATTAAAGCACTTTTTATCGAAAGTAGTAAAGAAGGTATCTTCATCGCAGGGGCAGATATCCATGAGATAAAACAAGCAGACAATAAAAAACAAATCGATGCCTATGTTAAAAATGGGCAAGATCTCTTCACTAAGCTTGAGAATGTTCCATTTCCAACTATTGCGATGATTGATGGGGTGTGTTTAGGTGGGGGATTGGAGATGAGTTTGGCTTGTTCTTATCGAATTGCCACGACAAATTCTCATACGCGCATCGGACTTCCTGAAGTGAAGCTGGGAATCTTGCCAGGCTTTGGTGGCACGCAGAGGCTTTATAAGCTAGTTGGGTATGCCAAAGCGATTGAACTTATTGTAGGGAGTAAGCTACTTAGAGGAGAAAAAGCCTTGAAGTTAGGCTTGGTAGATGCTTGTGTTCCACGAGGATATTTAGAATTTAAAAAAGAGGAGTTTGGGCAAGAGATAGTGGATGGAATCTTAGATGCTAAGATACAAGCAAAGAGAAAAGGGCTTCTTTGGTATGAAAAGATTGCTCCTGTGAGAACAGTTATCACTAAGATGGCAAAAAAACAAGTTTTAGCAAAAACAGCTGGGCATTATCCCGCACCATTAAGCGTCATCGATGTGATGTATGAAAGTTATGGAAAATCACTTGAAGAGGGATTAAAGATAGAGAGGGAAGCGGTTGGTCTGTTAGCACTTACCCCTATCTCAAAAAATCTTATTGAACTCTTTTTTATCTCAGAAATTCTCAAAAAAGAGTCGTTTTCAAAAGCCAAAGCAAAAGAGATACAGCAAAGTTCTATCGTAGGAACAGGTACGATGGGAAGTGGTATCGCATGGGCTTTAAACAACCAAGATATCGATGTACGTCTGAAAGTTAGAAGTAGTGAAAGTGCTGCAAAAGCAGTAGTTAAAATCCGAAATATTTATGAAGGCATCAAAAAACGTGGTCGTTTGAGTGAGCGTGCAGTGGCACTTAAGATGGATAAAATCACTTCTGCTACAGAGTATGTGGGATTTCAAAATTGTGACTTTCTCCTCGAAGCAGTGAATGAAGATAGTGCATTAAAACAAAAAATCTATGCAGAGTTTGAAGAAGTACTTAAAGAGGATGCGATTATCGCTAGTAATACCTCTTCGATTTCTATCAGTAATTTAGCAAAAGGATTAAAACATCCGCATAGATTTGTTGGGATGCACTTTTTTAATCCTGTTGAGCGTATGCCATTGGTAGAAATCATTGCGGGGGATAAAACCGACGATGAGACGATTGCTACGGTGGTAAAACTTAGTAAACAGATGGGTAAAACGCCTATAAAGGTCAAAGAGTCAGCGGGGTTTTTAGTCAACCGTATCCTTTTACCTTACTTAAAAGAGGCGACCTTGATGTTTGAAGAAGGTGGGGATATCAAGATGATTGATAAGACACTTTTAGACTTTGGTATGCCGATGGGGGCTTTTGCACTTATCGATACGGTGGGAGTTGATATCGGGGCTAAAGTCTCTGTGATATTACATGAAGCATATGGTGAGCGGATGCAAGAGAGTTTGTTGATGAATGAGATGGTGGGTAAAAAATGGCTTGGTAAAAAAATGCAAAAAGGATTTTATGACTATGGGAGTAAAAAACCTACGCTAAATCTTGAAATAACTACTTTGCAAAAAGGCTCAACCGCTCTAGATAAAGAGACGGTGCTTCACCGCTCACTACTTATCATGATAAACGAAGCGACAAGATGTTTAGAAGAAGATGTCGTGGCTAATGCACGATATCTGGATATGGCGATGGTGATGGGGACTGGTTTTCCAGCATTTCGTGGTGGATTGCTACGCTACGCAGATACGATAGGTGTAGATAAAATCATCAAAATATTAAACCAACTGCGAGCTGCATATGGAGATAGGTTTACACCCTCTCATCTACTGCTAGATATGGCACAAAAAGAGATGACTTTTTATGGAGGTGCATCATGAGTTTTTTACAAGATACAAGGATAAAATTTATCACAAATCCTCTTTTTAAGATGCTAAAATCAAAAGGGCTATTGCCCAAGATTTCAGATACGGAAAAGACCGCTTTGAGAGCGGGAGGTGTGTGGATAGAGGGAGAACTTTTTAGTGGGAAACCAGACTTTACAAAGATATTTTCAAACCCTTATCCGACACTAAGTCTAGAAGAACAAGCATTTTTAGATAACGAAGTAGAAGCACTTTGTGCGATGACCAATGATTGGGATGTTTTTCAAAAAAGAGAACTTCCTAAAAAAGTGTGGAAATTTATCAAAGAGAGACGCTTTTTGGGGATGATTATCCCTAAAGAGTATGGAGGGCTTGGATTTTCCGCGTATGGGCATAGTTGTGTGATTGAAAAACTTGCCACGCGTTCACAAGTCTTGGCGATTACGGTGATGGTGCCAAATTCATTAGGACCGGCAGAACTCTTGCATAACTATGGTTTAGAAAAACAAAAAGAGTATTTTCTTCCGCGTCTAGCTGATGGTAGGGAGATTCCCTGTTTTGCACTTACTGAACCAGAAGCGGGAAGTGACGCGGCTTCTATACAGTCTTATGGTGAAATCTTTAAAGATGATGATGGTGAAGTGAAAATCAAGCTTCAGTTTGAAAAACGCTACATTACATTGAGTGCGATTTCAACACTTATAGGCTTGGCTTTTGTGTTGAAAGATCCTAAAAATATCCTTGGACGAGGAAAGGAGTTGGGTATCACCTGTGCTTTGGTGAATGCTAAAAGTGAGGGGGTAGATCAAAGTAGACGACATGACCCCTTGGGTGTTCCTTTTGTGAATGCGCCACTCATTGGTAAAGATGTCATCATCTCTATAGAAGATATCATCGGTGGAGACTCAGGCATAGGCGAAGGCTGGAAGATGTTAATGGAGTCTCTTGCCGTAGGGCGTGGCATCTCTCTTCCTTCTACTAGTACAGGAGGTACAAAGCTTGCCACGATGGTTGCCTCTACTTATAGTGTGGTGCGTTATCAGTTTGGTATCTCCATCGGAAAATTTGAGGGAATTGCTGAAGTGCTAGGGCGGATGGGTGCAGATACTTATCTCTTGGATGCTTCTAAAACATTTACCCTAGGGGCGATAGACAGCGGTGCCAAACCAGCGGTAGCCAATGCTATCATGAAGTATCAAAGTACTGAAAAATTTAGAAAAAATATCTTGGATGCCATGGATATCCAAGGGGGTGGGGCTATCTCAAAGGGACCTAAAAATCTTTTGGCACATGCTTATTTTGGTTCGCCCGTTGCCATTACGGTAGAGGGAGCCAATATCATGACAAGAACGCTGATACTTTTTGGACAAGGTATGATTCGTTGTCATCCTTATGCCTATAATGAGATTGAAGCACTAGAGAATGAGGATATAAAAGCTTTTGATAGTGCCCTTTTTGCGCATATTGCACATGTCTTTAGAAATGGATTTCGTGCGAGTATGTTATTTTTCTCTCGTGGATATTTACACCGTACAAAAGGGCAAGGTGAGACAAGGAGATATGAGCAAAAACTCTCTTGGGCTTCTGCGAAGTTTGCATTTTTATCAGATGTAGCTTTGGGTTTGATGGGAGCTGATTTGAAAAGAAGAGAGTCTGTTTCTGGAAGATTTGGAGATGTGTTAGCGCAGATGTATATGATGAGCGCGACGCTTAAACGCTTTCAAATGGAAGGGAAAAAAGAGGATGAGGTTTTTTTAAGGGTGGCTCTTGAAGATGGATTTAACAAGATAGATCACGCTTTTTTAGGTATTTATCAAAACTTGGCCTCTGGAGTTTTAGCGTACCCTTTTACATTGCTTTCATATTTTAGTAGGTTAAATCCTATGGGCTCAGTTATCAAAGATAGAGATTTACATGAGATAGCAAAACTTTTAGGGACAGATCTAGCAATGAGAGAGCGAATTTGTAACAATGTCTATATCGGTGGAAAAAATGAAAAAATGTATCAGTTGATTGAGGCGGCACTTGCCCTAAATGATGCAAAAGAGATTATAAACAAAGAAAAAGTAGAAGGGATTGAAGCGCTTAGTAAAGAAGAAGCTACACAATTTAAAAGGGTGAGAAAATTACAACGCAAGATGATAGCAGTAGACTCTTTTACCAAAGAGGAGTATTTCAGATGATAAAAGTAGTGCTTTGGATTTCGTCTCTTTTTATCGCTATTATCAAAAAACTTAGCGGTGCCAATATCACCACAAGTGGTGAGGGGCTACCTGATGCTCCTGTTTTGTTTTTGGCAAACCACTTTACTCGTTTTGAGACTTTTGTTGTGCCGTATCTACTATTTAGTAAACATAAACGAATTTCTAGGTCTTTGGCAGATGACACGGTGTTTGTCGGGTGGCTTGGGGAGTATATGCGACTGGCAGGTTCCATCTCCAATAAAAATGAAGCGAGAGATTGTATCATCACGGAGGATTTTCTCTCTGGTAAGGCAGATTGGATTATTTATCCTGAGGGGCATATGGTCAAAAACAAAGAGATTAGCTTTGATGATGGAGAATTTTGTATTCATACGACAATGAGAGAAGGACCGGTACATACGGGAGCAGCGGTTTTAGCACTAAAATCAGAGATGATGCGTGAGCGGATGAAAGGGGTCAGTGATGAAGCAGAGATAAAGAGGTTTTGCAGAAGGCATAAACTAGACAAGATAAAACTATCCCATGATGTTTCACTCAGTATTGTACCACTCTCTATTACGTATTATCCAATACGTACTGGAGAAAATAGACTTTTACTTTTGATAGACAAGTGGTTTAATCTACGAGGAACAAGACTTTTTGAAGAACTTGAAATCGAAATCAATCTTTTGATGGACGCCAACATGCATCTTCATTTTGGAAAACCAATCTCTGCTAGGAAATATATACACGCGTATCAAAATGCGCACAAGGGTTCTTTGGAAGATAGTAGTTTTACGGGTGCGCTTATAGATAAACAGCGAAAAGAGCTTATCAATGATGCGATGAAAAAAGTCTATGGTAATATGCAAATCAACTTTGATCATATCTTTATACTTTCACTTGTGACGATGCCTACGCTCAAAGTTTGCCCTACCTACTTGAGAACGCTTATCTATAAAAATGTGAGGGAACTTAGAAATATAAAAGGTCTCAATCTCCACCCTGAACTATCTAAAGAACTCTTTAAACTTATCCTAGATAAAGAGTACGCTCCTTTTAAGTCAGCACTTAAAATTGCACAGGTTCAAAAAATACTTTTTAAAGATAGTGAGGGTGAGTATCTTTTTGATAAAAAATTACTTCAGAAGCGTTATGATTTTAATAAAATACGGGTGAAAAATACACTCCAAGTTATCTTAAATGAGATTAAGTGGCAAAAAGAGTTGGTGGAGACGGCTGAAAAAAATAGTCTATTCTCCGAAAGTGAACTTAAGATGGATAACTTTCACTACTTACAGCAACGTGACTTGAAGTACTATGAAGATGAGTATTTACGCTATCATGATAGCATGCCAAAAGAAGATGCGGTTGGAAAACCTATCGTACTCTATCATGATAAGAACAGTACAGGTATCGTCTTTTCGCATGGGTATATGTCAGCGCCGGCAGAAGCGAAAAAATTGGCAGAATATCTCTATGCAAAAGGCATTAATGTTTACATCCCTCGTCTGCGCGGACATGGGACAGACCCAGAGGCATTAAAAGAGGTCTCATCAGAGGAGTGGGAAGTGGATTTTGAGCGTGCCTTTACCGCGATGCGGCAAGTGTGTGATAAAGTTTTTATCGGAGGATTCTCAACCGGTGGCTTGTTGGCGCTCTACCATGGAGCACAGTATGAAGTGGATGGTGTGATGGTGATAAATTCTGCTTTAAAGCTAAATAATCTCAAAGTCTCTTATGTTGTCCCCACACTTAATGCTTTTAATGAGATGATAGCTTATCTTCATGCAAAAGGCATCAACGAATGGATAGAAAATGATAGTGAAAATCCCAAGGTAAACTATGATAAACATCCTCTCTCTTCTGTGGCTGAGATGGAAAAAGTGATGACAAAAGTGGAAAAAACTTTAGACAAAGTGACAGCACCTATCCTCATTTTGCAAGGGGATAATGATCCTGTAGTGAATCCTAAAAGTGCCAAACTTATCTACGACAATGTCCAATCAGACTTCAAAAAGATGATACTATTGCCGCGCCAAAAACATAGCATTTTACAAGGGAATGAGGCAGAGGAAGTATACCAGAGTATTTACCGTTTTATCGTTGATGTTTTGAAAAGAACATAGCTTAGGATAAAATGGTACAGGGGGTTTTATGATGCTGAATAAATTATTTTTTTATCGATTTTATTTCTCTCTTATAGGTAGGGTGTCGCCTAAACTGGTGATAGATAAAGCATTTTTACTGTTTCATACGCCTAGTTGTTATGAGCGTAGTGAAATCGAAAAGACTCTTTTACAAAAGGCAAAAAAATTTACAATCTCTTTTGAAGGCTATAAAATCGCAGGATATCGTTGGGGCAAAGCGTCAGATCCAAAGGTTTTAGTAGTACATGGCTGGACAGGCGTAGCCACGAGCATGCACAAGGTGATTGAAAAGCTTGTGAGAGAAGGTTATCAAGTCATCTCGTATGATGCCATCGGTCATGGAGATAGTTCAGGTGGACTCTCTATGCTTTCACAATGGGCAGATTGTCTGCGATTTATCAATCACTCTGTTGGTGAAGTAGAGTGTATCATCGCGCACTCTCTAGGTGGTACGACAACTTTTGTTGCTTCAAAATTAGGATTAGAGACAAAAAAGATAGTTTTAATTGCTCCCTTTTGTAATCCTATAGAAATCATCGAAAAATGGTTTGGGGAGAAATTGCATATCCCGCAAAAAGTGTTGGATAAATTGCCTAGATATTTTTGGGATAAACAAAAAGAGGGATTGTTAAAGTATGGAAAAGAGTGGAGGGATATCTTTACTTCATCTTATCAAGTGCCTACACTAATCATTTATGACCCAAGTGATAAAGAGGTGAGTATAGACAATGTTGGTGCTTGTTGTCAACAATGGTCTTGGGCAAAGTTTGTTCAAACTAAGGGTTTAGGGCATAGGCGAATCTTATATGATGATGGGGTTATGGATGAGATAAGTTCATTTATACTTTCTCACCCACGCTAGTACCCAGTCCCACACACCATAACCACTATCGGCGCTGATATGTCCTGCATCTTTTAAGACTTTCATCTCTATGTCCAACTCTTTTGCCAATGTAGATGCTTCTTCTTGGGTGAGATAGGGGTCTGTTGTAGAGGTGACTAGCAAGGCTTCTGAAGCATAAAGATTTTTGGGTGCTTGATAAGGGAAAAACTGCTTGATAGTTTTGATGTCACAGTTGCTTGAAGGAGGGCAGACTAGTAGGACTCTTTTGACAGCCTCTATCTCGCCTTCTTCGCAGAGGTGAAACCAGATGATATTTGCCAAGGAGTGACAGATAACGGTGTCGGGCTTGAACTCTTTTAGAAGTGTTTTGACTTGTCGCATTTGACGATTTTTGTTAGGAAAGTGGGGATTGTCAAGGAGCGGAAAAGAGACGGTACCATACTCCTTGGCAATCTCCCCCGCCAGCCAACTTTGCCAATGGGGATAGTCACTTCCACCCCAACCGTGAAGAATTAATACTTTTTGTTTCATGGTTGGATTATATCATGATAGTTAGTCTAAATCGACCTCTATCTCTTCTAAGTTTTCTAACTCCTTAGGTGTAAAGAGCCTAGAGATAGCGATAAATCGCAGTCCCAAAGGAATCTCTATCGAAAAGCTAGACCCTCTTCCTTCTACCACATCGATAGTCATATGGGTATTTTTGACATAGTCAAACTGTTCGGGTGCCATGAAAAATTCACAACCATGAATCTCTCCCACCTTCACATCACGACTCCCCACCATGAAGTCGCCTACTTCAAAACACATCGGGGCGGAGCCATCACAGCATCCACCACTTTGATGAAACATGAGTTCTGTACCATGTTTTTCCCTTAGTCTATCGATGAGTTCATTTGCTTTTTGTGTTGAACTTACGCGTTTTGTACTCATGGCTTAAAAGAATCCCAAGGCATTTTCATCATAAGATGTGAGGATATTTTTCGTATGACGGTAGTTGTTCAGCATCATGAGGTGGTTTTCTCTCCCGATACCTGACTGTTTATATCCACCAAATGAGGCATGTGCTGGGTAGTGATGATAACAGTTTGCCCATACACGACCTGCTTCTATACCACGTGTTAGTTTTTGCATTTCATGTACATTTCTAGTCCATACACCCGCACCCAATCCATAAAGTGTATCATTGGCAATCTCAAGTGCTTCGTCGATATCTTTAAAGGTAGTGACAGAAAGTACTGGCCCAAAAATCTCTTCTTGGAAGATACGCATCTTGTTGTCACCTTTAAAGATAGTTGGTTGGATGTAAAAGCCTTCAGGATGTGTAGGATTTTCAAACTTATCCCCTCCTGCTAAGACTTCTGCACCTTCATCTTTACCGATGTTGATGTAGTGTAATATTTTTTCATATTGGTCATTGGATGCTTGTGCTCCCATCATCGTGCTAGTATCTAATGGATCTCCCATCTTGATGGCAGCGACGCGTTCTAACACGCGCTTCATAAATGGCTCATAAATACTCTCTTGGATAAGTGCACGTGAAGGGCAGGTACATACTTCACCTTGATTAAATGCAAATAACACTAAGCCTTCTATCGCTTTATCAAAGAAGGCATCATCGGCATCCATGATACTTTCCATAAAGACATTTGGTGATTTACCACCAAGTTCGAGTGTGACTGGGATGAGGTTCTCAGAGGCATACTGCATGATGAGTTTACCTGTTGTTGTCTCTCCGGTAAATCCTATCTTTCTGATATCTTTACTTAAAGCTAGTGGCTTACCACACTCTGGACCAAATCCATTGACGATGTTGATGACACCGGCAGGGACTACGTCGGCAATGACTTCCATCAGCATCATGATAGAAACTGGTGTCTGTTCAGCGGGTTTAAGTACGACACAGTTACCCGCAGCGATGGCAGGGGCTATCTTCCAAGCTGCCATAAGAAGTGGGAAATTCCAAGGGATGATTTGTCCCACGACACCTAAAGGTTCATGGACTTCTTGTGAGATGAGTGAAGAGTCTAGGTCACTGACTGTGCCTGACTCAGCACGAATAACAGAGGCAAAATAACGAAAGTGATCAACAGCTAGTGGTATATCTGCATTGATGGTTTCACGCACAGCTTTTCCATTGTCCCAAGATTCGGCGATAGCTAACATCTCTAAGTTTGCCTCTATGGCATCTGCTATCTTGTTGAGTACTGCGCATCTCTCAGTAACAGAAGTTTTCCCCCAACTCTCAAATCCTTTCCAAGCAGCATCGGTTGCTAGTTTGATATCTTTTTTATTTGATTGTGCCACTTTGGCTATGAGTTTGTTATCTATTGGTGAAAGTGCCTCAAAATAGTTGCCATCAACAGGAGCGACCCACTCGCCACCTATAAAGTTTTCATACTGTGCTTTAAATGTTGGTTTTTCAAATGCCATATTTTTTCCTTTTTTTATGTAATTTTCTATCTATCATGATAGCCCTCTGATGTGTTATACCTTTTCAACACATATGGTACTCTTCATGTGTTGCAAGAAAATAGCGGTTGCACTAAAGCGTAAAATAGTGTACAATTATCTTATAATAATTTTTTATATGTTACAAAAAGTAACTATGAAAATGTAGAGAGGAGCGTTTTGAAAACTGTTACTTATAGATTGACTGGCAATTCTCTCTCTTCTACGATTGATATCATCGCGTTTAA
Source organism: Campylobacterales bacterium (assembly GCA_024278835.1). GTDB lineage: Bacteria > Campylobacterota > Campylobacteria > Campylobacterales > QNZT01 > JANTGR01. The sequence goes on along the minus strand of JAJRSK010000037.1, from coordinate 12,209 downwards.
CATGCATAGAAATCTCTTGATACAAGTGTTTTGCGGTCAGGGTAAGGGTGTCTTGCAAGAGGTTATTAGCCAATTAAGTGTTTTATTTCCTAAGGCGGTCTGTGTAGGTGCTACAACAGATGGAGAGATAGATGGGAAGAATATACACACAAATGAGACGATACTGGCGCTCTCTACCTTTGAAAAGACACAAATACAAAGTGCATATGTAGATAACGGTAACAGTTTTAGAGATGGAGAAGAGATTGCCAAAACACTTATCAAAGAGGATACAAAATTGTTGCTTGTCTTTACGGATGGTTCTACGAGCAATGGGGAAGATTTTCTCAAAGGGATAGAATCTGTCAATAACCAAGTGATTGTAGCAGGTGGTATGGCAGGGGACAATGCACAGTTTATACAGACATATATCTCGCAAGGCGATGTGATACTTAGCCAAGGTGCTGTTGGTGTCTCGTTGAGTTCAAAAAATCTACAAGTACATAATGCCTATAGTTTTAACTGGAGTCCTATCGGTGTTGAGCATCGTATCGATGAGGTAGAAAATAATAGGGTCTATCGTATAGATGGGATGAGTGCTGTGGCATTTTATGCCAAGTATTTGGGAGAAGCAGTCGCAGATGCCTTGCCTAGTACAGGCATAGAGTTCCCGCTGATAGTTAAAAAAAGTGGTTTAGAGATAGCGCGTGCGGTACTAGCGAAACATGATGATGGTTCGCTCAGTTTTGCAGGAAATCTAAAATGTGGGGATAAAATCAAACTTGGTTTTGGCAATGCAGAGATGATAATCAACGCTCCTACAACGGCGCTAGATGTTTTGTGCCATGCCCCAGTAGAGAGTTTCTTTATCTACTCATGTATGGCTAGAAGACGGTATATACCAGATTTTATACAAGTAGAGATAGAACCTTTTAGCCGCTTAGCTACGGTGGCTGGGTTTTTTACTTATGGGGAATTTTATCATCATGATGGACATAATGAACTCTTTAATCAGACACTCACAGCAGTCGCACTCTCTGAGTCAAAAAAAGAACAAGATGTAAATTGTTGTGAAGAGATACGTATAGAGGGTAAAGATAGCGAATATGCGATGACTATACAAGCACTCACCCATCTCATCCAACAATCAACGGCTGATTTAGAAGCACAAGCAGAGACTCTTAAGCGTGAAAAGCTCTTTTCCCAAAAGTTACTTTCAAATCAAAAAGTATTTATGCGTCATGCGATTCATGAGACGATGACACCACTCTCTATCATCATGAATAACATCGAACTTTCAGCACTTAAAATAGGTAAAAATAGTTATCATGCCAAGATGGAAGCCGCGATGAAAAACCTTTTTACGATATATGATGACTTGAGTTATTTGGTGAAAAAAGACCATGTTGATTATCCTTTGCAGCGTATTGAATTGGTGTCATATCTTCAAAATCGTATAGATTTTTTTAGGGAGGTGGCAGCAGAAGTTAATCTGACATTTTCATTGCAAAGTGTGCAAGAGCATGTAACTATCATGTTTAATGAAACAAAACTACAACGCATCATTGATAATAATTTGACAAATGCTATAAAATATACCCTAGAAGATGCAGAAATTCTTATCTCTTTGGTCTTAGAGGAGAGTCACTTTCGGATCTCTTTTTCTAGCCACTCTACGCATATTCAATATCCGAATAAGGTGTTTGATGCTTACTATAGAGAGGATTCAACGCATGATGGATTTGGACTTGGATTAAATCTGGTCAAACAAATCTGTGATGAAGAAGATATTTTAGTCACCCTTGATTCCGATGAAGATAGGACATGCTTTTCGTACCGCTTTAGGATAAAAGTATGAAGATATTGTTACTTGAAGATGAGATGCTTCTAAATAAAACGATTGTGGAGTATTTACAATCCACGGGGCATGTGGTGGAGAACTTTCGTGAAGGCAAGAGTGCTTTGAAAGCGATAAAAGAAAATCTTTATGATTTAATCATCCTTGATATTAATGTACCTGAGATTGATGGTTTGAGTTTGTTGGAAAAAATTCATACTTTAAGGATTACACCTCCTGCTATCATCATCTCTGCTTTGATAGATATAGAGGAGATTTCCCGGGCTTTTGAACTGGGATGCTATGACTATTTGAAAAAGCCTTTTCATCTCAAAGAACTCTCCTTGCGTATAGATAAGATGCTTCAAACTTATCAAGCTCCACAAGTGCATACCCGCTTATCAGAAGGGTATAGTTTTGATGCAGTTTCAAATATGCTCTATTTTTATAATCAACCAACAATTTTACCTAGTAGACAACTTGGTATCTTAAAAATTTTAACAGTCAATCGTGGTGTTGTTGTCAGTTATGATTTATTGCGTGAGGGTGTTTGGGAAAATAGCACCATTGACAATACAACTATCAGAGCAGAAGTCAGTAGACTGAAAAAGAATCTAAAAGAAGATTTTATCATCAATATACGAGCAGTTGGGTATATGATTGATAGGATAAAAACAGATTTTTAATCTTCCTAAGTATGCGTTAATCTTGATAGATGTATAATAAATGCTAATAATTCCCTAGGAGAATAAATACTATGACAAAACTATTAACAACTATCATGATAGCCTCTATTTTTACATTATCAGGTGTCGCAAAAGATGAAAATGCCACTAAAAAACTTTCAAAACCTGAACTAAAGTTCACATGGAAAACGACCTTTGGTGGGAGTAAAAAAGAGATAGCACGTTCTGTTGTTTCTTTGGCTAATGGTGATGTCGCAGTGCTAGGAACTTGTCGCTCTGGTCGTAGAACTGGACATGGACGAGAAGATTTGTGTGTGATTCGTGTCAATGCTAAAGGACAAACGCTTTGGAGTAAATTTTTTGGTGGGAAAAAGAGAGACTTGGCAACGTCTTTGACCAAGACAAGTGATGGTAATCTTGTAGCCGTAGGACACGGGCAATCTTTTAATAAAAATAGTGATTTTGATGTTTATGCTGTGAAACTCTCCGCAAAAGATGGTGGAATGATTTGGCAAAAAGCGTATGGTGGGGATGAACTTGACCATGCCAATGCTGTTTGTGCCACTAAAGATGGGGGTGTTATGGTAGCAGGTTCAACAGAATCGTATGGTAAAGGTTATCAGGATATCTATCTTTTGAAACTCGATAAAAATGGTAATAAAGTGTGGCAAAAGACCTATGGTAGTAAAAAAGATGATGTAGCCTACGCTATCACACCATCTTCGGATGGGAATTTTATCCTTGCAGGTAGTTCAGATTCTTATAGTAAAGATAATTTAGATTTTTATATCACAAAAATATCACCTACGGGAAAACAGATATGGGCAAAAGCCTATGGTGAAGAGAAAAAAGATATCTTTCGAGCCATTACCCCAACCAAAGATGGCGGTTGTGTCGTCGCTGGTGAAACAGAGTCTTATAAAAGTAAACATAGTGATATCGATGTGATGAAACTCGATAAAAATGGTGAGCAAGTATGGCATCAACTTTTTGGTTTTAAAAGTATCGAACTTGGACATGGTATCGCGCATACGCCTGATGGTGGCTATATGGTAGTCGGTACGACCAAGTCTATGGGGCATGGAAAGTACGATATGTATGTACTAGAACTTGATGATAAGGGACACCTAGTCTGGGGAAATCTCTATGGTGGTGGCAAAAAAGATATGGCGCATGCGGTAGCACAAACGAGTCGGGGTTCTATGGTCATCGTGGGTGAAACAGATAGTTTTGGCAATGGTTCTGCTGATTTTTTCATGGTAGATTTATTAAAAAGATAAACCCTATCATGATAAACTACGCCCATGAAAGATTTAAAAAATTGGGCGCGAACGGCGCTATGTCATCCAAAAGAGATACTTTATCCTACAAGTCAAGAAGAGATAGTAACACTCGTAAAATCATGCAAGCAATCAAACACGCCACTTAAAGTCGTAGGGGCAAAACACTCCTATAACGATATCTTTTGCGCGGGCAAAGATGGCATCAATATCTCCCTAAAAGCCTTTAATAATATCGTCAATATCGACCATCAAAAACATACTGTCAAAGTCCAAGCTGGCATTCGTATACCCCATCTAATCAAGATTTTAAAAGCCAATAAACTTTCTCTTAAAAACCTCGGTACCAATGTTTTTGACTCGCTTGCAGGAGCTTGTTCTACGGGGTATCATGGTTCGGGGATAGCGCATGGGATATTTGCTTCTGATGTTTTAGCTTTTGAGGTGGTATCGCCACAGGGGGAAGTAAAAATCATCAAAAATAGTGATGAAGCATTTAACATTTATGCCGTAGGATTGGGGATGTTGGGAGTCATCACGCATATCACCTTGCAATGTGAGCCTTTTTATAAGCTAGAAGTGATTGAAAAACGTATGCCATTTGAAGAGATAGAGGCAAATTTTAAAACACTTTTAAAAGAGAATGACCATTTTAAATTTATCTGGATACCCCACACAGAGGACTTTATGGTGTGGCTTGGAAATAGGAGTGATAAAGAGGAGAGTTCATCCTTTAAAAAGTGGATGACTTATGGCTGGACAGGTGTGGTGGTCAATAACTTTTTTCACGAGCTCTTGCTTTTTGTAGCCTCATTTAAACGCGATTTAGTCCCCTCTATCAACAGGCTGATGTCAAAGATTCTGTTACCAAAAGAGGGTGAAGTCGCCCAAAGTGTCTATCCTTCGCATTGGGCATTTTTCCTTCCTCATGTACTCAAGCAAGATGTGGTGGAGTATGCCTTTAAGATAGAAGAGACTTTTGATGTGTTTGGTGAATTGATAGAGATGATAAAAGAGAGGGGTATCTATGTCGATACGCCTATAGAAGTGCGATTTGTGAAAAAAGATGACTATTGGCTCTCTCCTACACAAGGAGAAGATGTCTGTTTTATCGGGACAAAGATACACTTTCCATTGCGTCGTCAACCTGAGTATACACGCTATTTTACAGAGGTAGATAAGATTCTTTTAGCACACAGTGGACGACCTCACTGGGGAAAACAGTTTCGTATCACAACGGAGGATTTTAAGAAAAATTATAAAAAATGGGATGATTTTTGGGAGTTTGTGGATAAAGAAGACCCAAAAGGAATCTTTCAAAATGCCTTTTCAAAAAGGCTAAGAGGGTAGGATAGAGAGCGTAAAAAATTCTGTGTCAGCTACCATTCGTAATACCTATATTTCTATATGATATCAGGTGATATAGGTAATCTATCTAAATGTCTATTTTTTGGATTTCTCGTTTTAGTTGTGGTATTTTTTGTGTAGCGACCATCCATACTATTTGCATATCTACTCCAAAATATTCATGAGCCAATACATTACGAAAATCTTTTACAGTTCTATAGTCTATATTGGGATATTTTTCTTTCAAACCGTCTGATAGTTTGCTTGCTGCTTCTCCTATGATTTCTAGTTCTCGTATGGTAGCAGCATACACCATTCTGTTTTCTATAAAACTATCATAGTCATATGTTTTGACATAACTTTCTATCGCTTCTATAGACTCTAATATATCTAAAATATACAGTTTATCTCCGCGTGGATTAGACATATATAATCTCTTCTTTTACATAAGGCTTAACAATTTCTTTAAGATTACTTTCAATACCCAAATCTATCTTTTTGTGTAAAGTATCTTCCAAATAGTGCAACAATCCAAAATAGTTATCTGCTTTATTATCACTTTTTATCTCCACAGCGATGTCGATATCGCTATCTTCCCTTGCTTCATCTCTAGCATACGAGCCAAAGAGTCCTATGCTTAATACACCATAATTTTCTGCTAAAAATTTTTTTTTCTCTCTTAAAAATAGTAATATTTCTTCTTTTGTCATATCTATGCCTTTCTATTTTCACACCACTCACCCCCATAGGGTCGAATGAAAAAAACACTGTAAGTATAGCATAAGTTATAGCATGCATCCATTTGCTGTCTCTTATGTGCTTGCAGAAGAGTATTTGCTTGGTTTATATGATGTAGGTGAATTATAATGATTTTATAGATTGAACTGGATATGAAATTTGTATGAGAAAATGCCTTTTCAAAAAGGCTAAGAGGGTAAAAGTGCGCGTGCAAAGTGCACACGCGCAAATGTAAAACCTACTGAGGTGTTACGTTTTCAGCTTGTGGGCCTTTTTGACCTTCGCCGATTTCGAATGTTACTGCTTGACCTTCAGCCAAAGAAACACGTCCTGGTCCATTGTGGTTTACTTGACGAAAATGTACAAATACATCTGCTCCGCCGTTTTCTTGTTGGATAAATCCATAACCTTTTTCATCATTGAACCATTTTACTGTTCCATTTACTAAATCTGCCATATTAAATGCCTTTTAAAAAAATTACTTCCTAAGAAGTTGGGAATTTAAATCGGGGGGAGTCTTTCGGTCTAGCAGTGTAATCAAACGCGTTTATACCAAAGATGAACTCTAACCTCATCTTAAATCAGGGCTATTATAACTGATTTTTAAAAAAATAGCAAATTTTTAAATATTTTCTACTTTTTTACTTCTTAGACTCTTGTATCCTGCTTCTAAAATAGCCGTTGTCTGCAAGGTATTTGCGATGGTTGGGAGGGTTTTGTTGAGTTGTTTTAAGTTTGTACTTTTTTTCTCAAGTGAGTGAGAAGATGTGATAAAATGTGCAATACTTTGATACCCATAGCCACTTTGCCCTGCAAATTTCCCCTCTCTTGGGGTGTATTTCATGAAAAGTGGGTTGGCTGATTTGAAGCCTTTTGTATCTGTTGCGATGCTATATCCTCTGTGGGCTTGGTCGATGTTGATTTCCCCCTTGTGTCCCATATAAAAGAAGCGTTGTTGTGAATGGACATCGGCAGGGGGTGCTATCCATGAAGCGGTATGGATACTGGTGGCGAGGTTTTTGCTTTGGATATTTTCCCACGCTATGGTGAGTGTGATGGTATCTTCTACTTCACGACCTAGTAAATCATCCGCCACGCCTCTTGACGCGGTGGCATAGACGCTTAGAGGTCTAGCGATATCTTGCAGCGCCCACGAGAGTAAATCTATATGATGTGAGTTAAGATAATAGGAGATATCGCTAGAGATACCAGCCCATGCTTTAAAGGTTTCTAGTTGGGATTTTGGCTGTGACATATAGGCGTTAAAGTACGAAAAATCCCCCAAGGTGCGAATCTCATCTACCGCATCAGCATAGATAGGATCAAAGCGTTTATGCACCTCTAGCATCAAAAGGGTATTTTTTGCTTGACTTAAATCCATCAATTCCCGATGCTCTTGGAGTGTTTTGACCAAGGGCTTGGCAACCAGCACATGCATCCCTGCCTCGAGTGCTTCTTTTGCTATCTCAAAGTGTGTATCATCGGGTGTAAAGATGAGTACGGCAGATCCTTTTTTCATCTCACCCAAAGCGACTTTATAAGCATCTTCATCAACAATAGGCTCTTTGGGATAAGCGTTAAATGAAACATCTAAGCTAGGGTAAGCCCCTTTGAGGTTTCTCTCAAAATGCTCTCTTATGGCATCAAATCGTTTGCCATTTCTCCCGACAAGTGAGATATCCCCCACCAAGCCACGCTGACGCATATCAAAAAGAGAGAGGGCAATCACACCAAAACTCTTGTCACTCTCTACAACACTCTCCCCAGCCAAGCCCGTAACATATTCGCCCGTGCCAATTACCAGTACATCTATCATGATACATTCCTTTGTGGATATATTATCATGATAAGTATGTAAAACTTATATGCAAGAAGAGGCTAAAGTGGAGAATCTGAAGCTATCATGATAGGTGTGGAGATACTCCTAGCGATGGTGGCTTGAGGTAATATATACAAAGTGCATAAATAATGGATTTTTAAACAATTATCTAACAAAGTGTGGGATAATTGTCAATTTTCAAGTTAAAAGATTATGTTAAGCTTGAAATTATTTTAATTTTTAACTATAATAATTTAAATTTACAAATAGTTTTATCTCTTATATTATTATATGCACATTTTGGGTGTTAGATAATGTTTGGATATTGATGGTGGTTTGTATAGTTTGTTAGGTATTAAATAGTTAGACTACAAAAGGAAACCTATGAATAAAAGCGTGCCTAGACTACATGTATTAATGAAAAAATATAGACAAAAATTACGTCATATTTGGGAAGAGTACTCTTTTATACAATTTTATGCACCTCTTTTACATGAAAATATAAAAAATGGGACATTGCCTCCATATAAGTTTGAACCATTTTTAGCTGATGGACAAGTTAGAAAAACAACAAAAGCAACTTCTTTAAGTGCCTTAGGTCAAGTTCTTCAAAACTCACAAACAAATAGAGTGTTACTAGATTCAATAGGAACATTTGAAGATTATATATGTAATCTAGCAGAAATAGTTTACACTGATTTTCCAGAAAAATTAAAAAACAACAGTAAAGGACAGACAGAAAAAGAAGGTGAAAAATATCTCAACTATATTGTTGATTCAGATACAAAAGAAGAGATGATATCAAAAATAATCGAGGAAAAGTTACGATCAATATTTTATGGAAATCCATTAGATATATTTGAAAAAGACAAAATAAAACTAGAGTTTAAAAAATACTTTCCTGATAATTATCAACATATTTTAGATGAGTATAAAGAAATTACTGCAAATCGAAATGCAATTATTCATAACAATGGTAGGGTTGATAGAAAATATGTGCGAGAAGTAGTCAATACAACATTAAAGCCTGGTAATAAAATTATACTAGATACAAAATATTTAAAAAGAGTTCTGTCTATTTTAGATGGACTTGCTGCCATTTCAACAAAGCTTGTTATAGAGAGGATTTATAGTGCAACACCACAAAGTAAACTGGCAGATTCTATTAAAAGCTTTGAAAATGGTGTTGGCAAAAAAGTCTAACAAAACCTTGAGACTGTGAACTTAGTCCCAATACTCCCCCAAATTCACAGTCATTTTCCTCTATATCTTCTCTAAAAACTCAATTTCTGTAAAAAATCCTATCTCAAAAATATATTTCTAAAACTAGAGTGATTTGTCCCCAAATAAGGCTATATTCTTAGATATAAGCCGCTATCTCTTGCCTTATCTGTGTCAGATTCTTTTCTTTTATGGCTTGGCAGAGTTTTTTAAACAAATCTATCCCTATGAGGTTAAGTAATCTTCTAAAATTATAGGTAAACATGATAAGAGCATTTTCTCCAAGTACTTTTTCTTTACTTCTAACCAGAAAGTGATCCCATCCTAGTGTTCTTTTGATTGTTCCAAATGGATGTTCTACGATAGAGCCTCTCAGCTTAACTATCTTTTTAGCTTCTGGTGTTGCCATCTTTTTTACATAATCATCTATGATGTTTTCATGTTCCCATCTATACATCTGTTTATTGGGTGTGACATCTGAGAGGCAGTTTTGTTTTAAAGGGCATATTTTACAGCAGGTGCTTGAGATTCTATATACATCTAGCATTCGTCCGTTTCTCTCATACTGTTTTTCTATTTTTTTGAGTTTTTGATTATTGGGACAGATATAACAATCATCTTGATGATTGTAGGTAAATTGGTTTTTAGAAAATCTTGCACTTTTGATTTTTTTATTTGCTGCTGTGCATCTTGGTGGTATGATAGTTTCTATGCCGTTTTCTATACATTTCTTTATTTCTCTAGTGGAGTAATAGCCTTTATCTGCTGTTACTATCATATCAGGATTATTGACTATCGCTTTACTCTTTAGTGCCATGTTATGCAGTTGGTCTAAATCATGACCATTTGTACTGATATCTGTAGCTACGATAAATTTATATTTATGGTCAACTGCTATCTGTGAATTATAAGCCATAAGGTTATGTGCTGGCTTACTCATGGCAGTAGCGTCATGGTCTGTTTTATTGAACTGTTCTTTGCCTAGGGTCTCTAGTAACTCTAAATCCTTTTGCATTTTCTCTTTTTTCTCTACTAGTTTTTCTATCTCTTCTTTGGATATTTTGAGGTTTGTCTGATTTTTATCTTCTTTATCCAAGGTCTCTAAGACAGTCATATAGTTTTTGATATCTTCATCTATCTTTGCTAAATCTTTTTTTACTGTTTTTTTCATTATTAGGGTGTTTTTACTAGCATTAGCGCGCAAGTATGCGCCATCAACGGCGACTAAATCGCCTGTGATAAGTTTCAAATCTCTGATGAGTATGCTAAACTCTTTAAAGATGGTTTGTAAGGCTTTTGGATTGTCTTTTCTAAAGTTGGCGATGGTTTTATAGCTTGGTGTTAAGCCTTGAGTCAGCCACATCATCTCGATGTTTCTAGTTATCTCTGTCTCTAGTTTTCTAGAACTTCGTATCTTGTTTAAGTAGCCATACATGTAAATCTTTAGTAATAGCTTTGGATGAAATGCTGGTTGTCCATCTTTGATGAAGCTCTTTTTTGTTTTTAGGTTTAACGAAGAGATATTCAATGTATTGACATAGGCTTCTATCGCTCTTGCCATATTGTTCTCATCTACCAATTCATCCAATGATGTTGGAAACATTAACTGTTGTTTTCGATTTAACCCCTCTTTGTATAGTCCCATTTTTAGCCTCTTTCTGTAAGTATATTATACTATTTTAAAGGTTCTAATATAGTGAACTTTAGGCTTGTTTGGTTATGATATTTTATAGGCTTTTGAGTTTGGGTTCTTTCACAGTCTCCTTGGAGAGAAATAGTTTACCCTAGCAGGAAAACTATTTCTCAAGTCAAACGTTAGATGACAAAGGAATATATTTGGAAGCAAATGCAATATTACCAATTTTTACCGCAATAGCTGGTTCTTATTTAACCTACTTTTTTGCTAGTCGTTCAAAACGAGAAGAATCTATTTTAAAATACAAAGAAGAAAAATATGCCAACTTACTGATTTTACTACAAGGGTTTGTTGGATCAACAGCAACCTCCGAAACAAAACGTAAGTTTTTTGAAGAACAATACAAGTCTTGGATATATAGTTCAGATGAAGTTATAGAAGCTATAAATGAAATGGTCAAATTAGTAATAGACACAAAAGGAAATGCTCCTGACCCACAACAAGGAAGAAAAGTTGTTGGAAATATTGTATTGGCTATGAGAAAAGATTTAAATGGAAAAACAAAATTAAAATTTTCTGATTTTGTTTACATAGATGTTATTTAGCGAAAATTTGGAGAAAAAATGAAAAAAGAATATAAAATAATTTTTGATATGCCAAAGGCATACAAATCACATGAAGTTTTAAACAAGCTACCATCGCCAATCAGTAGTCAAATGACAGAAATATATAATTATTCAGTAAATGATTATGGATTTTATTTGTTAGACAATTTAGTTGATCAAAAAACTATTGGAGAAGCAATGAAAATATTTATTGATGAAGCATTAAAATATTCAAAAAGTATAGAAGTTGTGGAACTGACATAAACATATAACAAGTACTTGGAGAGAAATAGTTTACCCTAGCGGGCAAAACTATTTCTCAAGACTACCGTTGTCTTAATAGTTCGAAAGTTTATATAGTGACCAAAGATAAGAAATCTTTATTGCATTGAACTATCAAATAAATTCCATATAAACTATGGAAGACAACTACTTTTTTATAAAAAGTAGTACAAAAACTAAAAAAAGGAATTTTGAATGAAAATAACTATTTTAATATTTTTATTTATTGTTAATGCTTCTGGCTCACTTCATTCAGTTTGTGAAAATAATAATGGAATATGGAAATGGAATGGAAGCATAAATAGGTGGGAGTGTAAAGGGTTTGACATTACCCCTTATAAAAGTAAAAATGTCTTAAAAAAAGAAAAGCTAGAGGATGCAAAAAAACTAGAAGTTAAAATAAAAAGAAATAAGCATTCGTATGGAGGAATTACAATGTATTCATCTACCATCAATGATTCCTTATTTAAATTTGATATTCTTGAATTGCATCAAAGACGAATCACTAAAGCAATTGGAGGAATGAAAGGCTATGTTCATGTGAACAAATATGATGAAATTATAATGATTAGGTTACAAGGAAGATTTTCATTAGATGAAGCTTTTGCGATAAAGCAAAAATTTCATAAAAAATACAATGGCGGATTCGCATACCAAGCGAATACCCTAACTAAAAATTGATTGTGTATTTAAGTCCAACAAGACTAAGATACCCAAAAACAATCAACTACTAAAGTTAAGGGGTAAAAATGTCATATAAACATCTCAGTCTTGAAGAA
>JAJRSK010000036.1 GCA_024278835.1 Campylobacterales bacterium | reverse complement strand
AGGAGAGTTGCCCCTAGTACGAGAGGACCGGGGTGAACGAACCACTGGTGTACCAGTTGTCCTGCCAAGGGCATCGCTGGGTAGCTATGTTCGGATGAGATAACCGCTGAAAGCATCTAAGCGGGAAGCCAACTCCAAGATTAATCTTCCCTGAAGATCCGTTGAAGACTACAACGTTGATAGGCTAGGTGTGTAAGTAGGGAAACCTATTTAGCTGACTAGTACTAATAGATCGTACGTCTTACTTATTATTTACTTTTAACGCACGAACGAAGTTCGCGCTAAAGTAACAAATACTGAAGCACAAAAAAGCATTTGCTTTTTCGTATGAGGTATATTATTTTAAGAGCATCACTTCCTTATTAAGTGTAATACATTAATAAGTGGTAACAGAAGTTGTTCACAGATACAGACAATTAACATATTAAACTTTCTCTAATCAAACGAAATCGTTGATAGAGTGCAACAGGGGTCATGGGTTGACTTTTTTGTAGCAAAGCTATGAAAAAGTAAAGCCTTGACCTTAATAACTTGCTTTCTCTCAACGATTCTGGTGGCTATAGAGAGGGGGAAACGCCTTGCTCCATTTCGAACCAAGAAGCTAAGACCCTCATCGCCGATAATACTGCAGCTTACTGTTGTGGGAATGTAGGTCGCTGCCAGTTCCGTTTTTAATTTTTATTCTCCCTTTATTTCAATCAGCATTCTTTTTTTAATCAACCTCCTTTCCCCCTTTTTCTGTTATAATTGTCCCCTTTTTACTAGAAGGAGTCTTATCATTTATGTTTAAAAGTGATATCTAGTGGTTTTAATTTTATCTCTTTGCAGTAGAATTGTAGTTTATTTGTTTTGATGCTTACTTTATAGCCGCATGTTGCCTCTTTAATAGGACCAAATCCTTTTATCTTTTTTTCTTGCTCATATTTATTAAAAATAAAACTTTCTTCAATACTTCCTAAGCTACTGCTGTTTATCTTCGAAAATAGTAGTTTTGGATAATTGACAAATGTATCTACTTTAATATGTGCATTCTTTTCTGTTGCAATTATTTTATTGTTAGATTTTATTGTTAGATTTGTTGTTTCAATTATAACTTTTGCATCTCTTTTTATCTCGTCATGGATTTGTAATGAAAATGAAAATTTAATATTTTTATCTATCCGAGGATAATCTACTTTAACATTTTCTTCTTTTATGCTATAGGTAAATGGTAATGTTTTTATGGGATTGATGATGAGAGAGGCATTATATCGGGCAGGCAGTGATGGTATTTTTATTGTGCAATTTTTATCTCTACTTTTTGCATAATGTACCAAAGCTTGGTTTACGTTATAATATTTTTTTGCGTATTTATTGATGGAGTCCGAGATTTTAAATTCTTGAGGATGCTTTTTGATGTAGTTTAAATTATTTTTCAAATAATAGGCATTAAGTATAGATCTGAGTGATTCTTTCTTATCATGATAGTATTTTAACGCTATTGGTGTATTTTCACCTTTTATTAACATTTCAAAATTTTCAAAATTGTTGAAAAGTGTATTTATATCATCTGTAGGCTGTAAGGGTAGATTATCGCTAATATAGTTTTTTATTTTAATATCATAATTTTTTTCAATTTCTAAAAGTTTTTTCCTTAATGCTTTGATATTAGAGAAAGTGAGTAATTTATTTGATATTTTTTTTCTTATCTTTTCATATTTATCTTTTGAATGTGTTTGGATATGGATAAGTGCTATAAATTCTCCACCTAAACTTATCTCTTTGATAAAATCCTCTTTTGTAGTATTAAATTCTTCTAGGTTTTCTTCTAAGACCTCTTTAAAATTGACTACTTTTTTGTAGATGAGAAATGTGTGAGTATAGTCATTTATAAAGATGTCATCTAGTAGCTTTTGATTTTTTTTGCTTTGATAGAGTTCTAAGAATGAATCTGTTCCTATGGCAGTAAAGAGTGTTTTAAAATCTTTTATTTTGATTATTTTCTTATCAATAGCTTGTTTAACTTGGATTGTTTTACAAGAATAACGTTCATTTTTTTCTCCGTTAAAGCTTTGGCCACAGGTATACTCTTTTAGTATATCTTTAGCAGATAGTGTATTTAGTAAAAATAGAGAGTATAGTGAAGAAAGTATAACTTTATTTGTCAAATTAATTTGCCTCAACTGTTTTGTAAACTATATCAATTTTTCATATTTTTGTCAATTAAAAAAGGTGTTTTAAGCTTTATTTGAATACAATTCCCTTCACTTATTTTGCGCCCATAGCTCAGCTGGATAGAGCATCGGTTTGCGGTACCGAAGGTCACAGATTCGACTTCTGTTGGGCGCACCACTTTTTATTAAATATCTTTAATCTTTATAATTTGTTAAAATTTTTCATCAAGATTTTAATCCACTCTTTTTATATATCTTCATAATGATAAAATCTATCTTATTTTAAAATATGGAGTTTAGATGGAAAATTTTAATTTCGATATGATATCGTTGATTATTGGTTTGGTGATAGGTTCTTTGTTGTTTATGGTTAGGGGATTTTTTGCAGGTAGAAAATTTAAAAAAGAGTTAGCTGAGTATAAAGGACATCTTGCAACCCAGATGAAGATTACACAAGAAGGTACTAAAAATATTACTGAAGAGAGTGAAAAACTCAAAAAAGAGAATGAAAACCTCAGAATAACAGTCAAAACATTGGGACAAAAACCTGGTCGCAATGAGTTGAGACTTTTAAATATTTATGATGCTGCTCTCAGAAAGATGATGTTAAAAGCCCCTGGATTTGCACAAGGGTGGGAGATGTCTATGCAAGAGGCTGAACGTGAATATGAAGAGAATGAAGTAGGGCTAAAAACTGTGATTAAACGTGTTTTCTCACCAGGGATTACACATAAAAAAGGTGAGGATACGATTATCTCTGAGTAATGCTTCTGGGGTTTTTTAACTCCCTGGCGTTGCTTTGGTGACGTTATTTTCATAAAAAAGTGGTTTTGAAAATTCATAAATGATAGGATCTTCATCTTTAAATTTTAGGTGAATGAGTATATTTTCTTTTTTCTTAGATTGATAGACCCTAAATACTTCGCAGTTTTCTCCTACTTTAGAGATATGAAAATAGTCTGAGTTTTGGCTGTCAATATCCTTGAATTTTTTTGTTGATTCAAAACGAAGTAGGGTATTTTTTTCCTTGCTTACCAGCCATGTAACGTAGGGTGAAGCGATATCAAAAAGAGAGTTATTTGTCTGCATAGATGCGAGTGAGTATTCAAAGCCACTAAGAGTAAGAGAGTTTGCTGTAAAGATGTCATCATAGAGTAAGTCAATCACTTTCTCTCGTTTGCTGAGTGCTTTTTCATTGGCAGCAAAAATTCTATTTGTTTTTTCTAGATTTGAGACTGTGCTATAAAGAAATGTTACGATGATACCAAGTAGCACGACAGATATAATTAGTTCGACTAGTGAAAAGCCTTTTTTACCTATCATGATATTACTTTCCTCCCATTGGTATATAGACTTTATAAGCATAGGCTGTATTTTTACCTCTTGAAACGATGATTTTATCATAGACGATGGTGAGGTTTAAAGCGGCTTGCTCTAAACCTTGCTCTTGTTCTTCATTTTGATTTTGCTCATCTATACCGCCTTCAAGAGGATTAAACGTAGAGACTTCTTCGTGGGAATAACTAACTTTTACCCCCTTTAAATATTTTCGTAAATCATCGTCGATATTAGTATAATCATCTTTGATGAAATCATAGAGTGTGATGTCTTTATGGTGATATTTTTGCTCGTTGTGGATAAATGCGATGGATGCGAGTCTGTCAAATTCACTTTTTTCTTTTAAGAACATGAAGTTATGTTTGCTATTGCTACTGATTTGTAAAAGCCCTGTCCCTACTACTGCTAAAATCATCACAGAGACGAGGACTTCTATCAGGGTAAAGGCTTTAGTCATTGACTTCATCTTGTGTGACTCCTTTGTAACTCTTATGCTGGAGTAAATCCATCGCCTCACTTAAATCTTCACTACTATTGACATCTTGAAAGTACGGATAAAAGATGTAGTAAGCTTTCTTCTTTTTTAAGATATAGCTAGAGTTGCTACCATTGGGAAAGAGAGTATATTTATAACAGACTTTTTGGAGTTTCTTCTCTATCATGACAGGGGTAAATTCTACTTTTGTAGCTTCTCCCCGGTAGTCAGGTTTATAGACTTCTATCTTATCAAACTCAGATAGTTTAATGTCTGCCTCTAGTTCTTCTTGATAATCTTCATTGATGAAGATGGCTGATTTTTGGCAATTATGATAGAGATAAAAGTCTATTCGTTTTCCTTTTGACCAAAAAGGAAGGAGTGACTCTTTGATATTGGATACTTTTAATATATGTACTTTTTTTTTGGTATTAAAGTTTGAGAGTACTAGGGCATAGGTGACACCGATGAGGACAACAACTATCATCAGCTCAAAGAGCGTAAAGGCTTTTCTTTTCAATATCAGATACTTTCAAATTATTTGTATATTTGTCGATTATACCAAATATTTTATAAACTATGTTATCATGATAGCAAGTGAGGGGTAGGTATGCTAAAGATTCGTATATTGCTTTTGGAAGATGATATCACGTTAAATGAGACGATGAGTGAGTACCTTGAAGAATTGGGCTATAGGGTTGATGTAGTTGAAGACGGTGAGGAAGCGCTTGAGCTGATGTATGAGAATGCTTATGATATCTTCCTTTTGGATGTTAAGGTGCCTGGTTTGAATGGTTTTGATTTGCTTAAAGAGGCGAGAGGACGTGATATACAAACGCCTGCTATTTTTATCACGTCATTAAACTCTGTAGATGATTTATCTCAAGGTTACGAGAGCGGATGTGATGACTATATACGCAAGCCTTTCGCTCTTAAAGAGTTAGAGGTACGGATGGAGAGTATTTTAAAGCGTGATTTTTTTCATAAAAATAATTCTGAACGGGTTGAAATAGATGCAAATATCTATTATGATATCAGTAAAAATATACTTTACATCGATGATGATGAGCAGATGCTCAATAAAAAAGAGGCGAAGTTACTAAAACTTTTTTTACAACATCAAGAAGAGGTACTTTCTCATGAAAAGATTTATGATGCCTTGTGGGATTATGATGAAACCTATTCTGAAGCGAGTTTAAGAACTTATATAAAAAATCTCAGAAAAATTTTAGGAAAAGAAAAAATTGTTAGTATCAAAAAACAAGGCTACAAGTTTACAAAAGAGTGAGCGTAAGACTTTAGTCTCGTTTTTACTTCTCTACTCTTTTTTCGCTGTAGTGATTCTCTTTTTCTCTGCTTTTATCTACTATAATCTTCAAAAGGATGTGATGTTAAGGGAGCAAAATAGCCAGTTAAAAGAGTATTCGGATGAATTGATTTCCAAGCTTCGCCTTTTACATGAAAACTTTACACATGACAAAACATATCCTCGAAGCCGCCATTATAACTCTGCTATTTTTGACAGTAGCAACAAAGAAATTTTTTCGACACTTCAAAAAGATGAAGTTGATTTAACAAAGCATATTTATGTGCTAGGCAATAAAATACACTATATCAGAATATTGGAGCGTTATTATCTGGGTACAATGTATCTGGTGATAGAGGTTAATGATAATGAAAAATGGTTTAATTTTTTTAAGATAAAAGTACTAGTGTACGGTGTGATACTTTTCCTTATTCTCTTAATCGCTGGATATTTTTTGTTGAACTTATTACTAAAACCCATGCGAGAATCACTCTATCTTGTGGATAGATTTATCAAAGATACCACACATGAACTCAATACTCCGGTAAGTGCCATACTGATGAACATAGAAACATTTCCACGTGATAAGCTTGATGAAAAGAGTGCTAAAAAGATTCACCGAATTGATATCGCCGCTAGGACTATATCTACTATCTACAACGACCTTACTTATGTTGCTTTAAAAAACCAAGTCAAATCCCAAAATGAGAGCGTGAATGTTACCGAATTGATAAAAGAGCGTGCAGAGTTTTTTAAAATCATTTCAACACAAAAAAAACTAACTTGCAAACTAGATTTGGAAGAAGATGTGACTATCATGATAGATAGAGGAAAGATAACAAGAGTTATTGATAACTTGATTTCAAATGCCATCAAATACAATAAAAAGTCTGGCTTTATTCGTGTGATATTAAAAAATAATTATTTTATAATTGAAGATAGTGGCATAGGTATGAAGAAAAGAGAGATAAAAGAGATATTTGAAAGGTATACCCGTTTTAATAATAGTGAGGGTGGCTTTGGGATAGGGTTAAATATCGTGGCAGCGATAGCCTCTGAATATAATTTATCTATTGATATAGATTCGAAATTGGACATGGGAACAAAGGTAAAAATATCATGGTAAAAAAAATAATATTTATATGGCTGCTGCTTTTCATTAGTTTCTTAGAAGCTGAACAAAATATTTACGATACCAATTGTTTAATTTGTCATAAACAACTCTCTTTTAATTTAGAGAAGATATTTTTTCGTTATCTCTTAAAGTATAGTGATGAAGTTTCTGTTAAGTTGGCATTGATAGATTATTTAAAGCAACCTAATAGTGATACAAGTGTTATGTCAAAGGAATACACGAGAAGTTTTGGTTTGAAACAAAAAAGTGAATTAAATGAGGATAAATTGAAAGAAGCTATTGATATATATTGGGAAAAATATACAGTTTTTGGAAAAATTCAGTAGTTTTTTGGAGATTTTAATAAAGAATCATACAAAAGTGTATTATAATTCACAATTACTCCACAATTGTATTTTATACTGTTGGTGTAAGAAAGATAAACTTTAAGTCTAAGGAGAATAAATGAAAAAAGTTTTAAGTATGGTAGCAACTGCATTGTTGATTACAAGTGTAGCAAGTACGTCAGTTATGGCTGATCCTGCAAAGGGTCAAAAGCTTTTTCTTAAAAAACTTAAGAAATCATGTGGTCTAAATGGTGCTAAAATGTCAGGGAAACACACACAAGATGAGTGGGCAGCTTTCAAAGAGAAAGGCACATTAGAAGATGAAATCAAGACTATTTGTCCAAATGTAAAAGATGTAAAAGATAAGTATTTACCAGATCTTTTTGACTTTTTCCACGAGTATGGTAGCGATTCAGGAAATGTTCCTTCTTGCTAATATAAATCTTAGTAAGAAAAGTGTTGAGTAAGATTAGGTTGAAACAGATATAAATAAATTAAAAGGGAAAAATATATGAAAAAAGTAGTATTAACATTAATGGCAGTGGGCGCAATGAGTTTTTTAGCAGCAGACGGTGCAGCACTTTATAAGAAGTGTGCAGGTTGTCATGGTGCAAAAGGTGAGAAAAAAGCACTTGGTAAGTCAGCAGTTATCGCTGGTCAAGATGCAGGAAAAACTGAAGCAGCTTTAAAAGGTTATAAAGCTGGTACATTGAATACACACGGTATGGGTGGTTTAATGAAAGGTCAAGTTGCTTCATATAGTGATGCTGATATGAAAGCAGTTGCTGAATATATTGCTGGTCTAAAATAAACGTAACTTCTTGTAAAGGTTGTCTTCGTGCAACCTTTACACATTTCTCTCTACTAAATTTCTCAAATTTTTAATTTATAATATTTTCTAATGCTTTATCTGTTATCATGATAACAATATTCAAAGATATAGGGGAAAATATGTCTAATATAATAGAAGCACTAGATGAAGATAATATTCTGAAAGTGAAACAAGCCATCAAAGATGGTGAAGATATGAATCAAATTATCATGGTTGGTCTAGATGAAGATGAAGAATCTACACTACTTTTTTATGCACTGCGTCAAAGAGTTGAATGTGAAATTATACGACTTTTAGTTGATAGTGGAGCAGATGTCTCTTTTGTCAATGAAGACGGTGTTAGTGTGTTAGATGAGGCAGTTATCTTTGGTGATTTAGAGATACTAGCTTATCTAACGGATGAAAAATGTTTAGATATCACAACTACCAAAAGAAAAAGTGGATTTACTCCCTTTATGCAATCATGTTGCTATGGAAACCTAGATGTCGCAGAATTTATACTTTCTCGTGGTGGGGATGCGCATGTAAAAGATAATATGGGTATGAGTGCTTTAGATTATTCAAGACGTTTGAGAAAGAAAAAAGTACAAGAGTTTATAGAAAATATTTCAGAAAATCAGTAAAAAGGTAACACTCTTTTTAAATTAATATTTTTACTTTTTTTATCAGAGCACTTTAAAACAAAGTGCCCTAGAATATATCTATAAATAAGATGGTTTAATATATCTTGTGTTATCATTTTGTTATTATTTTATTAAAGGTTGGTTAAATGGAAGTTAATCTCGTTACCGAAGGTTTAAAGTTCATGGTTCTTGGCATGACAACCGTTTTCCTCTTTTTGCTTCTTCTTATTTGGGTTCTCAAACTACAAGCAAAATTGGTTCAAAAGTATTTTCCTCAAAAGTCAGTTACAGTAGGTGCAGCTGGCGCTGCAAAGGCTGCTAGTACTGCAACTTCTGGAAAAAATGACGATGCAGAGGTCATTGCGGCAATCACAGCAGCGATAACTGATTTTAGAAAAAATTAAAGGCGATAAATGGCAAAAAAATTAATAGATATTATGGATACTACTTTTAGAGATGGATTTCAGTCTGTCTTTGGCGGGAGAGTATTGATGGACGACTTCTTTCCCGCGGTAGAAGCAGCCAAGCATGCAGGCATTAGCCATTTTGAGTTTGGTGGAGGGGCACGCTTTCAGAGTCTCTTTTTTTATTTGAATGAAAATGCTTTTGAGATGATGGATAAGTTTCGTACCATTGTTGGGCCTGAAGCAAATCTTCAAACGCTAGCGCGTGGTGTTAACACAGTTATGTTAGATACAGGTAGTAGTGAGTTGATTGATTTACATGCTAAAATGTTTAAAAAACATGGTACGACGACGATTCGTAACTTTGACGCACTTAATGATGTGGAAAATCTTAAATATTCTGGTAGTCGCATAAAAGCACATGGTTTAAATCATGAAGTTGTTGTGACGATGATGGATTTACCACCAGGGTGTAAGGGGGCGCACGATGTTGCTTTTTATGAGAAAACATTACGTGATATACTTGAGTCTGGTATTGAGTACGATTCTGTCTGTTTTAAAGATGCCAGTGGGACTTCCAGTCCACATAAAGTCTATGAAACAATTGCTATGGCAAAAAGATTATTGCCTGAAGATGTACATGTAAGACTTCATACCCATGAGACAGCAGGTGTGAGTGTTTCATGCTATTTAGCGGCACTTGAAGCTGGTGTTGATGGTATAGATTTAGCAGCATCGCCAGTGAGTGGGGGAACAAGTCAACCTGATATTTTAACACTTTTACATGCAACAAAAGGGACAAATTTTGACTTAGGTGGTTTAGAAGTATTAAAGATACTTACTTATGAAGAAGTATTAAAAGATTGTCTTAGTGACTACTTTATCCCACCTGAAGCAACGGCGGTTTCTCCATTGATTCCATTTTCACCGATGCCAGGTGGAGCACTAACTGCAAATACACAAATGATGAGAGATAATGATTCATTAGATAAATTTCCTGAGGTTATCGCTGCGATGAGAGAAGTAGTTGAAAGGGGAGGCTACGGAACTTCTGTGACACCAGTTTCTCAATTTTACTGGCAACAAGCCTATGCCAATGTGATGTTTGGTGATTGGAAGAAAATAGCAGATGGCTATGGTCGTATGGTACTTGGATATTTTGGTAGTACACCAGTTGCTCCTGATCCTGAAATAGTAAAGTTAGCAAGTGAAAAATTAAAGTTGGAACCTACAACTGCAACGGCATTGTCACATGCTGATGCAGATGAGAAAAAATCACTAAAATATTTTAAAGCGATATTGGCCGATGAAGGTATCGACCTAAATGATGAAAATCTTTTTATTGCAGCATCATGTGGGGATAAAGGTATCACTTTCCTTAAAGGTGAAGCAGAAGTAAATATAAGAAAAAATGATAGTATAAATAAAGGAAGCAAAGATATGGGTGGACAATATACAGTAGTAGTAAATGGGACAAGATACAATGTTGATGTTGTAGAAGGACATGATGGTGAAGTAGCAGTAACATCTGCTACTCCTGCAGTAGTAGCCCCCGTGGCAGCAGCACCTGTAGCAGTGGCTGCTGGTGTTGGCGGTGTAGAAGTACACTCTCAAACACCGGGCAATGTTTGGAAAATTGTTGCCAGTGTGGGTGACACACTTAAAGAGGGCGACCCTATCATGATACTTGAAGCTATGAAAATGGAGATTGATATACCAGCACCGCAAGATGGTGTGTTAAAATCGATTAATGTGAATACAAATGATGCAGTTCAAGATGGTCAACTACTAGCAACTATGGACTAGGGAGAAGTGATGAAAAAATTTCTACTTTCTCTTTTATTGGTGCTTACTTTTGTAGTGCCTTCTGTTGCTTCAGCATCTGAGCATGAGGTGGCAGCAGCTGTAGCGGAAACAGAGCAAGCATATACACCAAAGTCTGTGACAGGTCTTTTTGCAGGTTTTTTTGAAACGACAGGGCTTAACGCTATCATGTTTCCTCAAGATGGTGTCAAAAATGGTCGTGGTGAAGAGATGACAAAATTTGCCCAAAGTGGCGGTCGAGTTATCATGTTCTTGATTATTTTTGTGCTCTTTTATTTAGCAGTAGCCAAAGGCTTTGAACCGTTATTGTTGCTTCCAATTGCTTTTGGTGGATTATTGGCCAATATTCCTATTGCCAATATGACGGGGCCACATGGTATGCTTGGTATTATTTATGATATGGGTATTGCCAATGAGTTTTTCCCTTTGCTTATCTTTATGGGTGTTGGTGCAATGACAGATTTTGGACCATTGCTTGCCAACCCTAAAACAGCTATTCTTGGTGGTGCAGCACAGTTTGGAATCTTTGGTTCTTTAGTAGGGGCAGCAGCACTTTCTCAATACGGCATAGTTGACTATTCGCTAAAACAGTGCTCTGCTATCTCAATTATCGGTGGTGCTGATGGCCCTACATCAATTTTTATAGCGTCTGCGCTAGCGCCAGAAATGTTAGGGGCTATTGCTGTCGCGGCATATTCATATATGGCATTGGTTCCTGTTATCCAACCTCCGATAATGAAAGCATTGACAACAGATGAAGAACGAAAAATTAAGATGGTTACGGGTAGACAAGTGAATAGAATTGAAAAATTGATTTTCCCTATCGTAGTTATTATGATGATTGCTTTGGTACTTCCTGATGCTGCTCCATTGATGGGTTCATTTGCTTTAGGTAACTTTGCAAAAGAATCTGGCGTTGTAGATAGGCTATCAAATGAAATGCAAAATTCTTTGATTAACATAGTGACTATTTTCTTGGGACTTGGCGTTGGTGGTACGCTTCAAGCTGATAAGTTTTTAGTAGCAGAGACCTTAGGTATTATGGTTATTGGTCTTTTAGCATTTGCTGCGGGTACGGCGGCTGGTGTACTTATGGCAAAATTGATGAATAAATTCTCAAAAGATCCAATTAATCCACTTATTGGTGCGGCAGGTGTATCTGCTGTACCTATGGCAGCCAGGGTGGTAAGTAAAGTAGGGCAAGAGTATAATAAGTCCAATATTTTATTGATGCATGCTATGGGTCCAAATGTAGCAGGGGTTATAGGTTCTGCCGTTGCAGCGGGTGTTTTGTTATCAATATTTAAATAAAAAGTAAGAATGTCCGATTTAAGTGTAAGAGTAAAAATAAAGGGTGAGTGATTATGGTTACAGTAGCAGATTTAGAAAAGTTAGGTCTTAGTAATGTTCAAAAAGTTTTTCATAACTCGAGTTATGACTTTTTAAGAGAGAAAGAGCTTGAAGCGGGATTAAAACAAGCTGATAATGGTGCGATGATGGTAGATACGGGCATTTTTACCGGTCGTAGCCCAAAAGATAAGTTCTTTGTGAATCAATCACCTTCTAACAAGTATATTGCTTGGGGTGACATCAACTTTGAAACAACAGAAGAAGTTTTTGATATCCTTTTTGAAAAAGCGACAGAACAACTTTCAAATAAAGATATTTATATTCAAGACTTGTTTTGTGGTGCGAGTGATGCTAGCAAAAAGAATGTGCGTTTTGTAACTGAGATTGCATGGCAAGCACATTTTGTTAAAAATATGTTTATTCGTCCAAAAGAGGATGAAATAACTAGTTTTTCTCCTGATTTTGTTGTCTACAATGCTTGTAAAGTTGTAGATGATGAGTGGGAAAAACATAATCTTCACTCTGAGGTATTTGTTGTTTTTAATGTAGAGAAGAATGTTGCAGTCATCGGTGGAACATGGTATGGCGGTGAGATGAAAAAAGGGATTTTTTCTATGATGAACTACTGGTTGCCACTTGAAGGAAAACTCTCTATGCACTGTTCCGCAAATGTTGGTAAAGAGGGCGATACAGCACTTTTCTTTGGTCTTTCAGGCACAGGAAAAACAACACTTTCAGCAGATCCAAAAAGAAATCTTATTGGTGATGATGAACATGGTTGGGATGAACATGGTGTTTTCAACTTTGAGGGTGGTTGTTATGCAAAAACTATTGGACTGAAAGGCGAGAATGAACCAGAAATTTTTGGTGCAATTCGTGAAAATGCACTCTTAGAAAATGTTGTTGCAAATGATGCTGGTGTGGTAGACTATGATGATGGATCTAAAACAGAAAATACAAGAGTTTCTTATCCTATCGAACATATTCCCAATCATGAACCATCCTTGCAAGCAGGACATCCTAAAAATATCGTCTTTTTATCTGCAGATGCTTTTGGTGTATTACCACCAGTAAGTAAATTGACTAAAGAGCAAGCGATGTACTATTTCCTTTCTGGTTATACAGCGAAAGTTGCTGGGACTGAGAGAGGTATTACTGAACCGGTAGCTACTTTTTCAGCTTGTTTTGGTGAAGCATTTTTGCCACTACATCCGACTGTCTATGCTAAACTTTTAGGTGAAAAGATTGATAGTCATGATGTTAATGTATTTTTGGTAAATACTGGTTGGACGGGTGGTGCTTATGGTGTTGGTGAGAGAATGTCCCTTAAAGCGACGCGTGCTTGTATCGATGCTATCATGGATGGTTCGATTCATGATTCTGAATTTGCTACTACCAAAACATTCGGTTTGAACTTTCCAACAACTTTACCAGGTGTTGATGAAAAAGTATTAAATCCCAAAAATGCTTGGGAAGATAAAGAAGAGTATAAAAAGACAAGAGATAATCTTGCCAAACTCTACATTGAAAACTTTAAAAAATATCTTAAAGAAGATGCGGAGTTTGACTACTCTGTAGCAGGTCCTAAGTTACCATAAACTTATCATGATAGGAGGGTGCATCCCTCTTATTGCTCTCTAATAATTCTATCCATTAATCACTTTTTGCTATAATCCACTATATTAAATTTGGAGTACTTACTTTATGGCAAAACTAGCATCAGGGCGCGTGGGCGCAAAATCTTCAGAACTTTTAGACCTTTTTAATGCCTCTCTTCCTTTTGATCAAAAATTATATCAAGAAGATATCGAAGGCTCTATGGCGCATGCCACGATGCTAGCAGCACAGGGGATATTGAATCAGGATGAACTTGCTTCTATTAAAGATGGTTTAATCCAGATAAAAGATGAAATAGCTGAAGGTAAATTTGTTTTTAAGATAGCAGATGAAGATATCCATATGGCAATAGAAAAAAAATTGACAGAAATGATAGGGGATGCGGGTAAAAAACTCCATACTGCTAGAAGTCGAAATGATCAAGTGGCTTTAGACTTTAGACTGTATGTTCAAAAAAATACGCTTGTGTTGAAAGCGTTGCTGGTATCTTTAGAAAAAGAACTCTTAACCGTAGCCTCTTATCACACAGAGAGTATGTTGCCCGGGATGACACACTTGCAACATGCTCAACCTATCAACTTTGCTTACCATTTACTAGCGTATGTATCAATGTTTAAACGTGATATTGAACGATTTGATAGTTCTTATGAGAGAAATAATATTTCTCCTATTGGTTGTGCTGCTTTGGCAGGGACTCCACATAAAATAGATAGATTTTTAACTGCAAAAGAACTAGGATTCAAAGAGCCTACGGTTAATTGTTTAGATACCGTGAGTGATAGGGATTTTGCTTTAGAGATACTTTTTAATATTGCGACTTTGATGACACATATTTCTCGTCTTTCAGAGGAGTTAGTGCTGTGGTCAAGTTCTGAGTTCTCTTTTATCTCACTAAGTGATGAATATTCCACAAGTTCTTCCATTATGCCACAAAAGAAAAATCCTGATGTTCCTGAACTTCTTCGTGGCAAGACCGGACGTGTTTATGGAAATCTCATCTCTCTTTTAACAGTTTTAAAAGGGCTTCCTTTAGCATACAATAAGGATATGCAAGAAGATAAAGAGGGTGTATTTGATTCTGTGGAGACAGCAAAAATATCGTTAGAGATTTTAAGGGAAGCAATAAAAACGATGACCGTGAATATCTCTCGGATGGAGGAGGCATGTAAAATCGGACATCTCTCTGCGACTGATTTGGCGGATTATCTGGTGGAGAAGTGTGATATGCCTTTTCGTGATGCGTATAAAATCACTGGTTCTATCGTGGTACAAGCAGAAAAGTCGGGTGTTGACCTTAGTGAGATGAGTATTGAAGAACTCAAAGTCGTCGATAGTAGGATAGAAGAAGATGTTTTAACATTTTTAAATTTACGAAACTCTATGAATGCTAGAGCCTCCCATGGTGGGACGGCGACAGAAGAGACCGTTAAACAGATGGCATATTATATCGAGTGGATAAAGGGACTATCATGATAGATAGAAAGATACTTTTCTCACTATTAGTGCTGGCATTTCTTGCCGGTTGTGGTGCAGGAGAAACAATTCAAGACGTTGTAGATGATGCAAAAGACTTTATCAGTAATGATGCAGGGATTGCAAGTGACGGTAATGAAGGGAATATAACGCAAACGATACAAGCATTATTGGATGTGCACAATAGCGCAAGAAGTGGCCTTAATAAAAGTATAAGTGATTTAAAATGGAGTCCTACTATCGCTAAAGATGCACAATTATACGCTGATAAAATGGCTAGTGAGGGTATCTGGGGACATGATACAGTGAAAAATCAAAATGATGGGTATGGTCATGGAAATTATGGTGAAAACCTCTATACATCTTCTCAAATAACATCACTTAAAGAAGCATCAATAGCCTGGGTGGAGGAAGAAAATTTTTATAGTTATGGTCTAATTGGAGACTCTAACACTTGTGATGTAGGTAAACAGTGTGGACACTATACTCAGGTTATTTGGAAAGATACAACATTAGTTGGATGTGCTATGAGCCAATATAAAGTTGATACATTCATTGATGGAAATAATGCAAATGGCTGGAACATCGTCGTCTGTAAATACCAAAAACCAGGAAATTATATAGGTCAAACACCGTATTAAACTTACGGTGTTATCATGATAGCTTACATAGACGCTTTGGGGTCTTCATCGTGTAGATGTGTCCATTTGAGTTTAGTTCCGCCTAGTAGATGAAAATGTAGGTGTGGAACCTCTTGTCCACCATCTTCACCATTATTTGTTACTAACCTATACCCACTTTTATCAAGTTCCATTGTTTTGGTGACTTCTTGGATAAATGCTGTCATTTGTGCCATCATCTCAGGTTGCACATCTTGGAACTTCTCTACATGTACTTTTGGGATGATGAGCAGATGGATAGGTGCGATAGGGTTGATATCATGAAAAGCGATGAAGTTATCATCCTCCAAGACTTTATTTGAAGGGATTTCCCCATTTACTAATTTACAAAATAGACACATTGTACTTCCTTTTTATGTATTTTATTCTAATCAGCCTTTAACCAACTTTGTAATAGACTAAGAAAAAAATAATTAGGTGATGTGTTGCAAGAATATAGTGAAAAAATTGAGTCTGCTGAGGCTCTTAAGGTGTTGGAAGAGGTTCGTATAGAGGTCTTTGGAAAGAAGGGCGTTTTAGCAGAACAGTTTGCCAAAATGAAATCCGTACCCAATGAAGAAAAAAAAGAGTTTGCTAAAAATCTTAATATTCAAAAAGCGAAACTAACAGCACTTTTTGACAAGAAGAAGACAGAACTCATTAAGCACGAGAGCATCTTAATGATGAAAGAGGGTGCTATCGATGTGACGCTTTTTAATGGTATTAATGAAGCTGGGTCTTTACATCCAATCAATGAAACGATGAATAAAATGATAGATTATTTTGTGAGTATGAATTTTTCTATTGAGGAAGGACCGCTGATAGAAGATGACTTTCATAATTTTGAAGCACTCAATTTACCTGACTTTCATCCTGCACGTGATATGCAAGATACTTTCTTTTTCAATGATAAAAAGCTCCTTCGCACACATACCTCCCCAGTACAGATAAGAACGATGATGAGTCAAAAACCACCGATTCGAATGATTTGTCCAGGGACGGTATTTCGTCGAGATTTTGATATCACGCATACGCCAATGTTTCATCAGATAGAGGGTTTAGTGGTTGAAGAGGAAGGAAAAGTCTCTTTTTCGCATCTAAAATATATCTTGGAAGATTTTTTGAAGTTTATGTTTGGGGATGTAGAAGTACGATTTCGTCCTAGTTTTTTCCCATTCACTGAGCCTAGCACGGAGGTGGATATCTCGTGTATTTTCTGCAAGGGTGAAGGTTGTCGTGTCTGTTCTCACACTGGTTGGCTTGAAGTGTTAGGGGCTGGTATGGTTGATATCAATGTTTTTAAAGCTGTTGGTTATGAAAATGTGAGTGGATATGCTTTTGGGATGGGGATAGAGCGGATAGCGATGTTGATTCATCAGATTCCGGATTTGCGTAGTATGTTTGATGGGGATGTAAGATTGTTGGAGCAGTTTAGATGATAGTTACAAAGTTGTGGTTAAATGAATTTTTGGATTTGAGTGCTGTGAGTACAGAAAAAATCTGTGCAACACTTAATGCTATTGGGTTAGAAGTAGATTCTTTGAGTACTATTAGCGTACCCAAAGGGGTAGTTGTAGGAAAAGTGCTCTCTTGTGAAAAACATCCTGATGCAGATAAACTTAATGTTTGTCAAGTAGATTTGGGAAGCCAAACAAAACAGATTGTCTGTGGTGCGAAAAATGTTGCAGCGGGACAAATCATAGCGGCAGCTACGGTTGGGGCTGATTTGGGTAATGGATTTGTTATCAAAGAGGCACAGTTAAGAGGGGTGGAATCTCATGGGATGATTTGTGGTTCAAATGAGATAGGATTGCCAAAGCTTGATGATGGGATTTGGGTCTTGGATGAGAGTCTTGGCGAATTGACGCTAGGGAAAGAGTTATCTGATTTCCCCGCTTTGGTAGATGCAGTAATTGATATTGAATTGACTGCCAATCGTGGAGATTGTTTGAGTATTTATGGGGTGGCTAGAGACCTCTCTTCTGCCTTGGATATCCCGCTTCGTGAAGTGGCTTATCCAACTAGTAGTGGTGAAAATCTAGAGATGGAGCTCTATCATGATAGTGTACATACGGCATTGATATATCAAGAAGCGGTGAAAAATCCTTCTTCGAATGCTTTGATTGATGTGCGTTTGGGATTAGTGGAGAAGTATGATACTAATGTTACTACGCGTTTGTTACATTATGCGACACAGGCAACAGGCGTTTTACTGCGTGCTTATGATGAGCGGTGTGAGAAAATAGAAGTCAAAGCAGATGAAGAAAACTTGGAGTCTGTTTATTGTGATGGAAAAATTATCTCTCGTATTGGGATTAATCAAGATAAATGTGAGGGGGAAGCTATCATGATAGAAGCTTCTTACATTAACCCCGATGTTGTTTCTCGATCCGTTATGGGTATAAAATGTGAAAAAGATGATTTGTATTATCGCTCCTCCCGTGGTTCTGAGAGTGATTTGATTTTTGGTTTGGATTATTTAGCCAAGCTTACGGGTAGTGAAAAGTTAGCAACCATTAAAACAAAACAACAGGCAAAATTTTCTTCATCAGTGACTGTTTCTTTTTCTAAAATCAATAATTTTATTGGACAAGATATTGCAGAAGATAAAGTGATAGCAATATTAGAGAAGTTACGCTTTACCCTTTCGCGTGATAAAGATTTACTCACTATCGATGTGCCGACCTTCAGACATGATATCGTCAATGATCAAGATGTGATAGAGGAGATAGTGCGGATTGTGGGGATTGATAATATCGTCTCTAAACCCTTTGTCTTTGCTGAAAAACGTCGATTTAATGAAGCCTATGAAATGTATCAAAAACGCATACATTTTAGGAAAAGAGCGGCTGGGGCTGGATTCTTTGAAGCAGTGCATTATTTCTTTGATAATCGGGAGAAGATGGAAAAATACAAGCTTCCTTGTATAGCAGATAATAAAGATGTAGCCAATCCTATTAACAATGATTTAAATACTTTGCGCGCTACACTAGTCCTGCATATGTTGGAGTCAGCTTCTACTAACTTAAAACACGGGAAAAATGCTGTGAAACTTTTTGAAGTAGGGCGTGTTGTAGATAGAGAGAGAAATGAACATCAGCGCATGGCATTTATCTTTACAGGTGAAGTAGAAGCACCTTCTGTCTCAAATCATGGGAAACCTGAAATGATTGACTTTATGACTTTTGCGTCTAAAGTGCGAGGGATCATTGGTGCGTTTTCTTTAGAAGTGGCTGATGATGAAAACCTTTTGGCAAACCCCTATGAATCTGCGCGTATCATGATAGGTGGAAAAGACATCGGCTTTATGGCACGTGTGCATATCGATGTAGAACGTGAACATGACTTGCCTGTGACTTATATCTGTGAAGTGGATTTTGATGCTTTGGTGTATGAACGCATTATTGCAAAAGGATATTCTAAATTTCCTTCCCTTTCTCGAGATATCTCACTAGTGATTCCCTTAAGCATGAAGTTTTCTAAGATACGAGGATTTTTAGAGGAAAATCCTATAGAAAATGTCGTGAATTTTTATCCCATAGATATCTATCATGATGACGCATTGGGAGATAAAGTATCTTTGACACTTCGGTTTATTTTGCAAGCAAAAGAAAAAACGATGGATGAAGCAATGATTACGGGTATCATGGATATGATAGTAGCAAGGCTAAAAGAGAAATTTTCATTGGAGATGAGATGAGTTATTTAAGTGTTAAAAAGGCAGAGAAATTTGACATAGAAATAAATACGATTGCGAGTGATAAGTCTATTTCTCACCGTAGTGCGATTTTTTCACTACTCTCAGATAAACCTTCTAGCATCAAGAATTTTCTACGGGCAGAAGATACGCTCAATACACTCAATATTGTGAGGCTATTGGGTGCGGAGGTCGCGGATGATGGGGAGATGATTGTGATCACGCCACCTGAGAGTTTTAAAGAGCCTTCTGAAATCTTATACTGTGGGAATTCTGGTACAGCAATGCGTCTGTTTATGGGGTTTTTAGCACCGCATGAAGGCTTTTATATATTGCATGGTGATAAGTATCTAGCATCGCGCCCGATGCGACGTGTGGCAGATCCTCTACGAAAAATTGGGGCAAACATCGATGGTCGTGTCAAAGGTAACCTCTCTCCTATCGCGATACGCGGGGCAAAGTTAGAAGGGTTTACCTATGCTAGCCCTATCTCCTCGGCGCAAGTTAAATCAGCAATGATCTTAGCAGCACTTTATGCGGATGGGATGAGTGAGTTTTCTGAGCCTCGTTTGAGTCGTGATCATACAGAGAGAATGCTTGTAGGTATGGGCGCAGAAATCATCGCGGATAAAGATAAAATCAAGATTTTACCACTAACTGCGCCTTTAAAACCACTTGATATCACCGTCCCCTCAGATCCCTCTAGTGGTTTCTTTTTTGCAGTGGCTGCGGCAATCATTCCTGAATCGCGTGTTGTGATTCAGGATGTTTCCCTCAACCCGACACGAATTGAAGCGTATAAGGTACTTCAGAGAATGGGTACAAATATTGAATTTATCGCCAAAGAAGAAGTCTATGAACCTATAGGGGATATTGTGGTTCAGTATGGTGCTTTAAAAGCGGTGAGTGTGGAAGAGAATATCGCTTGGCTTATTGATGAATTGCCTGCACTTTCTATCGTTATGGCCGTTGCCAAAGGGACAAGTGTTATCAAAAATGCGGCAGAACTTCGTGTTAAAGAGAGCGATAGGATTACCACTGTGGTGGATAATCTGAAGATTTGTGGTATCGATTGTAAAGAGTATGAAGATGGGTACGAAATAGTTGGTGGAAAGTTTGTTGGAGATGGTGTGATAGATAGCCATGGAGATCATCGAATCGCCATGAGTTTTGCTATAGCAGGACTTCTTGGCTCTATCATGATAGAAGATATAGAGTGTATCAATACCTCATTTCCTAACTTTATCACACTCTTAGAAAATATTACAAAGGTTTCTTATGGAGATTAAATTAGCGAAAAATTATGGTTTTTGTTTTGGTGTAAAGCGGGCGATTGAAATCGCAGAAGAGTCTCAAAATGCTACAACGATGGGACCACTTATCCACAACAATGAAGAGATAAATCGTCTCAAGAAAAATTTTGATGTAACAACAGCCCACTCTATGGATGAGATTGGGGATTCTAAGCGGGTTATCATCCGTACGCATGGGATTGTCAAAGATGATTTAGCCACACTTAAAGCATCAAAAAAAGATATAATCGATGCCACATGTCCCTTTGTGACTAAACCCCAAGAGATTGTGGAACAGATGAGTAAAGCAAAATATAAAATCATCATCTTTGGTGATGAAAATCATCCTGAAGTCAAAGGGGTAAAGAGTTATGCCGTCAATGACGCACTGGTTATCCTCTCTGTTGATGAACTGAAAAATATCCCACTTGGTCCTAAAATAGCTATCGTTTCACAGACAACAAGAAAGTTTGTAGAGTTTATGAAAATTGTGAACTATTTAGTAGAGAGGGTCTCAGAGGTGCGGGTCTTTAATACTATCTGTAACGCAACCTTTGAAAATCAAGATGCAGCGCGTGACCTCTCACTCTCTTCTGATATCATGATAGTCATCGGTGGGAAAAACTCATCAAATACTAAACAGCTTTTGAATATTTCAGAAGAAAATTGTGAGGACTGTTATCTCATAGAAAACGAAAAAGAGCTTGAAAAATCATGGTTTAAAGGTAAGCAAAAGTGCGGTGTGACAGCGGGCGCATCTACCCCAGATTGGATAATTGAAAAAATTATTGCTAAAATAAGAGAGTTTACGATATAATCGAGCAATTTTTAAAAGATAGCAAAAAATTAAATAATACACAAGGAAGATAGATGTTAAAAGATTTGAACGGAAAGGTTCATAGCAAAAAAGCGATTGAAGCGATGGATTTAGGGGAAGAGGACGCGGATTTTGCATCGATGTTTGAAGCATCAGTCAAGAGTGAAAAGAGCGGTGGCACAGCCGAAGGTATCATCGTTAGTATCCCTGAAGATGAAGATGGTATCTTAGTAGATGTGGGCAAGAAGCAAGAGGGTCTACTTTGGAAGTCAGAAATCACAGATGAAAATGGTGAATTGATTTTTAAATTGGGTGATAAAATCACCGTTGCTATCACAGGTTATAGAAATGAAAGACCAGCACTTTCTTATAAAAAAGCGTTAAGAGCGAAGAAAGTTGAAGAATTTGTTGCAAACTACAAAGAAGATGACGCGCCATTGATTGATGGTGTTATCATTGGAAAAAATAAAGGTGGCTATATCGTAGAAGGTACTGAGACTTATGCAGGTGTAGAATTTTTCTTACCTAAATCTCAAGCTTATATGAAAGATACCCCTACTATCGTAGGTAAAAAAGTGCAAGCAAAAGTGATCAAAGTAGATAAAGAGTCAAAATCTATCGTTATCTCTAGAAAAGTACTTATCGAAGCAGATAGAGAGAAGAAAAAAGAGATTATTAATACACTTCTTGCAAAAGATGAGATGATTGAAGGGACTATCAAAAAGATTACTTCTTATGGTATGTTTGTTGATGTTGGTGGTGTTGATGGACTTGTTCACTATAGTGAAATCTCGTATAAAGGACCAGTAAATCCTTCAAAACTTTATGATGAAGGTGAAGTGGTTGTTGTTAAAGCTATCAAGTATGATGAAGAAAAACGTCATCTTTCACTCTCTATTAAAGCAGCGATGGAAGATCCTTGGGCTGATCTTAAAGAACAGTTAGAGGTAGGAGACGCAGTAAGAGTACTTGTTTCTAACATTGAGCCTTATGGTGCGTTTGTTGATTTAGGAAATGACATAGAAGGTTTCTTACATGTTTCAGAAGTATCATGGGATAAAAATATCAAACATCCAAAAGACTACATTTCAGTAGATGAAGAGATTGATGTTGAAATCGTAGAGATGGACTTTGAAAAAAGAAAACTTCGTGTAAGTCTTAAAAATGTACTTCCAAAACCATTTGAAACTTTTTCACGAGAGCATAAAACAGGTGATGTTGTGACTGGTAAAGTAGCAACTATTACAAACTTTGGTGCATTTATTAAAATTGGTAATATCGATGGACTTTTACACAACGAAGATGTTTCTTGGGATAGATCTGTAAAATGTAGAGATGCTTTTGCTGAGGGTGATGAAGTAGAAGTAAAAATTATCAAAATAGATCGTGATAATGAAAAGATTTCACTCTCTAAAAAAGAGCTTGAAGAGTCTCCAATCGAAAAATTCTCTAAAACACATCAAAATGGTGATATTGTAAAAGCGACAATTAGAGATAAAAAAGAGTTCGGAATCTTTGTGAAACTTGATGATGGTGTGGATGCGCTTATCAGACTTGAAGATCTTGGTGAAAAAAAAGAAGATGAATTAGAGATTGGTGAAGAACTTGAAGCAGCTATTGTGTTCATCGATACACAAAAAGATAGGATTAGATTATCAGTAAAAAGAGTTGCTAGGATTCAAGAAAAAGCTGATTTAGAAGAGTACAATGATGACTCAACGTCTACCTTAGGTGATATTTTAAAAGATCAACTAAAAAAGTAAGATGAAAAGTAGATATAAATATTCTATTTTTTTCTTATTAGGGGTGACTGTTTTTGTGATGATATTTTTATCTTATCATTATATCAGCACTCCAAAAATGTCCGTATCTGATGTAGAGACATCTGATATGGACGATACTACATACAAGTTCAACCAAGAACATACAAAAAATACTTGGTTAGGGCAGTTCAAAAAAGATTTAAATCAAAAAAGTTATTTTTATGCTGTATCTGAGATACAGTTAGAGTTAAATTAAATCATATAGGGGAAAAAATGCAAAAAAAACGAATTATAGTTTGTGATGCAATTCATCAAAAAGGCTTAGATATCTTAGCCGAGAACCAAGATATTGACTTTATCGATGCGTCAAAAGAACCAAAAGATAAGTTACTAGAGTTGATGGCGGATTATGATGTCGCAATCACGCGTAGTTCTACAGACGTAGATCAAAAATTTATTGATGCTTCTACCAGTCTCAAAGCAGTTGTGCGTGCGGGTGTAGGTGTTGATAATGTCAATATTGATGGGTGTAGTAAAAATGGTATTATTGTGATGAATGTACCAACGGCTAACACTATTGCCGCGGTAGAACTTACTATGGCGCATATGCTTTCATGTGCGAGAAGTTTTCCAAATGCGAATAACCATCTCAAGTATGATAGAATCTGGAAACGAGAGAAATGGTATGGTATCGAGTTAAAAGATAAAAAACTGGGTGTTATCGGTTTTGGTAATATAGGAAGTAGGGTAGGTAAGCGTGCTTTAGCATTTGAAATGGATGTTATCGCATATGACCCTTATATTGACCCATCTAAAGCGACAGATGTTGGGGCTAAGTATACAAAGGATTTTGCTGATATCTTAGCTTGTGATTTTATCACGATTCATACACCCAAAAATGCTGAAACGATTGATATAATTGGTGCAGCAGAGATTGCAAAGATGAAAGATGGTGTACGTCTTATCAATTGTGCACGTGGTGGTCTTTATAATGAAGATGCACTTTATGAAGGTTTGAAAAGTGAAAAAGTTGCTTATGCGGGTATTGATGTTTTTATCTCTGAACCAGCAATTGATAATAAACTTTTAGATTTAGAAAATATTTCAGTCACACCACATCTTGGGGCAAACACCAAAGAATCACAAGAAAAAATAGCTGAACAAGCTGCAGAACAAGCTATCAATGCCGCGCGGGGTACTAGCTATCCCAATGCGCTGAATCTTCCTTTTAAAGAGAGTGATATGCCGGATTCTGTTAAACCATACCTTGAACTTGCGCAAAAGATTGGTTATTTAGCCGCACAAATCAATGTGGGTTATATCAAATCTCTAAAGATAGAGGCGGAGGGTGATATCGCTGAATATTTAAGTTCTCTTACGACATTTGCACTTGTGGGTTCTTTGAAAGAATCATTAGGTGAAAAGATAAATTATGTGAATGCAGAATTTGTTGCTAAAGAAAAATCAATAGATGTCAGTGGTGAAAAAGTCTCAAATCTGAGTGAATATAAAAATAAGATAAAAATTAAACTCACGACAGATAGTGATACTATCATGATAGGCGGAACGGTCTTCTCTGATACGATAGAGAAAATTGTTAGCATTAATGATATCAAGCTTGACTTTAAACCAAAAGGAAAGATGATTTTCTTTTCCAATCAAGATAAACCTGGTGTTATCGCTAAAATCTCTACAATTATGAGTGAGGCAAATATTAATATTGCGGATTTTAGATTAGGAAGAGATTCTCATGGGGAAGCGTTGGCTGTTGTTTTAACAGATGAAGCAGTTTCTAAAGAGCTGTTAAGTACTTTAAAATCTATCGAAGAGTGCAATTGGGTTTCGTACGCGAGTATCTAGTCGCTTACTTGTCATGATAAGAGAATTTTCTTATCATGATAGGTTTTTTTGGATTTTACATCTCAACGTGTAATTTTGCGTACATTCCTGGAAATATCTCTATATCTCTTTTGTTAAACTTCACTCTTATTGTCATGGTGTGTGTCATAGGATTGGCACTAGGTACAATGGCTTCTACTACGCCTGTTGTTTTAAAGTCTATAGAAGGAATGGTCACTTTTAATTGAGTGTTCTTTCGGATATATTTAAGATTAGACTCTGCTATGTTTGCTTCAATTCTTAAATCATTTAAATCTACTAAAATCATCGCAAGCATACCAGGCATAATCATATCACCCACTTTGATTCTTTTTTGGACGATTACTCCATCATTGGGTGCTTTTACTTCCAGATAATTATAAAGTCCCGTGAATTGTTTTATCTTGATGGTTGCTTGTTTGACCACTTGTTGTGCTGCCTTTAACATGGCCTTGGTGTTTTCAGCAGCGATATCGAGTGTTTCTACATCTATCATGGAAGCCTTTTTTGTTCTTTTGAGGCTTCTTTTCTCTCGTTGTACATTGGCTAAGTGTGTTTGGTACATCTCTACAAAGATTTGTGCTTGTTCTAATCCTAACTCAGCTTGTGACTTCATCAAGTCAAATTCTCCAGATTGGATTTCAAATAGGATATCATCTTGTTTGACTTTATCACCAATATTGAAATTTATCTCTTTGACGTAACCCATATAGCGACTGCCAATCATCCTTTGACTGTCAGAAACAACGGTCCCAGGTATGGTGAGAGTAGAGGCGGGCAAGAGAGATGCTACAAATAGTAGTATGGTTAATAGCTTGTACATTTATTACCTTAATATAAAAAGTTGTGAGAATCTCTAGAATGTGTTCATTTTATTCTATGTAATGAGATAGTTAACGTTAGATTTTAGCACTTAGAACATTAAATGTAGTATAAGTGTACAAATAGTTATGCCTACGTTGTATGATTAAAACAATAATTAAATTATCTTTAGTAGTATAAATATTACTTATATGATTAAGTTTATTTTCAGCCTATAAGTGTTATAATTTTTTTTTATAAATCAAAAAATCTAAAGGAGATTTAAATAATGAAGAAGATAGTAATAGCAACGAGTTTAGCGGTACTTTTAACGTCACCGGTGTCAGCAGATTTTAGTTTTGGTGATATGTTTACAGATATGAAAGATGCGGTTACAGGCGTAAGTAAAGATATGAAAGAAAGTGTTATTGAGACTGGTAGATCAGCGGAGAGATCAGTAACAAATGTGTCAGCTGATCAGAAAGATACCATGACAAGTGTCAGTAGAGATGTTAGAGATTCTACAATTGAAGTAGCTGAGGATACTAAAGATACTGCGACAAATGCGTCTGCGGATTTAAAAGCATCTTCTATGGCTGCTACAAAAGATTTGAAAGACTCAGCGGTAACAGTTTCACATGATACTAGTGATAGTGTAAAAAGTGTGAGTGCAGATCAAAGAGATTCTGTTTCAAATGTCAGTCGTGACTTGAAAGATAGTACAGTAACAGTATCAAATGATTCAAGAGATTCGGTAAAAACAGTATCAAATGACACAAGAGATAGCACAAAAACTATTTCAAATGATTCAAGAGACTCAGTGAAGACTGTATCTAATGACACTAGAGATAGTACAAAAACTATTTCAAATGACAGTAGAGATTCAGTACAAACTGTGTCTAATGACTCAAGAGATAGTACAAAAACTATTTCAAATGATGCAACATCTTCTGTGAAAACAGTATCAAATGACAGTAGAGATTCAGTACAAACTGTGTCTAACGACTCAAGAGATAGCACAAAAACTCTTTCAAATGATGCAAGAGATACAACAAACACAGCAACAAACAATACTAGAGAAAGTGTAACTAGTGTTAGTGATGATGCTAGAGATAGCACAAAAACTATTTCAAATGACTCAAGAGATTCAGTTAAAAAAGTAAGTGATGATGCTAAGGATAAGTAAGTAGACAGATTTACTATAAGTATTTCCCAGCCAATTGTGTTGGGAAATGCTCCTTCTTTTAATACTCTCGTTTTATAATATCTGGCTATTTTATTCTTCTAAAACTCAATACGCTTCTAAGCAAGCATTCTGTAAAATATTAACTATTTAACAATTGATAAAATAGGGAAATTGATGAAAAAAAAGATTTTTATACTCTCTTTATGTTTAGGTTCTTTTTTAAAAGCGGAAGAGTTAAAAATATATGAAAACCTCTCTCTTCCAGATGCTATTGCTATGACTAAAGAACACAATCTAGAGATAGATATCGCAAAGTTTGATAAACAAGTCAGTGACTTAGGTATTAGAGTAGCTAATGGATATAGTTTTGGTAAATTAGATGCGACTTTAATGGGGCTAAGATCTAATGATGCAGGTAATGTGTTTGGTTTTAAGCTTCAAAGTAGAGAAGCAAATTTTGGGGACTTTGGTTTTGATGAGTTTTTAGGTGCTTTTGGTGGGGCAATGGTCAATGCTTCTGGTGAACCTGACTTTAATGCTTTTGCTGAAAATATGGCAAATCCACAAGCACAGGCACAACTTTTAGGCATAGAGCCAGACCAGTTAAACTTTCCAAAAACGAGAAATCATTTTGATACAAAACTCTCTTTTATGATTCCTCTCTATACCGGTTGGAAGTTAAAAAGTTATAGAGATATCGCAAAGCAGATGTCGAAAATGGGTGCTTTGGATAAAAGCAAAGTGGTAGCAGAAAAGCTTTTTGAAGTAAAAAAAGCTTTTTATGATATCTCTTTACTTTTAAATTTTGCAAAAGATTTAAAACACGTATTAGGGAGTATGGAAGAGTTACGAAATACAACTGTAGAGATGCGAAAAGAGGGATATGCTAAGAAAACGGATCTCTTAGAAGTTGAGTCTAAATTGGCAAATGTAAAAAGGATGTTGATTCAGACAGATGCTAACAAAGAACTCTCTTATCAATTTTTAAGTTTTTTAGTTAATTCAGAAGTAAAGTCTATTCAAACAGTTGCCTTAGATGCACCAGAGTTTACGGTAACTGAGGAAGAGGTACTTGATAAAAACTTGGATATACAAAGAGCAAAAACTGGCTTGGCAATACAGTCAAAGATGGTTGATGTCGCAGGATCAGCTTTTCACCCTAGTGTGGGTGCCTTTGCAGAGTATGGCTCTAGTGATGATAAATTTTTAAATGACTTTAAAAAACATGATAGATATACGGTGGGAATACAACTCTCTTATAATCTTTTTGCCGGTGGTTCTGACGCAGCAATGTTACAACAAGAGAAGTTAAAAAAACTAAAAGTTGCCAAGCAAGTTGAACTTGCTAAAAAGGGGATAGCACTTAAATTTAAGAAGATTAAAACAGAGATTAAAAATTTGAATGCACAGGTGGAGAGTTTACAAAAAGAGGTTGATTTGACAAATGAGATATATAACTCATATCTAGCACGATATGAAGAAGGTTTAACTTCTATCAATGATGTTCTCATAAAAGAGGCACTTCAAATAGAGAAGTTATTAAGCCTGCAACAAGTTCAGACGCAAAGAAATGAAAAAATATTAGAGTTAGCTAGATTAACATATGGAGAAAATAAATGAAAAAAATTGTTTTAATGATACTGCTACTAAGTAGTTATGCCGTGGCAATAAAGATAGAATTGACGGGAACAGTAGTTTCAGACAATAAAAAGATGTTAACGAGTCGTTATATGGGATTTATAAAAAGTGTTTCTGTTTCGGAAGGTGACCGTGTGACTAAGGGACAACTTTTATATGAGATTGATTCTAAAGAGATTGATAGTTCGAAGATTCAAGTAGAATTAGGTATACAACAAGCAAGATTATCTCTTCAAATGTACCGTAATCAACATACAAATCTTTTACTAAACTTAGCCCGTAATAAGCGTCTCTTTGCAAAAGATATGGTCTCAAAATATCAATTAGAGAGTTTAGAATTGGCTGAAAAAAATTTAGTTGATATGATAAAAGTGGCTAAAAAACAAGTGCAGCAAGCGGAAGCTTCTTTAACGCAGGTGATGAACCAATATAATTATTTAAAAGTAAAAGCACCAAATGATGGTGTAATTGTTCAGAAAAATATCAATGTAGGTGAGATGGCGATTCCTGGTATGCCAGCGCTGGTTTTGACAGATTTAAGTAGATTAAAGATTTTAACAGAAGTAGCTGAGAGTAATTTACAATATATGAAAATAGGTCAAGAAGTAAGTGTGGAGATACCTT
The DNA here is from genome assembly GCA_024278835.1 of Campylobacterales bacterium. Taxonomy (GTDB): domain Bacteria; phylum Campylobacterota; class Campylobacteria; order Campylobacterales; family QNZT01; genus JANTGR01. The sequence goes on along the minus strand of JAJRSK010000036.1, from coordinate 40,686 downwards.
CTGCTGGATTAAAATCAATCGGGCATGTCTCTTCCATTATCCCCAGTTCAAATCCTATGACACATACGTTTAAGATTAAAATAGATTTTGATAGAGATGGTAAGTTAGTCTATCCTGGGTTATATAGCAAAATTTCATTTGATGATTAAGAAAGGAAGCTAACATGAGCGAAATTGAAAGTGATAAAGATATTGGTGGTATATCTGTAACAGACTATGCTGGAAGACTAGCAAAGTCATTTATATATAATCCTCTGACACCTGTCCTTGCTATTTTTTTACTGGCTGTTGGGTATCTTTCTCTTGTGATTATGCCACGAGAAGAAGATCCTCAGATTGCAATTTCTGGGGGTACTATTATGGTAGTTATACCTGGAGCAACACCAAGTGAGATTGAGAATGTAGTAGTGAAACCATTACAAAGAAAACTAAGAGAGATTGCTGGTTTAGAACATATCTATGGTGTAGCAGCAAACAATATTGGCATTATCAATGTAATGTATAAAATTGGGGAAAATAGAGAAGACTCAAACCTCAAACTTTATGATAAAGTGATGCAAAATATGAATCTTATGCCAAAGGGTGCAATGCAACCGATAGTGAAGCCTTTTGATATCGATATTGATGTCCCTATCATCTCACTAGCGTTTTATTCTAAAGATGATAATAAGCTTTCTCAAACAGACCTTTTTAGAAAAGTAAGGGATATTCAACAAGAGATAAATACAATAGAAAATGTTTCTAAAACGACCCTAAAAGGTGAGCATAAAGAGCAGTTCAATGTCAAAGTCGATCTTTATAAACTCTCTGGGTACCATCTCTCTTTGGGGCAGTTGATGCAATCCATACAAGCTTTGGCTGTCAATGTACCAGAAGTAAAAAATAGAACAGCCGATGGTAAGATTGTGATGTTTGGTGTACAAAATGCTATCAATAGTGTGGAAGACGTACGTAACGTTATCGTCGCATCATATATGGGCGCACCTATCTATTTACGAGATGTCGCAGAAGTGGAAGATGGCTACGATGTACAAAATTACAAAGGTGCGCAAATTACACAAAGAGATAAAAATGGAAACTTTACAGCGTTAACAAATCAAATCACTCTCTCTGTTTCAAAACTCAAGGGTACCAATGCTGTTGTCGTAGCAGAAAAAGTATTAGAGAAATTAAAAGAGTATGAACCTGAATTTGCTAAAGAACATATTGGCTATAAGTTAACGAGAAACTATGGTGTGCGAGCGGATGAAGCGGTAAATGAGTTGATGAATCACCTTGTGATAACGATTGTTATTATTGCGATAGTCCTTGTCCTCGCTTTGGGTTGGAGAGAATCACTTATCGTAACTTTTACTGTCCCTGCTATTTTGGCAGTAACACTTTTTGTAGCGTATTTAACAGGACAGACTATCAATAGAATCACACTTTTTGCATTTTTGCTCTCACTGGGCTTACTGGTGGATGCAGCTATCATTGTTATCGAAAATATTCATAGACATATGCATGCCCATGATGCGGTTGATAGGGAAAAACATGAGATTATGATTACGGCGACGGATGAGATTGGTGCACCAACCAATATCGCGACCTTGGCTATTATCTTGACCATGGTACCTATGGCATTTGTTGGGGGGATGATGGGTGAGTTTATGAAGCCTATTCCTTATAATGTACCAGTTGCACTGTTCGTTTCTTTGATTGTGGCGTATATATTTACCCCATATTTGGCAAATAAGATGTTAAAGAAACCAAGAGGACACTATCATAAACATCATTTTCAAAAAGATAAACTAGAGGGAGATAAATAATGAAGTGGCTAGAAAATTTTATATATAATGTCAATGGTAGCCGCTTTAAACGTATGATGGTTATTGTATTGACTTTTGTAGCACTTGGGGCTACTATCATGATGCTTCCTACAAAGTTAGTTTTGGCTCGGATGTTACCGGGTAAAAGTGCCAATACATTTTCTATTTATGTCGATGCACCTACAGGTTCTTCTATAGAAGAGACTAAAAAAATCACTAATTGTGTGGTGGATATACTTAAACGAGAAGAAGCAGTCACAGATGTCGAAACTTTTTTAGGACAAGGTGCACCATTGGACTATGCTGGTTTGGTGAAAGGATCTACCCTAAAGCAAGGGGAGAATGTTTCTGAAATAGTCATCAATTTAACAGATAAACATGAACGTGATGAGGCATCATTTTTGATGGTGCATCGGTTACGACCAGTGATACAGTCACGTTGTGCAAGTATTAAAGAAGGCACAAATATCAAGATGATTGAACAACCTGCTGGTCCGCCGACACTTGCTTCTATCGTTGTGGAAGTGACGACAGAAGATATGTACACAAATAGAAAAGTATCTCATGAAGTGGCGGATATCTTAAAAAAGACTTCTGGTGTTGTGGATGTGGATATCATGCAAGAGGAGTTTTATGATAGATATGAACTTGTGGCAGATACAGAGAAGATATCACGCTCTGGTATCTCCATCGAACAGTTAAATAAAATTTTGTATTTGGCGTTTGAAGGGATGAATATCGCAGTGAAAAACTCAAAACACTCGCCAGATCAGATACCTATATTTTTAGCCTTAAGTGAAGAGACGAAACGCGTAGAAAATTTATCTAAAGAAGCATTAGAAGCGAAGATATCATCTTTGAAACTAATGAATAAAATGGGAATGATGGTACCGGTGAGTGAATTGGTACATATCTCACAAAAAAAGAGTTTTCCTGCTATCTTTTCTAAAGATTTAAAAAGAAGCACCAATGTTTTTTGTGAAACCGATATGGTTTCTCAAGTCTATCCACTTCTTGAGGCTAGAGATGTGATGATGGAATACTTCTCAAAAGAGTACAATGTGACAAAAGAGCCAGGTATGACAACCTATATGTTTGACTTACATCTTGTTAATAAAGAAACGGGGGAAAAAGTACTTCTCCGTTGGGATGGAGAGATGAAAGTAACGCTTGATACATTTAGGGACTTGGGTGGTGCTTTTATAGCAGCATTGATTATGATATTTTTACTATTGGTTATCTATTATAAGAGTTTTGCTATCTCGGGTATCATCCTTGGTGGTAGTTTCCTCTCTATTATAGGGGTACTTATCGGACATTGGGCAGCAAATCTTTTCACTTCAGAAACCTTCTTTTTAACGGCTACTTCATTAATTGGTTTTATTGCATTGATGGGGATTAGCTCACGTAATTCACTACTTTTGGTTGATTTTACCAAATCTTTGATGGAAGATGAGGGAATGGAAAAATGTCATGCAATTGCTGTAGCAACGGCTACACGTGCTAAACCTATCATGTTAACAGGTGTTGCTATTATACTGGGTTCAGCACTTTTGGCATCTGATCCTATATTTGGTGGTTTAGGTGTTGCGTTGATTTCTGGAACTGTGGCAGCGGTGGCTGTTTCACTGATTTTTGTACCAGTGTTGATGTTTAATACCAAAGCAATCTAAAAGCAATCTATTTTATTGATGGTCTTATAAGAATAAGGTCATCAATATTGCATATTATAAATTTATCTTATACTTACTTTAAGTCTACTGTGCTAGAATATCATTTTTACTTATAATACAAACAAAATTTAGGAGAATATGTATGAAAAGAGTTATAACACTTTCGCTTTTAACAGCGACGTTAGCATTTGCAACAAATGGTGATAATATGATAGGTGTCGGTGCACAGTCACGTGCGATGGGTGGTGCTGGTGTAGGTATGGGTATAGGGACTGATTCAGTTTTTAGAAATCCTGCATGGATTGTAGACCAAAAAGGATTTAACGCGAGCTTTGGTGCAACAGCATTTATGCCTGATGTAACGGCTACAGTTGGCCCTCGATTTGGTGGAAATGGTTCTACCACATCAAGTGATGCAGATTTTTCTATCATCCCTACAGTTTCTCATTCTGATCATATCAATGAAGAACTTTCTTATGGTGTAGGTATGTTTGGTGTTTCTGGTATGGGTGTTGATTACAGAAATGAATCTGATCCTGGACTTGCAGGTATGAGAACTTCATTGCAATATATGCGTTTTGTACCAAGTTTGAGTTATAAAGTAGATGACTTGAGAATAGGTGTTGGATTAACAGTTGCATATGGGGCATTAAATATGGCAGCGATTACGCCAAATGGTGTGCCACCAGGACAAAACCCAGATCCTACAACTGCAAGACAAAGATCCGGTGGGTTAAGTGAAGATATAGGTTTTGGTGGACAAATAGGTCTGGGTTATCATGTCACGCCATCATTTACTGTAGGTGCTTATTATCAAACACAAGTAGATACAACATATGATGATGTATTTGATTTTACAACAAATGGACAATATGATGATTTAGATTTATCTCAACCAGCAGAAGCAGGAATTGGTTTTGGTTATACCTCTGATTGTAAGTGTTATTCTATAACTTTAGATTACAGACGTATCATGTGGTCTGATGCTGATGGATATGATGCGTTCCAATGGGATGATCAAGATGTATTTGCTCTTGGTGGGTCTTATCAGGCGGCAGATAATTTAGTACTAAGACTAGGATATAATTATGCAGAATCTCCACTACATGACAAAACATTTACTGCGGCAACTGTTGGTGGAGCACCATTTCAGCCAGGTAATATTGCATACTTCAATGCCTTGGGATTTCCCGCATACTCTGATTCGCACTTTACAGGTGGTTTATCATACCAGATATCAAAATCTACAGGTTTAGATATTGCCTATGTCTATGCACCAGAAGTAGAAGAGACGGTTGATTTTGGTGGTGGTGCTAATGTGACTGCAACGAATGAACAAAATTCTATTACTGTCGCATTAAACTTTCAGTTTTAATCTATCATGATAGTGTGTAGGGGAACCTACACGCTATTTATTACAACTTGACATTGCAATGTCAGCAGCTTCTGCCCTGCCACCCTCTTTACCATCTGCACCTAAAGAAAGTATATCAATCGCACCTTCATCATTGGTATAAATATAAGGATTTTTCCAAGGATCGTGTGGCTCTTTTTCATCTAAAAAACCGCCATTTGGATAAGATTTGTATTTCTCTTCATCTGGGTTTGTGAGTAGGGCTTTGATACCTTCTTCGGTTGTTGGATACATACCGTTTTGCAATTTAAAATTTTTAAGCGCATCTTTGATACTTTGCATCTGTATGCAGACAATCTTTCTTTTTGCTTGTTCGCCTTGTCCTAAGAGATTTGGTAGTACCAAACCAGCTAAAAGCCCTAAAATTATGATAACAATCATGATTTCTATCAATGAAAAACCTTTTCTCATGTGTGTCCTTAAGTGTTTATTGTATATTATTTACTTAAATAGTCTACATTAATTTTGCTTTTAGATTGATTATTAAAATATTATCATGATAAAAAAATAAGGATAGCCCATGCGTAGTAGAAATGGTATAGTATTGATGATGACTTTGGGCTTTATCGCTGTGATTACTGCGTTGATACTGTGGTCAGTTTCTATCTCTAAAAGTCGTTTTGATAAGGTGGTGGAGATTGATGCAGAGAATCAATTTTCTATAGTTTTTAAAGACTTTACAAAACTAATTACTCAGTTTGATATCAATTCAAGTGATGCCTTGTCACTTTTTTTATCAATGGATTTACCCCCAATTATGGAAGAAAAGACCAAGATAGGCTTAGGATTTTCTGCCACATCTATGATGGACAAACTCAATATAAACTACATTTTAGCCTCTTTAGTAAATCATGAAACCAATACAACCGGTGCTTATCAAGACCCCTATCTTAGGCGTCCATTAGAAAAGTTTTTTAGAAAATTTGAACTCTCAGACCCTTTTACTATGATAGATTTTCTACTAGATACGATTGATAAAGATGATTTGGAGAGGGCAAGTTTCTCAGAGATAGCTTCTGAGGATTTTGACTTTCAAGAGGGGAAGATTTATGACTTTGAACACTTTAAAAAGATAAGAGAGTACTATTATAAAAGTACGCATGATGAAAATGTTTTCAAGATAACAAGAGAGGAATTTGAAAGATATTTTTATTTTGGGGAAGCTAAGGAGAGATTACTGTTAGATTGTGACTCTTTGTATATATCGAATGCTATGGGACTTATCGTAGATGACGAGATGATGATAAATGAAGAGACAGACTATTGCACAGAGGCAAATGCAAGTAACAATCCAAATATGAAAACTTTAAATAAGATATATAATATTTCACAATTTGCTAATAAAAAGAAATATTTGGTAAAATGTATACTTAACTTAGATGTAGAAAACAGGCTAAGAGAAATCTCATTTGATTATGATGTGAGTACAAAGAGGATAAGCAATATTGACAAAAATTTTCAAGAATAAAACTACCACGCTTTTTGTCAGCAAAAGTGATAGGATTGAAAAGCGGGGTAGCTACTCGCTGATACTCTCTCCTGAGTTTTACTGGATTAAAAAAGTAACCTTACCTGTTAAAAAAGAGAAAGAGGCAATAAAACTTGCTCCTTCTATATTTGAAGGTTTTCTGCCATCTGGTGACTTCTCTTATGAAGTACGTAAAAGTGACGATGCCTTTATCATGATAGCCTATAACAAAAAGAAAATAGCAGAAGATTTAGAGAAAATACTTCCCTATAAAAGTGATATTGTAGATATTTATTTTGCACAAGATGCCCTTGGCTTTATACAAGAGTGTGTAGAGATAGATAAGCGTGCAGCACTTAGCAATATGGATGGCATCGTTATCCAAGTGCCCCGCGCTTGTACCAATACAGAAGAGAACTTAGATGGCATATTGGAAAAAGCAGACCTAGGTAAAAGAAAGGTAAAGCTGAGTTCCTTTGACAATGCATTACTCTCATCTGGAGATATCAAGCTGATTGCTGCTATTTTTGGACTTTTGTTTTTTCATTTTTGAGTGAATATGTCGTCTATAAAAAAGCTACTAGTGATTTAGAAAATAAAAGAGCAGAGATTATAAAAACCAATAACTTACCACGTACATCCATACAGTTAAAAAGTATTAAGAAATCTCTCACAAAAAAGTTTAAGACACAAAAAAAATTGAGAGATATGTTGTTGGCTATCTCAAAACTTAGGCTTAAAAGTGGGGAATATATCCAAAGTATAGAAGAATCTACTAAGGGAGCTACTGTGAAGATTGTTGTTGCTTCAAAGGATAGAGAAGAAGAGATTAAAAAGATGTTTCCAAAGGCTATCATGATACGTGAAAGCAGGGTAGATGACAATCTTCTAACTATAAAGGTTGCCTCATGACGCAAAAACAGAGCCTACTTTTTTTTATACTTGCCTTTTTGCTGCTTTTTATGGTTTACATGATGGGTAACAATGCTAAAAAATCTTTTTTCTCTGAAAAAGAGAGTTTAGAGCTCTTTTCAAAAGAAGCAAAATCTTTGGCTACCTTAAAAAATAAATTTGGTGATAAAAAAATTGTACAAAGAACGATAAAGACCTTAAATCGTATTGCTAGAGCGACTAAAGACTATAAAAAATCAGATGTCAGGGTATTGATGTATGAAGAGTTATCGACTGCTACACTAGGCAATCTCTTACGCAAGATACAAAACAGCACATTAAATATCAAAAAATTAGAGATAAATCGACTTAGTGAGACAAAGGCAAGTTTACGACTGGAGATAAAAAAATGAAAAAAATAATACTTTTTATCGCTCTTTTTTATCTTGGATTTGTACTGTTTATGCCCAAGGTCAATCTCTACTATACGCTAGAAAACTTTGCTAAAAAAGAGCATGTCGAGATAAAAGAGGGCAGCTTGAAAGATAGATGGATTGATCTTGAGATTAAGGATGCGAGCATTTTTTATGATGGGATTGATTCTGTGAAGGTAGATACCTTACATATTTTGCCATGGATTTTTTACAATAAAGTGACAGCCCGTGGTGTCTCACCTAGTAAAGAGCTACAGTCTATGTTTCATGCCTCAGCAGATGTTGTTACATTGACCTATTCGGTACTTTCCTATAAGAGTATCATGATAGAAGCCAAGGGTGATTTTGGTGAGGTACATGGTACCTTGGATGTGCTAGAACAGAAACTTCGTCTTATTTTAAATCCTAGCGCAAAGTTTAAAAATAACGACCTTGTTAGAACATACTTTAAAAAAGAAGAGGAGGGATTAGTGTATGAGTCAAAGCTTTAGTCGTAAATTACGTTTTTTTGCTTTTCTTATCGTTTTACCACTTGTTTTGGCAAAACTACTCTGGAGCCTCTCTCTTTTCTTTTTAGATAAGGGTACTCTGCAGAGTCAATCTTCGGAGAGTTATTCTTATCGTTATAACTTAAATCTTGCACCAAAAATCATTGGTCGTAGCAATGGGGTGATAAAAGATGAACCTGTAGTCGCTAGTGATGATGGTGAACAGTTAAAAAACATGAAGCTAAAAGGTACTTACTTGGGTGGAGATGCCTCTTTTATGATTATTGAAGATGCAGGAAAAAGTAATTTTATCTATATTGGGGAGAGTTATAAAGGCTATGAGTTAGTGCGTGTATCTGAAAAGAAAGTAGGGTTAGAAAAAAATGCTAAGAGTTATTATATCTTACTACGTGATGAAGAAAACAAGGCACTAACAAGACCTAGCATGTCATCTCATACACCAAATGTTGAAGCGGTACCTGGTGCACCTGTGAGTATCACTAAAAATGAGTTAAACTCTTATGTTAAAGATCCAAATAAAATATGGAAAAATATCCGAATACAAGAGCAACGTGTCAACGGTCAAATCTCAGGTTTTCGTGTCAATTATGTTAAAAAATCTTCCTTTTTTGATACAGCAGGATTAAAATCAGGTGATATCATCAAGGGCATCGATGGCAATGAGATAACATCTTTAGCAGATGTCATGAAATATTATACAAATATAGATAGTTTAGACTCCTTAACTCTTACGGTAGAACGTGCGGGTGAAGTGATTGATTTAGACTTCAATGTAAATTAACAAAAGGGTTAAAATGAAAAAAATAGTACTTAGTTTTATACTGGTAAGTTCTTTAGCAATATCATCTATGCAAGCAAAGGGTGATAATTTTAGAGAGACCAATAGAGATGAAGTTAATATAAATTTTAAAGACCTTAAAATTGTTGATTTTATACAAATGGTAGCAAAGATAACGGGAAAAAATATCCTGATATCACAAAATATCACGGGTACGGTGGATTATGTTTCCGTAAAACCTATCAAGAAAAATCAAATCTTTACCCTTCTTTCAGATATATTATCCACCAAAGGATATACGCTTAGAGATACAAAAAGTGGTTTTTTAAAGGTGATTAAAAGTGCGGATGCTTCTAAATCATCACCACCAATGTATGGAGAGAGTGATATCGCTGAAGTGCAAACAACGATTATTCCTATTTATAACCTGAATGTCAGAACGATTTTAAGACAAATCAATTTCCTTCTTAGCCGTTATGGAAAAATCTCACTTTCAAATGAAAATAACGCTGTGGTTATCACAGACTTTCCAGCAAATATACGTGCTATTGAAAATGTTATCAATAAGTTAGACCAAGATAGTGATACAAAAGTACAGTTTGTAACTTTACACAATGCCCAAGCAAAGTCTGTCTACTCAAAAGTCAAACAGTTGAGTAATGCCCTCTTTGACAATAAAATAGCCACACAAAAAGTAGATGTTTTTTCGGATGATGCTAGTAACTCCATCATCATAGTGGGTAATAAACAAAATGTGCGTGCACTTATTCCCCATATCAGAAGGATGGATAAAGCAGACAATACCGTGGACAAACGCATGGAGATTTTATACGTTAAAAATGCAGATGCTACGGAAATTGTCAAAACATTAGAAAAGTTACTCTCAGATAAGAGTTTTGCAAAATCATCAGTATCCAATGGTGATCCTAAAACGGTGACGACAAGAATTCCTCAAAAATCTAAAAATGGGAAGAGTTTGCCTCCTATTGTAAAAACGGAGACAGTCACGCCTTCTATTATCGGGGACAAAGATAAACCAACCGTCACGGTAGATGCAGAGTTGAACGCTATTATCGTGTATGCCACAGAAAATGAGCTTAAAGAGATTCGTCAAGTTGTTGATGCACTCGATACTGAGAGACAGCAAGTGTATGTAGTCGCAAAAATCATTGAGATAAAAGATGATGAAGCAAGACAGCTGGGGGCTAAGTATGAGATTTTAGGTGGTGTTGCTGGAGGGGCTGGGTTATATGGTATCAGCGGAAAACTAGGTGGTGTTTTAGATCCTTTAGGTGCGGCGACAGCGCTATTTGGCGATGGAATTAAGGTGCCTGATAATCTAAGTAAGGCATTAGCCATGGGTGTGACGATCTCTCTTTTTGACAACAATGGTGCAGCATCTATACTCTCAGAACCTTCTATCCTTTGTATCAACAATAAAGAATCTTCTATCTATGTAGGTCAAACGGAGTCGATTTTAACGCAAACTTCTATCGCTGCGTCAACAACTGCTTTACCAACGCAAAACTTTTCAAGAGAAGATATTGGGTTAACACTCAAAGTCAAACCACGTATTTCTGCAGATGATAAAGTTTCTTTAGAAGTGAGTGTGATATCTGAAGATATCGTACCTGGAGGTTCAGCGGGACAACCTACGACAACAAAACGTGAAGTGAGTACCTCTTCTATCGTGATGAATGGTGAAACGGTGATTATTGGAGGTTTATCTAAAAATAAAGTGAGTAATTCTGTGATTAAAATCCCACTTTTAGGAGATATTCCTATCCTTGGTATTCCTTTTCGTCATACGACCACAACGCACAATAAAACTAGTTTAGTCATCATGTTGACGCCATACATTGTCAAAAAAAGTGAAGATTTGGCAGGACTACGAGATGCATTAGGAAAACTTTCTATGTTAGAAAATGACTTAGCGCTTAAGTTTGAAGAGGATTACGCTGATGGTAAGTATAATACAAAAACTGTAAATAGTGTAGAACCAATTTATGTAGAATCAGCTTCAAAAAGTACAGAAATCCTCATAGATGATTATGGCAATACCTATGAGCTTACCTTGGATGGTCGTGGTAATGAGATAAGTAGACGACAAGTACCAGCTGGTTTTATAGGAGAGTGATATGCATTTGAGTAATATTCCAGAGTTTTTTGATCTTGATCTTTACCCTGAACATATAGAGAGTGTAGATATCGACTTGGCTGTGAAAAACTCACTTCTTTTTAGTAAAATTGATGATAAAGCCCACATGGTACTAGATAAAGAGAAGATGGCAGAGGGCTTTAACTACCTATCCAAAATAGAGTGTGATTTACCTATAGCGTTTGTAGATTCTGATTCATTTCAGCGACTTTATCACCGATTTTTAGAGATAAAAACAGACAATGAACTCTCTTCAACCATTAATGAAGAGAGTGAGAGTGAACTATTAGAAGATGAGATATCTCTATCTGAATTTTTACAAAACAGCTCAGATATATTAACAAGTGAAGAGTCTGCGCCTATCATCAAATTTGTTAATTCCCTCTTTTATCAAGCTGTTAAAAAAGGGGCATCAGATATTCACGTTGAAATACATGAATTTAGAGGTGTCGTACGATTTCGTGTTGATGGGGTCCTCACTAAACATGTGGATTTAGATAAAAATATTATTTCCCTTGTTATTTCACGAATCAAAGTTATCTCAAATTTAGATATCTCAGAAAAGCGTATTCCTCAAGATGGGCGTACACAAGTAAAGATAGCGGGGAAGGGGTTAGATATCAGGGTGTCTGTACTGCCTACTTATTATGGCGAACGTGTAGTTATGCGGATATTGATGGAGAGTTCAGATATCCCGACCTTGGCAAAACTAGGATTTAAATCAGATCTAACGCAACACTTTGAAAAGCTTTTAGAGCATGCCCACGGGATGATACTAGTCACGGGACCTACGGGTTCAGGTAAGTCAACCACGCTTCATACCTTTTTGCAACTTGTCGCAACGCCTGATAAAAATATCATTACAGTAGAAGATCCCGTCGAGTACAAAGCAGATAACATCAACCAAATCCAAGTCAATACTAAAACTGGATTGACATTTTCAGCAGGACTACGCTCCATCCTTCGACAAGATCCTGATATCGTGATGGTTGGTGAGATACGAGATAAAGAGACCGCTGAGATTGCCATTCAAGCGGCATTAACAGGGCACTTAATGCTTTCTACTTTACATACCAATAATGCAGCAGCGGCAATCACCCGTTTGGTAGAGATGGGCATCGATGACTTTTTAATCACCTCTTCACTTTTGGGTGTTTTGGCACAAAGACTAGTAAGAAAGCTTTGTGATGAGTGCAAAGAGATAGATACCTTGCCTTTAGAAATCTTAGAAGAGTTTGGTATTGATAAAAGTGCAACTATTTATAAAGAAAAAGGGTGTAAGCAATGCAATTTTACCGGATACAATGGTAGACATGCTGTGGGTGAACTCTTGCTCATGGACGATGACGTCAAGATGATGCTTAAAAATAAAATGACAGATTTTGAGATACGTGAAAAGATGCGTGAAAAAGGGATGAGAACGATTCCTGAAAAACTCTTAGAACTTTTAGTGGATGGTGATACTTCACTTAAAGAAGTCATTCGTGTGGGATTGAAAGATTAGCCTATCATGATATATAAATATGTAGGGTACGATGCGCATGGTAAAAAGGTCAAAGCACGGATAGAAGCACTTGATGAAGCTGAAGCAAAACGAAAGTTAAAAGCCAAAGGCATTTTGTATGAGAGTGTGAGTGAGAGTGGTGATAGTTTTTTAAAAAAATTTAAATTTCAACGAACACATACCCTACCAGCCAAAAGATTGGCACAATTTTCTAAAAATATTGCTATTTATCTACGTTCTGGTATTCCTATCGTCAATGTTGTAAAACTGGCAAAATCTCAGTATGAAGGTGATGGTGTAATGGTGGATTTTCTCTCCTCCTTAGAAACCAGCATGAATGAGGGTAATTCTTATTTTCATGCGCTTGATTCTCAAAATATCATTACACTTCCCTCTTTTTATAAACAGTCTATCAAAGTGGCAGAAGAGAGTGGTAGTATGTCTGAAGTACTCTTTGAGATGGCACGTTTTGTGGAAGAGCAAGATAAAGTAGCAGGACGCGTGAAACAAGCACTTGTTTATCCTATGTTTATCGTGATTATCTCTATCTTTATGGTGGCATTTATGCTGACCACCGTAGTACCAAAAATCACAGCGATGTTTGATCAATTAAAGCAAGAGTTGCCTGCTGTGACGAAGATAGTGATAGGGGCAGGGGACTTTGTTACAGCATATTGGTTACCTATGGCGGTGGGTATTGTGCTGCTTAGTATGCTTTTTGGTTATTTCTTGAAAAATTCTGCCTCCTTTAAGTATAAATATCACGCCTTTTTGTTAAAATTACCTGTTTTTGGTAAAATAATTCAAACTTTTGAGTTAGCACGCTTTGCCTATATCACCTCTGTACTTGTGCGTTCAGGTGTGACTTTTGTGCATGCAGTGAAGTTGTCCTCTGGGATATTAGACAATGATGTGATGAGAGCAGAGTTTGAAGCTGCTTCAAAAGAAGTAGTCGAAGGAAAGAAGTTTTCTACCGCCTTGTCTAAATATGGTAAAAATGTTGATAACTCCTTTATCCAAGCAATAGCGCTAGGAGAAGAGACAAGTGAAGTGGCCTTGGTGATGGAAAACTTGGCAGATTTATATTTTAGTGAAAATAGAGGAAAAATTGACCTCTTTTTATCACTCATGGAACCATTGTTGATACTCTTTGTGGGTGCGACGATAGGATTTATTGTGATTGCCATGTTATTACCGATATTCTCTATGAATATGGGTGGAATGTAAAAGGAATAAAATGAAAATGCAAGTAGCACCGAGTATACTCTCAGCAGATTTTGGCAACTTGAGCGCAGAAGTAAAAGCGATATGTGATGGAGGTTGTGACCTTGTACATGTTGATGTGATGGATGGACATTTTGTCCCAAATCTTACCATCGGCCCTGTGGTAGTATCTGCCGTGGCTAAGGCAGCGACTAAACCTCTGGATGTACATTTAATGGTGGAAAATAATACCTTTTTTGTAGATTTATTTGCATCCTTAAAACCAAAGTATATCTCTTTCCACTTTGAAGAAGAGAAGCATCCTCATCGTCTGATTCAACATATCCGCTCTCTTGGTATCTCTCCTGCAATCGTGCTTAACCCGCATGGAAACCCTGATGATTTAGAATACATTATCAATGATTTAGATATGGTACTTTTGATGAGTGTAAATCCTGGTTTCGGGGGACAGAAATTTATCCCATCGGTGATAGAGCGCGCTCAAAGATTAAAAGCTTTGATAGAACGAAAAAATGCTTCTTGTTTGATAGAGGTAGATGGTGGTGTAAATGATAAAAATATTCATCAACTTAAAGAAGCGGGTGTGGATATCGTGGTAGCTGGTTCGTATGTGTATAACAGCGATGATTATGCTGCGAGGATAAAGAGTCTGCAAGTTTGATGCGCGTTAAAATATGCGGTATCACAAACTTAGAAGATGCTCTTGTTGCGATTGCAGCAGGAGCCGATGCCCTGGGATTTGTCTTTTATGAAAAATCTCCCAGATACATCTCTCCTAAAGAAGCTAAAAAGATTATCGATAAGTTACCACCTTTTATAGAGAGGGTAGGATTATTTGTCAATTGTGACGCTGCTTTTGTTAATGCTACCTATCATGATAGTCACCTCTCTCTCGCACAAATACATTTTGAAGCAGATGATGCTTTCTATGATGCTTTGGAGATTAAGTATATCAAAGTGATACGCGCTAAGAGTAGAGAAGAGATTATCATGATAGATACATCAGTATATGCGCTGGTTGACTCATTTGTAGCACAGTATGGAGGAGAAGGAAAGCGCTTAAACCTGTCATGGTTTGATGGTGTGGATTGCTCACATATGATACTAGCTGGTGGATTAAATAGTCAAAATGTACACGAATTAGCCCAATATGGCTTTTATGGGGTGGATGTGAGCTCTGGTGTAGAAGAAACTAAAGGCAAAAAAGATAGAATGAAGGTAGAAAACTTTATGAAAGCGGTAAATTGTGGTTAAATTTGATTCCCTTATAAGTAAGTTAGAGCGTGGCACCTTATCAAAAAATGAGTTTGAGATATGTTTGTATCGTATGAAAACACATTTTGATTCTGTTGTAGATTCTGAGCTTTTAAAGTGTTATGGTCTTCCTCTTAGTGAGAATGATGAAGAAGTTTTTTTATCGACAGCCAAAACAGCATTTAAAGATGAAGTTTTTTGTGTGGTGGATATAGAAACCAATGGTAACTCGCCTATCAAAAACCAAATCATAGAGATAGGTGCCATCAAGTATAAAAATGGTGAGATTTTAGAACGATTTGAGTCGTATGTTTATGCCGATTTTATCCCAGAGTCTATCATCAGACTCACAAAAATCCAAGTGGCTGACTTAGAAGGTGCACCTTCATTAAAATCTGTTTTACACGAATTTAAAGAGTTTTTAGGTTCTTGTGTATTTGTTGCACACAATGTAAACTTTGACTTTGGCTTTATTTCTAAATCTTTAGAAACGATAGGTGATAAAGAGTTACTCAATAGAAAGCTTTGTACAGTGGATCTTTCTCGTAAAACGATTGATGCTCCTAGGCATGGGCTAGGATACTTAAAAGAGTTCTTGGAGATAAATGAAGGAGAACATCATCGGGCATTTTCAGACGCTGTTTCTGCGGCTAAAGTGTTAGATGTTTGTATGAAAAACTTGCCAAGTGCTGTAGAAACGACAGAAGATTTAATAAGATTTTCTAAAAAAGCACCAGCTAAACATAAAAAATCTACCCCTAAAAAGAGTGAAGATAAAGAAGTAAGTTAACTAGAAATATTTTCTAGTTAACTTATATTTATTAATGGTGACTTTTTAAAATAACGATAGTCATCTTGATGTTAATCATTACAAACCTAATAAACTGCCAAATAACGCAGGTTCTGAAAAATTTTACAAATCCAGTTGGTACCATTGTTGTAAATTCTGCTGAATATGGTTCAATATGATGAACATGTGGTGTGTGTTTGTTTTCTTCGTTTGCCATTTTGTCTCCTAATTTATATTTTAATTATAACTGAGGGGCAAAGCTCCTCAGTTAAACGCTGACATAGCCCCTACTCAGGGTAGAAACCACGCCTAGATGAACCTATGTTTAACCAACTTTACTAATATTGGCTTTTGGTTCATGTATCATGATAACCTTTTTGCTTATCATGATAACTGCTCTCTATTCTGGAATCATTTTCCAACCAGCTTTTAACTGTGCTTTATGTAGGAACAAGTGGTGTAAGATATGCTTAATCCAGTGTCCCGCAAGTCCTATTTCACCAAAGGTATAGTCAAGATCTCTTCCTAGGCCTGGATATTTATCAAAGTCAGGAACAACAGGATAAACAGTTAGTGCCGCTGCTGTACCAGAAAAGAGTCCTTTCCCTGTTGATGCTACACATGCTGCACCCATTTCTGTCATCGACGCAGTGTGTGTTGGCTCCTTAGCACCTTCCATCATATCTCTGATACTCATAGCAACGGCTTTACCAATCATTGCTGAAGGCATACCTGTTCTTGGAGGTGTCGGATTGATTGGCGTCCCATTTGGAGAAGACATAGGTTTTGAAATCAAGTGTGGTGGTGCAAAGGCGATACCGACTGCGAAAATATTGTCATATTTTGGACTTTGGTATGTACGAGGCCAATCAGCAGCTGTCCACTCTTCATAAGGTTTTGGTGTATAGTCAGCATCCACTTTTAAGAAGTTATTTGGTGCAAAGATGTCTGCAGTCATATCTGAACCATCTTTTGCGACTGCGGTAAGACCAACACCAGCAAATGGTGGGATAAGCATTGCAAAGTCAAATTCTTGTACGCCAGTAGAACCATCTAAAAGTTCATAATGTGCTTTACCTTTTTCTACTTTAGAAACATGTGCACCGATAATCCAGCTTACATCTCTTTCTGAATAGATAGACTCTGCAAATAGTCTACTTGAAGCGGCATATCCACCTCTTTTGATATGAAGACCACCGATACCAAAGTCACCTAAGAAAGATTCATTGGATATCCATGTGATATCTGCCATATCTCTAACACCTGCGTTTCCAAGTTCAAACTCAATATTAAAGATATACTCAAATGCTGCACCTTGACAAGTACACATACCATGACCTGTCCCGATAAGGAATCTTTGTCTTTCACCTTTTTTCATCTTAGCGATAGACGCTTGGAGCTCTTGGTTGGCATGAATTGCATGATCTGCTGTACATACTGAAACTGTGTTTGGCCCTAATTGTCCAGACCCATTTCCAAGTCCTGGAGTAGCATCAAAGTTTAGTTTTGGTCCCGTTGCATTGATAAGATAGTCATAAGTAACTACTTCACTTTCACCAGCTCTTGCTTCTTCTGTGTACTCGATAGTAATATATGGTTTCTTTTCATCTGCACTACCTTCAGGGTGGATAGAAACTGCTTTTGCTTGTCTGAAATCTACACCTTGTTTAGCATAAACAGGTGCTAAATCAAAAGTAACCTCTTCTTTAGTCATTTGACCAACACCTACCCAGATATTTGAAGGAATCCAATTCCACTTACTATTTGGGGTTACTACTACTACCTCATGTTCACTTCCAAGCCAATCTCTTAGAAATGTTGAAGCGGTATGTCCAGATACACCAGCACCCATAACAACTACTCTTGCCATATAATCTCCTTTTAATAATATAATTTAGATTTATAATTATATGTTTTTTATTATTAAAGTAACATTAGTTTTTGTTATTTATAAAAGTTTATATGCTGTAATTATCTTTAAAAGTAACATAGCGCAAGGCTGAAGCGTAAAGTTCTTGTACCTCTTCCTCTGTTAGTGAGCGAATCACTTTGGCGGGAGAACCCATGATGAGACTTCGAGGAGGGAAGACTTTATTTTTCGTTACGAGAGAGGAAGCACCTACAATAGACTCTTCCCCGATAATGGCACCATCTAAGATAGTACAAGACATTCCGATTAAGCAAGCTTTTTCTATGGTGCATCCATGAAGCATCACACGATGTCCTATAGTTACGTCATCTCTTATAATCGTTGGATTTCCGTCACTCTTATCGACCTTTTTATAGTGTGTGACATGCACCATACTCAAATCTTGTATATTGACACGGCTCCCTATCTCTATCCTATGGACGTCTCCCCTTACCACGCAGCCAAACCAGATGGAACAATCTTCTCCCATCTTAACATCACCGATAACATCAGCAGAGGGGGCTATCCAAGAGTTTTTCCCTATTTTTGGACTTAAATCTTTGTAGTTTAGTATCATTTGAAAATCTTTTTATCTTTATTTGAGAGGGTGTCTGATGAAACTGTTTTTGTATTTTTCTTATATATTTTATTGATATAGTTCTCAAAAATTTCTTGAGAGTTGATGATGTCGTCACCCAACTCTGGAGAAAGTTCTTTGTAGTCACCCGTAGGGAGCATCTCCCATGATAAGCTATTGTCTTGAAGTTGAAGTTTGAGTGAGTCAAGTAGTTTTGAGCTAATGGCTTCATCATACATTGGTATCATCAGTTCAAATCTCTTTTCTAAGTTTCTAGGCATCCAATCCGCACTTGAGATAAAGACAGAGGGCGAAGAGTGCTTAAAGTAAAAGATACGGGAGTGTTCGAGATACTTCCCTATGAGTGAGACAACACGGATATTTTCACTCACTCCTTCGATGCCTGGATTTAGACAACATATACCACGAATAATCAAGTCTATTTTCACTCCTTCACGTGAAGCACGATAAAGTGCCTTGATGATATCTTTGTCTACTAGCGAATTCATCTTGGCGATGATGCGACCATTTTCTCCCTCTTTCATCTCTTTTTTTATCATGGAGAGGAGGGTGTCTTTTATCTGAAATGGTGACATTTTGAGGTTATTAAGTTTTTTGTTTTTTGAAAAGCCAGTCAGGATATGAAAAAAGGTGATAGAGTCAGCACGCAACTCCTCACGAGAAGTAAAATAGCCTATATCTGTATAGAGTTTCGCGGTAGATTCGTTGTAATTACCTGTGGAGAGGTGTTGGTAAATTTTTAGTTTTCCATTGGATTTTCGTATCACTTGGGCTATCTTAGCATGGACTTTAAATCCAGGGATACCATAGATGACATGGGCTCCGGCCTCTTCGAGGGCTTTTGCCCAGATGAGATTGTTCTCTTCATCAAACCGTGCTTTAAGCTCTACCATAGCGGTGACCTGCTTGCCATTGTTAGAAGCGTCGATGAGTGCTTGGATGATAGGAGAGTTTTTCCCCGCGCGATAAAGCGTCATACGGATAGAGAGTACTTTTGGGTCTTTTGCCGCATTTTGGATAAACTTCACAACGGGTTCAAATGATTCATAAGGTTGAAATATCATGATGTCTTCGCGGTCAAGTGCTTTAAAGATTGACTCATTTTTATCAAAAGGTGAAAGCATCTTGGGGATATTGGTAGGCAGTGTTAAGTGTGAAAAAAGTTTATTTGAGACGATGCTCCAAAGTGCCCCTAGGTTGAGAGGAATATCATACTCATAAATATCTTCTTTGTTGATATTGAGATGTGAATTTAAAAAATCTATCAATTCACCGCTGGCATCCTTCTCTATCTCAAGACGAACAAATGCCCCTTTTTTCCGTAGTCTAAGCCCCTGTTCGAGTATCTCCATAAAGTCATCGGCTTCCTCTTCTTCTATCACGATATCAGCATTTCTTGTGACGCGAAAAGTGGTAGACGCGAGGATTTTATAGCCAGGAAAAATATTGCTGATATTTTCTCTTACTAGAGATTCAACGGGTACATACGTGTCGTCCGCTATGGCAACAAAACGCTCCAACAGACGAGGGATACGAATCATGGCATGTTTGATATCTTCTTCGTCATTTTCATCTTGGAGTGTGACAGCAAGAGAGAGCGAGAGGTTGTTGAGTGGGGGGAATGGGTGGGTAGCATCGACTGCGATAGGGATGATAACAGGAAAGATATTTTCAAGAAAAAAGTTATCCGCTTTGGCTTGAAGCTCAATGCTCAACTCTTTATAATCTTTGATAAATAACCCATGTTCATCGAGACCTTTTATGATAGTTTTGTAGTTATTTTCGAGTAACTCCTTTTCCTTATGTAGGTATGCGGTGATAGCCGTCAACTGCTCTATAGGGGTCATGTCATCTCTAGCAGTAGTCGTTACACGCGCCGCATAGAGTTGCTTGAGTCCTGCGATACGAATCATATAAAATTCATCTAGGTTAGTAGAGTAAATAGCGATAAATTTAAGTTTTTCCAAGAGGGGATGATCCTCTTTAGTACTTTGTGCGAGAACGCGTGAGTTAAAGTGTAGCCAAGAGAGTTCTCTATTTGTGTAGAGAGAGGAGTCGTTGAGGTCTATCATGATAGTTGTTTCCTTGCAAGCTTTGGTGTTATTGTAGCATAAATTTTTACATCTTTTTTATCTCTGCGATTTTATCCCGATACTTTGCTGCCACTTCAAAGTCTAAATTTTTTGCTGCTTCAAGCATCTTTTTTTTGTATTCGTTGACGATTTTTTGCTTTTCGCCTTTTGGGATTTTTTGCTTTTTCTTCTTTTCATACATATCGGCATATTCTTCTTGTTTTAAACTATCATCCATGCCTCTTTTGGTGGAGGTGGGTGTGATGCCATGTTTTTTGTTGAAGGCTATCTGCTTTTCTCTTCTCTCCCCAGTGGTATCGATAGCGGCTTTCATAGAACGGGTGATTTTCTTGGCAAAGAGAATCACGCGACCATTCTCATTTCTTGCACCCCTTCCCATGGTCTGAATGAGTGCGGTTTCGCTTCTCAAAAATCCCTCTTTATCAGCATCGAGTATGGCTACCAAACTCACCTCAGGCAAATCAAGCCCCTCTCGAAGTAAGTTAATCCCCACAAGCACATCAAACTCCCCAGCACGAAAAGCACGGATAATTTGGGTGCGTTCTATCGTATCGATGTCGGAGTGCATATACTTGACTTTGATACCGAGTTCGATGTAGTACTTCGTGAGTTCTTCCGCCATCTTTTTGGTAAGGACAGTAACAAGGATGCGTTCATCTTTTTTGATGACCTCTTTGATTTCATCGTGTAAGCGTTCGACTTGGTAGGTGCTGTCGATGACTTCGACGGGTGGGTCGAGTAAGCCAGTTGGTCGGATGATTTGTAAGGCGGTATTTGTTTTGGAGAGTTCTAGTTCTATGTCTGCGGGAGTGGCAGAGACAAAGAGAAACTGTGCTTTTTTGTTGATATACTCATCAAACATCAAAGGACGGTTATCAAGCGCGGAAGGCAGACGAAAGCCATACTCTACAAGCGTCTCTTTTCTACTCCTATCTCCCGCATACATCCCTCGAAACTGTGGAAGTGAGACATGCGACTCATCGACGATTACTAAAAATTCATCGGTGATTTCTTGAAAATAGTCAAACATGGAGTAGGGGGTTTCACCGGGTTTTTTGCCTGTGAGGTGCCGGGCGTAGTTTTCTACTCCTTTACACGCACCCGTAGCTTGGAGCATCTCTAGGTCAAATCCCACGCGTTGTTCTAGGCGTTGGGCTTCGACGAGCTTTCCTTCATCTTTTAAAAAGGCTAGTCTATCATGCAACTCATCTTCTATCTGCTTGATGGCGATTTGGAGTTTTTCGTTTCCTACTATAAACTGATTGGCAGCGTAGATGATGACTTTTTCTTGCTCTTTTGCTTTGGCATTGGTGAGTGGGTCAAAAAAGTAGATACTCTCTACCTCATCACCAAAAAACTCTACTCTGATAGCATACTCTTCGTTGTAGGCGGGATAGATATCGATGACATCGCCGTTTACACGAAAATCTCCCCTATCAAAGTAGGCATCGTTTCGCTTGTAGCCCATCTCGACGAGGCGTAGTAATAGCTCTTTTTGGTTGAGCTCTTTGCCTACTTCGATGATTTGTACCATCTCTTTGTACTCTTTTGGATTTCCTAATCCATAGTTGGCTGAGACGGAAGCGATGACGATAACATCATCATAAGAGAGCAAAGATGCCGTGGCGGAGAGTCGTAAGCGTTCTAACTCTTCATTGATGGAGCTATCCTTTTCGATAAAGAGGTCAGACCTTGGGATGTAGGCTTCTGGCTGATAGTAGTCATAGTAGGAGATAAAATACTCGACATGATTATCAGGAAAGAAGTGTTTAAACTCACTATATAGTTGTGCTGCGAGGGTTTTGTTGTGTGTCATGATAAGGGTGGGGCGCTGGGTCTTTTGGATGACTTGTGCCATGGTGTAGGTCTTTCCTGAACCTGTAACACCGACGAGGGTTTGGTACTTGTTGCCTTTCATGATAGATGAGGAGAGCTTCTCTATCGCTTGGGGTTGGTCGCCGGCTGGTTGGTAGGGGGTTTTTAGGGTAAATTTTGCCATCTATTTGTCATATACTTTATCGTGTGTTCCAATATCAGTTAATACTATCTTATCATCGCTAAGCAATAAAATCAAAACAATTCTATATTGAAAAGTTAAACTAACAGAATGAAAGCCTTTTAATTTTCCTTTTAGGGGATGTAGTTTTAATGAGCTATCGTTATGATATTGTTGTAATTTTTTTAAAACTTGAGAATATTTTTCGATGAGATCCTGATGGTTTTTGAAAAATTTTCTCTCTTTTTTTGTATATTTATCATCTCTAACGAGTTGCATCTACCAACTCTTTTATATGTGCATCTATATCTTCTATAACTTCAAAATCAGTTGATTTTTTTGTTTTTACTTTGTGCATAGTGTCTAAACAAGTATCGACATTTATACCTTCACTATCTTCTACAATCTGAATATCATCATCAAAATGCTCCAGCATCCATATAAACTTATCAAAAATAGTCTCTTTTATCTCTAATGTGATTTGCATTTTAACTCCTTGTACTCTTATTATAGCATATTTGAAAACTTTTTGGGCAGAAGGGTAAAGTTATTTTCAACCCTGCCGATTTAGTTGCAACGACAAACAAAAAGAGTCGGGAAAAAAATTTTTAGGAGTTCTTTATGAAAAGAAGTGGTTTTACAATGATTGAGTTGATCTTCGTTATCGTTATTTTAGGTATTTTGGCATCGGTGGCGATTCCAAAGTTGGCAGCGACGAGAGATGATGCGAAAGTGTCTAAGTCATTATCAGAGTTAAGTACATTAGTAGGTGATTTAGGCTCTTACTATACATCACAAGGTACTTTTGCTGCAACAGATATTAAATCTGCTACAAATGTAAGTGGTATTACAACAGATACTGCTGGTAGTACTGCTGCAACTGCAATTGCTGATGCTACAACTTATTATTTACAAACTCCAACTGCAAGTGGTACAGAAGATTGTATTAAATTTACAGTCACAAATGCTGATGGTAACTTAACTATAGACCAATCTAAGGCATCTCCAGCTGGAAATGTTTGTAAAGGTCTTTTGGCTTCTAGTGCATTTAAAAATGACTTAAATGGTACTAAGCTATTCGGTGGTAGTAGAGTTTCTTTCTAATTCTACACTATTACTATTTCAAGCCTTATTTGGCTTGAAATACCTTGCAAAAAAGAGAAGATATGAAGTCTGCATTTACTATGATTGAGCTTATTTTTGTTATCGTGATACTAGGTGTCTTAGCATCAATGGCGATACCAAAACTAAACGCAACGAGAGATGATGCGGAAAATGTCAAAATATCAGCTACGCTGAGAAATGGTACCAATGAGATGATTTCTTATATGTTAGCTCAGGGAATAGTTGATAGTAATTTTTCCAAAATGTCTAAAGCACTGGCAAGCTTGGAATCTTCCGGTCTTGCTACAATGAGTAGTAATAATATGAAGCTTATTAGTGGCACGGTTAATAATTGTATAGAGATTGATTTAAATGCTACAACGCAAAATGAGATGTATATAACATATGCCAGTACAACCGATAGTAGCTGTATAGGGTTGCAGGCGTTGATAAAAACTACAAATTATAATATGAAAGTAAGGGGAACAAATGTCATATACTAGAAAAGCGTTTACGATGATAGAGTTGGTTTTTGTAATCGTCATACTCGGTATCTTATCAAGTATAGCAGTCTCAAAGATGTCAGTAACACGGGGTGATGCCGTCATCGTCAAGGGCAAAGGGCAAGTAAGTGCCATTCGTTCTGCTATCACGCTAGTGCGTAGTAAAAATATGATGCGTGGCATGACCAATGGAGGCAATCCAACGCATTTGGACGCACTTACATCTACAACTTCAAGTGATGGAGATAAGCTTTTTGACTATGATTCCAATGCTAGTGATTCCTCAAAGAAGATACTAGACTATCCAATTCTTTCAAAAAGTAAAGATGGCTGGAGAAAAGTAGCCGCTGATAAATATATCTTCAATGCTATCAACACGGATGTCAATTTTACTTATGTTTCAACTACTGGCTCTTTTGACTGCACACAAGGTACTGCCACCCCAGCGCAAAAACTCTGCACAAACCTCACACAATAAATTCTCTACATCACTTCGACTTTTAAAAGTTGAAGTGATTTTTCACTACGCACATAACCATTCTCGACTCACCCTAACACTAGACATTTACCAAAGCAAAGACGCTATCATGATAAGCTTGACATTATAGAGTTCAATGCTATATAATGCCTCAAGATAGAAAAAGAGGAAGCATGGAATGATAAGAACGATAAATGTAAAAGATAATGGTTAACTACTACCACATAGCCATCCTCGGCTCACCCCTTTCCCCACTCACATACCAGAGCGAAGAAGCTATCATGATAGGCAGGATTGTAGAGGTAAAACTTAGAGGTAGATTAGTCAGAGGTATTACTTATTCACAATGTGAAAAACCTCAGTTTAAATGTGAAAAAGTAGAAACTATCACGCCATACTTCTATCATGATAAGTATCTTGATATCATCAAGTTTTTGTCGCAGTATTATGCTTGTTCGCTTGGTGATGCTGGAAATCTTTTTACACCTTTTACCGATAGCAGAGCTAAAAAAGAGGCTATCATGATAGATATCGCGTTGAGTGAGGCGCAACAACAAGCTTATGACTTTATCATGCGCCAAAAGAGTTCGCTACTCTTTGGCGATACGGGAAGTGGCAAAACAGAAATCTACATGAAGCTTTTTGAGACGATGATAAATGACGGCAAAACAGCGATTTTCTTGATGCCTGAAATCTCCCTCACCCCGCAGATGTCAAAACGCCTACAAGAGAAGTTTGGGGACTTGGTCGCTATCTGGCACTCCAAAATCACTAAAAAAAAGAAAGAGGGAATCTTAGAGGGGATACGAAGTGGCGAAATCAAAATCATCGCTGGGGCTAGGTCGGCACTCTTTTTGCCATTGGAAAATTTAGGCTTGATAGTCGTGGATGAAGAGCATGATGATAGCTATAAATCAGCCCAAAGACCGCGTTATCACGCTCGAGATGTGGCTGTCTATATGGGGAGCATTTTGGGTGCAAAGGTGCTTTTGGGTTCTGCGACGCCTTCGCTAACTTCCTATAAAAAGTTTCCATTTTTTAGACTCAAAGGCACCTATCATGATAGCCAAAAACGCTATCTCTTTGAGCATCATGATAGTGAAATCACAGAGTCGATAAAAGCGCAGATAAGTCAAAGTTTACAAGCAGATAAACAAGTCATCGTCTTTTTACCCACGCGGGCAAACTTTAAGTACCTCTCTTGTTATGATTGTGGGGCGTTTGTGGAGTGTCCTTATTGTTCGGTGGGGATGAGTTTACATCTGGAGAAAAATGCCCTTGTTTGTCACTACTGTCACTTCACCGAACGCATCGTACAGGTCTGTCCCTCTTGCAAAAAAGGGGATATGCGGGTAGGGCGTATCGGTACGGCTGAGGTGGTAGATGTGCTCAGCAAAGCCTATCATGATAAGGTCATAGCGAAGTTTGACAGAGATGAAATCACCACAGAGACCAAGCTCAAAAAAGCCCTCAAATCCTTTAATAACAAAGAGATAGATATCCTTGTCGGTACGCAAATGCTCTCCAAGGGGCATAACTATCTAGGGGTAGATTTGGCGGTGGTTATCGGGATAGATACGATTCTCTCTCAGCCTGATTTTCGTGCAAGAGAAAAGGCGATGAGTCTGTTACTTCAGATAGCAGGGAGATCTGGGAGAAAGGGTGAGGGAAGGGTGCTCATTCAGACACAAAATCGGGAGTTTTTTGAGCGTTATCTGGAGGATTATGAACGCTTTTTAAAAGAGGAGCTCGTTTATCGAGAGGGGCTCTATCCGCCATTTAAAAAGTTGATGAAAGTAGAGATATCGGGCAAGTATAAAAACAAGACGATGCAAGAAATGAGTGAGGTAAGAGCGTGTTTAGAGAAACAGGCAAATATAGAAATCATCGGAGCAGGCGAAGCCCCCATCGCCAAAATCGCCTCTAAGTTTCGCTATCAGATACTTTTGCGCTCAGACTCTGCCAAGGCACTTTTAGAGGCGATGCAACGATGCAAATCTAAAAATTGTGAGAGTGACATCGACCCTGTGACATTTTCTTAGATTTTAGCTATAATGAAAGAAAAAAAGGGCTTTTATGATTTTAGAGATTAAGGTAAATGACGACTATCAAAAAGAGCTTTTGACAATTTTGGAAAATTTAGAGGGCATCATGATAGATGGTATTGCCAAAAAAGAGAGCCATGATGATTTTAGTTTTTTGACTAAAGAGATTGAAAAGGGGTTGGCTTCTGGTATCAGTGAATCCACAAGTGATGCGATTTTTAAAAGATTAAAAAGTAAGTATGCTTAGGATAGATTTTAGTAAAGATGCAGAGTGTGATTTAGAGGAAATTGTCGATTTTATTGCGCTTGATAGTGTAGATAGGGCACTAGAGTATTTAGAAAAAATAAAAGAAAATATAGCATTGCTTTCAAAAAATGCACATCTTGGTGTGTTGTGCAGGCGAAAAAATATCAAGATAGAGTGTAGGATTTTGATATTTGATGCTTACCTTATCTTCTATAAGGTCTTAGAAAATTCTATTTTAATCATACGCATTTTGCATAGTAGTCTCAACTATAAAAAGATTTTAGTATAATCTCATCATGATAAAAAGATACCCAACAAAACAGATAATGGTCGGAAATGTAGCTGTCGGTGGAGATGCGCCTATCTCTGTACAATCTATGACATATAGTAAAACACACGATATCGTCGCGACCAATGAGCAGATAAGGCGTTTGCACTTTGCAGGAGCCGATATCGTGCGTGTGGCAGTACCTGCGATGGAAGATGCGCTTGCACTCAAAGAGATAAAAGCCAACACCTCGCTTCCTCTCGTGGCGGATATTCACTACAATTATAAATTGGCACTTGTGGCTGCTGAAGTGGTGGATTGTGTGCGTTTTAATCCCGGAAATATCTCCGATAAAGGTAAGATAAAAGAGATTGTCAAAGCGTGTAGCCAGAGGCGTATCCCTATCCGTATCGGGGTAAATTGTGGCTCTTTGGAAGATCAATTTGAAAACAAGTATGGGCAGAGTGCTGAAGGGATGATTGCCTCTGCACTGTACAATATCAAGTATCTGGAAGATTTGGGATTTAGCGATATCAAGGTCTCTTTAAAAGCTTCGGATGTACAGCGAACTGTTGATGCATATCGTGGACTTCGTCCGCAGGTGGTGTATCCTTTTCATTTGGGTGTGACAGAAGCAGGGACACTTTTTCACTCGACTATCAAGTCGGCTATCGGGCTAGGTTCTCTTATCCTTGATGGGATTGGGGATACGATGCGTATCTCTATCACGGGCGAACTTGAAAAAGAGATAGAAGTAGGGCGCGCCATCCTCAAAGACTCTGGTGCCGTCAAAGATGGGGTCAATATCATCTCTTGCCCTACTTGTGGACGCATCGAAGCGGACTTGGTTAAGGCTGTGGCAGAAGTAGAAGCAGCCACCAAACATATCAAAACACCACTCAATATCTCGGTGATGGGTTGCGTGGTCAATGCCATCGGAGAAGCCAAGGGGGCTGATGTAGCCATTGCTTATGGGAAAGGCTCGGGACTGGTGATGCGAAAAGGGGAAGTGGTTGCAAACTTGGATGAGAAAAACCTCGTTGAACGCTTTTTACAAGAAGTAGAAGAAGCGGCAAAGGAACTTGAATAGTGGGCAATCAATTACAGAATTTAAATATAGAAAGAGCGGTGTTAAGCTCCATCATCTTTGAACCTTCTGTATACGAAGATATCGCAGCGGCACTAAAGTACGATGACTTTTATCTGCCAGACCATCAAGCGATATTTAAAGCCATGGCAGAACTCAATACCGAAGGCTCTCCTATCGATGAAGAGTTTTTGAAAAACCGTCTTGTGAAGATGAACGCCTTTAAAGAAGATGTTTTTTCAGAGATTTTAGTCACCAATCCTATCACAAATACAGCCGCCTATGTCGATGAAATCAAAGAAAAATCGATAAAAAGAGCCTTAGTGCAACTCACTACGGAGATAAAGTCTGTGGCAGTTGAGCAAGATTTGCCGAGTGAAGATGTGCTTGATTTGGTGCAAAAAAAGCTTTATGAGATTTCCCTTGATTCTGCGACCAAGGAGTTTAGAGAATCTTTAGAGATGGTCTCTTCTACTATCAAACATATTCACGAGATGAAAAAACGCGGAAACAATGGTGTGGTAGGTGTCGATACAGGGTACGCTGAACTCAATGATATGACGGCTGGGTTTGGTGAGGGTGATTTGATCATCATCGCGGCACGACCTGCTATGGGGAAGACGGCGTTGACGCTGAATTTAGCACAAAAAGCTTTGGATGATGGCTTGGGTGTGGCGGTTTTCTCACTAGAGATGCCAGCAGAGCAGTTGATGATGCGTATGTTGGCGGCAAAGACGTCTATCCCGTTACAAAAACTTCGTGTGGGTGATATGGATGATGGTGAGTGGACACGACTGACAGATGCCAGTGACCAGATGGCAAATCAAAAACTTTTTGTGGATGATGATGGTACACTCAATATCCATCAACTTCGCTCCAAGCTCAGAAAACTAAAATCCCAACACCAAGAGATATCGCTTTGTATCATTGATTACCTTCAGTTGATGAATGGCAGTGGGGGAAAAGATAGGCACTTGGAAGTGAGTGAGATTTCAAGGGGTTTAAAACTCTTGGCGAGGGAGCTCAATATGCCTATCATCGCACTTTCACAGTTAAATCGTGGACTTGAAGGTCGAAATGATAAACGTCCTATGTTGTCAGATATCCGTGAGTCTGGTTCTATCGAGCAAGATGCAGACTTGATACTTTTTGTCTATCGTGACGCGGTGTATAAAATGCGTGAAGAGATGGAAAAAGAGAAAAAAGCCAAAGCTGATGGGCAAGAGTATAGAAGTAATTATCAAGAACAAGAGAATGAAGAGACAGAAGTAATTGTAGGAAAAAATAGAAATGGTCCTATCGGTGTGGCGCATCTGGTCTTTCAAAAGAAGTTTACTCGTTTTATCGACAAAGGACATATCCCTGTAGAAATCGTTTATGAAGATGCTGACTATAACGCCTCAATAGGCAATGCCAATATGCCTATTATTTGATTTTGCTAGGTCTCTTCTTGTGTAATTCTCTACAGGAGAAATCTTCCTTGCAGTCTGAGCACACAAAAAGAGTGCTAGCATGAATGAAGATTTAAAACTCAATCTTTTTGAGTCTAAAAAAGAGATTTTTCTCTTTTTAGTGTTTATCATGATAGTGTTTGCTAGCAATCTCTTTTTCCAGTATCAAACTTACCAAAAACTCTCTTCTTCAAAGTTTTCTCATACAGAAGCTACGGTTATCAACCAATATCAAAAAAAAAGTAAAAAGGGAAAAACTTATCATGTTTTAAAACTAAAAAGTGTAGATGGCTATACATTTATCACGACAAATTATGAAGATATTAAAGACTTAAAAGATAGACAAGTTCGTATAGGGCTTATCACCGATAAAGTCTCATTTTTAGACTTTTTAAAATCTTTTTATGCGCCGAGTTTTGATATCGAGTTGTTGGATTATCATGATTCTTTCAAAGAAAAGCTACAAGCTTCGATAGAAGCACAACATCAAGAACCTTTTGCAAAAGAACTTTTTTCTGCACTTTTTTTGGCAAAGCCGATTTCAAAATCTCTGCGTAATAGTGTCTCAATGTTGGGAATCAGCCATCTTATCGCGATATCAGGCTATCATTTATCCTTTTTATTTGGACTTTTATATTTACTTGTTGCAAAGCCCTATACTTTTTTTCAAGATAGGTATTTCCCCTATCGAAATCGTCGTTTTGATTTGTCTGTAGGGATTATCATGATGCTATTGTGGTATGTGTGGCTACTTGATTTTACACCCTCTTTGATACGTTCGTTTGTGATGCTTAGTTTTGCTTTTTTTCTCTTTCATCGGCATATCCGTATCCTTTCATTTGAAGTATTGGCAGTAGCAGTGTTGTTTATCCTGGCACTCAAGCCCGCGCTTCTTTTTTCGATAGGATTTTGGTTTTCTGTTTCTGGTATCTTTTATATCTATCTTTTTTTACACTACTTTAAAACGTGGAACAAATGGCTTATCATGATAGTGATAAATGTATGGGTCTATTTTGCGATGATCCCCATTGTGCATTTTATATTTCCTGCATTTTCCTATTTACAATTTTTATCGCCCCTGTTATCGATAGTATTTGGCATCTTTTATCCATTTGAAATGTTGCTTCATCTGCTAGGTTTGGGTGATCTGTTGGATGGGATGCTTGAAAAATTATTTAGCCTAAAAGCTGAGATAATTGTGCTAAAAACACCTCTTTGGTTTTTAGCGCTGTATGTATTCTCTTCGTTTTTGGCTATATTTCATTACCGCTTTTTGTTCCTTTTCGCGTCTGTCCTTCTGAGTTTTTTTCTGATTGTTTAAGAGGTAGGTGAGTTTCACTCCATAGAGAAATATCATCCATGAAAGATAAATCCAAATAGCAAAAAACATAATCGTTGAAAATGAACCATAGATACTGGTATACGTTTTGTTGTAGGTGACATAGTAGAAAAAAAGTGATTTTGAAGAAAACCAGACAGCAGAGGCGGCAAAGGAGGCTATGAATGCATTTTTAAACTTTACTTTTATGTTTGGTGCGATGAGATAGAGTATCAAAAAGAGAAACCATGCGATGAGATAAGAGGTGAGGGCTAACAAGTTGATATCAGATGTGTACTGGTAGCTATGCAATAAGATATTGGCTTGTATGGAGAGAAAGAGGGAGATTCCTAGTCCTAAAGGCATCATAATCGTAAA
The DNA here is from genome assembly GCA_024278835.1 of Campylobacterales bacterium. Lineage (GTDB taxonomy): Bacteria > Campylobacterota > Campylobacteria > Campylobacterales > QNZT01 > JANTGR01. The sequence continues at coordinate 9,307 of JAJRSK010000036.1, read as the reverse complement.
GAACAGATAGATAGAGATAGAGTGCCAAAAGCCACGTGGATGTATCCTAAATATCTTATTAACGACATATTCAAAGTCATCAAAAAACATCAAAGAAACATAGAGTACAAAGGCAATTCCCATGTAGCCTAATTGTTCTGTATTTTGCATAAAGGTATCTATGTAGCTTGATATCATCTCTTGCCTTACAGGCATGATAGAAGAGAAGATAAAAGCTTTGACATTTTCCAAGGTTGTCTCAAACTCCGGTAGCTGAGAAAAGATAAAAAAGGAGAGTATCATGATAGGAATCAATGCTAAAAGCGTATGAAAGCTAAGCGAGGAGGCATAGTGTAAAAGGTTGTGGTCGATAAAGAATGCTTTTAGTCTTTTGCCTAAAGGTGCTTTACCAACCGCTTCTCTCATAGTCCCATCTTCCCCGGGTTTAAGATATTGTTAGGGTCAAAGGCTTTTTTGATATCCGCAAAAAGTTGACTCTCTTCTTTGCTAAAGGCGATATCCATAAATGGTGCTTTAGAGAGACCGATACCATGCTCCCCACTAAGCGTACCCCCCATATCGACGACGAGTTGAAAAATTTCTTCGATAGCTTTGTGCCCATCGGATAACTGTTTTTCATCGCTGCCATCGACCATGACATTGACATGGATATTGCCATCACCCGCATGCCCAAAGCAGGGTACAGAAAAGCCATATTTTTCACCTATTTTATAAATCTCTTTGAGTGCCTCAGGAAGCAGACTCCGTGGTACGGAGATATCTTCATTGAGCTTTTTAGAGCCATAGACGGTGACACATTGTGAGACATTGCGTCTGGCGTACCAAATCTCTTCTCTCTCTTTTGTATCCTCTGCTACCAAAAAGGCAGAACAGCCATTTTCCTTAAAAGAGTTTTGTAGTGTCTCTATCTGAAAAGCAACTTCCTCTGTTACGTTGCCGTCGACATCACCGATGAGAAGTGCACCAGCATCTTCAGGTAGTTCAACGCCAAGTTTCTCTTTAATAGCTTTGACAGCAAGAGAATCGATGAATTCCATTGCCACTGGATTTGCACCCGCCGCGAGTGATTTAAAGACAGCGTTCATTGCATTGTCCACACTAGGAAAGACTGCCATATAGGATTTGGCAAATTGTGGTTTTGGTAAGAGCTTGAGCGTGATTTCTGTGATGACAGCAAGCGTACCCTCACTCGCTATCAAAATCCCTGCGACATTATAACCAGCAACATCCTTGATAGTACGTTTTCCTGCTCTGATGATGTCGCCATTGGGGCGTACAGCGCGAAGCGCCATGACATAATCTTTAGTGATGCCATACTTGGCAGCACGCATACCCCCTGCATTTTCACTGACATTGCCTCCTAGTGTGGAGTACTGTTCAGAAGCGGGATCTGGTGGATAAAAAAGTCCTAGCTCCTCAACATGCTTTTGTAAATCCATGTTGATAACACCCGGTTGTACGATGGCTAACATATTTTGAAGGTCGATTTCTATGATTTTATTCATATATTTTTCCATGGCAAGAACGATACCACCATTGGCAGGTAGTGCTCCACCTGTAAAGCCAGACCCAGCACCACGAGGGGTAATAACGATGGCATGTTCATTACAATAGGCAAGTATCTTGGAAACATCATCTTCATCTCTAGGAAAGATAACTGCGTCAGGCTCATAACGTGTACGTGTGGCATCGTAAGAGTAGGCAATCATATGAGCCTTGTCATCATACACATTGTCATCACCAACAATCTTTTTAAAGGCTTTGAGATATTTTTTATCTAGCATTATTTATCCTCTAATAATTTGCTATAAAAGCTGTCATAATTTATCACACCTTTACCACCAAAAAGTCCAAATATTCTTCCTTTTATCGCAGCTAAGCGACTATAAAAAGGGAGCTTTACTGAACTTGCCTCAGGGAGAGGAATAGTATTGATGGTTTTAAAACTGTGACAATCTACAAAGTGACCTTTGCCTTTGATGGCAAATAGCAATAGCCCTACATTTTGTGCAATACACTCTTCTTGAAATATCTCTCTTGTTGGTGTAGGATTATAGGACTTGGCTAACTTAGTGGCAAAGATATCCGGATGAATCCACGTAAAGGTCTTATAACTTTTTGTCACTAGTTTATAGGTCTCCTCATCAGGTACTATTGCCATGGCTCTGTTATATAAAAAGTTTAAAATCACACTGTCACCTATTTTGGGAGCAATGTTGTATGTAGGAAGTGCTTCTTGTGGAATAGCATTAAATGAAGAGACTTTTAAGCGAAGTGTATCGCCCTCTCGTTTGATAACTTCCACATTGGCGATGATAGTTTGATGGCTTTCATCAAAGGAGTGGATAATAACACCCGTAGCACCCAGTGCAATGTTTGCAGAACCTTTAATGCTAACAGTATCTTTCTCGAGTGAAAGAATATCTGTTTTATAAGGGCTAAAATCCACTTGTGCAAAAAGTGTTACGCTGAGTAATGTTAAGAGTGTGAAAATATTTTTCATTAAGTACCTTCTATATTTTTGACTTATTATACAAAAAAATTTATTTACTTTTAGTATACTACGATTCATAAAATATGAGGGGATTTTTACACTTGTTTAAAACACTTTTTTTTCTCACTTTTCTGTTTCTCAATTCACTTTTTGCGGTGCCTTTAAGTCATAAAATGGTGCAAGATAAGGTTTGGGGGAGAGGCGAAACACTCTTGGCTTTTTTACAAGAAAACATGATTCCTCTGAAGCTATACTATGAACTAGATTCTGAAGATGAAAAACTCTTAGCGGATATTCGTATCAATACCCTTTATCAAGTTCTTAAAGATGAAAATGGACAGATAGAACAAGTATTACTACCTCTCAATGACGAGTTAGAGTTACATATCATGATAGGGGAAGATGGTGAATATAAGGCTTCTGTCATCCCAATCATCTATGAGACCAATAAAAAATCCCTAATGATTACTTTTGAGGATATCCCTTCTAAAGATATCTTAAAAAAGACAGAAAACTATGAACTCTCTTTGGCTATCACACAACTTTTTCGCAAAATAGTAAATTTTAAAAAGATTCGTTTGGGTGATAAGCTAATCGTCTACTATACAGAGAAAAAAAGATTAGGAAAGTTTTTTGGTGAACAAAAGATAGAAGCAGCGATGATAGAAGAGGGTGGCAAAAAAAGATATCAGTTTTTGGCTCTTGATGGAAAGTATTATGACCAAAAGGGTAAAACCACAAACACCTCTTCTTTTATTGTACCTTGTCGTTATAAACGTATCTCTTCGCGTTTTACCCAAAAGAGATGGCATCCTATATTAAAGCGTTATCGCGCACACCATGGTATAGATTACGCCACACCGATAGGTACAGCTATCAAAGCAGCATATTCAGGCAAAGTGATATTTGCTGGTAGAAAAGGTGGATATGGTAAGACGGTGGTACTTAAACACGCTTCAGGTTATAAAACACTATATGCCCATCTTAATAGTTACAAAGTGCATGTAGGACAAAAAGTAAAAACAGGGCAACTTATCGCGCGCTCTGGCAATACTGGTAGAAGTACAGGCCCACACCTTCACTTTGGTTTGAGTCTCAATAATCGTTGGATAAATCCTGCTCTGAAAATAGTCTTTACCAAAGGCTTAAGTGGTAGTAAAAGAGCTGCATTTAATGCAAGCACAAAAATTTATATGCAAAAGATGAAAAATTTACTTGAGGTAGATAAATGTAGTAGTAAGGTAGGGGTATCCCTTGAGGAGTTAGACTCATCGGAAGAAAACAGTACTAAAGATGCCGTTTAGTAAAAGTTTGATATATTAAAGGGCACCTTGAAAACCCTAGATACTCATAACATCACTAGGTTTTTCGAAGTGCCCTAAAACAAATGTGGGAGGGAGCTTTTTATGCCAATAGATAAAGAGATAGAGAGCTACATCAATCTTTTAGAGGGCTTCTTAGAAGACCCAGCCCATACAAATATCTCTGCTACGGAGATAGCAAAGGCACTTAAGCAGATACATAAAAGTGATGAGACACTTTTCAATGCATACCTACAAAAGATTCCAAACGAATATCTTGGTGATATTGCCTTAGAACTTCCAGAAAAACATCTTAAAAATGTTATTAATGAACTTCCTCATCATGAGATGGCAGAGGTCATCGGGGAACTTGATAGTGATGATGCAACGGATTTGATTCAAGATATTGAAGATATTGATCAGGAAAAAGCAGATGCGATTCTTTCTTCTCTTGATGAAGAAGATCAAGAAGAGATCAAGAAGCTTAAACGCTATGATGAAAATCAAGCGGGTGCATATATGCAGACAGAGCTTTTTTCAGCCTCTTATGATGAAGTGATACAAGACTCTATAGCTAGACTTAAAGAACATAAAAAAGATGATAGGTTGATAGATACACATAATGTTTTTATCGTGGGAACCTTTGGTAAGTTGATGTTTACGATTCCCTTTCAAGACTTGATTACTTTTGATTTTTCTAAAACCTATAAAGAGATGCTTTTAGAACAAGAAGAGGATTATAAGTCCCAATATGTCAAAGATGATGAAGATATCGATGATGTAGCACAGTTTTTCAAAGAACATGATTTGTCAGTTGCTCCAGTTGTCAATTATCATGGTGAATTGGTAGGACGTATCACGTCTGATGATATTTATGATGTTCTCCAAGAGAGTGCCACAGAACAAATCTATAACTTAGCCGGTGTTGATGATGAAGCCGAGGAAGAGGAGAATTTCTTTGAGGCTGGGAAAAAACGGGGTTCTTGGCTCTTGCTAAATCTCATCACCGCGATTTTAGCGTCATTTGTTATCCAATACTTTGATGAAACGATACAAACTTTTGTTGCATTGGCAGTTCTTATGCCTATCGTTGCTTCCATGGGTGGCAATGCTGGTACGCAGACGCTGACGGTTACTGTAAGACGGCTAGCGCTAGGTGATATCGAACTAGAAAATGCCAAAGAGACGATAAAAAAAGAGGTAAGCTTGGCACTTGCCAATGGTGCTATCTTTGCTGTTATTTTAGGGTTAGTGGCATATGTGTGGTTTGGTATTCCTATGCTTGGTGTCGTCATCGCCTTGTCTATGGTAGTTAATCTTTTTGCAGCTGGTTTATTTGGTGCAGTCGTGCCATTGGTGCTCAAACGTGCCAACATTGACCCCGCTGTTGGTAGTACGGTTATCTTAACAACAGTAACAGATGTTGTTGGATTTTTTAGCTTTTTAGGACTTGCAAAATGGCTACTGATAGCATAAAAATAATCAAAATAGAACCCTGTGAAAATCCACAGTTCATTAAACCGCGTCTCATCACCTATGTGCAAAGTGGCATCGAAAAAACTTGGGAGATAGCCAATACGCATGATTCTGTCTCTATCTTACTTTATCATGAAGAAAAAGATGCTTTTGTCTTGGTAAAGCAGTTTCGACCAGCGATTTTCATGCACAACAATGACGGCTATACCTATGAATTATGTGCAGGATTAGTAGATAAAGCCAAAGATATCAAGGTGATTGCGCAAGAAGAAATCATGGAAGAGTGTGGCTATGAAGTGCCACTTGAAGCCATAGAGAAAATTACTGCTTTTCACACAGCAGTTGGATTTGCTGGTGGAAAACAGACGGTTTATTATGCGAAAATCAATGAAAAGATGAAAAAAGGTGCGGGTGGTGGCATAGACCATGAAGAGATAGAGGTGATTTATCTCCCTTTAAAAGAGACACAAACATTTATGTTTGATGAGAGCCTCGCTAAAACACCAGGGTTATTATTTTCTTTTTATTGGTTTTTTGAAAATAAGAGGTAAAAGAGTCCGGTTAAGGACTCTTCAAATTTCTATTTTACGAGTGCTACTTTGAGTACTTCATCAACATGTTTAACACCGATAATCTCTAGTGCATCTAGCACTTCATCGGGTATGTCATTTAAGTCGTTTTCATAGTTTTTCATAGGTATCATGATGGTCTTCATTTTAGCGGTATAGGCAGCGATAAGTTTCTCTTTTAATCCACCAATAGGCAATACCTTCCCTACCAAAGTAACTTCTCCTGTCATAGCGACATCTGCGCGTATCTTTGTATCTGATAGGATAGAGGCGATGACCGTAGTCATCGCTACACCAGCACTTGGTCCATCTTTTGGCGTTGCCCCTTCTGGGACATGGATATGTAAATCATACCGCTTATAGATATCACTTGCTTTTGGTGTGATTTTGTCAGCTTTCTCTTTGGCTGTTAGTGGAATTTTTTTTGTATCAATCTTCAGTTTTTTGTCGTCTATGAGTACTTTTACGACACTCAGTGCAATTCTTGCTGACTCTTTCATCACATCACCAAGACTTCCGGTGAGTTGAATAGCACCTTTGCCCTCAATCTTGAGCGCTTCTATCTTAAGCACATCTCCACCAACACTTGTCCATGCAAGACCATTGACTACGCCTATTAAATCTTTTTTATCTTTTTCATCGATTGAAAAAACTTCTTTGTCTAAGTAGTCTGGAAGGTTTTTTGTTGTGATGGTCACTTTACCAATATCTGAATTTAAAAGAATTTGTTTGGCTACTTTTCTCAGTATAACGGCTATTTTTCGTCTTAGGTTTCTCACTCCCGCTTCTCTGGTATAGTTGGCAATCATCATCTCAAGGGCTGCTTTATTGATGCTTATTTCGGAATTTTTAAGACCATGCTTTTTTAACTCTTGTGGAATGAGATATTTTTTAGCGATTTGAAATTTCTCTTGTGGCGTATACGAACTTAAAAAGATAAATTCCATACGGTCACGAAGTGGTGCAGGGATATGTCCTATCTCATTGGCCGTAGCGATAAATACTACGCGTGATAGGTCAAGGTTGAAGTTTAGATAATAGTCACGAAATTCTTTGTTTTGTTCAGGGTCTAGTATCTCTAATAATACAGATGTAGGGTCTCCACGCTGGCCACGAGCGACTTTATCTATCTCATCTAGCACCATCACCGGATCCATCTCTTTTGCCTCTATGAGTCCTTGTACGATACGTCCAGGCATGGCACCTATATAGGTTCTTCTATGTCCTCGAAGCTCATTGACATCTTCTAACCCACCTAGCGCGATACGTACAAGTTTACGCTTAAGTGCCTTGGCGATAGAGTTAGCAAGTGAAGTTTTACCCACACCTGGAGGGCCTGCAAAGCAGATGATAGCGGCTTGGTTATCTTCACTTTTTATACCCCGAAGTTGCATCAATTCTTTGACAGCAAAATACTCTTCTATGCGCTCTTTTGGTTTTTCAAGTGAGTAGTGATCCGCTTCAAGTTGTTTTTTTACTTCATGGATATCTAGTTTCCGTTTTGAATACTTCCCATAAGGGATATCCAGTACCCAATCAAGATACCCTTGGATGACATTAGCATCTGCAGAGTCTGGATGCATACGAGAAAATCTATCTATCTGTTTGTTTATCTCTTTATAGGCATCTTCTTTTAAAAATTGTTTTTTATCTTCTAGCTTTTGACGATACTCTTCAATCTCTTCTTCTCTTTGTGTATCAGTCCCTAACTCTTGTTGGATCTGTTTGAGTTGTTCTTTTAAGAAGTACTCTTTATTGACTTGTTCAATCTTGGAGTGCACTTTTGATTTGATTTCACGCTGTAGTTTGTTGGCGTTAATCTCTTCTGATATATATTCAATCAACATAAAGAGTCTCTTCTCTAGGCTCTCTTGGGCAAAAAGTGCATACGCTTGCTCTTTTTTGAGCTTTATAGTGCTGGAGATGAGATCGGCTAGTCTGTTAGGTTCATCATTTTCTTCGATAGTTTTTAAAAGGTCGGGATGAAAGAGATTGGAGACCGTGGAGAGTGTACGTACTTTCTCCTTTAAGATTTCTAAAGTAGCATCGACTTTAAGGCTATTGTCACTTTCACTCTCTATCATATCAACAACAGCCAAGAGAGGGTCTTCCTGTATGGCTTCTACTATCTTACCTTTTGCCAAACCTTGAAAAAGTATTTTCACGCGTCCATCAGGGAGAGAAACTTTTCTCATGATAGTGCCTATAACACCAGTATCAAAAACATCATCAAAGGTTCTTTGACCTTCGTGATTTGTTTTTGATGTGACCACCAGTGCTAAAGAGTCAGTTTCAAGCGCGTGATTGACCCCTAAGATATCTTTTTCTTGTGTTAAAAAGATGGGAGATATCATAAAAGGATATAAAAAAAGTTCATCTTCTACGATGACAGGCAGTTTGGTGGGGAAATCTCCATAGTTACTAAGTTGCATATCGTCCTTTCTAATCTATAATACTGCCCAAAAAACCACTTTTTGGTGCAATAGCATCTGTGTTTTTGAGCCAAGAATTGTCTATTTTTTCTTTATAAAGTGCAGCGGCTTTCTTTTTGCCTGTCTTTTTATAAAGTGCAGCAATATTTTTGTTTAACATGTGTTCAGTGAGATAAAGTCGTGTCAGCATCGTCTGTACAAGTGGATTGTAAGGAGAACTTGGAAACTTTTTAATATAGGCATTGGCAGAAGCAATGGTGTCTAAGAGAAGTTTTTGATCTCTATTTATTTTTTTAAAAGATTGGTAGTTTGACTCGATTTTTAGGTATTTTAAATATTCAATATTTTTACTTCTTGCAAATCTCTTTGTATACTCATCTATATAAAAATTTGCCATGATATACTCTTCTTGTTCTTTATGCGCCTGTGCCAAGATAAGCAAGGCTTCTTTTAGCAAGGGAGATGCAACATGTTCACTAGAGAGAGAAGTATACGCTTCATCTGCTTTATCCAAGTTGCCCATCTTCACTGTTTTTATGATTTGTTTGTACCAAAATGCAGCAGGTTTGTTAAAGAGTTCTTCTTCTTTTTGCAGTTTATTTGCACATCCCGTAAAGAGGTAGATACTAACGAGTAGTAGAGTTAAGTGTTTCACTATAGGTTTCCTTATCATGATAGATTATAATCCAAGATTTTATCTAAGTTTTTGTTAAAAAATCCGATATTAACATAATAGATGATAAAATTTAAATTAATTAAAAATAGACTTCGTGTTAAATTATTCAAGTAGGATTTTACAAGAAGTCTGTTAATGGGAGCTAAATGTGAATTTTAAAGTAGTTTCACCAATTTTGGGTTTTGATACCATAAAAGAGGTAATATTTTCAGAAGTAGATGAGTTTTTTTCAAGACTTGAGAAAGAGGGGGTTGCTTTTACCTTGATAGACCCTAGTCGTCTACGTGAGTATAGTTTTGAAATCCCACTTTTTTATAAAAATGCACTGATGATAGAAGAGGGTGATAATGTGCGTGTGT
>JAJRSK010000035.1 GCA_024278835.1 Campylobacterales bacterium | reverse complement strand
GACGCAAACAAATTCTCCTATTATTTCACAAATCTTTACACTTTTGGCGATATTGACACTCCTAGCGTTTGATGGGCATCACTTGATAATACTATTTTTAAGTGAGAGTATTAGCCATATAGCATTGGGTGCTTTTTATCCCCAAGAATTTATGTGGACGTATCTCTCTGATGGATTCACCCATATGTTTGTGATGGGTTTTATCATTGCGTTTCCTATCATCGCTATATCGCTTCTTTCAGATGTTATCTTTGGAATGCTCATGAAAACAATGCCTCAGTTTAATCTTCTTGTGGTGGGGTTTCCTATCAAAATATTTCTTTCTGTGATGGTCTTGATGGCTGTTCTGGGCTCTATGATGGGAATATTTAAAAAAGAGTTTATAGAGGTATTTACATTTTTAAAAGAGTTATTAATGGTATAAACTGGCACTTTTTTTCAAACTTATGAAATACTTTTCAAACTTCTTAGCGATGGCATAGTTCTGATTGATATATAAAAGTTCATAATTGTTTGAAAAAGCAGAGTAAGTCCAATTGGCTGAGCCAAAGATAACTGTTTTATTGTCGATAACTGCCATTTTCATATGCATGATGCCATGGTATTTTTTATTTTTTGCTAGTTTTCCTTTGAGGCGGTAGAGTGTGATATTTTTATACTTGGCAAGGTAGGGGAGCATGCTTTTTCCTTGTTTGCTTTTTGTGGATTTTTTATCAAAGATGATTTCTATCTTCACACCTCTTTTGGCAGCATTTTTAAGCTTTTTAGCAATCTTTTTATGGGTAAAACTATAGATAGAGATATGGATAGTAGCTGTGGCTAAATCTATTTTTTTGTAGAGGGTACTAAGTGCTAACTCTTTCTCTTTAGGAAGTAAAAAAAACTTCTCTTTTGAAGAAATATCCGCATAAGCCGATATAGAGAGAAGAAGTAAAACAAGTGCTAAAAAGTAAGTAAATCTTTTCATTTTAACCTTTTTAATAATGATAAGGGAAATTAGAATATAATTATATCAAAACTACACCAAACAAAAGCATCGGAGAAGATATGCCATCGATATTGCTCGTAAATGACAACAAGATAGTCTCAAGACTTTTACAACTTAGTTCACAAAAACATAACTACAACTTAGAAGAAATTAACGATTATACGGCTAGTGAAAGTGCTTATAATGTTATCTTTATTGATAGTGAAAAATATGACGAAGATGCTTTAAAGGCACTGAAAGAAACGCTGACTTTTGATAAGTTAGGATTTATAGGTGATAAGACAAATACAAAACCTGAAGGGTTTGACTTTGTTTTAGAAAAACCGTTTTTACCTACTGACTTTGTAAATTTGATGAATGAGAACTTTCGCGTGATGAGTCCAAGTGATGAAACTGTAGAGTTAGATACGATGGATGTAATAGAGGGTGAAGATGAGCTAGATTTAGACAATTTAGAAGAGATAAGCGTTGATGAAGCAGATGATGCTTTAGATACATTGGATGACATGGGTGATTTTGATCTTGATGATGATAACTTGGAAGGGTTAAGTGATACCATTGTAGAGACAGAGACGACGTTGACAACGGGTATCGCTGCGAGCATGGTACAAGAGGATTCTAAAGAAGAATTGGCAGAGATGGTCAATGAGATTGATAACATGGAAGATGAAGTACTTGAAGAGATGGATTTAGATGAACTTGTTGATGATACGGTATCGGAGTCCATTGTTGATGAAGCGTTGGTAAAAGAGTCGATAGAAGATGTAGAAGCAGGACTTGATGTGGAAGAAGAAAGTCTTGAAGAAGTGACTGCAGAGAGTCATGAAAGTGATGTAGATGCCTCGGTAATTGCTGCTGGTATTGCTACTACGGTTGCTGCTGTAAATACTGTAGGGATGGCTACAAAAGATGAAGAGGTCCAAGAAGAGTTAGAAGATACACTTAATATCTTGGATGGTGTAGAGGCGATTGAAACGGAAGATGATTATCTGGTGGAAAATGACCATGTTGTACAAGATTTAGCAGGGGAGTTTGATTCTCTCAATGAGGCTGAAGTAGAAAAACTCATGGCTGGAGAAGAGATTGTTTCCCCAGAGTTTACGAGTGGTGAAGAGAAAGTGGTGGAGTCGGGTGATTTAGAAGAGATGATTACCCGTGCTGTAGCAAACGCTATCACAAAAGAGATGTTGCAAGAAGCGCTCAATGATATGGAAATAACAGTAACACTTAAAAGCAAAGGTAGTTGATGTTGGGTGCTATTCTCGTTTTATCAGGGCCTAGTGGTTGTGGAAAAAGTTCACTGGTAAATGAGATTTTAAAAGAGTATCATGATATATACTTTTCTATCTCTACAACGACAAGAGAGATAAGAGAAGGTGAAGAAGAGGGTGTGAATTATCACTATATCTCAAAAAAACAATTTGAAGAAGAGATAGAAGCGGGACTTTTTTTAGAATGGGCCAAGGTGCATGATAACTATTATGGGACTTCGTTAAAATCTGTTAAAAAAGCACTTGATGAAGGAAAGTTAGTTATTTTTGATATCGATGTGCAGGGGCATGAAATCGTAAAAGAGAAGTTTAACGACATCTTAACCTCACTGTTTATTACCACGCCTAGTAGTGAGATATTGAAGCAGCGATTAGTGGGACGTGGGACGGATAGTTTAGAAGTGATCGAGAAGCGCTTGTTAAATTCACGTCAAGAGATGCAGCGTTTGGGGGAGTATGATTTTCTATTAGTAAACGACAATTTTGAAGAAACCTTAGCAATGTTCCGTTTTATCGTAGGTGCGTCACGTATGAAAATAGATAAAAAAAGCAAAGACAATTTTATAAATACATGGTATAATACCTGATAAATTAGTTATATAAGGAAGTATTTATGGGTATGCCAAGTGGAATAGAATTATTAGTCATTGCTGGAGTTATATTATTATTGTTCGGAGGAAAGAAAATACCTGAGCTTGCAAAAGGTCTAGGATCTGGAATCAAAAACTTTAAAAAAGCGGTCAAAGATGACGAAGTAGCAGATGCGGCAAGTGATGCAGCAGAGAAGATTGAAGGTGAAGTGAAGAGTGCAGCAAAGACTGCAAGTGAAGACTCACAAAAAGCATAAGGCTTGAAAAAACGTGTTATTAAGGCTATCTCTGATGAGATAGCTGAAGATTTTGTTTTAGAAAAGCCGAAAGATTTATCTTTTGGACACTATGCGACACCGCTCGCTTTCTCCCTCGCCAAGATTCATAAAAAATCCCCGATGATTATCGCTGATGAAGTGTGTGAACGCTTTGTAGATAGTGATATCTTTGAAAGCACAACGGCTATCAAGGGGTTTATCAACTTTAAAGTAAGTGATACTTTTTTAGATACTGTTGCTACGGACGCGCTTAAAGATGAAGAGAACTTTGCTAAGGCTTCTCATGATGCGTCAATCCTATTGGAGTATGTAAGTGCAAATCCTACGGGACCTTTGCATATAGGACATGCTAGAGGGGCGGTATTTGGTGATAGTTTGTATCGTATCGGGAAACACTTGGGTTACAAGATAGAGAGTGAGTACTATGTCAATGATGCGGGCAATCAGATAGATTTACTAGGGCTTTCACTTTTTCTTTCAGGGCAAGAGCAATTTAGCGATGTGAAAGTTGAATGGCCAGAAGAGTTTTATCGTGGTGAGTATATCAATGACTTGGCACAAGAGGCAGAAAAGGAGTTTGGGAAAGAGATATTTTTAGATAAAGAAAATATGTCTAAACTCGCCCTTTGGGGTAAAGATAAGATGCTTGAACTCATCTCTCAAAACTTAAGCGATGCCAATATCACTTTTGATAACTATGTGAGTGAAAAGTCTCTTTATACGAAGTGGGATGCCACACTGCAAAAGCTACAAAAGAGTGGGGCACTGTATGAAAAAGATGGCAAACAGTGGCTTCGTTCTTCTGAAGTGGGTGACGAAAAAGATCGTGTTGCCGTTAGAGAAGATGGACGACCTACGTATCTAGCAGGTGATATCATCTATCATGATAACAAGTATGAACGCGGATATGACCACTATATCAATATCTGGGGTGCAGATCATCATGGATATATCGCGCGGGTGAAAGCGGCGATTCATTTTCTAGGGCATGATGAAAAGAAGCTTGAGGTATTGTTAGCGCAGATGGTCTCTCTACTCAAAGGTGGTGAGCCTTACAAAATGAGTAAACGTGCGGGTAACTTTATCCTTATGAGTGATGTAGTGGACGAGATAGGTTCGGATGCTTTGCGTTTTATATTTTTAAGTAAAAAATCTGATACGCACTTGGAGTTTGATGTTGATATGTTTAAACAACAAGATAGCTCAAATCCAATCTTTTATGTTCAGTATGCTCATGCAAGAATAAACCAGATTTTTGTCAATTCTGGAAAAAAGCCTGAAGATGTTTTTGATGTGCAACTAGAAGCCTTAGATGAAGATAGTAAAAACCTGCTTTTTACGTCGCTCCTTTTACCTGAAGTATTAGAAGACGCGTTTAGTTCGCGTGCGCTTCAAAAATTACCAGAGTATTTAAAATCCTTGGCGGCACTTTACCATCAATTTTACAATAAGCATAAGATTGTTGGTGTTGAAAATGAGGATAGTTTGCTTAAAGTTTCAGCGATGGCAGCGGTGAGCTTGCGTACGGGACTCAAACTAATGGGGATAGAAGCAAAATACAAGATGTAAATTTAGAGGGAATTTGAATTCAGGTTATTTTTTAGTTGCATCATCTCTCCTTAATGTTTTCATCATGATAACGGTTTTTTGGTCTATATCACTATCTCTTTTTTTCAGGTGTGCGACTATCATCTCAAAACGCTCTTGGGTGAGATGTTGACCGAACTTGTACTTAGCGCGTATTTGTGATGGGATGAGTTTGTAGATAGTTGTGGCATGGATAGCTTTTTGATAAGCATCTTCGCCAAGAGGTTTATACTTGCCTTCAGGTTGTAGCTTTTTCATCAATGACTCAAGGGCTTTGACTTTTTCATCATATCCTTCTACAAACGCTACCTTACCCTCTATCATGATAGATTTAAAAAATTGCGTAGCAGGGCAAGCAAGTCCATCATGAGAACTAAAGTATGACTGTATCATTGCGTGGGGTTCTACGATGGAGAAAGAGGCTTGGCTATTTTGCTTAAGTATCTCTATCTTTCGTCCTGATTTTGAACCATGAAAATATATCTCATTGCCAATGCGGGCAAAATTGAGCGGCAAGCTATAGGGCTTGTTTTCGCTACAAAGGGCGAGTGTACCGTACTCTGTTGTATCTAAGAGTGTGTTGATTTCTCTTTGGTCTGTCATCTCAAATATCTGTTTCATTGTTTTTCTCTATAATTTTTATGCTATTATACGCCTAAAGTGTACTGTTGTAAAGTGCCAAAATATTTAAATTTTAGGGGTACAGTTTGTACTTAATCGATGAAAAATCCACCATACCACTGCATATCCAACTCTATGAAGCTTTCAAAGATGACATCATCAAAAACTACACCGTTGGAGAAAAACTTCCCTCAATCCGTAAAATCGCTTCGCTATACAATCTGAGTAAAAATAGTGTCCAGTCAAGTTACAACCAACTTTACGCAGAAGGGTATATAGAGAGCCGACCCAAGCGTGGATACTTTGTGAGCGATATCTATTTTGATGGCTTTAAAAGTCCCAAGGTGACAGATGAAACACCCAAGGCAAAGAAAAAAAGCTATCATTACGATTTTTTCCCCGCGCAACTCTCTAAAGATTCTTTTCCTCTAAAAACGTGGAAAAGAATTTATAACAAAGTTATCGATGCGTCTCTTGATTTTGGTGCGTATCATGATGGGCAGGGAGAAGAGGGACTTAGGGAGCAGATAGCTTCTTATTTGATTGATTCACGAGGGGTGAAATGTTCTTCTAAAGAGATTGTCATCTGCAGTAGTTTTGGAGAGTCTATGGGGTTGCTGGCAAAACTTATCAAAGATAAGTATATTACCCTAGGGATGGAGAGTCCAGGGTATCATGTAGCGAGACGGGCTTTTGAGGAGTATGGCTATGAGATAGCACATATACCCGTGGATGAGAATGGTATCATGATAGAGGCATTAAAGAGTTCAGATGCCAAAGTTGTCTATATCACACCATCGCATCAGTACCCCACGGGTGTGGCGATGCCTATCGCAAATCGCCTCTCATTGTTGGCATATATCCAGAGTGTTCAAGGGCTTATTATCGAAGATGATTATGATAGTGAACTCTCTTATAAGAATCGTCCTATTCCTTCTTTGCAAGGACTTGATAATGGTGATTGTGTAGTCTATATGGGAACATTCTCAAAGGCGCTTTCCCCTGCTATACGGGTGAGTTATATGCTTTTACCCAAGCATCTTTTAGCACGCTATCATGATAGTTTTGATGCGTATTTTCCTAGTGTCTCTTTAATGACGCAAAAGACGCTTGAGGCGTTTATGGCACAAGGGCATTGGGATAAGCATGTACGAAAGATACGCACACTTAACAAAAAAAAGCATGCTATCATGATAGAGGCACTTAAGAGATATCTCGGCGATACTTTTGAGATTGTAGCACAAGGAGGTGGGCTTGCCGTGCTTATCAATCCTAGCGTTGCATTTGATTGGGAAAAGTTTAGACAAAGGGCAGAAGAGGAGGGCATCAAACTCTATTTTGCTAAAGAGCGCTGTGGAGGAAAATTTGAAGCGATTCGTATGGGTTTTGGTGGTTTTAGTGAAGCAGGGATAGAAGAGGCGGTGGAAGCATTTTCTCTGGTGTGGAAAGAAGCGCTACTTTAGAAGGTAGCACTTCTTTAGGGTGTGACTACATGGCTCTTTTGAAGCCATCTTTTAGCATCTTTGCCAAGGCATCACGAAGTACAGAAATCTCTGATTTTCCTGCATCGCTTTGGTAAAAATCCATCACTTTTTGAAGCTCTTTGTCACTTAAATTTCGATAGACAAATAAAGAGGAGATAAACATCTGCTGTTCTAAAGCTTGATCCATCATCGCCATCATCTGAGAGAGTTGCTCTTGGGAAACTTTGCCTTTTGTATCTTCCTCTTGCATAAAAAAGTTCATCAATTCACTAAAAATCACTTTCATCGTCTCGTCAGACTGGAGTGTGCTGTTGAGTTTTTTTATCGTGTTTATTCTCTCTTGTGAGGGTGGGTTTTCTTGGAGTGAAGCCATAAAACGAAGCATTTGTGCTTGCAAATCTGCTTGCATAGCATCCACACCAGCATCGACAAACTCCGAACCTATCTGCGACTTATCAAATGCGATAATCTTTTGAAGTTGGCTATTGTTAAAGTGCTCTGTTAGATAGGCTCTTACTTGTTGGATGTTTTCATCGTGTGAGAAGACTTTTTCTAAAAATGCCACCTTTTTAGCATCTACTTTTTCGCCATACATCATGCTTGTTTGCGCCATGGAGCCTGTAATCTGTGAAGATAAACTTTCCAATGTCTTTGTCGCACCAGATACTTCCATATAGGTATCGACCAATGCTTTATCTGCTTTTGCAAAGAGAGAACTGCTTAAAAGTGCTGTTGCAAGAAGTGAGAGTGTAAGTTTTTTTACCATTTTTATTCCTTTTGTTGCTAGTTGTGTAAACTATATCGGCTAAAGGAAGTAAAACTTTACTTTTTTGGCAACAGCATGCCCACTCTTTTTTTGTATTCTGCATACGTATCACCTAACTCTTTTATTAAATCGTTCTCTTCATAATGTAAGCCTATAAAAATATATATTGTCATTAATAGTGCCAACAGTAGATGCCCGTAGCTCATGATAGGCGTGACCCATAAACCGATAATGATACCAAGTTGTATAGGATGTCTGATAAACTTGTAGAAGAGTCTCTCTTGAAAATCATTATTTGGAGTAGGTTTGTTTCGTAGGTTGAAATATACTTGCTGAAGCCCAAATAGTTCAAAGTGATTTATAACAAAAGTTGAAATGACAGAAAGCACCCAACCAAACACAAATCCCGCACTAAGAGCATAGTAGATAAAACCTTTTTGTGTATGCCACAAATATCCATTGATAGGTTGCCAAAATAAACACAATATGATAAATGCGATGCCTGATAGTAAAACATAGGTGCTTCTTTCCATTGCTTTAGGCATGAAAGTTGTTAGCCATCTTTTAAACCAATCCCGTGCCATAAGTGAGTGTTGTAATCCAAATAGTAGCACCAATAATATATCTATATTGATTGCTTTAAAAAGTGGGATATTTTGAGGGCTATTTATATCTATTTGCAATAATTCCCAATTGGAGATATATACTATAAGCCAAATCTGCCCCACTAAACCTACAATATAGGCTAAAACACCATAAATAAAAATTGTAATTCTTTGCATTTGTATCCTTTGAAAATATTGCTATCTAGTGTATTATTTTACCTCATATACGACCCATTGTTGATATCAATAGTTGTACCATTGATATACTCTGGTGACTCTGTGGCTAGCCATAGTATCGCTTTGGCTATCTCTTCAGGTTGTGAAAAACGCTTGCTTATGACGGTCTTTAAAAATACTTCTCTTCGCTCCAAGGGAATGGTCTCTAGCATATCTGTTTCCACAGGGCTAGGAGCAACAGCATTGATGACTACTTTGCCATCAAATATCTTAGCAAAGCTTTTCGTGGCGTTGATAATGCCTGCTTTTGTGATGCCATACCAGACATCAGGATGCCCAATCTGACCTGCTATGGAAGCATTGTTTACCACACGGGTAGTGCCAGTTTTGCAACAAGATTCTATCAGGTTTATGGGTGCTTGAAGATTGAGTTTGAGCATGCTTTGGACTTTTTCATCAGGGTACTTATCATAAGCCAACGAATACATCACTCCAGCGTTATTGATGAGGATATCTACTTTACCTATAGAAGCGATAAGTGCAGCGATACCCTCTATCTTTGTTAAGTCATAAGGGATACATGTGACTTCATCTGCATGGATAAAGCCCTCAAAATCACGAGCGATGACTATCACTTCATAGTGTAAATCCAAAAACATTTTAGTGAGTGATAGCCCTATGCCTTTATTGCCACCTGTGATAAGAACTCTTTGCATCTTTTGCCTTTTTTTCAAATTATAACTGCACAATCTAAAAGTTGTATATCAATCATACTTAATCAAAATCAAGCTTTTTTAGAATAAATCTAGCTTCATCATTGTATTTTGTAGCTAAGAAGAGATTATAGCCATTATTAATTGCTAAATTTTTAGCGATAGATAGTCCTAGACCAAAGCCATTTTTTTCTCTATTTTTACTATCATCAAGGGTGATATATTGCTCAAATATACGCTCAAAGTCTTTATCTAAAATTCCTATACCTGTATCTTCTATCAAGAGATTCCCATTTTGAAGATACTGCCTGTTTTTGTATATTTACTCGCATTATGCATTTGTAGCTCTG
>JAJRSK010000034.1 GCA_024278835.1 Campylobacterales bacterium | reverse complement strand
GACTGGATAAAGAGAAACAAAAATCCACTATTGCAACCAATGCTATAAATTTCCTCAAAAGAAAGAAGAAAAATGTTGGGAATTAAGAGGTATAATTATGGCAGGATTTGGCTTAGCTTAATGGCATTGAAGGGTGCCTCTAAAAGCTTTTAACTTGCCAACTTGATATTTACTTCATCTTGCATATCAAAGTCTACGTCTGTCACAAACTCTATATCTTTTGCTGATGAAGGGTTTTGTGCCTGTTTTATCTCTTCTTCAATATTAACTTCATACTCTTGATGACTTAACAGTACGATATCCTTTTGAGAGTTCAATATATCTGCATAGCTGGCTAGCTGAGGATTCCCTATATAAAGATCACCAAGTTTTCCGATAAAACCTTCAACATGGCCACCTTCATTTATGATTCGATTTGCAAACATTTTTCCCTTGATATATCCTGTATCTGCTACTTTCAATACTTGGCATGCGATAGTCCCAATAAATGTGCCTCCGGCAATAACATTTTTAGCTTGGATATTGGCTTCCATCAATGCATTTTTCGCGATGAAAAGACCACTACATATGACACTGCCTTTAAATGAACCCTTGATAAGCGCCTTGTTTACTTTGATATGACCATTCAATTTTCCCATTTCTAACACTTCAACACTATCAGAAATCATATCACCATGTATTTCGCCACTACATATCACTTGCTGGGCTTTTATATTGCCATTGACAACACCATCTCGCCCTACAACAAGCACGCTATTTACTTTGATATCGCCTTCTACTTTTCCATCTACATGAATAGAATCATCTCCTATAAAATCACCTAAACTTATCGTGCCTTTTGTGATGATTGTAGCCGTTGTAAAATACTTTTGCTTCTCACTCTTTTTACTAAAAAATGCCATATGCATCCTTCTTAATATATATTTCTGTTGACAAAATCGACCAAAATGTAAATCATTATACTTTTTTGACGATGTTACCCGTAAGTCATATCACATACAAGGCAATACAAGCAATGAAACTACACCATATTGTTTTTTTATCTCTCCTTCCGCCCTTACTATCTACGATATCTGCAAGTGAAGTGAATATCATCAAAGGTTTACCTTATGTGGATGTAGATGTGGATGGTAAAAGTATCCGTATTCAGCGCATACAAGATGTAAATCACAAACTTAAAAATGCTTATACCAAAACGTCAAGAGCTACCCCTCCTTTTAGCATACAACCCTATCAACCCATCTCTGGGATAGAAACTGTTTCAGAATTAGATGTGATTGACTTTATAAAATATGAAGTCAGTGAAAATGAAGGTCTACTCATAGATACAAGAATGCCAAAATGGTACAAGAATGGCACCATACCCGGTGCACTCAATATGCCATTTTCTATCCTTGCACAAGAAGACAAAAGTCCTTTTATAGAACAGATATTTGAACTTTTTGGTGTTGAAAAGGAAGATAACACTTGGGATTTTACAACGGCACAAACTTTACTTATATTTGATAATGGACCTTGGTGTCAGCAAGGTGTTTATGCGATGAAACACCTCGTTCACTTGGGATATCCTAAAAAAAAGATTCGCTACTACCGTGGTGGTTTACAATTTTGGCAAATATTAGGTTTAAATATCATTACGCCCAATAACAAAGAAGAGCAATGAAAACCATACGCTTACTAGCTATCATGATACTCCTACCCCTTTCAAGTTTTGCACTCAGTGAAAAAGCCTTAGCCCATAGTATAAACCTTGCTGGAAAGCAGAGAATGCTTTCTCAAAAAATGACCAAAGAGGCACTACTCATCAAAAGCCATATCAATGAAGAAAAAAACTTAAAAATACTTTTAAAAAGTAGAAATCTATTTGATAAGACACTTCAAGGATTACAAAAGGGAGATAGAACACTTAAACTAAAAGTATTTCGTGATAAGAAAATTCAAGAACAACTTCAAGTTATTCAAAAAAAGTGGGAAAAATTTGACCAACACATTCAACAAGTTCTCGCCAAGCATAGCACAGAAAAAACGTATCAAAATATACTAAAAGAGAATCTACCTCTTTTAAAAGAACTCAACCGTGCTGTTTCACTTTATGTTTCTTTAAACCAAGGAAAAAAAAGTAAGCGCGCACAAGCTGTCAATCTCTCAGGAAAAGAGCGCATGCTCACACAAAAAATAGCAAAAGAGATTTTAGCAATTTCACAACATATAGACAAAAAGTCAAACCAACAGTCACTAAAAAAGTCTAAAGCACTTTTTCAAAAGATACTGCTAGGCTTGCAACACGGAGATACTAGCTTGAAACTAACAGGTACAAAATTGCCAAAGATAAAAAAACAGTTAAAAAAAGTCCAAAGATTGTGGCAATCTATAAGACCTGCATTGCAAAGTGATTTTAAAAACATTAGCAAGACTAAACAAACAGTACAAACACTCGACACACTACTCACAGAAGTGGATAGAGCAGTAAAGCTATTTGAAAAGTCTATCTATAGAGAAAAACAATCCCATAAACTTTCTTTCTTAGTAGCGCAATTCATGGAAAAAAAGAATATACAAAACCATACTATCAATCTTGCAGGAAAACAACGAATGCTTACTCAGATGATGACTAAACTAGCCATACAAATCTCCTTGGGTATAAATAAAGAAGCATCTAAAAAAGCCTTAGCCACATATAATGCCCTATTTGAAAGAACCCTAAATGGGCTTTATCATGGTGATACATCACTCAACCTTCTAGCTTGTAAAAATGAAAAGATAAAAGCCCATATCCGCATACTGCAGTCCTTATGGAAGCCCTTTAAAAATCATATACATACTATCATCACAAGTTCCAAAGACGAGAAAGATGCCCTCTTGTACCTCGTCCAAAACAATCAAAAGCTATTAGTACAATCCAATCAACTAGTACAACAATTAAAAGCAAAACAGACAAAGCAAACTTTTATGGAAAAAGCAAGAACAGATATCGTGGATATTGCAGGTAGAGAACGTATGTTGATACAAAAAATGACTAAAGAAAAACTTCTCATCCTTACAAAATCCACCTTTGCTCCTTATAAACAAAAGTTACAAGAGAGCATCAGTACTTTTGATAGCGTACTGCAAAAGCTCATACATGGAGACAAAAGTAAGATTGTACAACCTAGCAATACAAGAGTACTCAAGCAACTCAATACTGTAAAAAAGTTATGGCAAATGCTAAAACCTCTCTATCAAAAAGAGCACTTAACAAAAGATGAGTTGATGTACATCATCCAAAAAAATCCTCTTTTATTAAAAGAGATGAATCAGGCTGTTGTACTTAGTGAAACAGTGGCAGACTATTAGGAGAAATGAAATGAAATTGATATTTATGATGCTTCTTTTTATAAGCACACTATTTTCCAATGACAATACGCTAGTAAAAATAACCGACGATATCCCCTATCTCTATGTTAACCATATGGGTCAAAAGATAAAAGTCGCAAGGATACAAGATACAAACAATCGTCTCACTGATGATTATACAAAAACATCAAGACCTTGTCCTCCTTTTTGCATACATCCAAGCAAGATAAATGATGAGATAAAGACCATTGCTGAAGTAGAAATTATCCACTTTATGAAAGAGAAAGTGCCTACGCACCAAGGTATTATCATAGATGCAAGGCTAGCAAGCTGGTATGAATTAGAGACAATTCCTACAGCCATCAACATCCCTTTTACCCTTCTACAATCTGCCAATAAAAAAGATGTTATAAGAATATTTAAAGCGCTTGGCATGAGGGTAGAACCAAATGGCAGATGGAACTTTGATAAGGCAAAAGAACTGCTTGTATTTTGCAATGGTGTCTGGTGTGAGCAATCCCATCATTTTATAGATGCTGCTTTAAAATTTGGGTATCCCAGTAAAAAAATATTTTATTATAGAAGTGGTTTCCAAGGCTGGAAGCTTTTAGGATTAACCACTGTGATATTAAAAGAAAATAAACAATAAAGGAAAAAGATGTTTACAAAAAAACCAAGCATAGAACATGAATACATGCAATACTCCGCAGATGATATTATCGGAGAAGCAAAAGAGAAGAAGAGCTTTTTGGGTACGATTATTCGATTGTTAACGATTCTTTTACTTTTAGGAATACTCTTTTTAGGTAGTGTATTTGGATATAGATATCTACAAAAAGATGATAAGCAAGTTGCAAAATCCGATTTCCAGGGGGAAAAACAACTGCAAACAGAAAAGACTACTCTCACGAAACCAACTATCCTAAAAATTCAACATCAACAAAAGATGTATACACAAGAAGAGATGGAAGCGATAGTAGAAACTATGATAGCAAAGTTAGCAAAAGAGAAAAAAGAAACAGTATCACAAGAGACAAAAACACCACAAAAAGAAGAAAAAAATGCTGAAGCACTGCTATTAGCATCTCTAGCAAGCATGGAAGCTGACCATATCCAAGAAATAACAAAAAATCTTAACTCAGAAAATATTAACACTGAATCGGAAGTCATCCAATCAAATAATGCCCAGCCACTAGATGCACATAACCAAGTCACTATCTTCACCAGTAGTTATAAAAATAATGTTGATGAGATATCACAGAAAATTGGTCAAATCGTCACAGATATGAAAAAAAGAAAGCATACCCCAAACACCTATGCAAATTCACTTACAAAAGAAATCAGCACAAGAAAAGATGCTATGCGTATTCTTGTTGTAAGAAAGGGAGATACCCTCTCAAAAATTGCACAAAGGGCATATGGTTCGGCGATAGCCTACCAAAGAATTTACAACGCCAATCCCAATCTTATCAACAATCCAAACAAAATCTATGTAGGACAAAAACTACGCATACCACAAATAAAAAAGTAGAGTAAAGGCATAAACATGGAAAAAAAGTATAGACTAGTAACAAAAAGTAATTTAGATGGCATGGTATCTGCCATATTATTAAATGCTTTATCCCTTATCCAAGAGGTGACTTTTGTAGCAGAAAATGATTTTAAAGAAGTAAAGATATCTACAAATGAAAATGATATCACAGTAAACCTCCCTTTTGCTACAGGGGTACACCTAGCATTTGACTATCATGATAGCAGTACATCCTCTATCATGATAAATAAAAATCACATCTATGACACTACACTATCATCAGCCGCAGCACTTATCTATAGTCACTATCATGATAGGTTAAAAAAGCATGAAAAGCTTGAAAAACTAGTCGGCATCGCAAATCATGAATCACAACATACCTTAAGCACAAAAGAGCGACTCTATGTTTACACACAATACGAAACAACCTTTAACAGACAACCCCTAGAAGCGTAGGAAGCATCGTTGAAAAATAAGTTTATGATCACTATCTCTGATATACAGGGTTCAAGGCAATATACCTTAAGTCAATTTATCAAAGTTATCGCAATGTGGGTTGCACTGCTTATCATGATAGTACTCGTAGCTGGTGGTTTCTTTTTGCATCATCTCTCCAACAAAGTAGAAGAGGCACAAGCTAAAACAACTCAAGCAGAAGAAAAAACAGCACGCATCCAACAGGAGGCAAATAGTGCTCAACTTCTCATCAATACGCTCATCAAAAAACAGCAAAAACTTGAGAAAAAGATTCAAACTAAAACAGAATCACTAAGTTCTCTAAACAAGCACCTTGGCGAGATAGAGGAGATACTAGGTCTAGATAGTGAACCAGAGATGTATGATATAAACCGTACAAACATCGTCAAAAGAGAAGCCATCAAAAAGATAGAACAAAAACAACTCTCACTCACCCTTAGCAATATCCTCAATCAAAGCATACCAAATGGAAAACCCATCAGCTATCGCGCTGTATCTAGTAAATTTGGTTATCGGATACACCCTATCACCAAAAAACATACCTTTCACGCAGGAATAGATCTCTCAGCAAAAAGTGGTACACCTATCTATGCCACCGCTGATGGCGTCATAGAATATGCGAAGAGAAAAGGAGGATATGGTAACTATATCTTGATTGACCATCCTTATGGATTTAAAACGGCCTATGGACATCTCAGTCAACTCAATGTCAAGGTAGGAGATTATGTACTGAAAAATGACCTTATTGGCTACGTGGGCAATACAGGCAGAAGCACCGGTCCTCATCTACACTATGAGATTCTCTATCTACACAAATGGCTCAATCCAGCTAAGTTCATGCGATGGAACAAACAAAATTACACAGCTATCATGAACCAAGAACCTAAAGTCAATTGGGATGCTATGCTTGGGTATATCAATAGGAAATTACATCACTAGATAAAGCTTATGGGGCAACTTTTATTGTGGATATTACTCCACCCACATAAACCTCTTTTGCCTCTTTTGCAAACATTACAAGAGCAAGTGCTAGTGATGCATCCTCTTTGACCTCATCAGGAAGTTCTATCATGATAAGGTCAGCATCCTTCCCTACTTCTACCACTCCCTTATTAAGCCCTAGCGCCCTAGCACCTTCGATTGTAGAAGCCAAAATCAATCTCTTGGCTAACTCTTCTAACGGAATCTGATGATGTATCATGATAGCAGCACGCATCTCATCCCATAGGCTTAGTGAGTCGTTTGAACTCATCCCATCAGTACCTAGAGTAAAGTCATCTAATTTTTCTAGACTCAATCGTCCATTCCCAAGCACCCTATTTGACCTCGGACAGTGCGTGATAGAGCCTATCTCTTGCATCTTTTTTAGCTCCACCTCTGTTGCTTTTGTGGCGTGGGTAAAGAGTGTTTTTACGCCTTCAAATAAAGAGAGAAATTCCGTAGGCTCATTGACAGGTTTGGCATTGGGTGCGAAGGGTTCAAAAAAGGCTTTAAACTCCCCCTCACCACTATCTAACCACTCCCTCTCAGCTTGTGACGCCATAAAGTGCGTACTCACCAGCATCCCAAAATCTTTGGCATCTTTTATCGCTTTGCG
>JAJRSK010000033.1 GCA_024278835.1 Campylobacterales bacterium | reverse complement strand
TATGGGCTATGAATGCTTATAAAATCCATGCATACAGGGTTTTATGAGGATATTTTATCTTCTCTTTTTACTCGCTTTTTATGGTGCAAATCTATATTTTTTATGGCTTAGCTTAATGGCATTGTGCCCCCCATGCCATTAAGTCAACGACAAAAGAAGTAAATTCTTTTGTCTACGCTAACGCTAAGTTTTCTTCAGCAGAGGGCTCACGTGCAGATGAACCGCACTTAATTTTTTTCAAAACGCTTAACTTAATGGCATTGCCACCCCTGTGCCTAATAAAATAGCCTCCATTACGTCTAAGATATGACTATTTTATCAAAATATATTAAAGATAAGTAAAATTTAGACGATTTTTAAGTATTTATTATATATTATAATTACATTAAATTAATAAGGATTTAAAATATTGAACAATTTAAATAAATTATTACGAATATTGATTTTATCAACTTTTATGTTTAGCTTTGTATCTGCCATAGAGATAAAAAATATCTCAGAAGCTGTAGATGTAGCTGGAAAACAGAGAATGTTCACACAAAGGATGCTTAAAGACTATGCGATGGTAGGCATGGGAAATAGTTTTGGAAAACCTGAAGATGATTTAAATAAAATAGTAATCTTATTTGAGGAGCACATGGACTCCTTATCAAAGTTTACAAATGATGAAGCTACCAAAAAAAGTCTGCAAGAAGCAAAAAAACTTTGGGAACTAATCAAGCAAAAACTTACTATTGAACCTACAAAAGAGAGTGCCCAAGTTTTACAAAACGATTTAGAAACTCTGCTCAAGGTGGCAGACAATAGCACAAAACTTTTTGCAAAACAAACAGGAAAACAATCTGGCGAAATCATTAATATGGCAGGACGACAAAGAATGTTATCTCAACGTATGGCAAGTCTTTACATGTTAAAAGTGTGGGGTATTGACGATTCACAGTTTACAAAAAAAATGAGTAGTGCCATGGAACTTTTTAAAACTTCATTACAAACACTAACCAAATATGAACATAACACAGCAGAAATATCAACGCTTTTAAAAAAAGTTAAACGTTCTTTTATGTTTTTTGAAATTATGAATAAATCTAAATCAAAATTTATTCCCTCACTGATTTATAAAAAATCAAATGATATTTTAAATGATATGAATAATGCAACGGGTTTATATGCTGCACTTAAAACAAATTAATAAGGAAAAATGAAAAATGAAAAATATTTATATAAAAATAGGGCTATTTTTATCACTTCTGTTATCTTCTGTAAATGCAGTAGATAATACTCCAACTGTTAACAATTCTACAAAATCAGATACAGTTCAACTCATCAACATAGCAGGAAAACAGAGAATGTTATCTCAACGGATAGCTAAAGATTATATGTATAAAGGCAAAAAAATTGCAACAAGTAAGGCAAATAAACAACTCAAAATTTCTATAGGAGAGTTTTCAAATGCTCATAAAAAACTTTTAAACTCTATTAATGATGAAGAAATTACAAACCTTTTAGAGTTTGTGAACATGAGTATGGATGAGTTTAAAGAAATTTCTAACCAACCGTTTAACCAAGACAATGCACAATTAGCACTAGATTTAAGTGAATCTATCTTAGAAGGTAGCCAATATGTTGTTGATTCTATTAAAACCTCTGTAAAACTTAAAGAGTCTAACATCGTTGCAAAAAGTGGAAAACAGAGAATGCTTGCTCAGAGAATTGCAAAATATTATATCGCTTATCAATCAGGAATTACTGATAAAAATACTATTACACAGATGAAAGAAGCAGTAGAACTCTTTACGGAAAACCACAACGATTTGATGGCAAATGCAACCAACACAACTACAATCAACCAAAAACTAAACAAAATCAATAAACTTTGGAAAATTGTCTATAAGTTTTATCTAAATATCGAAAAAGGTGGATTGCCTTTTATCGTATTTACAACGACTGATGATATAACTGGTAAAATGGATGAAATCACTAAACTTTATGTGGAGTTATACAAATAAAATGTATGCTGTGAACAAAATATTCTTTATCTCTCTTATTATTAGCTGTATGACACTTAGTGCTTATGCAACTACAGATAAGCAGAAGATTATTAGTGTAACAGAAGATATCAAATACCTAAGTCAAAAGATTGCCAATGATTATCTCTATCTCTACCATGATCCAAAAAAATCTGCACTAAAAGAGGAATTAAATCGTTCGATAAAAAAACTTGAAGAGAACTTTAGGTTTATCGCCAAAAATAGTAACAATGCTGATACTAAAAATATCCTTGACTTTCTCTCATACAGTAAAGACCAAATGAAAGAGACAATATCCTCTGATATATCAAAAGAGAATGTTTCATCGATGTTAGATTTTAGTGACACTATGCTTGAAGGTGCTGGGTCAATACTTGAAGTTCAAAAGCATAATAGGTCTGAAAGTAAGTTTCATCTGTTAATGATTTCTAAACTTTACATGGCTATCAACTTAGACTTTGATAAGACAAATAACATGCAAGAGCTAAAAAAAGAGATAAAGTTATTTAACAGTAACCATGCATCAAACAGTTCATGGATTGCTTTTAAAAATATTGTGGAAAACAATCAAGAGAGTTTTATACCAAATATTATCTCTCTATTAGTCAAAGATTTGGAAAAACATGAAAACCATAATTAATAAAACTATACTTTTTATAACGCTAATAGTGATTTCACTATTGAGTGGTTATTTTATTTATCAATCATACATCTCATACAAAAGTTATCAAATTGCACAAGATGCTGATAAATATATCTCTTACATTAAAAAGACAAATGAAGTTCTTAAAAAAATAGAACAAGAGTGTGCTTCTAGTGCTCTATATCTAGGAAAAAATGGGAAAATAGACTTTTCAAAAATACAGACAAGCAGAGATAAAACAGATAGTGCCCTAAAAAATGCAAATCAATTTATACGTAACAATCCAAAGTTTTCAAGCAACCTACAATATGTCCGCTCACGTGTTGATGTTGTAAGTTCTGACTATAGAGATATAATTATCTCATATTATCAAGACGAACTTTCTGACGCCATCTTAAGAGAGATAAAAAACAAGACAGAAGAGCTCTCTTTAGGATTAAGTAACTTAAAAAAAGAGCTTTATGCATATAGTGATTTTATGGAGTATAGAAATAGTATAGCTAAAGAGAAAAGTTTTATCACTTACATAGTGGCTTCTTCAAAAAAGATGGATGAACAAGATTTGTTGCTTTGGGAAGATATTTTAACAAAAGATAAATTTCCTATATCTATTGATATTCAAGAAAATTTACAGTTACAAGACTTTTCTAAATTTTACTCAAACTTAAGAGTATATATCGCCCGCGGGGTAACAACTGGGAATTATCAACTTAGTGTCCAAAAATGGTTTGAACAAGCAGACCAAAAAAGAGATAGAGTCATACAAAGTGAAGTGAAACTCTATAACCATATAAAATCACAACTTACAAATGAAACTTCATATCCTAAATCATTGATATACAATATCGCAATTTCCTTATTTTTGCTACTTTCTCTCTTTTTATTACTTCATTCACAAAAAGCTAAATCAAAAAGTAGAGCGTTATACAGAGATATTGTGAGAAAAAGGGAAACTTACAATTCTGAAAATAAAGAGATAATACGTAAAAAGAGAATGACCGATATCTCTACATCAAACTCACTATTTGAAAAAGCAGAACATTCTGGAACTGGGCAAAGAGCAACAGATATACCACTAATAAATGCTACCCAAGCAGATACATCTCAAGCAGATATAAGCGAATCAATTGGAGCATTTAACCCCATGGAAGAGTTTGCCCACATCATAAACCAGTTTACAGCAAAAACAGCAAAAAGAGATATAGGGTTTAAATACAAGCTTGATTATTCAATTCCTACATACTGCGTAGGAAATATTGATAAAATATATGAAGCACTCAACTATCTTTTAGAGTACACAATAAAATCTTCAAACTCAAAACATTTTCTCATATTAAATATCGACAATATCGCACAGACCAAACTAGAGAGTGCCATTAGATTTACACTAAAACAGAATAATAGTCATTTTACAAAAGAGGAGATAAAAGAGATTCAAAATGCTCGTTATAACAATATTTATAAAAAAGAGGCACGAGTTGTAAAATTAAATAAAGCAAAAGAAAATCTTCGAAAACTTAGTAAATTAATCTCCTCCATTGATGGGAATTTCCAGATAAATAGCAACTCACAAAATGAAACAGATTTTATTGTAACAGTAAATTTAAGAAGAGAATAGCTACTTATACCAACTTATTGAATCACTAACTATAAAGGTATAATCAAGAAGATTTCCCCGATGCTTGCATCGGTTGTTCTCTTCAAGCAGACTTTGTATGTTGATTTTCTATGATTTTGCCAAGGTTTTAGCATAGTAAATGCCACTGAAGAGATAGTGCAAGAGTATCTTGAGCATCATCGAAATCCATCAAACCGTGACACAAACACAGTGATATTGGAATAGGCGTAGTTCGGACTTTCAGTCCGAAAAAGAACCTATGCACTTTCAGTGCATAGTGGTTGAGTTTTTACGCTTTGCCTGATAGACAAAAGCCAAGACTTCCGCGACTGCTTTAAAGAGTGTGTCTGGAATCGTTTCATCCAATTCACAAGATTTATAGAGTTCTCGTGCTAGGGGAGGGTTTTCTACTATTTGGATGAGGTTTTCTCTCCCAATTTCTCTTATCTTTAGGGCTAGGTGATCAACCCCTTTGGCGATGATTCTTGGCGCGTTTTCTTTGCCCTTGTCGTAGCGGATAGCAACGGAGTAGTGGGTTGGGTTGGTGATGATAACATCTGCGCTTGGGATGTCTTGCATCATGCGTTTTTGTGCCATCTCCATCTGTACTTGTTTGATGCGTGCCTTGACTTGAGGGTCACCTTCCATATTTTTGTATTCATCTTTGACCTCTTGTTTGCTCATGCGTAAATCTTTGAAGTATTGAAAACGTACAATCATTAAATCTACAAGCGCTAGGATAAAAAAGAGCACCAACATGACAGCCACCATGATGATGATTTTATCGCGTAGCCATTTTAGCTGTTCTACAAGAGGAAAGTTAATCACCGTACTTAACTCTTCAGTAAATGCAAAAAGAAAATAAAAAGCCACCGTAAAGATGATAGCTACTTTAGCAGTAATCTTTACCCCCTCGATAACCTTTTTCATAGAAAAAAGTTTGCCAAATCCTTTGATGGGGTCAAGCTTACTGAGTTTTGGCTCTATGGGCTTGGTGGTGAAGTTAAAGCCAAATTGCATCACACCTGCGATGATACCAGAGAGTGCCACGATAGAGGCTAGGGGCACTATCATAAAAAGCAACTCTTTGAGGGAGTTGAATCCGATATCAAATACGACTGTTTTGGTCAATTCTGTGCCCATAAGGGAGTGATAATAGATATAGAGTTTATCTAAACGGCTATGGATGAAGCCTAGCAGGGCGAAAGTAGCAGCAACAGCAACCAAGAGCGTGACAAATCCACTCGTATCTTGACTACGAGGGACATTTCCCTCCTTTTTGGCGTCGTCAATCTTCTTCTGTGAGGGTTCTTCCGTCTTTTCAGCATCATCAGCCATAAACTGCTCTTTTTTCTTTTATTGTATAGCTTCTTTGATAAAAAAGGGGAATATAACGCTTTTTAGGTACAATTTCTTCATCAAAGGGATTGGATGCTGAAAAATTATAAAGTGCTTTTTTTATCACTTTTTTTTATATTGTTTGCTATCATGATAGCTTCTATTTTCTGGGTCAATGCCAAAGTAGAAACTAGCAGACTCAATGAAGTATCAGACAATGTCTTGGCGCTCTTTCGTCATGAAATGGACATTCAAAAATCAAATGCACTCTTTTTGTCAGTCTCTCTTTCGGGAGATAAAGCCCTCAAAGAAGCACTCTTGGATGAGGATGAAGACCTTGGCTATACTATCCTTATCAACAAACTTAATAAACTCAAACAATACACTTTTATCAAAGATGTCAGAACGCAACTTTTAACCAAAGATTTATATATCTTTGCACGAAGTTGGGACAATACTTTTGCCGGTATGCCACTAGAGGGGTTTCGGGAAGATTTACAACGCATACGCAAGATTCGAAAACCCAAAGTCTCCATCGATCCTGGACGACTCTTGACCATCAAAGCGACCACACCTTTTAGAGATGGGGATGATTTGATAGGGTATATCGAAGCGATAAAGACTTTTGATGATATAACGATGATTTTACGAAAGCGTGATATCGAATTGACTGTTTTGATGTATGATGATTTTTTAGATGTGGCGACCTTGATGCGTGAAAATCCCTCTTTTGGTAGTTTTATCGTGTCTAATAAAAACTATAATAGCACCGTGTTTTTTGACTTAGAAGAGATAGATTCTAAGCTTATAGAGAGAGAAAACTTTATCATAACAGAGAAGTTCTTACATATCATAGATGTGATGCGTGATTCTGCTGGTGAAAAAATAGGCTTTTACGTTTTATCTGTGACAAAAAACAGACTTAGTGAGTATGAGAAGATGAAAGATAATATCTCCTTTTTTCTCAATATCTCTAAAACAGATCTTTATAATGTCGTAGAGAGCGGTGAGAGAAAGAAGGGGGCTTATAGAAGTGTTTATGATCGTGCTTTTCTTGATTTGTTAGAGGAATTGTCTGAAGATGAGAAGATAATTTTTGAAGAGAGTGCGCGAGAGATATTGAAAACTTATGATAAGGAAGCATTGATAAATATCATTTTAGAAAAACAGTACAAAAAGAAGATAGAAGGAAAGATACGGTGAAAATACTTTTTTTAGAAGATGAGTATGCGCTTAGGGTGAGTGTGGAAGAGTTTTTAGATGATTTGGGTTTACATGTTGATGCTTTTGACAATGGTGATGCTGCCTTTGATGCTGCCTATGAAGGGGGTTATAACTTACTGCTTTTAGATGTGAAAGTTCCTGGCATGGATGGATTTGAACTCTTAAAGTCGCTGCGTGAGAGGGATATCATGATACCCGCACTTTTCATCACTTCTTTAACCCACGTAGATGATTTGGTCAAGGGATATGAACTGGGTTGTTGTGACTATATCAAAAAACCTTTTGACCTTAAAGAGTTACAGATACGGGTGGAGCATGCGCTTCGTGCGGAGTGTTTGCATGCTAAAAAAGAGTTGATTACACTAGATGATATTTATACCTATGATACAAAGAACTTTACCTTACTAGAAGAGGGAAAAACGATAGAACTCACTAAAACTGAAAAGAGAATTTTAGAGTCACTTATCAAACATCGTGGGAGTGTGGTGAGTATCGAAGCGTTTCAAGAAGAGGTATGGGGTGAAGATATAGACCCTGCCAACATCCGTGTACAGATAAATAAACTGAGAAAAAAACTACAACACGAACTTATCGTTAATGTGCGTGGATTAGGATACAAAATTGACGCTTGAATCTCGTGATGGATATGCTCTAAAGTATGGGGTGCTGTATGCGCTTATCATCGCGGCTATCATGATAGTACCGCTGTTTGTCTATATGCAGCTTGTCACCAGTATCAACGAAGCCAAGAATGAACTCTTTCTTAAAAATCTCTCTTATGAAATTATAGGGAAGATGGATAACTATAAGCCAAGTGTGGAAGATTCATATTTTAATTTTCCGCGTTACAATGAGAGTCGTGCGGGTTTGTATGATGAAAATTTCCATCCTATATTTTCATTGATTGATGATTTGCCTCTTATCATGACAAAGGGGTACTATGCGTATGAAAATAGGCGTTTTTATGTACAACCTTTGCCTAAAAAGAGATACTTTGGTGCAGATTATCTCATCGTTGAGTCTGAGAGTAAAAATTATGAGATATATCAAATTGGACTTTTGATAGGATTGTTGATATTGCTGATGCTTTTTATTATCTCTTATTTTATTTTTAAACAGTTTGCTCTGCCTTTTGAAAAAGTCAATAAGCAGCTAGATAACTTTATGAAAGACTCCATGCATGAAATCAATACACCCTTGAGTATCATCAATGTCAACATAGACCTTTTCTCAAGAAAAAATGGCGAGAGTAAATACCTCACACGCATCAAAGCAGCCTCTAAAACCTTGTCAAATATCTACAATGATATGGATTATCTTATCAAGCAGGACAGTATCGAGTACCCAAAGGAGTCGATTGATTTTACTCGATTTTTGATAGATAGGATTGATTACTTTCAAGTTGTCGCCTCGCTGAGGGCTATCATGATAGAAACAGAGATAGAAAAAGATATAGTGATTTATTTTAACAAAACAAAACTGCAACGCATCATCGATAATACACTCTCCAATGCTATTAAATACTCCTATGAAAATGGCACTATAAAGGTGAAGTTGTACTATCATGATAAGAAGATTGTGCTCTCTGTTAGTGATTATGGTGTAGGTATAGAGAAGCCTGAAAAAATCTTTGAACGCTATTATCGTGAAGATTTGGACAAGGGAGGATTTGGGATAGGGCTCAATATCGTTAAAAAGATTATTGATGAAAATGATGTTAGCTTGAATATCGTCTCATCACCCAAGCAAGGGAGTACCTTTACGTATAAATTTTAAACTTTTTTCGTCACTTGCCGATATTATGTTTAAGAATTCATAATATAAAAGGTATGTAACATGTTTAACGTCAAGTCAATTTCTACAAAGATTCATATCCCTCTGATGCTTTCATTGGTTGTGAGTATCCTGACTATCTATTTTGTTTCACTCTCAGGGCAAGAAGAGATGGAAAAAAATGTCTATGAAAGTGAGGCAAAATCCTTGACTGTTTTTACGGAAAAGTCACTTTTAGTGAAAAAAACAATTGCTATGACCAATGTCTTAGGTCTAGCACAAAATAAAGACTTTATTGCAGCCTTGAAAACAAGGGATAAGGCACTAGCCCTAAAGACAGGTCGAGAGCTTATCAACGCTTACAAAGAAAACACACGATTTAAAAATATCAAAATTCACCTACATACACCAGAAGCAAAAAGTTTTTTACGCGTTTGGAAGCCAGAGAAAAATGGAGATGATTTAAGTTCTTTTAGACACACCATCAACGAAGTCATCAAAACGAAAAAACCTTTAGTCGCAGTAGAACTTGGAAAAGCAGGACCAACGTTTAGAGGATTAGCACCTATCTTTGATGAAAACAAAAACTATCTAGGTTCTGTGGAGTTTATGATGGGGTTCTCTTCCAATATCTCAGAGATTAAACGGATAGTAGAGGGAGATGTGTTGGTGCTTTTAGACCAAAAGTACCTCTCAATCGCAAAAAAGCTAAATGCAAATCCACGAGTAGGTAACTATGTTGTAGCCCAAAATCTTAAAACTGTCAATGAAGTGTTATTAAAAGATATGCAATCTGAAGGTAGTTTAGATTTTTCAGGGCACAATTTACTTGAGAATTATTTTATTACCAAAGTCCCACTAAAAGATTTTAAAGATACCACGATTGGTTATATAGTGGTAGGTAAAAGTCTCAAACTTGTGCAGGGTATCATCGCCCAAGCTGAAAAGACAACCAATACGCAACTTTTCTTTACTATACTGACTGATATATTGGTGCTTTTTATGTTGACAGCCATTATCATGATGACAGTGAAGAAACCACTTTCTAAGCTTATCTCTACGACAAAAGATTTGGCTTCTGGTGATGCAGACTTGACAAAAAGGTTAGATGTCTCTTCTGGAGATGAGATCGCTGATACCAACTCTTGGATCAATGCTTTTATAGAGAGGATACAGCATACTATTTCAGACGCAAAAGAGACGGGGGCTAAAAATAGTGATATTACCAAGGAGTTTTCAACGATTTCAAAAGAGATTATGCATCGTGTCTCTGATAGTGCTAAAATCATCGAAAACTTGAATGAAAGTGGTCATGATATCCATGATACACTTGCTACTTCACTTGAAATCTCAGGGCGGGCTCAGTCTACTATCTTAGAGACCAAAGAGAATTTAAATCAGACGAAAGAGATATTGTTTGGCTTGACATCTAAGGTAGAAGAAAATTCCTCAAAAGAGTTAGAACTTTCAGAAAAGCTGACACAATTAACCGCTGAGGCAAATCAAGTCAAAGGGGTGTTGTCTGTTATCTCTGATATCGCAGATCAAACCAATTTGCTGGCACTTAATGCTGCCATCGAAGCAGCAAGAGCAGGGGAGCATGGAAGAGGATTTGCCGTGGTGGCGGATGAAGTGAGACAGCTAGCCGAACGCACACAAAAGTCTTTAGCAGAGATAAATGCTACTATCTCTGTCATCGTACAATCTATCATCGATGCAAGTGAAGAGATGAATAGAAATTCTGAAAATACCCAAGAGTTGATTGCACTCTCTGCCAAAGCAGAGTCATTTATGACGGAATCTTATGAAAAGATAGATGAGACCACGGTAGCCGTAGAAGAGACATCTAACTCTTCTACGGAAGTATCAACCAAGGTTGAAGAGATGTTGGAGAGAATTGCTACAATCCATCAACATGGTGAGGAAAATGTCACTGAAGTCAATAAAATGGATAAAACTTTAAAAACATTAACAGACTCAACCACTATACTCAATGAAAAATTAGCACACTTTAGAACTTAAAACTAGGGAACTCCTCCCTAGTCATAATAAATATTACTTATCTCTTATAAATAATTAAAAATTAGATTATCTTATAATGTTTACATAAAATTTACACTTCTTTTACTATACTTCTGGCATCGTTTATAAAAAAGGAGAATATATGAAGTTTTTAAAAAGTGTATTGATGGTGTCAGCTATAAGTGTGACAGTGTCTCTCACACTCTTACAAGCGGGCGTAGAG
This sequence comes from Campylobacterales bacterium, assembly GCA_024278835.1. Lineage (GTDB taxonomy): Bacteria > Campylobacterota > Campylobacteria > Campylobacterales > QNZT01 > JANTGR01. The sequence goes on along the minus strand of JAJRSK010000033.1, from coordinate 152,940 downwards.
CAACCAGATGCTCTGAAAATCTTAGCAAAAGATAAGCTAAAACCTGCAAAAGAATACACAATGCCAGCCAACTGTATCAGCAGTGATAAAAAGGTGATTGCCATAGGAGAGTATATCTTTCACAATCTTAATGGTAAAAAAGCAAAAAAGAAACCACCTGTTGGACTCTCTAAAACACAGATGAAACCTGGAAAAACCTATAAACCAGGGGATAAAATTCCAGCCAAACAATATGGGAACTGTGTTGCCTGTCACAATATAGAAGGTGCAGTAGGTGCTGGAAATATTGGTCCAGATTTACATAATTATAAGAAGCATTTTATAGATACAAAAGCGCGAAATGTACAATATGTATATCAACAAATTGCTGATTCAAGAATTCACGATAAAGACTCAAGAATGACAATCAATCTCACGACGGGTCTATTTACACCAGAAGAAGTATGTGCGATAGCGTCTTATGTCGTTAGTGAAAAAAAATAATAAATTTTAAGGAAATAATATGAAAAGAAGAAGTTTTTTAAAGGGTTTAGCAGCAACAGCTCCTTTAGCAGTTGTGACTACACCTATGACACTAAGTGCAAAAGCAACAAGTCCAAATACTTTGGATTTAAAATCAGCGATGGATGCTATCACCAAAGGTACAGGCGTTAAAGATTCGACTAAGATTAAATTAACTGTACCAGAAATTGCAGAAAATGGTGCTGTTGTGCCTGTGAAAATTGAAGTTGACCATCCTATGGATGCGGCAAACTATGTAAAATCTATCCATGTCATTGCCACTAAAAATACCAATGTTAGATGTGCTGATGTCATGTTGACACCGTTAAATGATAAAGGATATTTTGCTACAAGAATTAAACTAGGAACGAGTCAAGATGTGATGGCGTTGGTAGGACTTAGCAATGGTGAATTCATCAAAGTTCAAAAGCCAGTTAAAGTCACTATCGGTGGATGTGGTTGATAGTCTGCCTATCATGATACGCGTTAAAAATAGAAAATAATTGTAATTAAAAGGAAAACAACATGGGAAAAGCACTCGTAAAAGTAAAACCAAAAAAGTATAAAGTAGGCGATACTGTAAAAGTAGATTTCATCGCGATTCATCCGATGGATACAGGTATGAAAAAAGATAAAAAAACGGGAAAAGTGATTCCTGCGAAGTATATCTCTGAAGTAGAATTTTTCTTCAATGATAAATCATTTACAAAGATGATTGTATGGGAAACAGTTTCAACAAATCCCTATTTTTCAGTCAAAATGAAAGTGACAGAAAAGGGTGTGGTAAAAGTGAAGTTTAAAGACAACACGGGTGAAAGTGGAGAAAAAACTAAAAAAATCAAACCTAAAGCATAAGGGCTAAAGATGAAAAAGATAGCGTTAATAACAGCACTTTCTCTCACTTTATTGATTGGAGCAGAGAGTACGCAGTTTACGATGAGTGAAGCAGATAAAGCAATGTACGCAGAGATGTTGGAAAACAACCCTGCTGATATCTTTATTGCTGATGGTGGTGAAGTATTTGATGAAAAAATTGGTGAAGAAGCGTTAGCAAAGTACTTAGGTGTAAGTGAAGAGGCGTTGCCAAAATATATCGCTGGTTTTCCAAGATATGTGAAAAATCTAGACATGGTTGTAGGACTTGACCAAGTGATGCAAGATATAGTGACAAAAAAAGGTGAAAAACCTTTTAAATTAAAAAGTGCTGATATGTTTGCTATGCTTGGGTATGTAAAATCTTTAGCCAATGATGAGAAGATAAATATAGATGTTGAAGCAGATGAACACATCAAAGCTGCCTATGCACTAGGTTCTAAGACATATAATAATCCTAGGGGTGGTAGAGGACTTGCTTGTCTCTCTTGTCATTCAAAAGCGACTGTTGGTATGATGTTGAGAACACAAGTCTTGCCAAATCTTGGCAATGTCAAGGCAGCAGCAACATGGCCAGCATATCGCATGACAAAGTCTTCTTTACGCTCGCTTCAAAGACGATTTCAGGGGTGTATGAAAAATGCACTTCAAGCGGTGATTCCTATCGGTTCTAAAGAGATGGTAGCCCTAGAAGTATATGTGACCAATATGGCAAAAGATAAAGAGATTGCTATTCCTGGTCTGAAAAGATAAGGGGCAATCAATGGATATTAATAGAAGAGATTTTTTACAAATTTCAGCAGCGATGGGGCTTTTTAGCTTTGTTGGTGCAAATAACCTCATGGCTAGTGATAAAATAAATAAAAAATTAGCCAATATGTCCTTTAAAGACATCATGGCGATTGAGCCAAAGGGCAAGGCGACGATACTACATATCTGTGATATGCACGCACATATCAAGCCTTTATACTGGAGAGAACCTTCTACGCTTATCTCTGCGCCAAACTTAGTAGGAACACCAGGATTTATCTGTGGTGATACTTTTGAAAAGTTTTATGATATCACCCCTGATACGGTTGATCAATACTTTGATACTTGTGTGAACTTTGAAACGTTGGCTAAAAAGTTTGGAAAGATGGGTGGTATCTCTCATATGAAAACGATGATTGACCATGTGAAAAAAGAGAGAGGTGAAAAGAATGTTCTTTTACTTGACTCTGGAGATACATGGCAAGGAACGGCTGTGGCACTCAAAACCAGAGGTGAAGCTATCGTAGATGCACAGAATTATCTAGGTGTTGATGTGATGGTGGGACACTGGGAATTTACCTATGGTAAAGAACGTGTGAAAGAGCTTATCGGGATGTTAAAGGGTGAGTTTATCTCACAAAATGTTATCGATGATGACCCTTTCTCAGATGATTTTGAAGAGTTGGTTTTCCCTCCTTATACTATCAAAGAGATTGGTGGAGCGAAGATAGGAATCATTGGTCAATCATTTCCTTTTACCTCTACGGCGAATCCTAAAAAGTTTACTGAGGGTTGGAGTTTTGGATTGCGACATGAGACACTTCAAGAGTTCATCAACGAGTTAAGAGATGAGAAAAAAGTGGATGCCATTGTAGTGCTTTCGCATGATGGTTTCTCAGTCGATCAAGAGTTGGCGAAGAAAATAAAAGGTGTTGACTTTATCTTGAGTGGGCATACCCATGATCCTTCACCAAAACCTATCATTGTAAATAATACGGTGATTTTGATAGCGGGTAGTCATGGTAAGTTTATCTCTCGCTTAGACTTGGAGATAAAAGATAAAAAAGTGGTGGATTATAGTTTCAAACTTATGCCAGTTGCTTCCAACATCATCCCAGCTGATCCGGCAGGTGACGCGTTGATCGCTAAGTGGTACAAACCATTTGATAAAGAGTTAAATGAAGTCTTGGGTACAACAAAAGGAACTTTATATAAAAGAGATACTTTTTACTCAACATTTGACGCGCTTATCGGTGAAGCTATTCAGGCAGAGATGAAGAGTGATATCGTCTTTACTCCAGGTTATAGATGGGGAACTTCTCTTCTTCCTGGTGATAAGATACTAAAAGATAATGTGTATGAAATGACAGCGATTACCTATCCTGAGGTCTATACTTTTGAACTAAAGGGTGAGTTGATAGCCAAGCTTTTAGAAGATATCGCGGATAATGTTTTCAATGAAAATCCACTGTATCAACAAGGTGGTGATATGAGCCGACTAACAGGTGCAACTTATAGTATCAAAGTAGGTGAAAAATCTGGAAAACGTATCTCTGAATTGATGATTGGGGGTAAGCCAATCGACTTAAAGAAAATCTATAAAGTCTCTTCGTGGGGTGGAAACTTGCAAAATGCAGGTGAAAATTTAGATGAAAAGAAGATTAGAGCGGTTTATGAAGTTGTTTCTGATTATATTCGTGAGAAAAAAGTTGTAGATATTAGTTTAGAATCAAATGTAAAGATTTTAGATTATAGTTGTGGTTGCCCTAAAAAGGGTGCAACCTGTTAAATATTCTTGAGGAGGAATAAAAAATGAAAAAAATTACAAAAATTGCAATGGTAGCAGCTTCGGCACTACTCTTAACAACACAAGCACAAGCAGGATATACACTTAAAAAGAAGATAGGTGATGTAAATACGAAAATGGTTATTTTTGGATTTTCACAATTAGAAGCTAGAGGTGGAGATGGGCAAATTAAAGATAGTCAAGATGCTTCTGTAAAGTTTGGTGCACAGAGAGTTCGTATGGGATTTAAATATATCGCTGGTCCTTTAAGAGGAAAACTATTTTTAGATTTCAATAAGCCACATGATAAAGCAAAAGATATTGGTGTACCTCAAATGGTAAAAGATGCTTTTGTAACTTATTTTGTAGATAATACTTTAGCCGTTAAACTAGGTGCTATCAAAATGCCTCATGGTATGGGATTTACGATTCCAGGTTGGAACCTTGATGTGGTTGAGAGAGGATTTGATAAAGCTTTAGCCATGGAAAGAAATATGGGTCTTATGCTTTCAGGTCGTGCAATAGGTGGAAAGTCAGGTCAAAAAGTAAATGGTCTTGAAATGGGACATGAGAGACCATGGGATGGTTTTGGTTATGATATCATGATAGCCAACCAAGCAGCAAGAAGTGCCGCTATTACGGGTGCGACAGTAGGTGATGCAAACTCTTATGCGGGTAGAGTGATGTATGATGCTGGTGAAATGTTACATACAGAACTTTCATATGCCATCTCTCAAGATGCAGGTGGAACGGGTACAGAGGATTATAAGTCACTGAACTTTGGTGTTGATTCTCACTTTGGTGAAGCAAATGTAAAATTTGAGATGTATCGTTCTGAAAATGTTAAAGGTGAAGCTGGTTGGGATATCAATACTTATGCTCTGACTGGAACATACTATACAACACCAACATTAGAGTTAGCGGTAAAACATATCCAAGGTTCTGCTTCAAGAAACGGTAACGCAGATACTGATATTGGGAACACTTACCTAGGGTTTAATTACTATATCGCGCCATTTGATAGCAAGATGAATCGAAGTTCAAAACGAAAAAGAAATGCACATAGAATTCAAGTGAATTATGTTGTGGCTTCTGGAGATACAGATGGAATCAATAAAAAGACGGATTTATTAAAAGCCTATACAGAAGATTCATGGTTAGTGCAATACCAATATAAATTCTAGACAAGATAGATTAGGAGGGCTTTTGAAGCCTTCTTACATATAAAAATAGTAAGTAGATGACAACTTGTGTTGTCATCTACCCACTATTTTGTGGGTTTGTGGTGATTGATAGTGTGCAACCGCGTACTTAATAAGTAAAAAGCTCCTCCTTTAGAAGTTGTTTATATTGTCAGTTACCCACATAAATGTTATAAGGACGAAGTGTGAAATATACTATCATGATAGCTTTTTTTTCTATGTTGTTGTTTGCTGATGGCGAGACAATATATAAAAATAAGTGTGCATTGTGCCATGCGGGATTTATCCCTATGGGACAGTTAAAAGAGAATTTTATAGAGTACAATAACACAAAACTCAATCTCAAAGGACCTACCCTTAATCAACTCTCTTTTAGGTTGAAACAGAAGATTGGAGATCCTAAGGGTGATCAGGAGATTCATGAAATGGAAGTTGTGGAGTTTGTCAAAGAGTATGTGTATCATCCTGATGAACAAAAATCTGTTTGTATGGATGAAGTCATCGAAGTGTTTGAAACGATGCCTTCTTTGGAGGGTGTGATATCTGAAGATAATTTGGAGGAAGTGGCAACTTATATCTATCATTTTGATAAAGTTTCTTTAGAAAAAAACTCGCCATATTATGTAGGTTTTGACAAGGCATTAAAACAGGCCAAAAATGAAAATAAATTTATCATGATAAAGGCTACGAGTGAGCATTGTCATTTTTGTAAGAAGATGGATAGAGAAGTATTTTCTGAAAAAGAGGTACTTTCTATGTTAGATAAAAATTTTATCTCTGTAGAGATTGATGTCTATAAAGAGATGTTGCCATTGGGGCTTAAGTCTAAAGTGACCCCTACGTACTTTTTTATAGATAAGCATGCAGAGATAGTGAAAACTGTGCCCGGCTCTTGGGATAAAAGTGATTTTTTAGAGATATTAAATGAAGTGAAAAATTTAGAAAAAGGAGTTTTAAAATGAAAAAATTATTTTTGATTTTTTCTATCATGCTAGTGAGTGTTTTTGCAGATACGGAATTTGCCAAGCCCGTTCCTACGATAGAAAATCCAAGGCAATTTGTTTTCCCTATCACCTCTGAACGTGAAGATGAAATCTCTCATGTCCTTTCATCTGCGAGTAATGTGATTAAATTTTATGGTCAGGATAAGTGTGAAGTGGCGATAGTTTGTTATTCCAGAGGGATTAAGGCAGTACTTAAAAAGTCTTATTTCTTTGATAAAGATATCCAAAGACGTGTACGATCTTTGATGACTTATGATGTGGAGTTCATCGCGTGTGGGAATACGATGAGAACTTATAAGATGGAGAAAAAAGAGTTAATTGAAGGTGTTGAAGTGGTGACCGCTGGTATCGTTGAATTGATAGAGCGTCAAAAAAGTGGTTGGACCTATATCCGCCCATAAAAAATAAAATGTAAAAGGAAAATAGATGAAATTAATTAAAGTTATCATGATGGTGATGCTATCAGTTGTGGGCCTATCAGCAAATGAGGATTTAATCGTATATAAAATGGACAATAGTGATGGTAAGATTACTACGCAAACCATAGAGGATTCACTTACAAAGTCGGGATTTTCAGTACAAGAAAATCGTGACATGAATGGACCATTTAAGATTCAGTTTAAAGAAACATCGTATGAGATTTACAATCTCTTAACGGCTTATCATAAAGAGTTAGCACCAAAGCTTGTGATAGAACATCCTCGCAATGGTATATTTGTCCCTTTTTCAGTAGCGATTTATAAAAAGAAAGGTGATAAGTTTTTACATGTCTCTTTCTTAAGTGCTAAAGGATTGAGTAAAATTACAGGTCAAAGTACTGCCCTTTATAAGAAATTAGAAGAAGAGACCAAAAAAGCATTTTTAAAAGCATTGCCAAATGCAGAAGTAGAAAAACTTGATTATGAGCCATTGGCGACAGATAAAAAGTTATATACAGAATATACGCTTGAGATGGAAGATGATGAAGCGGATGACAATAAAGAAGAGTTAGAAATGGTTGTCGAAGGTGGCTTAAAACCTATTGGTTTTGTGATGGCATCTTTTAATGAATTTGGTGTTGATTTAGACGAAGTAAAAAATGAAGACTTTGAGTTTTATGATGCTTATTCTCTTTGTAAGTTAAAAGTAATTTACAATGTATCGATTACCCGTCCAGAAGCAGGGGCGTTTGCACCTTGTACTATGGTTATATATCATAAAAAAGGTGATGGTAAAACTACCATCATTTTCCCAAATGTGCATAACTGGGTTTCAACATTGGCAATTAAAGATAAAAAGTTAATTGAGATATTGGATAAAGCACAAACAGATATCGAAGCACTTATCGTTAATTCTATAGAGTAATTGTTAGAGGCTATCATGATAGCCTCTAACAACGGTTATTCTGCCTTGTTAACCATCCATGTAGAAAAAGTATTAAGATAGTCCCAAAAAGACTCTTTTAACGCTTGTGGAGCGTCAATCCTTTCTTCCAGTGCCTCTTTGTAGGCTATAAGCCAAACACGTCGCATCATTGCTGTGATAGCGAAAGGCGCATGACGTCCCACCATCTGTGGTGCACCACGAGATTTTTCAAAGTATCTAGGTCCACCAAGATACTGGATGAAAAAATCCCCAGCATGTTTTTTTGCTAATGCAAACTCTTGTTCATCCTCTATTGGAAAAAGGTGCTTTGCATCACTTACTTTTAAAAGTTCATAATGGGCATCGATGAGTTTTCTCATCCCCTCTTCACCTACTGTAGCGTAAAACTCTGGTACAGGTCTTAGTACCTCTACACGTGTACCAAGTGGTACTTCTATAATCTCTGAATATCCCATATCTTCCCCTATATGTTTATTTTTTAGTGTGTCTCTTCAATCCTCATTGAAAAGTCTAGCCAGATGGCTTTGTGTATCAAACTCCCAGAAGAGATGGCGTCTATTCCCGTACCAGCATACTCTGTGATATTCTCTTTAGTGATGTTCCCACTCGCTTCTAGTAGTACATGTTTGTAGTGTTCGTTTCTGTATTTAACAACTTCTTTGATTTGTTTTGGAGACATATTATCACACATGACCAAATCAGCCCCAGCTTGCATTGCTATGTATGTAGCTTCAACACTTTCACACTCTACCTCAATCTTAGAAGTATAGGGTATGCGTTTTCTGGCTTGTTTGACAAAAAGGGCTAAGTCGTCGATTGCTGCTAAGTGCGTGTCTTTGAGCATCAAACAGTCATCAAGTCCTAAGCGGTGATTGGTACCTCCACCACAACGCACGGCATATTTTTCCATCACTCTTAAGCCTGGTCTTGTTTTTCTTGTATCAAGTAACTTGATATCATACCCTTTTACAAGCTTTACAAATTCCGCTGTATTGGTAGCAATACCGCTACAATGTTGCATCATATTGAGGATAACTCGTTCATACATCAAGACTCTATCAACGCTTCCTCTTACATAACAGATGATATCACCTTTTTTGATGGGATTGGCATCATATTTTAGAAATTCTATCTCAAGATGTTCCATGAGCCCAAGTTCTTTGACATAGATTTTTCCCGCGAGTATACCGTCCTCTTTTGCAATGACCTTTGCTTCGACTTGACGTCTATCACTTACTAGTGTGAACAAATCTCCACGACCAATATCTTCTAAAATTGCTTCACGAACTATCTCTTTTATCCTCATATTTCAAACATCCTCTCTAGTGCTATCTTTGCCCATTTAGCTACTTCAGGGTCTACTTGTATCTCATTCATGATTTTATCATCATCTATAGATTTGAGGGTGTTATATAAATCTTCTAAGGTTGTCTCATTCATTGTAGGACACTCTGGTTTAGTAGATGAGAGTACATAAGTGTTTTTATCTCTTAAACGATTGACAAGGTTAAATTCTGTCCCTAACGCTACTTTTTGTTCTGGGTCTAGTTCTTTGATATAGTTGATGATTTGGCTAGTGGATCCGACAAAATCTGAGGCTTGACAGACAGCAGGCATACACTCAGGATGAGAGATGACTTTGATACCTGGAAACTTGTTTCTGTAAAATTCCACATCTTCTGGGACAAAGAGTTGGTGCACAGAACAAAAGCCGTTGTAACAGATGATATCTGCTTCTTTAGGGTCTTTTCCATCACCGATGACACAGGATTTGAGTCCCATCATGATAGCGATATTTTCCCCCAAACAACGGTCAGGAACAAAAAGGATTTTCTTACCTTCTGTGAGGGCTTTTTCGATGATTTTTTTTGCATTTGAACTAGTGCAGACCATACCACCCATCTCACCAACTTTTCCTTTCACTTCAGCAGAAGAGTTGATATAGGTGATAGGTAAGATATCCTCTTTTTTGATGCCTTGTTTTTCTAGGATTTTGACATTGTCGTCAAAGTGTTTTCCATCTATCATTCTTGCCATCGCACAACAGGCGATTTTTGGCATAAGTACACGTTTTTGTGGTGAGAGTATCTTGACACTTTCCCCCATAAAACCTACACCACAAAAGATAAGAAATGGGTTTTTATCCTCCATCGCCATCTGTGCTAACTGTAGACTATCTCCTGACAAATCAGCCATATCAAACACTTCATCTTTTTGATAAAAGTGCGCCACTATCGTGACATTGTGTTTCTCTTTTAAGCGTATAATCTCTTTTTTTAGGGTATCTTTGTCCACGTATCTTCTCCTCTATAAATTGCATTAATAACACTATAACAAAAAAACGGATAAAATGAAAGAAACTTTATCAGAATAGAGAAGGAAATTATTTGGATTTTTTAGCAAATACAAACGTACAATTTTATATATTGGCATATTTAGTGGGAAGTATCCCTTTTGGTCTTATCTTGGCAAAGTTCTTTGCAAAAGTGGACATTAAAAAAGCAGGTTCAGGCAATATCGGAGCAACTAATGTACTTCGTGTGGTAAAAGAGAAAGATCCTGCTTTGGCTAAGAAACTTTCTATCGCTACCCTTGCCTTAGATGTGATAAAAGGAATCGTGGTTTTAGCCTTGGGTACCTTGGCAGGCGTGCCTGAGGAGACGATGTGGGCGATTGCTGTTTTTGCGGTGATTGGTCACTGTTTTTCAATATTTTTAATGGGTGAGGGTGGTAAAGGTGTTGCAACAGGATTGGGTGTGCTTCTTTATATGATTCCTATTCCTGCGTTGATAGGTGTTGCTGTGTGGGCATTTTCTGCGAAGGTTTTGAAGATATCTTCTCTCTCTTCCTTATTAGGATTGGTGGCTGTGGTGATAGCATCATTTGTACTCAACCCTGAAATAGCACATTTTCCTGTGGTATTTATCGCATTTTTAGTCATCTATAAACATAGTGATAATATCATGCGGCTCATCTCAGGAGACGAGGGTAAGGTTGCCTAAAAATCAGTACAAAATAATCATTTCAGATTTAAAGTTTCTCAGCATCGTGGGTATTTTGGATGAAGAGCGTGTCACACCTCAAGAAGTGATAGCAGACATAGAGATTATGTATACTAAAGTAGATGGGATATTTATCAATTATGCAGAGGTGGCAAAGCTGATAGAAAGGACGATGCAAAAAGAAAAATTTCTACTTTTAGAAGAGGCTTTAGGGGATATAGTTGGGAAAATAAAGTTACAGTTTCCTTCAGTTATGAGCATAAATTTAAAATTACTTAAGCCAGATATCCTCGATAATTGCACGGTTGGTGTAGAAATCTTCAAGAAATATTAAAAATTTATTAAAAAAAGATTAAATTCGCCAAAAATTATGATATACTACACAAAAATTTATAACAAAGGAAGATAATGAGAGTACTCATTGTTGAAGATGAAATTACACTAAATAGAACACTAGTTGAGGGTTTACAAGAGTTTGGTTACCAAGCAGATAGTTCAGAAAACTATAAAGATGCTGAATATTACATCGGGATTAGAAACTATGACTTGGTGTTAACTGACTGGATGTTGCCAGATGGTGATGGTGTTGATTTGGTTTCGATGATTAAACAAAAAACACCTAGAACAGCTTGTGTTGTCTTATCTGCAAAAGATGACAAAGAGAGTGAAATCAAAGCACTTAAAGCTGGGGCTGATGACTATATCAAAAAGCCATTTGATTTTGACATCCTTATCGCTCGCATCGAAGCGAGGCTTCGTTTTGGTGGCACGAATGTCATCAAGATTCAAGATTTGATTATTGACCCAGATGAAGAGAAGATTACGTATAAAGGGATAGATATCGAACTTAAAGGGAAGCCTTTTGAAGTATTAACACATCTTGCACGTCATAGTGATCAAATCGTCTCAAAAGAGCAACTATTGGATGCTATCTGGGAAGAACCAGAACTTGTTACACCCAATGTTATCGAAGTCGCTATCAATCAAATTCGCCAGAAAATGGATAAACCGTTAAATATCTCTACCATTGAAACAGTAAGACGAAGAGGTTATAGATTTTGTTTTCCGAAAAAAGTATAAAGAGAAAGTTTCTCATACAGTTAGTGATCGCTTCGGCGACGCTAATTGCGATATTTTCCATCATTCTTTATAACTACATCCGCATCTCCATGCTGGATGACATCACCCAAAACTTACAACATACAGCGACAGAATATATCGCTAAAAATAAGCAAAAATCTCTTTTTTCAAAAAAAGATAACTCTGTGCAACAGTATGGACAAGATAAAATCTCTGTAGTGATTCGTGTAGATAAACAAGAGGGTATCTCTTATGAACAGTATGTCAAGGGAGATAGTGAGTATCTGACTATTTATCATCCTTACAACGCTGCAAGGTCTTCTTATCTCAAAATAGAACGTGATATCACAGGGACAAAAGCACTTTTAAAAAAGATACTTTCTAGTATCATCTTTATCTCATTTTTAGCACTCTTTTTGATTCTTGCTTATGCAATGTTCCTTTCTGAGACCTTGCTTTATCCTGTTAAACAGATTACAAGAAAACTTGCTCGTATGAATGAAAACTTTTTAGAACAGATAGAGATAGAGTCTCTACCTGATGAGTTTATCCCGCTTGGTGAAAGTGTCAATAAGCTGATAGATAGGATTCAAAACTTTGTTAAGTACCAAAAAGAGCTTTTTATCGGAACAGCACATGAGCTAAAAACGCCACTTGCGGTCATGAAAACGAAAAATGAAGTGACGCTTATCAAAGATAGAGATACCGACAAATACAAAGAGACATTAAAAATCAATAATACTACTATTGATGAGATGAACAAGATGATTTCAAGTATCTTAGAAGTTGGTCGTCAAGAGGGTGCACAGTTTGAAAAGCCAGTAGAGATAGACTTGGTACAGTTTTTAAAAGATAAATCAAAAGATTTCAACCTGCTTGCCAAGGGTGTCAATAAAACTGTTGAAGTGGATTTTGAACCTGAAAAATACTGTATCATTTCGCAACCTACACTCTTAACGCATATCTTACAAAACTTTGTTCAAAATGCTATTAAGTTTACACCAGAAGGTGGTACCATCAAGGTAAAGAGTCGCTTAGAAGGTGATGACTTTAAAATAGAAGTGATTGATGACGGTACGGGGATAGATGAGAGTCAAGATCTTTTTGCACCGTTTAAAAGAACGGGCGATAAAGGTGGCGCAGGGCTAGGACTATTTTTAGCTAAAGGTGCTGCTGATGCCATCGGTGCAACACTTTCTCTTAAAAATAGAAAAGACGGTAAGGGTGCCGTAGCTACGGCAATATTGAATTCTAAAAACTATTGTCCGATAGATGATGATTTAGAAGATGGAAGACCTTCCCTCTTTAGTTCATTTAGAAGAGGCTAAAACTTCTTTATCATGATAGTAGGGGATTGATATGGCATTAATTATATTGGAGGACTGCATCGCTTGTGATGCTTGTGTTCCTCCTTGTCCTACACACTCGATTGTCGCGGATGATCCCATTTATGTGATTGACTCCAAAACCTGCACTGAATGTGTAGGTTTTGCCGAGGTTCCTACTTGCGTAGAAGCTTGTCCTGTTGATTGCATCATTATCGATAAAGATTACATCGAAAGTGAAGAAATCTTACTAGAAAAATATAAAAAATCACAAGAGAATTAATGGCAAAACGTACAGCAATCATCGATATCGGATCAAATTCACTCTCTTTAGTTGTTTATGAAAAAAGTTCTCGTTATGCTTTTCATTTGATTGAAAAAGTGCGCTCCCGTGTGCGGATAGGTGAGGGCGCTTATGAAAGAGATGGTCACTTGCAAGAAGAAGCAATGGATAAGGCCTTCGGCGCATTAAAAGATTTTTTATCAGTTTCTGAAAATCTAAAATGCAGAAAGATACTTTGCGTGGCAACCTCTGCTCTTCGTGATGCCCCTAATAAAAAAGTTTTTTTAAAACGTGTTAGTCGTGAGTTAAAACTAAATATAAAAATTATAGATGGTAAACAAGAGGCATACTTTGGTGCTGTAGCAGCAATGAATCTTTTAGAACCCTTGGAAAGCTTTACCACTATAGATATAGGTGGAGGGTCTACGGAACTTTCATTTGTGCAAGAGGGAAAAATTCTTGAAACACTTTCACTCGATTTAGGAACGGTACGATTAAAAGAACTTTTTTTTGATAAAGGTCTTAATCAAGACGTTAAAAGTTATATCAAGGATATCATAGGGCAAGTTCCTGAAATATTTAAATCTACAACGATTGTGGGTATTGGTGGTACTATACGCTCACTTTCAGCTGCTATTATGATAAAAGAACAATACCCTATCAATAGTCTACATGGTTTTGATTATCGTGTGAAGGATTATCTCCCTTTGATAGAGAGTATCCCGACGATGGATACTAAAGCACTCAAAAAGCTGGATTTTCCCTCTACAAGACTTGATACCATAGGAGAGGGAAGTGCTATCTTTTATACCCTTTTAAAGCATCTGGGGGCTGAAGTTGTTATCTCTAGTAAGGCTGGTGTAAGAGAAGGGGTTTACTTGAATGATATATTGAGAAATTCTCAAGGTAAATTTCCTCATAATTTCAATGTCAGTATCAAAAGCTTGATAGATAGATATGCACTAAGTGAAAAAAACTGTGCTTATGTACAACGTGTGGCATTAAACCTTTTTGATGTGTTGCAAGAGAAACATCATATCCCTCTTGAGTATAGAGAAGTACTAGGCTTTGCTGCAAAACTTTCTCCTATTTCAAAGGTATTTAATATCTATTCAAATAGTGATAATAGTTTCCATTTTTTGCTGGAAAATCTAAACTTCACCTTTTCTCATGAAAAGAAACTTTTATTGGCTCTGTTGTTAAAACTTTCATCCAAAGAGAAACAACGCCACCGCGAATTTAAAAAATATGAGATGCTTTTACCTGAGCTAGAAGTGCTAGAGTGGCTCTATTTTATCCTGAACCTTGCCGTATGTATCAATAGTAATAAAAAGATTCAAAAGTCTGAAATATCACTAGAAAAGAACACTATCATGATAGCACTCCAAGAGGGCAGCTATCTCTGTAAAGAGTGTATAGAAAAATTACAATTACCAACTTCACTAAAAATTGTGTTAATGTAGAGCGACGCTCTACATTAAATTAAAACTTTCGACCTAAGTTAAATTCAACTTTATTAAGTCTATCACCCACTTTTTCATCCAATGGACGTGCAAAAAATATTTGTAATGGTACACCAAGTGGTGATTTTGGCCATTCCATTCCGATACCTACAGAGGATCGGTGTATTTGGCTCCAGTCATCTTCACCTGTTGTTCCATAGTCGTAAAATGCTACGGCACGAAGATTCATAGATTCAACGAGTGGGATACTTATCTCTGCAGAACCTGTTGCCATCTTTTTTGCACCTAGTAGATTGCCACTCGCATCTTTTGGTGAGAGATCAGCATATTTGAATCCTCTAACTGTACCGATACCACCCATATAGAGTTTTTCATTAAGTGGTAGGGTTCCTTTATCGTCAATGATGCTAGCTCTCGCTTTGATTCTAAATATCAAATCATAATCAATGATATCTTCCATCCCATAATAGTACTTGGCACTCAGTGTGTTACTTAAAAACTTTGTATCTCCACCCGCTCCAGCATACTCCGTACTAAGCCCTATACTCATACCATGTCTAGGTACATAGTAGTCATCCGTATTGTCATAGGAGATACTCGGCATAAAGGAACTTTTTGTGTAGCGCCCCTCTTGGTAGTAGACATTGTTTTGTAAGCTTTCATCAACATCGGTAAGTTCGGAATCTACATATTGGTAGCCCATTGCTACGTGAAAGTGTCTGCCTATTTTTCTACCAAGACTAAGCATACCTCCAATGGACTTTTCTTTGTAGTTGATATAATCATAATCTTTTCTATAGATATTGCCACTCAAGCTATAGAGGGAATCAAAGAGTCTAGGATTTGAAAAGTTAATGCTTCCTTTGAGTGTTTTTTCTGAATAATCGATGTTCGTACCTAGCTCTATACCTGAACCTAAAAAGTTTCTATCCGAGACACCGGCGTTGACACCAAAGCCATCATAAGAACCATAGGATATACCACCCATGATACTACCTGTACTGGCTTCATCTACCTTGACGAGTACATCCATAGTATCAGGTGAAACTTGACGAGGTTGAATCTGTACATCATTAAAATACCCCGTTCGTTTTAGGGCACTGAGTGAGTCACTTAAGTCACTTTGAGAAAAGTTTTCACCCTCAGAGAGATAGAGTTCACGTCTGATAACGCTATCTTTGGTTCTGGCATTTCCTGCGATAGTGATATTGTTCACGGTTACTTTGTCATTTGGTTTTACGCGATAGGTGATGCTGACTAAATGATTTGCTCTGTCTTGTTTTACATCAGGGATGACGTTAGCAAAAGCATATCCTTTGTCAGAGACTGCTTTACGAATATTGCTGATATCACGTCTTAGTTTTTTGACATCAAATATCTTTCCAGTTTTGAGTTTAAAATCTTCTTTGAGCTTTTTTGCATCAGCGATATCTGTGTCAACATCTATCTCTACATCACCAATCTTATAAAAGTCACCCTCTTCAATCTTATACGTTAGTTCAGCAGTATAGTTGGAAAAATCTGTTCTTAAGTAGGGTGGAGACACTTTGGCATCTAAAAAACCATGTTCTAAATAGAATTCTTTGATTCTTTCTGCATCAATTTTTAGTTGATCTGCTTTGAGCTTTCCATCACTTCTACCGAAGAACCATCCAGCAAATTGTGCCTCTTTGTTGGCAACAACACTCTTAATATCATCGTAGTCAAAATGTTTTGCACCAAATAGGTTTACTTTCTTGATGGTGACTTGCTCCCCTTTGCTGACAGTGATATTTGTCTGTACACTGCCTGGGTTTAATGTGGTATCTTCTACCTCAACAACAGAATCAAAATACCCTTCTGATTCTAGCTTTCTTGTGATATTCTTTTTGATGTTTTTAGCTTTACTTTCATCAAAGATATCTCCTTTATGGACATTGGCACCTTGCAAGACTTCTTCTGTTTTATCTTGAGAATATCCTGTTAAGTTTACCCTAGAGATAATTGGTTTTTCTTTGACATGGTAACGTAATACACCATTGTTCTCATCTACCCAAATATCTTCAAAATACTTTTGCGCATAAAGCTTTTTGATACTTTCATCTACTTTTCCTTCATTGAGTGTTTCGCCGGGATTAATACCGATAATTTCTTTTGCAATTTCAGGGGAGATATGGACCAAACCATCAAATTGTATATCTTTAATCTGTTTTGCTTCTACGCTCAAAAGTAGCATAGAAAAAACTATCAGAATTTTTTTCATATAATTAACCTTATATTCTATTTTAATAAGCTAATATAATAGCATATTAGTCTTATGAAAAGTAAATAGAAATAAAATGAAATGAGTGATTTAATGAGAGTTGCGATTGTAGGTTTGGGTCTGATGGGTGGTTCTTTTGGACTTGCTTTGAAAGAGAGTAGGGAGGATGTAAGCATTGTGGGCTTTGACCACAATGAAAAACATTGTGCTGAGGCAATCAAATATGGCTTAGTGGATGAAATCGTCTCTTTTGAGGAGATAAAAAAATCTGATTTAATCATCTTGGCAATACCGGTTGAAGGGGTGATTGCTTCTTTGGCAGCACTTACGGATATAGGTGAAGAGACAACTATTATTGATTTAGGAAGTACAAAGGCTGAAATAGTTGAACATACACCGACTAATATAAGAAGAAATTTTGTGGCCGCACATCCCATGGCAGGTAAAGAGAAGTTTGGACCTGAGGCTGCTTGTGATGATTTGTATGCAGAGCAGACTGTTGTCTTGTGCGAGAGTCAAAAAAGTGGTAAAAAACATTTAGAAAGAGCGATTGAAATTTTTACAGCTTTAAAAATGCATATTGTTTATATGGAAGATGCCAAAGAACATGATTTACATGCCGCTTATATTTCACATCTACCTCATGCCATCTCCTATGCCTTGGCAAATTCTGTTTTAAAACAAGAAGACCCTAAAAGTATATTGGCTTTGGCTGCGGGTGGATTTCGAGATATGAGTCGGATTGCTAAATCTTCACCTCATATGTGGAGTGATATCTTTAGACAAAATAGAGAAAATTTATTAATTACGATTACTGATTTTGAAAAAGAACTTATCGATGCCAAAGAGATGATTCAAGAAGAAAAATGGAGTGAATTGGAAGCGTGGATGCAAAATGCAACCACACTGCATAAGATTTTATAAGAAAGCTTCTATCATGATAGCTTAAACAGAGGCTTTGATAAACTCATTGATGTCTTTTTCTGGTATCGCTTCTGAGAAGAGGTATCCTTGCATCAAGTGACATCCTTTCTCTTTTAGAAATGCTACCTGTGCTTCGGTTTCAACACCTTCTGCTACGATATCAAGGTTCAACTGTTTTGCTAAAGTGATAATCATCTCGGTGATAACCATATCATCTTCATCATGTGGTATATCATCGATAAATGATTTATCTATTTTAAGTTTTGAAATAGATAGTTTTTTAAGGCGTGCTAGAGAAGAATATCCTGTGCCAAAATCGTCAATAGCCGTGCTTATGCCAAACTCTTTTAAATTTGAAATTACTTTTTCTACTTGTTCTATATTTTCCATCAAAAAACTTTCTGTTACTTCAAGTTCCAATAGATGTGGATTGATACCACTTTCGGTGACGATATTTTTTACGGTTTGTTCGAGATGGTTTTGTGTCAATTGCTTTGATGATATATTGACAGCGACCTTTGCATTTAAGCCCGCATCTTGCATGATTTTTATCTGGGCACAGGCTTTTTGGATGACAAATTTACCTACCTTTACCATAAATCCACCCTCTTCGGCTAGGGTGATAAAGTTATCAGGTGTCACAAGTCCATATTTTGGATGATTCCACCTTACTAGTGCTTCAAATGATGATAGTTTATTGGTCTTGGTATCGACGATTGGTTGATAATAGAGTGTTAATTGCTCATGTTCAATTGCCATTCTTAAATCATTGGTTAGTTCTAGTTTTTCAGAAGCGTCTGCGTTCATATCTTCTGTGAAATATCGATAAACATTTTTACCCTCATTTTTTGAACGGTACATGGCTAAATCTGAATTTTTGATGAGTTGCTCCATACTATCTGTATCGTCTGGAAAGATAGAGATACCGATACTAGCGCCTATATAGCCCATCTCATCTTTCAATCTGATAGGTTGAGAGAGCGTATCGATAATCTTTTGTGCAACGATAGAAGGGTAAGCTGTATCCTTCACATCATCCAATATAACGGTAAATTCATCCCCTCCTAATCTTGAGACAACATCTTCCGCACGTAGGATTTTCTTTAATCTTGCAGCGACTTCTTGAAGGAGTAAATCTCCATAATCATGCCCCAAGGTATCATTGATCATTTTGAAGTTATCAAGATCGATAAACATAAGTGCAATTTTACTCTTGTTTCTGTTTGCTTTGGAAATCATATTTTTCAGACTCTCTTGAAACATCATTCTGTTTGGTAAGTTAGTCAGTAAATCATAATGTGCGAGGATATTGAGTTTGGTTTGTGTCTTTTTTTGTTCGGTGATATCAGAGTAGATACCTCCGATATAGCGTTTATTATCCTTATTGATAATAAATTTATGTGTTTGGAAGTATTTTTCGTTTCCTGCGATATCTTTTAACTTCTCTTCGCTAGTGTCTGC
Organism: Campylobacterales bacterium; assembly: GCA_024278835.1. Taxonomy (GTDB): domain Bacteria; phylum Campylobacterota; class Campylobacteria; order Campylobacterales; family QNZT01; genus JANTGR01. The sequence goes on along the minus strand of JAJRSK010000033.1, from coordinate 133,679 downwards.
CCCTAATTGTAAGGTTTTTTGGTCTTTTTCTTGGATACTTTTGGCGCTTTCACTAGGTAAGATATCTGTAAAGTTCATATTCACAAGGCTCTCTTTCCCAAAAAATCTATTGAGATAGTCATTTGCAAAGACAAAGGTACCTTGTTCATCTTTGATAAAAGCACCAGCAGGTAGATTTTGCATAAAGAGTGAAAATTGTTCTTCACTGCTTTTAAGTGCTAATTGTGCCTCTTTTCTCGCGGTGATATCAGAGATAAAACCAGTTAGTTTAGAAGGTCGGTTTTTCTTATCGAGTGAAACTTTACCGCTGATGGACATCCATCTGGTTTCTCCATTTATAATGATTCTGTGTTCTGCTAAAAAGGTATCTGCTTGAGCATTGAGATAAGCTTCAAGTTTTTTAACAACGGAGGCTTTGTCTCGTGGGTCTATCCTGCCAATCCATGTCTCTATCTTTGCTTCGGCACTCTTATGTATCAAGCCTATTATTTCTCTAAATTTATTAGAATAAAAAACTTCTCCACTTTTGATATCCCATTCCCAAAGACCTTCATGTGAACCTTTGGTGGCTGTTTCATAACGCTCTTTTAAGGCATTGATGGATTTTTTAGCTTTGATTTGATCTGAGATGTCAACAATGACACCTAGTGTGCCGTCATCTACTTCTGAGATGTAGGTAACGGTATCTATCTCTTTTCCAATATCGTTTGTTAGTTTTAGTTCAAATTTAGTGTTATGTATAACTTGGATTTGTGAGAGAGAATCAAGGATTTTCTTTTTATGACTTCCTGCGACTTCATCAAATGCTTGGTTTGTGATGAAGGCATTGGTATCACTACTTTTATAAAACATGGGTAGAGGGAAGTGAAGGATGAGTGACTCTATCAGTTGTGCATCAGAACCTTTAGAGATAATACCAAGTTTTGTAAACATTCATTGTCCTAATTATTAAGTTTCTTTTTCCTATATCGACTAATTTCAAATAAAATAAAATGCCAAGGAGCATTTTTGTAACATACTATCATGATAGGGGAATACAATGAGCAAAACTAACTTTACACATCTGCACCTACACACGGAATACTCCTTGTTGGATGGGGCAAACAAGATAAAAGAATTAGCGAAAAAAGTTAAAAAATTAGGGATGAATTCTGTGGCGATGACAGATCATGGAAACATGTTTGGTGCGATTGATTTTTATGTGACGATGAGGAAAGAGGGAATCAAGCCCATCATTGGCATGGAAGCTTATATCCATAACCAAGATGATTTGGGAGATAAGAGTACTAGACAGCGTTTTCATCTCTGTTTGTATGCTAAAAATGAGATAGGATATAAGAACTTAATGTTTCTCTCCTCTCAAAGTTATATCAATGGTTTTTACTACTATCCACGTATCAATAAAAAACTTTTAATTGAAAACTCTGAAGGACTCATCTGCTCTTCTGCTTGTCTACAAGGTGAAGTCAATTGGCACCTTAATCTTAGTGAGAGAAATGTTAAAAATGGGGCTAAGGGTTATGAGAGAGCAGTAGAAGTGGCATTAGAATATAAAGAGATTTTTGGAGATGATTTTTATCTTGAAATTATGCGACATGGCATTGGTGATCAACTCTCCATCGATGAGCAAATTATTCAAGTGGCACAAGAGACAGGTATCAAAATCATTGCGACCAATGATACGCACTATCTAGAACAACGCTATGCAGAGTCCCATGAAGCCTTCATGTGTATCGCGATGAATAAGGAGTTTGATGATCCTAACCGTCTGCGTCACTCTGTACATGAATTTTTTGTCAAATCTCCTGAAGAGATGCAAGCACTTTTTGCAGATATGCCCGAAGCGATAGAAAACACCCAAGAGATAGTAGATAAGTGTAACTTGGAGATTAAACTAGGCGATCCCACCCCTCCAAATTTTAAGTTCGTACAAGAGTTTGCAACAGCTGATGGTGTGCCAGAACTTGGTAATGATGCAGATTATTTTGTTTACAAGTGCAAAGAAGGGCTTGAAAAAAGATTAAAATTTGTACCAAAAGAGCGCCATGAAGAGTATAAAAAGCGTTTAGATTTTGAGATGAATATCATCAATACCATGAACTTTCCTGGGTATATGCTTATCGTTTGGGAATTTATCGCTGAGTCCAAAAGAAGAGGGGTTCCTGTAGGCCCTGGACGTGGTTCAGCCGCAGGGTCATTGGTCGCATTTTCACTAGAAATTACGGATATTGATCCTATGAAGTATGACTTGCTTTTTGAGCGATTTCTCAATCCTGAACGGGTGAGTATGCCAGATATCGATATCGATTTTTGTCAAAAAAGACGAGGTGAGATTATAGACTACGTGGTCGATAAATATGGACGAAACAACGTGGCTCAGGTGATTACCTTTGGTAAGTTGCTGGCTAAAGGGGTGATTCGTGATGTGGCACGTGTGATGGCAATGCCGTATGCCGAAGCATACAAGATGGCAAAACTTATCCCTGATGAACTAGGTATCAATCTGGAAGAGTCTTACAAAAAAGAACCAAAGATAAAAGAGCTTATTGAGTCCAATGCCCAGGCAAAACGCGTTTGGGAATTTTCTCTAGCGTTAGAAGGATTAAATAGAAACTCAGGAACACATGCCGCGGGGGTAGTGATGAGTAATGAAGAGTTATGGCACAAAGCCCCTCTTTATAAATCTACCAAAGATGATTCGTATGTAACCCAGTACTCTTTAAAGTATTTAGAAGATGTAGATTTAATCAAGTTTGACTTTTTAGGACTTAAAACGCTGACAGTTTTGGATGATGCCTTTAAACTCATCAAAGCGCGATATAACAAAGATATCAACTTTAATGAGATTGATTTTGATGACCCTGAGATTTATAAGTTGATTCAGAGTGGGGCGACAGTTGGTTTATTTCAGATAGAGTCAAGTGGTATGCAGAGTCTAAATGAACGATTAGCACCGACTAACTTTGAAGATTTAATTGCCGTTCTTGCACTTTATCGTCCGGGACCTATGGAGTCAGGGATGCTTGATGACTTTATCGAGAGAAAGCATGGAAGACAGACTATCATCTATGATTTTCCGGAACTAGAACCAATCCTGAAACCTACCTATGGGGTTATCGTCTATCAAGAACAAGTTATGCAGATTGTACAAACCATCGGTGGATTTTCACTAGGTGGGGCGGATGTTGTACGTCGTGCGATGGGTAAGAAAATCAAAGAAGAGATGGATAAACTCAAAGGTGAGTTTGCAGATGGAGCTGTTAAAAAAGGGTTTGACAGAAAAAAATCAGAAGAACTTTTTGACTTGATTGTGAAGTTTGCTGGATACGGATTCAATAAATCCCACTCAGCTGCTTATGCGATGATTACTTTTGAAACTTCTTATCTAAAAGCCTACTACCCAAAAGAGTTCATGTCTGCACTTTTGACAAGTGAAGCGGATAATACCGATAAGGTTGTGAAGTATGTAGATGAGGTGAAGCGTCTGGGGATCACCTTGAGACCACCATCTGCGACAGAGAGTTTGATAGCATTTGCACCAAAAGAGTCAGGGGAGGAACAAGCGATTCTTTTTGGCTTGGGTGCGATTAAGGGTGTGGGTTCTAAAGCGATTGAAAGTTTGATAGAAGCAAGGGATGAGAAGCCTTTTACTGATTTAAATGACTTTATCGCGCGTATCGACACGGGGAAGGTGAACAAACGGGTTTTAGAAGCACTTATCAAGTCTGGGGCGATGGATAGTTTTGGTTATTCTCGTCGTACTTTGCTCGATAACATCGAAAAGATAGTAGCTGCAGGTGCGGATGCCGCACGTGCGCAAAAGATGGCGGAAAACTCTCTTTTTGGTGATAGTGAAGAGATGATGTCTGTGAATATCGAACTGGAAAATGGGGAAGAGTATGATGCTAAAACTATTTTGCAACTAGAAAAAGAGACGCTTGGGTTTTATGTTTCGGGGCATCCTTTAGATGACTTTAGAGAACAGATAAATGCTTTGCCACATACACTTTCAAGTGAGATAGATACCCTTGCTGATGGAAGTAAAACACTCTTTATTGGCAAGGTAGAAGAAGTCGTGCAGAAAATCTCTAAAAAGGGTAATAAATTTGGTATTGTGAATCTTATGGATTTACATGGCAATATCGAGATGATGATTTTTGAAAAGATGATGATTCAACTTCAGATGATGGACTTAAATCAACCTGTTGCGTTTAAAGTTACTGTTAGTAAAGATGATAGAGGAACCAATATACGGGTCAATAAAATCGTTGAACTTGATGATGCCAAAAAAGAGAAGGTAGAGATAAAAAAAGAGATTATTCCTGAAAAACCACTTACGCCGATATTTGTGAAGGTGGAGCTTAAAGATGATACAACAACATTAGATGAACTACATCATTTAGTACAAAAATACCCAGGAAGAAGACCGTTAAAGCTTATCATCTCTTCAAAACTACAAGATGTGGTGATAGAGTCAAATATCAGAGTCAGTGATGCCATCGTCGAGGAGTTGGAGAAGGTAACAAGTTTGAAGGTGGCGGTTTAAGTCAGCTATCATGATAGTCTAAAACCCTTCTTGCAAAAGTTGCCATAGGTGGGTCACTTCATCATCTTCAAGATAAAGGGTAGATTTACTTTCAAAGAGTGTTTCTATCTTTTTTTTATCCAGCAACTCACCAAAGACACAAGATTGATGCGCTGGTAAAAAACTCCTAGCGAGTACGACACTATCCACCACTGCTTCATCACAGATAAAACAGTGAAAATCATCATGAAGCCGTCCCTCATATGCTAAAAGTTCCAAATAAGATTCTATCATGACACGTTGGGGATTTTGTCTCTCTATCATAATAGAAGTTTCTTCTAGCAGATAAAAGTAAAAGGGATCTAAATCGCTCACATCTTTTAAGTGTCTAAACATCAACTTTATAAACTGTTGCCAAATAAAAAAACGGTTACTTTGTAACATCCATTTGGCTGAGAGAGGTAAGACTTCACGTAGCATAGAGATAGTGGACTTGGCAGAAGCTACTGCTTCAAAGTCTATCTTGTATCCTAAGTTGATGTTAGCATGGCGTGCGCCATAAAAACGGTAAAGGGTTTTGAGTTTATTCTCTGTTAGGATAGTGACGATGAGGTCTTCGTCTTTGACTTTGTTGATGTTTAGGATATAGCCTTGCATGAGGTATTTTAGCAGGGAGTGGCTTTTATCATGATATTAAGAGGATAAGGGCGGTATCTTATCCCATCTATGTCATAATAATGGAAAAAGAAAAGAGAATATGAAAGAGCATTTTACAGAGCAGACTGCCATTTTTTTTAGTGTTTTTAAATGGGTAGTACTCTCCTCTTTCATCGGTGTTATCATTGGTGGTACGGTGACAGTATTTTTAAAAATATTAGCATCTGCTGAAGAAAGTCGTTCTCTCTTACCATTTGAGTATTATTATCTACTTCCTGTTGCACTTGTGTTGACAGTCTGGCTTGTAAAAACATTTGCACCGACTGCAGAAGGTCATGGCACAGAAAAAGTGATAGAAGCGGTGCATAAAAATAATGGGAAAATCGATATAAGCGTGATTCCTATTAAATTACTTGCCACGGTGTTGAGTATCTTTTCGGGTGCATCTGTAGGAAAAGAGGGACCAGGTGCACAGATAGGTGCAGGAGTTGCTTCACTATTTTCTTCTATTTTTAAATTCTCAAAAAAAGATAGAAAGAAGTTGGTTATTTGTGGGATAAGTGCTGGTTTTGCAACTGTTTTTGGTACACCAATTGCCGGTGCTATCTTTGGAGTGGAAGTGCTGATAATAGGCGTTATCATGTATGATGTTCTCCTACCCTCTTTTATTTCTGGTTTTGCTGCCTTCACTACGGCGCAACTTTTAGGGGCTAGTTATACCTACTATCCGATGCATTTTTATCAAAATATTTCACTAGACTTGTTACTTATTTTAAAAGTGGTGTTTGCCGCTGTTCTATTTGGTATGATTTCAGATTTTGTCATCACGACGGTATCTCAAATGGCACATTTCATTAAGTCTATCAAACTAAATATATATCTAAAAGCATTTATGGGTGGCGTTTTGTTGCTTGTGTTGACACTTGTATTTGGTAAAGAATATATTGGTTTAGGGTTAGATACTATTTCTAATGCCCTTAGTCCTTATGACGATAATTACGAAGATATACATTGGTATACTTTTTTACTTAAAACACTTTTTACTTCGCTTTCTTTGGGCTCGGGTGCCAGTGGTGGGATTATAACGCCTATCTTTTATATCGGTGCCACAAGCGGTAATTTTATAGGAGGAATTATCTCTCCTGAACATATCTCGATGTTTGCAGCACTTGGCTTTGTCAGCGTGCTTTCTGCAACCACCAATACACCTATTGCCTCTACTATTATGGCAGTAGAACTTTTTGGTATCGATATCGCCCACTATGCGGCGCTTGGTGCGGTGATAAGTTTTTTGATTTCTGGGCATAGAAGTATCTTTTCTTCACAAATTCTGGCGATGAAAAAGTCGGAGATGCTCTCTGTGAAGATAGGAGAAGAGATAGATAATATCCATATCTCACTAGAAGAGAAAGAAATCAATAAAATTAATAAGCTCAAAGCAAGATTAGAAGAAAAAAGAAAAAATCTACAGGAACAGAGAAAGAAAAAAAGTAAATGATATTAAAAATATTTCTAGCTATCTCTAAGCTTTATTTCTGTAAAGAACACTTATCATGATACTTATCATGATGACCTTACTTCCCCAATAGACCGGACTTTAGTATCTAAATTCTATATTTTATCCACCTCTAATCAACCTTTAAGTATAATCTCAAACTTTCTTTATAAAAAGGATAAAGACATATGAGCAATAACAATATGGATATATTAAAAAGTTTCAAAGACAACTGTGGATTTGGACTTCTTGCAAGCATCAACAATAACCCAACACATCAAAATGTGGAAGATGCCATCACCTCCCTGGAGCGGATGATGCATAGAGGTGCTATTGCGGCGGATGGCAAGAGTGGGGATGGTTCAGGTCTTCTTTTCTCGATGCCTGTGGAGTTTATGAAAAAAGAGGCGAAGGCACAGGGTGTGGATTTACCAGATCAATTTGCGGTAGGTATGCTCTTTTTGGATGATAAAAGCCAACAAGACAAAATCACAGAAATTTGTGAAAAAAATGACTTAAAAGTGCTTCTATTTAGAGAAGTGCCTACAGATAAAAATGCTCTTGGAGAGCAGGCACTTAAGAGTGTACCTAGTATTTGTCAAATTTTTGTTTCACCAAGTTCAATCATCGCGACTAAACGCTTTGAAGCACAACTTTATATGACTAGACGCGAGATTGAGAGTGCTTTTATGGAGAGTGAGAGATTTTATATCCCTTCATTTTCTAACTCTGTTATCTCTTATAAAGGTCTTATTATGCCTACGCATATCAAAGAGTTTTATAAGGATTTGTCTGATGAAGATTTTAAAGTCGTTTTTGCACTTTTCCACCAAAGATTTTCTACCAATACCCTCCCTGAGTGGAGATTGGCGCAGCCTTTTAGATCAATCGCCCACAATGGTGAAATCAACTCCGTTGAAGCCAACCGTTACAATGTACAAGCTAAAAGTGAATGGATAGAGAGTAAAGTATTTTCAAAAAAAGAGATGAAAAAGTTATTGCCTATCACACGGCATGATTTGAGTGATAGTGGTTCACTTGATAATATGTTTGAATTTTTGTTGATCAATGGTGTGGATTTTTTCAAAGCAGCACGGGCATTGATTCCAGCACCGTGGCAAAATGCGCCGCATATGGATTCAAACTTAAGAGCATTTTATGAGTATATGAGTACCTGTTTTGAAGCATGGGATGGCCCAGCAGCAGTCAGTTTAACAGATGGGCGTTATATCGGTTGTGTTTTAGATAGAAATGGTCTTCGTCCTGCAAAATACATCATAACAAAAGATGAGCGCATCATCATCTCTAGTGAATATGGCGTACTGAAAATCGATGAAGATAACATCGTTGAGCGTGGGCGACTTCAAAGTGGCGAGATGATGGGGATTGATTTGAAGTTTGGAAAGGTGCTTAAAAGTGACGAGATTGATAATTATCTCAAATCATCCAACAATTATGCCGATTGGCTCAATGAAAATATGACCTATTTACAAGAGTATGTTGAGTTACCATTTGGTGACACCTCAAACTATGAGATAGGAAACCTTGTTAAAAAACAGCGATTTTTCAATGTCACACATGAGATTATCGATATGGTGATTACCCCGATGATGCATGAGGGTAAAGAGAGTACAGGTTCTATGGGTGATGATACGCCTTTGGCAGCATTTTCACAAAAACAACGAAATTTTACAGACTTTTTTAAACAAAAGTTTGCACAAGTGACCAATCCTCCGATTGATCCAATCCGCGAAAGGGTTGTGATGAGTCTCAACACTGGTTTTGGTGAAGTGAAAAATATCCTTGAAGAAGATCCAGAACATGCTATCCGTTTAAAGGCGATAAGCCCGATTTTGATGGAAGAGAAACTACAAGTGCTACGTGCCTTTGGTGACCCTGAACAGCCACGATATAATGCACACTATAAGAGTGAGTTTTTTTCTACACTTTTTGAAAAAGATTTAAAAAAGTCTTTGGATGCTTTGAGTGATAGAGTGATTAAAGCGGTACGAGATGACGGTGTAAGAATCATCATTTTAGATGACAGGTGCGATAAAGAAAACATGAAAAGTATACCAATGACCATGGTCGTTGGTCGCCTCAATCAAACGCTTTTAGATGCAGGACTCAGACACTTGACTTCCACGATAGCTATGACAGCAGAAGCGATAGATTCTCATTCGTGTGCCACGATGATTGCCTATGGTGCCAATGCTATCTATCCTTACCTTTTGTACGCAACAGTCCTAGAAGTAAGTAAGAAAAATAATATCTCAAGCTATGAACAAAAACAGAAGTTTAAAAATGTACATGCTTCCTTAAATGCAGGACTCTTAAAAATCATGTCGAAGATGGGTATTGCCACGATTGCTTCTTATCGAAACTCGTCACTTTTTGATGTGATTGGACTCTCTAGAGAGATCATGGATGACTGTTTTAGAGATTCACATGTCTATATAGCAGGGCTTGGTTATGAAGATATTGAAGCACGTCTTGATAGAGATTATGACAATGCTTTGGAGGTGGATCGAACGAAAAAACTTTTTCCCTTAGAAGTGGGTGGTTTTCATAAACATCTTGAGGGATTTGAGTATCATGATTATTCACCTAAGGTGATAAATGCTATTCATGACGCGGCAATTTCCAATGAAAAAACTGATTATAACACCTTTAAAGACTTGGTCAACAATCGTGATAAAAAGATGATTCGTGATTTCTTTGAACTTTCATCAGATAGAAAACCTATCATGATAGAGGATGTAGAACCGATAGAGAGTATCTTCAAGCGTTTTGCCACAGCGGCAATGAGTTTGGGTTCCATCTCGCCTGAAGCACACGAAGCACTAGGTGAAGCGATGAATCGTATCGGTGGACAGTCAAACTGTGGTGAGGGTGGTGAAGCCCCTTCACGCCTAAAGAGTTCTTATCGTTCAAAAATCAAACAGATTGCCTCTGGACGCTTTGGTGTTACGCCTGAGTATCTAAGAAGTGCGGAAGAGATTCAGATAAAGGTAGCACAAGGGGCAAAACCAGGTGAGGGTGGACAACTTCCTGGGCATAAAGTCACACCTTTAATCGCTTCACTTCGTTATACGACGCCGGGTGTGACATTGATTTCACCTCCGCCTCATCATGATATCTACTCTATTGAAGATTTGGCACAACTTATCTTTGATATGAAGCAGATAAATCCTGATGCAACTGTGACGGTGAAGCTTGTGTCTACTGCGGGTGTAGGAACGATTGCTGCGGGCGTGGCAAAAGCTTATGCTGATAAAATCATTATCTCAGGTGGTGATGGTGGAACGGGTGCTGCGCCACTCACCTCTATCAAGTATGCAGGTAATCCTTGGGAGCTTGGATTGACAGAGGCACACAATGCACTTAAAGTCAATGGACTCAGAGAGATGGTGCATCTTCAAACTGATGGTGGTTTAAAAACAGGGCTTGATGTTATCAAAGCAGCGATGCTTGGGGCTGAGAGTTATGCCTTTGGTACGGGTGCTTTAACACTTGTTGGTTGTAGGATGCTGAGAATCTGTCATCTCAATAAATGTACGGTAGGTGTTGCTACGCAAGATGAAGTTTTACGTGAGCATTTTGTGGGGACGGTCGATAGAGTGGTAAATTACTTTACCCTTCTAGCAGAAGATGTACGTGAGATGTTGGCAACGCTTGGTTATAAGAGCATGGAGGAGATTGTTGGTCGAAGTGACTTACTAAAAGTCATCGATGATCCTATGGCTAAAAAGTTTGATTTTTCATCTGTTCTTATGCGACTAGATGGTGTAGATACTTGTCAAAGAGAATCTAACGAACCATTTGATAAAAATGAGTTTGAAAAAGGGATTTTAAAAGAAGTTTATCCTGTCATCTCTAATCCAAATGAAAAGATAGTCCTTAAAAAAGAGATTCAAAATATCCATAGAAGTTTTGGAACACTTATCTCTGGAGAGATTGCAAAATATTATGGCAATAAAGGTTTAGCAGATGATAGTATCACCTTTAAACTCCATGGTGTTGCTGGGCAATCACTAGGAGCATTTTTAAGTAGCGGTATCTCTATCTACCTCAATGGTGCTGGCAATGATTATATCGGCAAGGGTATGAATGGTGGTAAAATCATCATCACGCCAAAAACACAAAGTGATAAATTCTCTTGTGGTGGTAATACCTGTCTTTATGGTGCAACGGGTGGTAAGCTTTATATCGCGGGCTCTGTAGGGGAGCGTTTTTGTGTGAGAAACTCAGGAACGACAGCTATCGTTGAAGGAACAGGGGATCACCCTTGTGAGTATATGACAGGTGGTATAGTGGTCATCTTAGGTAAAACTGGTGTGAACTTTGGTGCTGGTATGACGGGTGGTGTTGCTTTTGTCTATGATAAAGAACATGAATTTATCGATAACCTTAATCAAGAGTTGGTTTCAGCAAAAAGAATAGATACAGATGAGAGTGATGAAGAGCGACACTTCATCAAAAAGCTACTGAAAAATTATGTAGATGAAACATCAAGCGATAAAGCACAATATATTTTGGATAACTTTAGACACACATTACGAGACTTTTGGATTATACGACCTAAAGACTTAGCCAATGCGCCGTTAAATCCTGAGGAGGGAGACTAAGATGCAAAATTTTATAAAAGTCGAGAGAATTGAGCCTGAAAAACGTGGTTCAAACGAAAGAAAAAAAGATTTTAAAGAGATTTATAATGTTTTTAAACCTGTGGAAGCTGAGATTCAAGCTGATCGTTGTGTGCAGTGTGGAGATCCTGGCTGTCATGTAAAGTGTCCTTTGCATAACTATATCCCTCAGTGGCTAAAAACGGTGGCTAACAAGGATTCTCATATGGCATTTAGACTCTCTAATGAGAGTAATCCTTTTCCTGAGATAACAGGTAGAATTTGTCCTCAAGATAGACTTTGTGAGGGTGATTGTACCTTGCAACAAGATGGTTATGGGGCTATTACTATCGGTTCTGTTGAAACATATATCTCTGAAAATGGATTTAAAAATGGATGGCGTCCAGAGTTTGCAGATGAGATGAGTGATAAAAAAGTAGCCATTGTGGGTTCAGGTCCTGCTGGTTTTTCTGTTGCTACGTATCTACTTCGTGCTGGTATCAATGTAGAAATGTTTGAAAAAGCAAACCGACCTGGTGGACTTTTAACCTATGGAATCCCTAGTTTTAAACTAGAAAAAGAAGTGGTGTTTCGTCGCTTTCAATGGCTAGAAGAGGCAGGCATGAAACTCTTTTTAAATGTTGAAGTGGGTAAAGATATAGACTTTAAAGAGTTGACTGAAAACTATGATGCAGTTTTTGTTGGTATCGGAGCAGAAGCGTCTCAAAAAGCAAATTTAGCTGGTGAAAATGGTAAGGGTGTCTATATCGCGATTGACTTTCTTATCAACACACAAAAGAAACACTTTGAAGAAGCATATGACAGTAATTTTTCTGTAGAAAATAAAAATGTCGTGGTTATTGGTGGTGGTGATACAGCGATGGACTGTATCAGAACTTCTCTTCGTGAGGGTGCTAAGTCTGTGAAGTGTCTTTATCGTAGAGATGGACACAATATGCCAGGAAGTCAAAAAGAGTTTAAAAATGCTAAAGAAGAAGGGGCTGAATTTGTCTTTTATGCTTCTCCTAAAGAAGTACTTTTAAATGATAGTGGTGAAGTCATCGGTATAGAGATGGAAAAAACAATGTTAGCACAAAAAGATAGCTCAGGCAGACAGCGTGTTGAAATCGTAGAAGACAGCAGCTTTAGAGTGGATGCTGATGTCGTTATCTTTGCACTTGGGTTCAATAATACCACACCAAAGTTTTTATCAGAAAATGGTGTAGAGATGGATAAATGGGGTTGTATTGGAGCAGATGAAAATCAAGAAACTTCAAAACCTTATATTTATACAGGAGGAGACTGTTTTAGAGGTAGTGACTTGGTGGTAACGGCGGCGCAAGATGGTAAGATAGCTGCGGAAGCTATTGCCAAAAAACTACTAAAAAGATAGGGTCTGATTATCACATATATTGAAGCATTTGTAGAGGCCTCAATTGAGGCTAATGAAGAGTTATATAAAAAGATTGAGAGTGGTTTTGATACTAAACTTTGTCAAAAACTAGAGGTTGGTGCTGGTGGTGATGTAAGCCGTGAGATTGATATCATGGCTGAAAAGATATTTATCAAGTATCTGCACTCTTTTGGTAAGATTTACTCTGAGGAGAGTGGTGAGATAGGAGAGGGTGTATATCGTATCATCTTGGATCCTATTGATGGGAGTGATAATTTTCTTTCTCAAATACCTTATTTTGGCTCTTCTATCGCACTTGAACTAGAGGATGAAGTGCTTGTAGGCATCATCTGTAATTTTGCCAATGGTGATATCTTTGTCAAGACAAAAGAGTATTTTAAGACTGCTAAACTTGGAAAAATTTCTTTCAAAGAGGAAGTTTTAAACTCTTGCTCTTCTGTAGGTATATTTGAACGTGCTTATCGCTCTAAGGTCTATGCTAAAAAGCTTTACAATGCTGAGATAAAGTACCGAATACCCGGTGCTTCAGCACTTTCATTTGCTTATGCCCATCGTGTGGATTTTGTCATATTTGAGGGTAAGATGCGTGAATATGATGCTAAAGCAGGGCTCTTTATGTGTGAAAATTTATATAAATATGAATATAATGACCTCATATTAATCTGTAAAGATTTAAAACAATTTCAATTTTTAAAAAATATTCTTTTAGGGGACGCGTCATGAATTTTGGTGATATATTTAATACTTTTAGAAAACAACCAGTGGAAGAAGAGGCACCAAGTCACTGGATAAAGTGTAAAAAGTGTAATGCATTGATGTATTATAAAGAGGTTGAAAATCTTTTACAAGTGTGTCCAAAATGTAAATACCATATGCGTATATCTGCAACAGAGAGAATCACGTACCTTGCAGATGAGGGTACATTTGTAGAGATGGATGCCAATTTAGCACCCGTAGATCCTTTGAAGTTTGTTGATAAAAAATCTTATAAAAAAAGAGTGGCTGAGGGTGAAAAGAAGACAGGTAAAAAGTCATCTGTCATCTCAGGAGAGTGCGAGATAAACGGTGTTCCAGTACAATTAGTTGTCTTTGACTTTCAGTTCATGGGTGGTAGTTTGGGATCAGTAGAAGGCGAAAAAATTGTACGAGCCGTACATCGTGCGATAGAGAAGAGACATGGGTTTATCATCATTTCTGCCAGTGGTGGAGCAAGAATGCAAGAGAGTACTTTTTCACTTTTGCAGATGTCAAAGACTTCTGCTGCGCTTAAAAAACTTTCGGAGAACGGATTGCCATTTATCTCTATTCTTACCGATCCTACTATGGGTGGTGTGAGTGCGTCATTTGCTATGCTTGGAGATATCATCATCGCTGAGCCTGGTGCTTTGATAGGATTTGCTGGTCAGAGGGTTATCAAGCAGACCATAGGTGCTGATTTGCCAGAAGGTTTTCAAACGTCTGAGTTTTTACTTGAAAAAGGCTTTTTAGATATGATTGTCAGAAGAAGCCGCATGAAAAATACGGTGGGTGATTTGTTGCATTTTTTAGATCACCGTATAGGAAATAGTGATACGAGAGACATTCAGGTTAAAGGTAGAAGACTAGATGATTATGTAGAAGATGACATGCTATCATGATAGCATAGGTAAAGTATCTGTTTTATGAAGATAAATGTTTATAGCATTGAGAAGAAAAGTGTTGATGAATTTTCCAAAATCATAGTTAATCAAAAGAAAATGATACAAAAATATGCACAAATCAATGAAATTCCCCTATTTAATAAAAAAATTTCCTCAGCACAAAATAGAGATGCTATAATAGCTAAAGAGTCCTATTCAGAGGTATTTACTCCCTACTTAAAAGGGGTCAATATCGCTTTACATCCAGCTGGTAAGGAGATGGATAGCTTTGAATTTTCAGAAAATTTTGATATAAATACATCTTTGAATTTCTTCATAGCTGGAGCATATGGCTTTGAAGAGAGTTTTTTGAGTAAAGTAGACAAGGTGATTAGTTTTAGTCAATTAACCTTTTCTCATAAGATAGCAAAGGTTATTTTGTTTGAACAAATTTATCGTGCGTTAACAATAAAACATAAACATCCCTATCATAAATAGAGGATGAAAGAGGGGGCAAGAATGTCAGAAAATGAGTTTGAAAAGATTAAAGAAATATTGCTTGAGAGAAAAAAGCAGATTTTAAAAAATATAGATGACAATAGTAAAGAGATTGACGGGTTAAAAGTAGCAGAGGCTAGTGATGATGCAGATCATGCTACGATTTCTGCAGATACAGCGATAGAAGAGGCGTTAAATGTTAAACAACAAAAAGAGCTCAAAGAGATAGAGTATGCACTCTTTAAGATTGCAAACGGTAGTTATGGCATCTGTGAAATGTGTGAGGAGCCTATAGGTGAAGCTAGATTGGAAGTAAAACCTCAGGCGAAGTACTGTATAGTTTGTAGAGAAATTGTAGAAAAAAGGGCGTAAAAATGGGATTAAAAAAGTATATTGGTTTTGGGCTATTTTTTATTATACTTTTGGGTCTGTATGTTTATAGTTTTGAAGGTGGTAAATATACTTTAAATGTCGTTGATGTTCCTATCTCACTGCCAATCGCAGTGTGGATTATTTTACCAGTTATCTTGCTGTTTTTAGCGACTATTGCACATTTGATGTTTTATGGCACAGCAAATGCGATAAAATTTAGACGTGTCAAAAAAGATGGCGAAAAGTTTACACAAGCTGCAAAAGAAGCACTTCTAGGTAAAGAGATAAAAGCTGATTATAAGAGTGAGTTTTTTAAGTTACCAGGTGCAATCTTGCCACTTTTAAATTCTGATCCTTATAAAGCGAAGAAGTATCGTATTTATAATGATGATGTACAAGATATCCTTGAGACAAAGGAGCGTTTAGATAACGGTGAAGTTGTGGACTTGGCCAAGTACGCATTAAAACCTAGTAATCCAAATATGTTAAGAAATGCACTCAATCAAATGGCTGAAGACAAAACGTATGCAGCTACAATACTTAAAAGGTGTGATGATAAAGCAACTTGTAAACAAGCCTTTTTGACATTTGCAAGCTATGCACCAATGTCAGAACTCATTAAGTATGAGGTAGAACCATCAAGAGAAGTATTTGATATCATGATAGATAGAATTGGCGCAACAGAAGAACCTTTAGACTTTAGTGATGGTGAGATGATTGCTTATGTTAAAGAGTTAGATTATTCTAGTGATGATTTTATTACTCTTATGAAAAAATTAAGAGCCAAAGTTGTACCTGATAGATTATTGAACCTTGCAGAAAAAATGGCACATGAGTTTCCAAATGTAGCTGGAGAAGGGTATCTTTATGTACTATTTGAATTACAAATGATAGATGATGCAAGAGAATTTTTAGTTAATGCCTCAGAAGATGAGTATCAAAAATTTAGATATATACTTTTCTTAAAAGATCAAGGTCGCAACTTTGATACAGAGCTTTTTATATAGGTCTCTGTGGCTACAATAGACTTTTCTAAAAAAGATATCGTGATGTTAGCCCCTTTGGCGGGCTACACGGATCTTCCTTTTCGCTCTGTGGCTAAAGAGTTTGGTGCGGATGTGACAATTTCGGAGATGATAAGTTCTAATGCTTTAAAGTATCACTCCACAAGAACATTCAAAATGATTGAAAAATCTCCTTTGGAATCTCCTTATATTGTACAAATAGCTGGTAGTGATATCGATGTCATTAAAGAAGCCGTACTCATTTTAAATGATTTTGATGGGATAGACGGGATTGATTTAAACTGTGGTTGTCCTGTGCCCAAGATTGTTTCTCAAAACTCAGGTTCCTCTCTTTTAACTGATTTACCACAGATGTCTCGTATCATTGAAACTATCAAAAAATATTCCAATAAAGAGTATACTTCGGTGAAATCACGCCTTGGATTTAATGAAAAAATAGCGGTGGATATCGCTAAATCTGTTGAAAGTGCAGGTGCAGACTTTATCACTTTTCATGGCAGAACTAGGGCAGGCAAATATAAAGCACCGATTGATTACACGCCTATCAAAGAGGCAAAAGAAGCGGTGAGTATCCCCGTCATTGCCAATGGTGATATCACATCGCTGGAAATAGCCCAACATGTGAGAGAGTATACAGGGTGTGATGGTATCATGATAGGACGTGGTGCTGTTGGTAATCCATGGATATTTTATCAACTAAAGCATAATTTAAAAACTATAGAAAAAGATAAAATTAGAGAGATTGTTTTACGACATTATGATTTGATGTTTGAATTTTATGTGGACAAGGGTGTCTCCATATTTAGAAAACATTTACATACTTATTCCAAGGGTTTTCCAGCTGCTTCAGAGTTTCGAGATAAAATCAATAGAATTAGTGATTATGCACACTTAAGAGAAGTTATTTCACAATTTTTTTCATCATAATATGGTATAATCTCCACTCAATAAATAAAATATAGGGATTACAATGTTTGATTTTCATGAAGATGATGATTTGTTTGGGGGAACAGCAGAAAAAAAGTATTTTGATATAATATTCAATGCCAATAGATCTGTGGTAGAAAATGAGTTAAGTAACAACTTAAGAAGAATGAATGCACTAGAGCGACTCCTAGAAGAGAGATTGGAAGAAAGTGAAGATCTTGAAAAACTCATTATCACACATATTGCAACTAATATTGATACTGTTGAAGCGGAATTAAAAAATGCTTATATCGCAGGTATGGGAGATATCTTAACGCAAGCAGAATGAAAAAACTTTTAATAGTACTTTTTTTGCCAGTGTTACTCTTTGCTTTTAAGTGGGATTACACGCATGACTTTATCCTAAAAAAGGATGAAGTTGGGCAAATTAAAGTTATAAAAAAAGTTGATTCTACTGTGAGAGTTTTAATATTACGATGGACGCTTTATCAAAATGGGCGTTTGGTGGTTCTTGCCAACTATGATGGCTTTCCTACCCAATATATCATTCAAAAAGAATATAAGCGAAATAGTATTAAAATAACTCTCAGAGATGATTATGGTGAAGGTAGTAAGCGCTGTTATTTAATCCTCACATTTAAGACTTTTAACGATAGTAAAAAGACGGCGCTCATGAGAGCGTTTGTTACAGATCCTCAAAAGAGAATAGAGATACAATTTATAGATCCTAAAAAAAGTAAAGGTTGATATGCTAGTACGAGTTGAGACACTTATGCGAGAGAGTGTAGCAGAGTTGGATATTTATGCACTTTCATTGTTTGATAAACTTCCAGCAGGTAAAAGACTGAGGGCAAAACTCATTTTGAAAATAGCTGGTGAAGATGAAGAGAGTGTTAAGTTGGCATCTATCATAGAACTTATCCATGCAGCGAGCCTCTTACATGATGATGTGATCGATGATTCGGATACACGGAGGGGAATTGCTTCAATCAACGCTATATTTGGGAATAAAACAGCCATTATGCTTGGGGATATTTTGTATTCTAAAGGTTTTTCTGAGTTAACTTCTTTTTCGCAAGAGATCTCTAAAACGGTCGCTGATGCTGTCACGATGCTCTCTGTTGGTGAATTGATGGATGTTGAACTTTCAAAATCATTAAATATGAATCAAGAACTTTATTTTGATATGATTTATAAAAAAACAGCTGTTTTGATAGAAGCAGCTGCAAAATCTGCGGCACTTTTAGCTGCTAAAGATGCGGATGCATTTGCCCTCTATGGGAAAAATCTTGGACTTGCTTTTCAAATCATAGATGATGTTTTAGATATCACGATGGACTCTGAGACCTTGGGTAAACCAGCCCTTCATGATTTTGAAGAGGGTAAGACTACCTTGCCTTATATCTATCTTTTTGAGAGTTTAGATGAAGTGCAAAGCAATAAACTCAAAACACTTTATAAAAAGCGATTGAACAAAGAAGAATCAGCGTGGATAAAATCTATCATGACAGAGAGTGGTGCGATTGCAAAGTCAGTAAAATTAGCACAAAAACTTGGCTATGAAGCACTTGGTGCTATAAAAGTAGATAAAAATGAGGCCTTAGAAGCCGTTATAAAAAATATGATAGAGAGAGAATTTTAATGCATTATATAACACTTTCGTTTACGCATAAAAACACAGAACTTCAAACACGCGAGAAACTTGCTTTTAACAGTGATGAAAAGTTATTAGACTTTTATCGTTATTTAGATGCTATGCCAGTCATTAATGAAACGATTCTTTTATCCACTTGTAATCGTGTTGAAATTATTTTAAGTGTGGTTTCAATCTTGGGTGTGGGGGAGAAAGTCTATGATTACCTAGCTGATTTTTCGCAGCTTGATATCAATATACTACGTGATAGTGGTGAAATGTATGAAGATGCAGATGCAGTACACCATCTTTTTTCTGTTGTCTCTTCCCTTGATAGTTTGGTTATTGGAGAGACCCAAATAGTCGGACAAGTCAAGGATGCTTTTAAATTTTCTTATGATAATGGCTTTTCAGGACAGAAAATGGCACGTGTCATGCACCATGCTTTTCGTTGTGCTGCGATGATAAGAAATTCTACAGATATCTCTAAAAATCCTATCTCTGTTGCCTCAGTTGCAGTCAATAAAGCCAAGGAAGAATTTGGTGGAAATTTAGGTGGATATAGTGCGGTAATCGTTGGAGCAGGTGAGATGGGTACCTTGGCGGCAAAACATTTGGCCAATGCGGGAGCCAATATCATCATCGTCAATAGAAATTTAGAAAATGCCTATAAATTGGCAGAACACATAGAAGGTGTGACGGTTGCTGTAGAACCTTTTTCTGAATTGGAACACCTAGTAAACCGCTATAGACTTCTATTTTCAGCTACGGCTTCGCCTGAGTGTGTTATCGATGAAACAATGGTGAAAGAAGCATCTTTTAAGCGCCATTGGTTTGATTTATCCGTGCCTCGTGATATCGCTGATTGTCAGTGTGAAGATATCACAGTGTATGCGGTGGATGATTTACAAGGCATCATGAATAAAAATGTTGCTTTAAGAGAAAAAAATGCGAAGATTGCTTATGGCATCATTGCAGAATTTACAGAAGAGTTTTTCAAATGGTTGCAAACACTTTCGGTTGATCCCCTTATCAAAGAGATTCGCGATATGGCGCAAAGCTGTAGTGATAAAGAGTTGGCAAAGGCTATCAAAAAAGGATATATCCCCGCTGATCATGAAGAGTCGATGCGAAAGGTTCTGCATCAAGCTTTTAATGTCTTTTTACATGAACCGACGAAAAAACTAAAAAATGTGGCTGAACTGCCGCAGTCTGATACCATTGTGCAGTCTATTCAACTTTTTTTCGGATTAAATTCTGAGCAAAGAAAAGCATTAGATACCTACAAATGCGACTATCAAATTGAAAAAGATTTAAAACCAAAGGATAAAGCGTGAGATTTACAAACCTTTTTGCTCCAACTGCTAAAGAAGCACCAAAAGATGCGCTATTACCTAGCCATATCTATCTTGTTCGGGGTGGCTTTGTTTCACAGATAGGTGCTGGGATTTATAACTTTTTACCACTAGGTAAAATTGTGCTTGATAAGATACGTACTATTGTCAAGGAAGAATTGGATAAGGCTGGATGCCAAGAGGTGCAACTTGGATTTGTTACTCCTACTGAACTTTGGAAAGAGAGTGGGCGTTATGCGAAATTTGGAAAAGAGTTATTGCGTTTTAAAGATAGAAAAAATAATGAATTTGTTTTGGGGCCAACGCATGAAGAGGCTATGGTTGATTTAGTACGAAATCGTCTCAAAAGCTACAAACAATTGCCTCTTAATCTTTATCAAATCAATACAAAATTTCGAGATGAAGCAAGACCACGTTATGGACTACTACGTGGACGAGAGTTTTTGATGAAAGATGGTTATAGTTTTCATGAAGATGAGGAAGATTTAAAACGTGAATATGCCTTGATGGAGCAGACGTATAGCCGTATACTAGAACGACTTGGACTTGACTTTCGTGTTGTGGAAGCTGATAGTGGTGCTATAGGTGGTAGTGGTTCACGGGAGCTTATGGTGTTAGCGGATAATGGGGAAGATGATATCATCGTCTGTTCTGGTTGTGATTATGCTGCCAATATCGAAGCAGCAAAGCGTCAGGCAGTTTCTGTACCTGATGGTGATGTAGAGATGCAGGCAGGTACATTTCACACACCTGATATCACAACGATAGAAGCCTTAAGTGACTTTTTTAAAATCGATGCGTATTACTTTGTTAAAGCAGTCGCTAAAAAAGCGATTTATGAAGAAGAGGAGAAAATCGTTCTTTTCTTTTTACGAGGAAGTGATGAACTGCAAGAAGTAAAGGCGCAGAATACTTGTGGTGCCTTGGAACTCGAAGATGTCAGTAGTGAAGAGTTAGAAGCGGCAGGTATGGTCGTTGGCTTTATAGGGCCACATAATCAAAGTGTAGATTGTTATTTTGATGACTCTTTAAAAAAGGCAAGTTCTTTGATATGTGGTGCCAATAAAAAAGACTATCATGATATAGGGGTTAGCTTTGAAAATGAAGAATTTGACTATCATGATATCACTTCTGTCAATGCTGGAGATAGATGTGTGGCGTGTGGAAGCGCACTTGAAATTACCAAAGGGATTGAAGTTGGGCATATCTTTCAACTAGGAACGGCATATTCTGAAGCACTAGGGGCCACTTTCTTGGATAGAAATGGAAAAAGTAAACCACTTGTCATGGGTACTTATGGTATCGGTGTGAGTCGTTTGGTCGCTGTCATGATAGAACAGCACCACGATGAAAAAGGCTGTTTGTGGACGGATGCTACGACACCTTTTAAATTTGATATCGTGATTTCCAGTATCAAAGATGAAGAACAAGTGAGTTTTGCTACGTCTCTTTATGAACAGATGCAAGAAGAAAACATCTCTGTTTTGTTGGATGATAGAAATGAGCGTTTTGGATTTAAGATGGGTGATTTTGAGTTGTTAGGATTTCCTTATGCTATCATCGTGGGTAAAGGGCTTAAAGAGGGTGAAGTACAACTAGGTCATCGTGCAACACTAGAAAAAGAGACCATTCACAAAGATGAAATTTTTGAAAAGATAAAAGGACTGTAGTTGATATATTTTCTTCTTTATCTTTTTGTCGAAGTGATGGTGACATCCAATATCTCTGGAGAAATTGGTGGGCTTTTAACTTTTTTAGAGATTATATTTTCTGCGGGAGTTGGTTTATTTTTATTAATCAATTTTCGTTATACTGTGAATCAAAGTATGAGTATGCTTATGAGTGGCGAGATGAGCATAGAAGAGTTTCAAAAGCTAAGTCTCTTTACGCTCTTAGGTGCCGTACTTTTAATCATTCCAGGCTTTTTTAGTGATATGTTAGGGGTGGCTTTGCAGTTTAGTTTTATAGGCACCTTTATTGCTAAAAAAATCTTTAAATTAAAAAATAAAAAATATAAAAGAAAGGATAATGATGACGCGATTGATGTCGAAGTTATGGATATTGACACTCTTAAGTAGTGGTATTGTGAGTGCTAAAAGCACAAAAGAAGAGAGAGTTGAAAAAAATCTCGTTGAGTATGTAAAAAGAGCTATTAACGTTAATAAGGATTTTAAGCTTCAAGATATAAGGGTAAAACAATCAAAAGAACTTGATAAACTTCCTGGTTGGAAAGTTTATTTCCTTGATATTGATTTAGAGGTAAATAAGAAGAAAAAGCAAAAGAAAAAAGAAATTATGACAGTACATGATAAAATTTTTTCAAATGGTACGTTTATCGTACGTGACTTTGTTAATATCATCAATAAAGGTTCATTAAAAGATAAAATGGCACCAGATTTAGAGGGGAAAGATTTTTATAAAGCAGATCACCTACTCTATGGTAATCCAGATGCCAAGATGAAGATAGTAGCCTTTTCAGATCCTATTTGCCCATTTTGCCAAACCTATATGCCAAAGCTTTTAAAAGCGGTCAAAGAGAATCCTGATAAAATAGCACTTTATTATTATCACTTTCCTTTAACGATGCTACATAAAGAGGCACCAACAATCATAAAGGCGATTTTAGTGGCAGAAAATCAAGGTATAAAAGATGTAGTTGAAAAAGTTTATGCTGCGAAATTTGCATTGGATAGTGATGATGATAAGAAGATTTTGAAAGCTTTTAATAAGGCTATAGGAACTAAAATCACAGAAAAAGATATCAATGAACAAAAGATATTGGTGCATTATAGTGAAGATTTAGAGGCGGCTGGAAAACTAATGATAGGTGGTACACCAACTATTTATGTCAATGGCAAAAAAGATTATTCAAGAAGTAAATATAAAGAGATGATTAAAAAGTGAAAAAACTTATCATAGCAACAAGAAAAAGTAAGTTAGCCTTATGGCAATCTGAACATATCAAAGCAGCACTTGAAAAAGCTTTTCCTGAGATGGAGGTGGAGCTAAATGAGATGTCAACCAAAGGGGATAAGATTCTAGATACCCCTTTGGCAAAGATAGGTGGTAAGGGACTTTTTACAAAAGAACTTGAAGATGCTATGCTTGAAGGCAGGGCACATATCGCGGTACATAGTCTCAAAGATGTGCCTATGGAGTTTCCTGAAGGTCTGGTACTTGCTGCCATCACAGAACGTGAAGATGTACGTGATTGTCTGTTGAGTGAAAAGTATGAAGATATCGATGCACTTCCAGAAGGTGCAGTTGTCGGTACGACGAGTTTAAGACGCCGTATGCAAATTTTGGCTTTGCGCCCTGATTTAGAGATTAAAAATCTTCGTGGTAACGTCAATACAAGAATCAGAAAACTTAAAGAGGGTGAGTATGATGCTATTATCTTAGCGACCGCTGGATTAAATAGACTTGGGCTTCAAAAGGAAGTGAAGTTTGCAACACCCATAGAAGTGACACAAATGATTCCTGCTATGGGGCAAGCGGCACTTGGTATCGAAGCGATTGATGATCCTGAGATTTTAGAGATTATTTCTGTACTTAATGATGAAGATGCTTTTATTGAAACAACTGTTGAGAGAGACTTTGTGACGATTTTAGAAGGTGGCTGTCAAGTGCCTATAGGTGTCAATGCAAAGTTTGATGGTGAGAATATCGTCGCTAGATGTTGTGTGGGTATGCCTGATGGCAATGAGATTATCAAAGAGAAGAAGTTTTGTGACAAACAGGCTTTCAGACAGATGGGCAAAGAACTCGCAGATATCATGATAGAAAATGGTGCGATAAAATTACTCAAACGTGCTGAAGATATGGCACTAAATGAGATATTTTAAAATAAAGGGCACTTCTAAAAACCCTAGTCATTCATAATGGGCTTTAGAAGTGCCCTTAAATTCATAGGGTATTAATCAAGATTATAATACCCTTTTCCTATAGAAATCTCTTATAGGAAAAATGATGAAAAATGCCATAGAGTTACTCAAAGAACACAACCTTTTGCGTGTGATAGATGCAGAAGTAGATATAGATTTAGGAATTCCCCATATCGCTTATATAGAAGTAAAAAAAGAGAACTCACAAGCCCTTCTCTTTACCAACCCTGTTTCCAAAAGATTAGATAAAAAGTTCGCTACACCTGTCTTGATGAATGCTTTTGGCTCACATCAGGCAACTGAACTTTTTATCGGAAAAAAAGCAGATGATATCGCTGATGAGATAGAAAAATTATTACACCTTAAGCCACCTTCTTCAATCGGAGAAAAGTTTGGGATGCTTTCACAGCTTTTTTCTCTTAAAAGTGTATTCCCTAAACGTTTAAAAGGGAAAGGGGCTTGCCAAGAGGTTATCTATCATGATAATGCAAATCTTTATGATATCCCTATACTGACGACGTGGACACAAGATGGTGGTCCTTTTATCACTATGGGGCAAGTGTATACTGAGTCTTTAGATGGTGAGCGAAAAAACTTAGGGATGTACCGTCTACAAGTATATAGCGACAAGCGTTTGGGGATGCACTGGCAAATCCACAAGGACTCTGCTAACTTCTTTAATGAGTATAAAAAAGCAGGTAAAAAAATGCCTGTTTCTATCGCTATCGGAGGAGACCCTCTCTACACATGGGCTGCTACTGCACCATTGCCTCATGGGGTGTTTGAACTTTTGATGTATGGTTTTATCAAAGGTGAGAGTGCAAGATTGGTGAAGTCTTTGACGAATGATTTATATATTCCTGAGGATGTTGATTTTGTGATTGAGGGATTTGTAGATCCCTCTCAGATGGAGATAGAGGGGCCTTTTGGTGATCATACAGGGTATTATACGCTCCAAGAGGAGTATCCTGTGATGGATGTTACTTGTATCACGCACAAAAAAGAGCCTGTCTATTTAGCGACCGTAGTGGGTAAGCCACCTTTAGAAGATAAGTATATGGGGTGGGCAACGGAGAGGATATTTTTACCACTTCTTCGCACAACCGCACCTGACTTGATTGATTATGTGATGCCTGAAAATGGGGTCTTTCATAATCTTATCATTGCCAAGATGAAGACGCAATATCCAGGTCATGCCAAGCAGTTTATGCATGTATTTTGGGGTGTAGGACAGATGAGTTTTGTCAAGCATGCGATATTTGTCAATGAAGATGCCCCCGATTTGGAAGATTATGAAGCATTGAGTGATTATATACTTGATCGTGTAAAGATAGAAAATATCATGATAAGTGAAGGCGTTTGTGATGCATTAGATCATGCTTCTGATGACTTTGCTTATGGTGGGAAATTGGGTATAGATTGTACTAGTGATAATGTTGATTTTCCTACTAAAAATATACTGAGTGATGATGATTTGCTTTCTATTGTTAGAAAGTTAGAACCTACTGTTAAATCACTCAAACAGTATAAAACTTATACGAAAACACCTATCACTATCATCGGACTTGATAAACAGGAGAAAGTTCAAAATAGTTTTGAAAAGTTAAAAGCCATCAAAGAACATACAAAGTTAGTTATCTTTGTGGATGTAGATAAAAATAGTTTAGACAACCCCTACATGCTTCTTTGGCGAATAGTGAACAATATAGATTCTTCTCGTGATATCATTCTTGGAAAAGAATTTATATGTGTAGATGCAACAAATAAGGGAAAAATAGAAGGCTTTCCTCGTAGATGGCCAGATGATACAGACTGTGATAAAGAAGTTATTCAAAGCCTGCGAAAGAGGGGCTTGCTGGATATTGATGATGCCTTTTTAAAAAAGTATTATATTTAATAGATGTTACCTTAAGCTAAATAACAATAAAATATTTCAATGTTGACTGAATATATTAAATATATTTATGAAATTTTAAATTCTAGGAGTCTTTTAATGAGAAAGTTTTTGTTTACTTGTTCTGCAGTTGTAGTCTTAAGTTCTTCCGTACTGGCGAGTGATTATACCTCAGACGTTAATGTTTACGGTGGTTATAATTTTGCTGATAGTGATTGTGTTGTTGATGATGCCCCCGTTGTAGGTGTAAATCTTAATACATATTTTAATGATAATGTGGGTCTACGAGTTGGTTATGAGAGAGTGATAGATGCTGATTTTAACCGTGCTAATGCGACAACATTAAATGGTAGTGATTCAACGTCTGTAAATAGATTTGCCGTGAATGGTCTCCTTAGAAAATCGACACCATGGCATAATATCACGCCATACATCTTAGCGGGTGGCGGTTATGAAAACTACGAAGATGGTGTAACAACGCCAAGTGGTTCATGCTCTGGACAATGGTTCCTTGATGCTGGTGTGGGTGCAGCTGTTGCACTAACAGATAGACTCAGTCTTAATCCAGAAGTAAGAGTTCTAAGAAAAGACAAATGTGAAACGATTGATGTCGTACCTACACTTGGTTTAGCCTATGCTTTTGGTGGTGGTACGAGAGTGATAGAAAAAGTGGTAGTAAAAGAAGTTGAAAAAATTGTAACGATTGCATCGCCTGCACAAACTATCCAAGTATGTACAACGCCTATCAACTATACAGATAGATGTGATAATAGCTATTATGTACAAGTGGCTTCAGAGCTTAAGTGTACAAATTGTGATGAAAAAATCAAAAATATGGCACTTATCAATAAATTAGATGTCAATGGTTATACACACAGAGATTTTGTTTCGACAAATCCAAGTGGTACACAAGTTAATAGACTTCTTGTTGGTCCATATCAGTGTAAAAAAGATGCTTTTGAAGCATTGTGTGAAATCAAGAAAACAATTCAATGTGACGCTTTTGTTTATAGTACGAGAAAGTAGTTATACCTTATAGAGAATGTCCTTAGTGACATTCTCTACTTCTTCTTTATCTTTTAATTATCCATCGTTTCAATGAAATCTTTATACATTTTTTCTAATTCATGATCTTTTTCAACTAGTGCATTTTCATGATGATTGAGAAGGGCGTCTTCTAACACTGACAATCTTTTTGAGAGATATATGAAGAGTTGCTTGTTGATATCAGGGATTTTATTGTGTGAGAGTTGTGCTTTGTCTTTACCTTTGTTTATGACACGTGCAGGAATACCTACTGCGGTACACTCAGCAGGAACAGATTTTACCACTACGGAGTTGGCTCCAACCCTTGCATTTTCACCTATCTCAATATTTCCTAGGACCTTAGCACCACCACCGATAACTGCTCCTTTTTTGATGGTTGGATGTCGTTTAACATCTCTATCCAAACTTACCCCTCCCAGTGTGACACCTTGATAGATGAGTACTTCATCTTCAATAATGGCAGTTTCACCGATAACCACACCAAATCCGTGATCGATAAAAACACGTTTACCTATTTTACACCCTGGATGGATATCAATGTTAGTGAAGATTTGTGAGATACCCATCAGCATACGGGCAAGAATCTTCCAATTACGGTTATGAAGTCGATGTGCTACTCTATAATTAATCAGAGCCCACACGCCAGGATAATTGGTAAAAAGTTCCAATCTTGAAGTAATAGCGGGATCATTTTTCCATGGTGTGGCTAAATCTTCTTTGATAACTTGGTAGAGTGAGCATTTACTCATAAGGTATTTTCCTTCTAGTTGGTGGTTTTTAGGTAACCATTTTCACGAAGTAATATATCTAAAATAGTTAAGATATTTTCTTTTTCGTCTTTTTTAATAAAATGGCTTTCTTTTATGTGCATGTACAAACGTTTTTTTATATCACTTGTATCATAATCTAAATCGTCTAAAATATCAATTATTGAAGAGGACTCTGTGATATTTTCAATTTTATATCCATTATCCTCTATCATAATAGTCGCTTCGGTAGGATGGGTAAAGAGATTGTGGCGCATCCCTAAGACTTCTTGATACGCACCAGTGAGAAAAAAACCTAAAAAATAATCTTCTTTTTCTATATCTACACTATGAAGATAGAGGGGATCTTTCTCATCAAAGGGTATTTCACCATCGCTGTCACATGTGATATCCCAGAGGTTGGCAGTATGGGTTGGTTTTTCATCAAGCTTGGAGAGGGGCATCACAGGAAAGTGTTGCTTGAGACCCCAAAAATCTGACATACTTTGAAATAGAGAAAAATTGACGAGGTACTTCTCTTGGATATGTTCTTGCATTTTCAAAAGTTCATCCAAGTGTTGATCTTTTAAAAGAAGAATAGATTTTTTCATGATAAGATGCACCAAAATCTCTGCATTGGATCTATCTATAAGATTGATATAGCCAAGATCAAAAAGGGTAAAAAGAGAATTCAGATGATCAAAACTATCATGTAAAAATTCTCTGGCATTTTTTTTGTTTATGTCAAGATATAGTGCATTTAATTCATCAATAAGTGGGGGATTATTATCTTTTAACTTGAGTGCTTTCTCCGAATATTCTTTTGAAAAGAGTTCAAAAACTGGTGCAATGAGGAGTGCATGCGGCGCGGCGACAAATCTGCCTGATTCTATTGTGATATTTGGCTCAGTGACACCTTTGGCTTTAGCAATAGTCTGAAGCATAAAGACGACATCGTTGGCATACTCTTCTAGGGAGTAGTGTATCTGTGGGGAGGCAATATTTTGAGAATATTCGATAGCCAAACCACCACCTAAATTAATGGTATGTAGATTGTGTGCACCTAAATTTATCAAGTCTGTATAGATATTTCCTGCTTCTTTAAGGGCTTTTTTAAGTGGTGCTATATTGGTCATCTGTGAGCCGATATGAAAATGTATCATGGTGAATTGTGTGAGTAAGCCATGCTCTTTCATCAAAGTCATCGCTTCTATGAGCTCTGTGGAGGTGAGTCCAAACTTGGAGTTGATACCACCGCTCTTAGCCCACAGACCAATACCGGCACTATGTAATTTTACCCGTAAGCCGATTTTGGGTAAGGGTGAGCCTTCCTCTTTTGCCACAGCAATGATGCTTTTTAATTCATTAATACCTTCGATAGTTATGGTGATGTCTTGTTGCATTTTTGCGGATAAAAATGCCATCTTGATGAGTTCTTTATCTTTAAATCCATTGACAAGGATAGGGGCGTTGTCATTGATGTATGTCATGGCGATAAGTAGTTCAGCTTTACTGCCAGCTTCTAAACCATAGTGATACTTTTCTCCTTTTTCTAGGAGTGCTTTGATAAAGTTTGGGTATTGGTTGACTTTGAGTGGAAAAACAGCTTTAAAACTACCAGAATAGTGTAATTCGTCAAAAACACGTGAAAAATGATGAAAGAGGGCATCAATTTGTTTCTCTAT
Source organism: Campylobacterales bacterium (assembly GCA_024278835.1). GTDB lineage: Bacteria > Campylobacterota > Campylobacteria > Campylobacterales > QNZT01 > JANTGR01. Next base: position 104,278 of record JAJRSK010000033.1, on the reverse strand, counting down.
CAGATGGGGGAAACGAAGTAGTAGAGGTCCTCGTTTACCATCTTTTCTAATCTCTGTAACAATCTCTAAGAGAGAGGGTTTAGAAGCGTAGTTAACCCTAAGTGTATCTTTGTCAATGATATAGTTATTATCCGACCAGAGGTCTATTCCATAATTTTGCATCGTTAATGTAAGGGTCTCAATTCTTCATTTTTTTCTCTTAAGTCTTTAATCCAAACTACACCGTTTTTCAACTCATCTTCCCCTATGATAGCACAGTATCTAGCATGTGCTTTATCTGCCCCTTTGAGGTGGGCTTTGAGACTTTTAACGTCATAGTTATGAATTACTTTGTCACTTTGTAGCTGTTTGTGTGCTTGTGAAAAGAGACTCTCTTTTGCCTCTCCACAAAGAGCACCAAAATAATAGCCTTCTCGTTTTTCTTCTTGAAGTTCTATCATGTCAAGTAGCCTCTCTATCCCTATAGCAAAGCCGATAGCAGGGGTAGGGCGACCATCTAGGTACTCTACAAGTTTATCATAGCGTCCACCCCCAGCAACGGCATTTTGTGCACCTAAGTCTGATGAGACAAACTCGAAAGCTGTTTTGGAGTAGTAGTCAAGTCCGCGGACTAAGTTTGGATTGAGTTCATAATTGATATTAACAGAATCTAAGGTTTTTGTAACGATATCAAAGTCACTTTTACATGCTTGGCAGAGTTCAGAATTTAATCTTGGAGCAGGGGTTAAGAGTGTTTGGCAGTTTGGATTTTTACAATCAAATACTCGGATTGGGTTGGTCTCTCTTCGTCTGAGACAATCTTCACAAAACCCTTCTGTAGCATTTAAAAAAGAGACGAGTTTTTCACGAAATGGTGGAAGACAAGTTGGACAACCCAGGGAATTTAACTCAATGGTATAATTGACGCCAAAAAAGTCTAAAATCTCTTTTATCATGATAATGATATTAGCATCTTCTAGAGGGTTTGATTCACCAAAGCTTTCGCACCCAAACTGGTGAAATTGTCTAAACCTTCCCTTTTGTGGTCTTTCATAACGAAACATAGGACCATAGTAAAAATAGCGGTTTATCCCTCCGATACGATCCATTTTGGCTTCGACAAAAGCACGCACGATACCGGCGGTACCTTCTGGACGTAGGCAGACATCATTGCCTCCTTTATCGGTAAACTGGTACATCTCTTTGCCGACGATATCACTGCTTTCACCAACAGATCTTTTAAAGAGTATGGTCTCCTCTAAGATAGGGCTCTCTATAAAGCTATACCCATATTTTTTGACGATTCTTGTGGTGTTTTCGATAAAGTATTCAAACTTTCTATTTTGTGGGTCTAGGGTGTCTTTCATCCCTTTTAGTGCTTTTATCATGCTATAAAATCCTTTATCTCTTGGTGTATAAGTTCTCTTGTTTTGCTGGCATCAATGGTGATATAGTCGATGGCTAGAGCCTCTAAAACATCTATCATGATAGTTTGAATTTTGAGTAGATATGCAATCCCTCTTTTCTCAATAAAGTCAGCATTTTTCTCACCCAATCTCTCTTTAATGAGTGTTTCATTGGTGAGTAGTAAAACTACTTTGTCTGGCAGGGTTTCATCTAATGCAAAACGGTTGAGCCTGATGAGAAAGTCCATCTCATAGCTCTTGTGGTTGGCCAAAGCATACGCGATGCCAGAGATAAGTCCACGGTCAGATAGTATCATCTTATCATAAGAGGGTTCAATGATATCCTTGTAGTGTTCGGCGCGATCAGCTAAAAAGAGAAATAGTTCAGTTTTATGGTTATTGACTCCTTTATGGAGTATTAATTCTCTTAGTGTCATGCCCAGTACTGTGCCGCCAGGTTCTTTTGTTTTTATGGCATCAGGAAAGTGTGCGTGCAAGAGGTCAAGCTGTGTACTTTTCCCCGAGGTATCTACACCCTCAAATACTACATACATAGCTATCCTTATCAATGAGAGGTAAAATCTCTTTGGGCACTAAGTGATTGATAGGGCCACTATGCTTTAATATAGCACGTACCACAGAGGAACTGATAAAAGCGTTTTCAAGGGTTGGCATCAAAAAGATGGTTTCGATATCTGGGTTGAGTGAAGAGTTTGCATAAGAGAGTTGCAGCTCATACTCAAAATCACTAATCGCACGAAGCCCCCTAATGATATTGTTAGTTTTCATATCTTTAGCAAAATCTACTAATAGTGTATCAAAGGTTTCGATACGAATACCAGGCATATCTGATGTTGCGATTTCTAACATCTCTTTACGTCTTGGCAGTGAAAACATAGGTCTTTTATCGGTTGATTCTGCAATAGCAACAATCACCTCATCAAAAATAGTTTTTGCCCGTCTAATGATATCGATATGTCCATTGGTCACAGGATCAAAGGTACCTGGATATAGTGCTATTTTTTTCATCTCTCTCCCCATCGTTTAAATAATGTGTGTTCTATGCCTATCAAGTCAAACCACTTTCCTATGAGAAAATCTTCCATATCCCCGAGTGTGGAAGGATTGCTATAGTAGCCTAAAATAGGAGGGGCTATGATGACTTGCAAACGGGCTAATTTTAGCATATTTTCCAAAGCAATAGCAGAAAATGGCATCTCTCTGGGGGCTAAAATGAGTTTTCGCTGCTCTTTTATCATGACAGAGGCAGTTCTGGTGGTAAGATTGTCACAAATTCCAGAAGAAATCTTTGCCAAAGTATTCATACTACAAGGAAGTACTATCATAGCGTCACACTTAAAAGAGCCTGATGCTACTTTGGCAGCGATATCTGCATCATCCAGAACTTCGATATTTTCCTCTTTTTTAAATACTGTTTTGGCATTTTGAGATTGTATGATAAAAACTTCTGTCTTCGGAGGAAGTGAGGCGACAAATTTTTGTGCGAGGCTCACGCCAGATGCACCTGTGATGGCTAGTATAATTTTCATTCTATGATATCCACACTGTTTTTGGAAGTGATAAGGGCGTTGAATTTTTTATAATGTCCTCTTTTGACTTTGATGATGTCTCCTATGTGTCCCTCTTCTATTGCTTTGACTTTAAATGTGAGGACTACGGCGCCATCGTATAGGGTACCATCTACAAGAGCACCTCTTTTGATATCTAAAATACGTCTGACGTCAGAGATGGTGATGATTTTTCCCTCTTTGATACTTCTTTTGCTTTCATAATCATAAAAATGTTTTTGAGAGATAGGAAGTGTTGGAATATTTTTAAAAGGTATCTCTTTGTAAATAACATAGTTGTTGTTGATAGCTTGGGCTCTTTTTATATTTCTTTGAGAGACATATACGCCGATGGTGCCATCTAGGTGAAACTTGAAAAAACGTTTTTTCTTTTTTTTGCTATTGGTGTAGAGAATTGAAAATGTGCCGTGATTTCTTTTGAGTGATGAATGGGAGAGAAAGATGGTATCTATCTGATAATTTTGAAATTTTTTTGGCATTTTTCCTAAGGGTTTTATGGTGACTTCTGAGATTGAAAGTGTAGGATAAATTTCTAAAAATTTATTTTCTATAGCAGTTTTGATAATATTGTTTTGGGCTGTATCCGCTTTTAGGGAGCATGAAAATAGTATGAGAAAAACTACGATGTATTTTCGTAAAAAGAGCAATTTTCATATCCTTAAATGTAAGTGTATGATTGTATCGAAAATAGATAAATGGCTTTTTAAAGAGAAGAGATCCAAGCGGCTTTTGCCACTTGAATAGCAAGCTTTGTTAGTTTTTTATTCTTTTAACAAAAGCATCTTTTGAATATCTTCTTAGAGACGGGAGTTGGCTTTTTGCCTCTTCTTTAGTCTCAAATGGTCCTACGACAACAAGAGCAGCATTTCTACCTTTGATAGTGGTATACTTGATATCGTAGTCGATACCGGCGTCTCTTAAGTCTTTTGTATGTTTACAACCAGTCTCCATGTTTGTTTTGAACCCAGCTGCCATTTGTACGTAGTACTCACCTGTTGGTGCAGCCATGACAGGAGCAATTGCAAGAGGTTGTGGTGCTACTTTGATGACTGTTATTTCTCTTTTTGGTGTTACCGGTTGGATATCTTCTAACCCTGATGCTACTAGTGACTCAGGTTCAGGTTGAAAAAGAGAACCAAAGAGGTATCCTACACCAATGCTACCTAAGATGTCAAAATCATGGCTTCTAAATTTTTTGATACCTTGAATGTCAGAGACAAGGTTAAATCTATCATTAACTTTAAACTTGAGACCACCACCAGCATTAAAGAACCCTTGAGAGTCATTGTCTGCTAACTCATTTTCAACATGCTCGTATCCGAAACCACCATAAACATAGGGAACTAGTCTACTATACTTGGTTTTGATATTGTGTAAACCATTGATATAAAAACGGTTGATATCTGTATCACTAGTATGGGATGTTCCTAGATTACCAATGTCAGTTCCACCGCCTGTGTTGCTTCCTCCATCTGTGCCAGTTCCTGCACCAGTGTTACTTCCAGTGTTTGTGTCAGTTGTATTGCCTGTGTTACTTCCACTGTTTGTGTCGGTTGCATTGCCTGTGTTACTTCCACTGTTTGTGTCGGTTGCATTGCCTGTGTTACTTCCACTGTTTGTACCAGTTTCGTTTCCTCCTCCAGCATTAGTTCCCTCTGTTGGACAAGTCTTTGGCGGACAAATAGGCTTACATGGGTCAATGTGACAATTCCCCGATGTTCTTTCACTTTTAGCTGAAGTGTTTCTTCTTTTGTAATCAACATTATTCATTCTTGTATACCCAAACATGATTGCGTTATCTTCAGAGATATACTTATTTAGTCTAATCCCATAGGCTGTTGAATCATTTACCAATGCACTTGACTCTGTGAAGTTTTTTCCTATGAGTGGATTTACCTCATAAGTATAAGCAGAAAGCTCGATAGAACCTAATACTACCAAACTTGCTAATATAATCTTTTTTTTCATTATCTTCTCCTTGAAAGTAAAAATTTATTGTTTTTCTTGCTTTGAGTATATAGTAAAATTTACCTAAGTGAAAAAAACTTTAACAAAAATACATATTATGTCTCATTTTGTTTACTAATTGTTACTTTTGTAAACAAAGTGTAAATGAAAAAAAAGCATAATTAAAGATATTTATTTTTAAAAGGGTGTTATCATGATGAAGCTTTTTTTATCGTTATTTTTATGGACAATTTTTCTCTTTTCTAAAGAGTTACACACCAATGCCCTGATTGGTTCTGAGTCTCCTTATCTTTTACAACATGCCCATAATCCTGTTAATTGGGTTCCTTTTTCTGATGAAGCATTTAAAAAGGCGCAAAAAGAAAAAAAGTTGATATTCCTCTCTATTGGTTATAGCACCTGTCATTGGTGTCATGTTATGGAGGAAGAATCTTTTGAAAATGAGAGGATAGCTAAGATTCTAAATGATGGATATGTCAGTATCAAAGTAGATAAAGAGGAGATGCCACAGTTGGATGCACACTATCAACATATACACTCTCTTTTAGAAAAGGGTAGAAATGGTTGGCCTCTCACGGTGATATTAAGTCCTAAAGGAGAAGTTATCACTATCGCTACCTATATACCCGCGGAAGATGCCTATGGGATAGAGGGTATGAAAAAACTTTTACCGCGCCTTTCTAAAAGCTATCATGATAATGAATCAAGGGTCATTATCGCACTAAATAAGAAGAAGATGGTAGAAAAAGGGCGTATTGAAAAGATAGATACCAATGAGAGTATCGCGTCAATCTATTTTAAGAAGATGCAAAAACGTTATGATAAGATTTATTATGGATTTGATAAAAGACCCCGTTTTCCTTTGGCTGCACATTTGAACTTTTTACTTGAGCTTTATCTGCTTGAAAATAATAAAGAGGCGTTTGAGATGGTGAAAAACTCCCTTGATGCCATGGCAAGAGGGGGTATTTATGATCAGGTGGAGGGAGGTTTTTACCGTTATAGTACCCACCCTGACTGGTCTGTACCACATTTTGAAAAGATGCTTTATACCCAAGCGGAGTTGATACCACTTTATGTAAAGTTGTATCAACTCACAGGGAAGAATTTTTATAAAAGCGTTGTGGATGAGACGATTAAAGAGAGTTTAAAGATATTTAGCAACAAAGGGCTTTTTTATGCGGCGACAGATGCGGATAGTGAAGGCAGGGAAGGGGGATATTTTATCTACCATTATGATGAGGTAGAAGATGCTTTGAAAAAGAGTGGTTTTTCCGAAAAAGAGATAGAAGAAAATTTGGACTATTTTGATATCGGGGAGATTGGGAATTTTGAAGATGGATTTTCTAATCCTCAGTTAAACACAGGGATAGAGAAAGTACCTGAAAAAATGTTAGAGACAAAAGCGGTATTAAAATATTTACGAAAGTCTAAACAATTTCCTTTTATAGATAAAAAAATGATTACTTCATGGAATGCAATGATGATTAAAGCACTTTTTATTGCTTCAAAAATAGAAAATAAGTATCTGGTTCTTGCTACAAATGCGCTAGAAGCATTATTAGAAAAGATGTATCATGATAGGCAACTATATCACAAATACTTCTCTCCCCATAAGCCAACACAAAAAGCTTTTTTAGAAGATTATGCTTTTTTGATTGATGCCTTGTTAGCTGGATATGAACACACTTATGCAAAAAGTTACCTTACCTTAGCCACAGATATTACAGAGGTGGCGATAGAAAAGTTTTATGATAACAAGCAATGGTATCTTGATGAAAAGCATTTTGCCCTTGCACAGTACAATGACAAATATTATACATCGCCGCTAGGGCGTTTCTATCATGATATGATCACGGTGGCAAATTTGAATTATGATTTAAAATTTCTTGCTAAGGTAAAAGGGTTTCTAAAATCCGAGAAAGAGAGGATACTATTTTTTGTGGACAAGTCACCAGAAGCGGCGCGTGCACTCTTGCGTATAGAGAAAGAAAATATCGTTTTAAAATCTAGTAAAGAAAATCTCATGAATTCTAAAGCAGATATCGATAAAATCTCTTATCCGTTTTTATTGACTAAAGTAGAAGATGCCAAGGTATTTTTACTTTGCAATGAAAGCACTTGTTTCTTTTATGATAAGAACATAACAAAAGTGATAAAGAAGATAGAGGAAAAATAAAGGTAAAAAAGTAAAAGACGCTTAAAGGAGGCAAAAGCGTCTTTTACATGATTGGTTATTGGCGTTTTTGTATGCAATTTCTTGCAACGGGAGAATTATATACAAATAAGACTAAATTTATCCTTTTTATTTTAAATTAGTATAAATATATAAATATTACAAAAGGTTGTTAATGAAAAAAGCAGTATGTATCATCTCTGGAGGGATGGATAGTGCCTTAAGTGCGTATATGGCGAAAAAAATAGATAGTTATGACATCATAGCGGTACATTTTAACTATGGACAAAAAACAGAGAAAAAAGAGTTAGAATCTTTTAGAAAGATAGCAAAGAGCTTAAGCACCCTAAAAGAGTATGAATTAGATTTACATTTTATTTCAGAAATCGGTGGTTCCGCGTTGACGGATGAAGAGATAGCGGTGCCTGATGAAGGGATAGAACCCGGTGTACCTGTGACGTATGTGCCATTTCGTAACGGTATCTTTCTCTCTATCGCTGGAGCAATAGCGGAAAAAGAGGGGGCAGATGCCATCTATATTGGTGTGGTCGAAGAAGATAGTAGTGGTTACCCAGATTGTACCGATGCATTTATAGCTAAGCTCCAAGGGGCTATCAATGAAGGAACTAAGCCTGAAACCCATATCACACTAAAAACACCCTTGGTGCATCTCAAAAAGCAAGAGATTGTGAGTGAGTCAGTCAAACTGGGGGTGCCTTTATCTGATACTTGGTCATGTTATCAAAATGAGAAGAGTGCTTGTGGTGTGTGTGATAGCTGTAGGCTACGTTTAAATGGTTTTAAGAAAGCGGGTCTGAGAGATAAGATTCCTTATCTAGACTCTAAGTAAGTCTTTATCCCCATATCTGTCCATTTGCGATTTTCTCTCAAAAAGGTGTCAGCACTTTCCCACACCTTTTTGAAGTCTGCGCTTTTGTTAGATTTTTCAGTCACCACTTCCAACATCGCTTTTTTAGCCGAGACTAGTATCTCTTTTGGAAATGTTTTAATGACAGCACCGCTTTCTTCAACTACTTTTAGTGCTTTGGTATTTTCTGCTTGAAACTCAGAATTCATCGTGGCATTAAGCTCATTGGAAGCCATCTCTATCATCATTTTCTGTTCATCACCAAGAGAATTGAACTTCTTTTGGTTAAAGACGAGGCTGAGCATGGAGCCAGGTTCATGCCAACCTGTGTAGTAATATTTGGCAACTTTTTGAAAGCCCATCTTGGTATCGAGTGAGGGACCAAGCCACTCCGTGGCATCGAGAACATTGCGTTCCAAGGCAAGGTATATTTCTCCCGCAGGAAGTAGCACGGGTTTGACACCTAGCTTTGAGAAGACTTCTCCGCCTAGACCGGGGATACGCATCTTTAAGCCTTTTAAATCTTCAAGAGAGTTTATCTCTTTTTTAAACCATCCACCCATCTGTACATCGGTATTACCACCTTTGAAAGGGACGAGATTATACTTAGCATAAAGTTCGCGCCACAACTCCATACCTCCACCATTGTCTATCCACGCATTCATCTCTGTGGCGGTCATCCCGAAGGGAAATCCTGTAAAGAGATTAAAGGCTTCATTTTTCCCCTTATAAAAGTACGAAGCTGAGTGGTAAGCATCTATCGCCCCTGCACTTGCCGCGTCAAATACACCAAGGGCAGGGAGAAGAACATTTTTGGGATAAACTTTGACCCGTAAAGTATCTTGGCTGATGGTTTCTAAACGAGAGGAAAATCTTTCGATGCCCGTGCCCATGATAGGAAAGTTCGCTGGCCATGACGTGGCTAAGCGGATGGTAGTTTTTTTGTTTTTATTTATATTGATGCTTTTGAGAGAGCTTTTTTCTTTACTACATCCTGAGAGTGCTACACTCGCACCGATGATGGCAGAAGTTTTTAAAAATGTTCTTTTATCTATCATGATAGACCTTTATTAGTATAATCCGGCGATAACGGCATAAGATAAAAAGAGCATCATATGGGATATCCCTTCAAAGTAGTTTGTCTCTCCATCATCTGTTGTCTTCCATGCCAAAAGGATGGTAAAGATGAGTGCGCCGATTTCCAGTGGGTTGAAGTTTAGTGTCAATGGTACCCCCGAAAAATATCCAAGGATAAGAAGGGCTGGTACGGTGAGAAGGATAGAGACGGTTGAAGCACCCATGGCGATATTGACGACACGTTGGATTTGGTCATTTTTAGCGGCTTTTACGGCAGTAAATATCTCAGGTGAAACAGAAATTATGGCGATAGTGAGACCCGCAAGACCGGCTGAGATACCAAACTCAGCAAAAAGCATTAATCCATCATGGGCAAAAATCTCCGCTAAAACACCAATCAGTGCGATAAGGATAAAGATAGCGAAAAAGTTTAGTGAGGTAGAAAGCTTATCAAAGATATAGTTATGATGATGTTCTTCATCTTCTCCATCTTCAGCTAAGCGTTGTTTAAAACGGAACATTCTACTTCTTGCGGTCGATTTGAAAAAATGTGTGTGGGTTTTTGTCTGGAAAATCAAAATAGTGATATAAAACAAAAAGAGTAATCCTCCGATGAGATAACTGGCACTTCTTACCACTTCCAATGAGTGGTTACTGTGTCCTAAGATACTAGGGACTAGTAGTGAAAGGGATGCTACATAGAGGATGGTGGTATAAGAACTAGAGGTATCTTCATTGTGTTGTTGTTCGGTAAAGGAGAGTCCCCCTATAAAGACGGCAAGTCCCAAAAGTACATTCATATCAACGATGACTGCGGAGATGATACCACCCTTAACTGTTTCCATCGCTTCTGGAGAGTTGACACTTTGTAACATGATAGAAAAAAGTAAGATGATTTCTACAGCAACAGCGGTGAACGTAAGTACATAAGAGCCATATGGCTCACCTAGCCTCTCTGCCAATATCTCTGCTACTTCAGATACGGTGATAGAAAAAAATATGATAGCAATCGCGGAGGTTAATGTAGATAGCATAGGTAGATGAGAAAAATGTAGTAAGTAAGTAAGCCCCAAAAAGAGAAGTCCACCAAAGATATCCCAGTAGTTGCCTATAAATTGTTGCGTGTTACTCACACGCGCGCTCGAATCGGGATTCATGTAGGTTACTTTACTCCTAAAATAGAGAAATATGTTTCTCTTGTTTGCTATTTTCTAACAAGTTAGATAGTTCATTATAATTAGCTAAAATTAAAATAAAATTAAATTTATCAACCTCTATATTTTTTACTTCCTCTAATGTATCGTAATGGTGTGTTGTTATCTTTGTGTCTAATTGTATTTTGACTTCTTTTGGTAAAAATAGCAAGATATTTGCCCAGGTTGCCACGTTGTTTATATAGTTTAGTGATGGAATAATTTTAGTGCTATCACTTTGCACGATAAAGGCATGTTCTGAATGTCCAAAGGGACGTATTGTCAAGCGATTACTGATAAAGAGAGGTTGAAAATGTTGGGTGAAGTCAAGCTTCTCCAATTCATAATGCAAGTGATATTCGTCTAAGTAATGAAGTACTGAGGTTAAATCTTGGATGAAAAGGGAGGGGATTTTGATATCTTCATAGTGCTTATCATGATAGGTGAATGAGCTTAAAAAAAGTGTTTTATGTGTGAGTTGTATCGGATAAATATGCTTATCATTGTAGCTTGTATATTCGGGATAGACTGAGCTTAAAAACAGCTCATCTTGTGAGATAAAGTGAGAACCTTTTTGGGCAGAAAGAATTTTTTTAAAGTTGTCTGATGTTTTTGCTTCTAAAAATAGTAATGATTTAGGGACTAATTTTTTGAGTAAAGCATACTGAATAGGAGAAAAAAGTGTAAAAGAAAAATCAGATTTAAGTAGTGAAAAACGTAAAAGTTTGATAAGGGCATTATCTGTAGAATCAACTTTTAACCAAGCCACTTCTTCATCTATCATGATAGTATCGTCATCGTGTAAAATGCCATAAGCACCATTTTCGACAGCTTGTATAATAGCTTCTCTGTCAGAGCCTACAAACAAATCTCCTCTTTTGATAAGATGGGGCTTTGTCTCTATCTTTTCATAGGCATTGACAGCAGGGGAGTTTAAACAGACCCCATCCACAATTTTACATAGACTCTCAAATGTCATCCGACCGGTGTGCCGCTCTTTTTAGGTTTTTCTGGACGCATGAGGGAGAGCCCCTCTTTATCTTTGGCAGCTAAAAGCATCCCTTGGCTGAGCATTCCCATGATTTTGGCTGGTTTGAGGTTTGCTACGATACAGACTTGGGTGTCTACTAAGTCTGCAGGATTATAGTACTCTTTGATACCTGCGATGACTTGGCGTGGTTCATCTTCTCCGACATCGACGGTGAGTTGTAGGAGTCTATCACTTTTTTTGACCTCTTGTGCTGTGAGGATAGTACCGATTTTGAGTTTTGTCTCAAAAAATTGATCGATGGTGATGATGCCGTCAGTTTTTTCTTTTTTCTTTTTTTCTTTTTTTGCTGAGACTACCTCTTTGACTGCTAAAACCTCTTCTTCTATGCGTGGAAAGAGTGCAGGAAGTTTCTGAATAGTAAATGTCTCTAAAAGTGCTCTATCATGATAGAGTGATTGATAGGTTTTTGTATTTATACTAAAGCCCATTGCCGTAGCGATTTTATCACAAGTTTTAGGCATGACTGGACTCAATAAAATAGCAACACGCGCAAGTAGATTTGCTACCAAGGCAACAAGTGCCATTGCTTCTTCTGTTTTTCCTTCTTTCATTTTTACCCATGGTTCGTGGGTTGTGATGGCTTGATTGGCGATGGTAAGCACTTTCCAGAGTGTTTCTAAGTAGCGATTTAGTTGCATCTGGTAGATATACTCTTCTATATTTTCTAAGAGTGCTTCGGCTTCTTTGAGCTCTTTATCATGATAGGTGCGTACGTTGCTAGAGTCGATGACTAAGTCACTGTATTTGCCACTCATACCGATGATACGGTTCATGAGGTTTCCTAAGTCATTGCCAAGGTCTGAGTTGATGCGGTCAATGAGTGCTTTTTGAGAAAAATCTCCATCTTGACCAAAGGGTACTTCGCGCATCAAAAAGTAACGAAAGTTTTCAAGTCCATAAGCATTGGCTACTTCACGAGGATCGACGACATTGCCTTTTGATTTACTAATCTTTTCGCCATTTCGTGTCCACCAACCATGGGCTGCGATATGTTTGGGAAGTGGCAAGTCTAAACTCATCAAAAATGCTGGCCAATAAATCGCGTGAAAACGTAGGATATCCTTACCTACTAGGTGCGTCATGTTGTCTGCAAACTCCATGTATCTCTCATCATCACCATATCCAAGGGCTGTGATATAGTTCATGAGTGCGTCAAGCCATACATACATAACATGTTTTGGGTCATGTAAAGAGTCGGGTAGTTTCACACCCCAATCAAAACTCGTTCTGGTGATAGAGAGGTCATGCAGCCCTTGTTTGACAAAGTTGATGACTTCATTTTTCTTACCCTTTGGTAAAACACAATCTTCTTTCTCTTCATACCAGGCAAGCAGTCTATCCTCGTATTTGGAAAGTTTGAAAAAGTAGCTCTCTTCTTTGACGATAGAAGTTTGTTTACCACAATCAGGACAACACTCATCTTCTAAAAGTTGTGTTTGGGTGAAAAAAGTCTCACAGCTTACGCAGTAAAAGCCTTCATATTCATCCTTATAGATATCACCATTGTTATACATAGTCTCAAAGGCTTTTTGTACACCTTTTTTATGTTTTTCATCTGTAGTACGGATAAATGTATCATAAGAGATATCAAATTCATCCCAAAGTGTTTTAAATTTTCCAGAGATTTCATCGGCATAGGCTTGGGGAGATTTTCCTCTGCTTTTGGCTGCTTCTTCTATCTTTTGACCATGTTCATCAGTGCCTGTGATAAAACGTGTTTCATGTCCTTTGAGGCGAGAATAGCGCGCGAGTGTATCTGCAATGATAGTGGTATACGCGTGACCGATGTGTGGTATGTCATTGACATAATAGATAGGGGTGGTGATAGTGACTTTGTGGCAAGTTTCTGACATTTGAGTTATATCCATGTTTTTAGGATATTTTACTCAAATGTTACTTAAAAATTTTTTTTTACGATAAATAAATTTTTAAGTGATTTTATTATGCCAATAATTGTCTTCTTTGAGTAATGACATAGTTTCTTGGCATAGTTGCCCGTTTGTAGCTTCTCTTTTTTACTTTTTGTCTGCTACTTAGCTTGCCAAAGAGAGAGCTGATATTGTCGCGAACTACAGAAATGACGAGTAGGGCAACAACAAAAACCATCCATGCACTAAGATATGCGATATTAATTTTTTTTTTCATAACATACTCCTTATTACAATAACTAAAATGTTATAAATAAAGTATATTACATATTCCTTAATAAAAAGTAAATATCTTTAATTATTTATGATTTTTATAAAAGATTCAGTTAAGAACCTTTTATAGGATTATTTGAGTTGTACGGCTTGTTCGGATGTGCTTTGTGTAGCAGATGAAGTAATGGTGAAGCGGTTTTTGACTTTTGCAAATAGGCTGGCAAAGAGTTCTCCCACGGCTCCGATAGATAATAGCATGACAACCGCTGCAAATAGTGGTGCCATTATGATACTTGTTTTTTTCATAGTTATTTCCCCTTTGTGTCTATAACTATATCGTCTAGATATGTGAAGACATTAGGGGAAAAGTACTATTTTTAGGCTATCGAGGAGTGAAATAAAGGCTTTATTTAAATTATTGAAGTTAATAGTTTTTTATTGCAAGCCTTTAAATATTTTTTTTGTAACTTTTAGTGAGAAATTGGTCTGGGTAAGGTTTTTTGGGTTTTTATCACTGCTACGGCGATAGCAAATCCACCATCATGTGCGATAGAAAGAGCAGTCTCTGTGATACCAAAGGCTTCTATAATATGGGAGGAGAGTGTGTAGAATGGTGCACCCTTTGCATCTTTGTGGATTTTGATGTCTTTAAAGCTACATTTTTCGCCTATCCCTGTTCCGAGTGCTTTTGAAATGGCTTCTTTTGTTGCAAAAAATCCTGCTGCGGTTGAGGGGGAAGTGACGAGAAGTATTTCCTCGTCACTAAGATATTTAGAAAGGGCACTCTTTTTTTCTAGAAACTTTTCAAATCGTTTGATCGAAACGATATCGATGCCTATCATTGAATCACAAAGTCCGTAAAGAAAACATTGTTGATTTGTCCATCTGTCAAAACTTGATTGATTTTAGACACGAGTTCATCCTTTAAATTCTCTTTTCCACGAATTGTACTTATCTCTTCATAAGTCTTCGCTGAGAGTGTTTTGATGACAATATCACGAATGAGAGGTTTTTTGGTATCCATCTCTACGCTGAGTTCTGCTACGGAAAGCTCAAAGTTTATAGTAGATTTAAGATATCTGCTACTACCCTCATTATAGAGGTTGACGATAAATTGATCCATTGGATACATAGGGCCTATTTGTGAATAGTCTGTACTTCTTGTCGTTGATGTTTGTTTTGCTGCTGCAACTACTTGCGTCTGTTTTGCCTGTTGTGCATCATCTAAAACTTCTGTATCTTCATTTAACATAAAATAAGCCGCTGCCGCGCCTCCTGCTAAAATCAAAAATAACATCACTACTACGATGATAAGTAATATATTGGATCCACCTTTTTTTGCCTCTACTGCTACTTCTGGAGTTTCTACTGCTTCAGCCATGATTTCCCTTCCTTGTGTTATGATTAATAACTTTTTATTTTATACTTGCTTACAAACTATATCGTGCAGTTTAGAAAAAAGTTTAGTTTTTTTGCACAAAGTTAGTTTTATTTTGCATTTTTCAGACAAATTGGGGTTAAATTGAGTACTTTAGAACATTTTTTTGCATATTTAGGTAAAAGTTTTTTATATTTTATGAGTGTCTTAGGGGAACTTGGTAAGTTTACTCTCTTTCAATGGCAGATGATTAAGCTTGCTGTTGTGCCTCCTTTTAGAATGAAAGAGATTTATGAACAACTTGTTATCGTAGGGATAGGCTCGGTGGGTGTTATCTCCCTCACAGGTATCTTTGCGGGGATGGTTTCTGCGGTGCAACTCTATCAAGGATTTCACCAGTTTGGCGCGGAAAACATGATGGGCTTTCCTATCTTTATCTCTATCACCAGAGAGTTGGGACCTGTTTTTGCAGGCTTGATGCTCACTTCTCGTGCAATCTCTGCAATGGCAGCGGAGCTAGGGAGTATGCGTGTGACAGAACAGATAGATGCGCTAGATACCTTGGCAGTAGATTCACGTAAATATCTTTTAGTACCTCGCATCGTGGCTACCACACTAGCATTACCTATCCTTATCATACTTTTTGATGTGTTGGGTAATATGGCTGCTTATCTTATATCCGTCTATATGTTAGGCGTCAATGAGACAGCGTTTTTAAATACTATCAATATGTATCTTTCATTGAGTGATATCTTTACAGGAATTGCGAAAGGTTTTTTCTTTGGTTTTATGATAGGTACTATTGGCACCTATATAGGATATCATACGCACGGTGGAGCCAGAGGCGTTGGAAGAGCAACAACGACTGCGGTGGTTTACTCGGCAATCATGGTGTTTGTGTTGGACTATTTTATCGCTGCGATATTTTTGATTATTGGGTGGTAGAGGGGTTTCTCTATGGTGATATGAGTCTTTAGGGTAACTTATTGTTTTATGAAATTTCTCCTTTGTGTACTAAGTACCATCACGCTGCAGTTGCAATCATGCTCAGTTCTTCGTTTTATTTATCCTTTATGTAATAATTTGAATTTAACACTATTGTTTAAATCTGGTTAACTAATTTAATTTATAATAATTATATCATTTGGTTATATATTACATAGAATTTTACGCTATAAGGAACAACTGTGTTTAAAAAAATTTTGCCACTTAACATTATCATCTCGCTACGTATGTTTGGACTTTTCATCGTGCTACCCGTACTTTCTCTTTATGCACTCAATATGCCAAATTCAAATCATACAATGGTAGGAATTATTATTGGAGGGTATGCACTTACTCAGATGCTTTTCCAAGTCCCTTTTGGCACGATGAGTGATAAAATTGGTCGTAAAAAAAGTATTATTATTGGTTTAATTATCTTTGCTATAGGTTCCATCGTTGCAGGTGTTGCAACAGATATCTATACCTTACTTATTGGACGACTTCTTCAAGGTGCAGGAGCAATTGGTTCAGTGATTACCGCAACAATTAGTGATGTAGTTAATGAAGAAGAACGGGGTAAAGCCATGGCCATTATGGGAGGGAGTATAGGTATGGCATTTGCTCTTTCTATGGTAGCTGGTCCTATGATTGCAGCTCACTTTGGTGGAGTTTCTACACTCTTTTTTATGGTTGCCTTTTTGGCACTTTTTTCTATTGTGATTCTTTTAAAATATGTATCTAATCCACCAATCATTAAACACACTTATCAGGAGAGTGACTCATTCAAATTCTTTGAAAACAAAAATCTTATGAAGATGAATTTTACTAATTTCTTTGTAAAGGGATTTATGACTTTTGCCTTTATGATTATTCCTATTGTCTTAATTCAAAACTATGGTTGGGACAAAACAGAACTATACAAAATTTATCTCCCTTCTATGATTGTGGGAATATTAGTAATGGGTCCAGCAGCGATGATTGCTGAAAAAAAAGGTAGTTATAAACTCATTCTACTTTTGGGTATTCTCTTTTTATCAATAGCATATCTGATTATAGGATTAAGTCAAACTTATCTCATGTTTGCTTCAGGGATTATCATCTTTTTTATAGGATTTAATCTTCAAGAACCGATTTTACAAGCACTCGCTTCAAAATATGCAAAAGTACATCAAAGGGGAAAAGTTTTAGGAATTTTTAATAGTTTTGGTTATTTTGGAACATTTGTAGGCGGTTTTATTGGAGGAGTGCTATTAGATGTCACTTCTTTGAGCAATATCTCTTATGGTATTATTGTTTTATGTATCGGATGGGCTATGATGATATTTTCGCTTGATAATCCAGCAAAAACTAAAGTTCTTTATATGCCTATTTCTGATACAGATAGTGCTAAACACTCTGAACTTCATCAACTAGAAGGATGCACAGAGTGGTATATTAATGATACAGAACATATTTTGGTGATTAAATATGATGAGAGTATCATAGATGAAGAGAAGATTAGAAAATTGGTTCTAAGCAATGGAAAGGAGTTGATATAGACAAAAAGGAATGTATAGATTTTATCTCAAAGATTGGGACTGTGCAGTCAACTTTTTAAATAAGGATATTCTTTTGGCTACACAAATACTACACAGTTAAATTATAATATTTTATTATTTTAATTTAGGAGAAGTTAGTATGGTTTTAAGTGAAAAATATTCTATCATGATAGGTATAGGATTGGCATTATCTTTGTTTAGTGGTTGTGGTAGTGGGTCAACAGATACTGTCAAGGTTGAAGATGATAATACTACTACACCAAATAATGAAAACAACAATACAGACCCGATAACCGTTGGTTATGTCTCTGGCGCAGGTGTGCTGATAGAAACAAAAAGCGATGGCACTAAACGCGCTTGGGTCAATGATACAAGTACGGCGTGTTTAATATATCGTATTGCGCAGCGTGGTGGGACAATCCTTGCTGGGGGAACGGCACATTGTGAGGGCTTAAATCATGGTGGTATCACAACTTGGAGAATGCCTACTGAGGATGAAGCTGTTTATTTGATGGCACACGCCAATGAAAATTCTACTATGCTTGTTTATCCAGATGACAATCCAAACTGTCAATTTATGGCAACATCCACAGAGGGGCGTTATGTCTATACCACCAATAATCCCAGTACAGGTGCTTTTGACGATGCCACTAGAGGGACAGCGGGTATACGTTGCGTAAGTGACCAGTAGCCAAAGCCTTACCATCGTTTTGCTATAATCTCTTTATGAAAAAGATATTAATAACAAACGACGATGGATTTGACAGCGAGGGCTTGCGGGCTCTTGTAGATGCGGTGGCGGACTTGGCTGAGGTGATTGTAGTAGCACCTACTTTGGAGAAGTCTGCTTGTGGACATAGCTTGACTTTGACGCGTCCTTTGCGTTTTGTGGAGCTTTCTAAAAACTTTTATAAACTCGATGATGGCACGCCAACAGATTGTATCTATCTTGCACTCAATGCACTTTTCCCCAATGATGAAAAACCAGACTTAGTCTTAAGTGGTATCAATAAGGGCTCCAATCTTGGTGAAGATATCACTTATAGTGGTACGGCAGCAGGGGCGATGGAAGGGGTGATTCAAGGAGTGCCTTCTTTAGCAATATCTCAGGTTTATAAAGGGGGTAAAGATACCTTAAATGCGTATGGATATGCCCTAGCAAAAAAAGTGGTAAGAGAGTTAGTTACCAAGATATTTGAAGGCTCTTTTCCTCTAGGAGAGCGAAAATTACTAAACATCAACATTCCCGCTATCAAAGAAGAAGATTTTAAAGGCTATCGTATCACAAAGGCGGGGTATCGTGTGTATGGCAATGATGCCCACATGCATAAAAATCCTCGTGGAGAAGAACACTACTGGATGGGACTTCATGTGTTGGATTGGAAGCCAAGTACGGATGGGCAGATATCTGACTTGGAGGCGATTGATGAGGGATTTGTCTCTATCACGCCTATTCACTTAGATATGACAGCACACGATGATATCAAAACACTTGAAAAGTGGCTATGAGGTATTCACGTTCTCGAATGCTCTTTGGTGAGGATTTTGAGAAGCTTCAAGGTGCCAAAGTGTTGCTTTTGGGTGTTGGTGGTGTAGGGGGATTTTGTCTGGATTGTCTCTATCGCTCTGGCGTGAGAGATATCACTATCGTAGATTTTGACACTTTTGAAGAGAGTAACCAAAATCGCCAACTAGGTTCACATGCCTTGGGAGAGGTGAAGGTCGAATATTTTAAGAGAGAATATCCCTCTATCATGATAGAGAAGATACGCGTAACACCCCAGTGGTGTGAAGATTTTGATTTTTCTTCGTATGATTTGGTGATTGATGCCATCGATGATATGCCAGCAAAGGTGGCACTTGCACATCATACGGGAGGTAAGTTGATAGCCTCCATGGGTGGAGCAAAACGCTTAGATCCCACAAAGATAGAGATTGCTTCTATCTGGAAAACCCATGGGGATGCCTTGGCAAAGAAGTTTCGTTATGAACTCAAAAAGAGTGGATTTAAAGGAAAGTTTGATGTGGTCTTTTCTCCAGAAGTGCCCCATTGTACAGAGATGGGTTCTTTTATGGGGGTGACGGGTGCTTTTGGCTTGGCTTTGTGTTCTTTGGCGATAAGGAAGCTTAGGGCATGAAAATCATCCTTATCATGATAGCTTTTTTTGTGCAATTATGGGGGTTTGAAAATCATAAAATCGAACCAGATTTTGTCAAAAATGGCGACTACATGGGGATTAAGATACTAGACTCAAAGGTCTTGGCTAGTAATCATGTTGATGGATTAAAGTTTTGTGAGATATCTGATATCGCTTATGATAAAACAAAAGATTTACTTTATGCACTTAGTGATAAAGGGAGGCTCTTTACACTCTCTATCATGATAGAAAATAAAAAGATAAAATCCCTTAAAGCACTTTCATCAAAGGCTCTTAGAGGGCTCAATGGAAAAAAGTTATTTGGTGCGTATAAAGATTCTGAAGGTTTGGCATTGGTAGGGGAGTCTCTGCTAGTCTCCTTTGAGAGAAAACCACGTATACTACGCTATGATAAAAACTTCAGACCTCAAAAAATGCTCCCTTTACCCATACCCTTAAATGACATCAAAAACTATCGCTCCAAAAATAAAGCCCTAGAAGCCTTGACCTATAATGAAAAGTATGGGTATATCACAACCGCAGAGTATTCACTAAAGGGAGAAAAAAGAGGCTATCATGATATCTACACATCGAAGGGAAAACTTTGCAAGGTGAAAATAGCAGATAGTAATGTGGCGATTACGGAGATGGAGATGATGCCTGATGGAAGTTTGTTGCTACTTTTACGAAAGTTTATTCTGCACTCATTTACGTTTGAGACGACACTTTTAAAGGTAGATTTAGAAGGGGCAAATGTGGGTATTTGTCAGAGTGAAGTGTTGTCATGGATGAGTAGCAAGGATGGTTGGAATATCGATAATTTTGAAGGGTTAACCCATATCAAGGATAATCTCTATCTCATGATTAGTGATAATAACAACAATATATTTGAAAAAACAATTTTAACACTATTTGAAATAAAGGAAAAATAATGAAAAAAAGTCTATTTTTGTTGGCTCTCATGAGCGCAACAACCTGCACTTTGGGTATAAGTTCACTCCATACTTTAGAGTTTCGTATCGGAAAAGGAAGTTATGATACAGATATCTCTATCAAGAATTTTTTAAATCATGACACAAGTAATGATATCTATGTATTTTCTTTAGATGAACCACACAAAGAGATTGCTAAGAGTCCACTTTTTTACTACTATAGTGCGGAGGTTTATACCTCAAGTGCCAAACGCCAAGAGACGGAGTTTGCAAATTTTGCTGCTTCTTATAAGTTCCCTCTAGTAGGAAGTGTCAATGATATGACCAATAATTTTTTAGGAATGTTTCCTGTTGATGGTGACTATAAAGCTGTTGGTTTTGATATGGACTTTGGTTTGGGGTATGATGTCATCCGAAAAGGAAAAAGTTATCTTGGACTTGCTTTGAACCTTGGTGCGACTTTACCACTTATAAATGCAGAAAATCTCTCCTCAAAGGCTTCTTTTGCCTATGACTTGATGGAGTCTTGGGATTTGGATGTCATAACGTATAAGATAGGCCCTGCTATCAAAGGGAATTTTGCTATCAATCCCGATTTTTCACTTTATGGTTCTCTCTCTTTAGGATTTCAAAAAGCGTTTATAGAGAGTAAACTTTTCAAGTCAAGTCTGGATGTTAAGGGGGACTATAGTGCATTAGACCTAGGTATGCGATATGACCCTCCAGCATCAAAGTATTTTTTCCTACTAGGACATACAACGAAGCATTGGAGTGTAGATAGTGCTGAGGTCAATCTCTATAACTTTTTTAATGTAGATGTTTTCTCCCCCTTTACTACGGAGTTAAAGAGTAGTGTTACGTATATGGGTGTAGGGTATCACTTTTAACACGCTATCATGATAACACTACACATAAGCCCTACTTTTTTCTACTAAGATGTGATAACTAAAAGGAGTTGTCATGTCAAGGGAACATTTTTTTGATGTTGCGATTGTAGGTGGTGGGATTTCTGGAACCTCTCTTCTCTATACGCTTGCACGCTATACCAATATCGCTAAAGTTGCCCTTTTTGAAAAGTGTGATGAAATAGCCTCTTTGAACTCTAATGCAAAATCAAATTCTCAGACCTTACATGCAGGGGACATAGAGACAAACTATTCTCTTAAAAAAGCACTTAAAGTTAAAAAATCAGCAGATATGTTAGAAAACTATGCTCGAAGACATGGTTATGAAAATAAATCTATCTTTAACTTTCCAAAGATGGTGATAGCGGTGGGAAATGAAGTTCCTTATATGAAAAGTCGCTACAAGGAGTTTAAAGAGCATTATCCTTATCTTAAATTTTGGGACAAAGAGAGACTTGAAGAGTTAGAGCCAAAGTTGGTTGAAGGGAGAGAGTCTGATATCGTAGCGATGGGTTCAACGGAGCAATTTTGTGCGATGGATTTTGGCAAGATATCTGAGAGCTTTGTAGAAAATGCTAAGAAACAAGAGTGCGACGTGGAAGTCTGTTTACAAGAAGAGGTCTATAGCATCAAAGAGAGAGGAAACGCTTATCAGTTGTTGACCGCAAAGGGCATTTACTTTGCTCATTATGTGGTCGTTGATGCGGGGAGTCATTCTCTCTTACTGGCCAATGATATGGGCTATGGTATGGAGTATTCAACCTTGCCTGTGGGTGGGAGTTTTTACTATGCAAAAAAACAGTTTATAAACTCTAAAGTCTATACTATACAAAATCCAAAACTTCCTTTTGCTGCGGTTCATGCTGACCCGGATATCATCCATGATAATATCACGAGATTCGGACCAACAGCACTGGCACTCCCCAAGTTGGAGCGGTATAAAGGGGCTGATTTTATCGACTTTATGAAGACACTCAACCCAGATAAAGCGGTATTTGATGTTTTTTATGATCTTATTACTGATGGAGATATCAGAGAATATATGATTAAAAATATGATGTATGAAATACCTGTGATACGTAATGGACTTTTTGCCAAAGAGGTACAAAAAATCATCCCAACACTTGGGGCGGATGATATAGAATACGCAGACGGAATAGGTGGGCTTCGCCCTCAAGTTATCGATAAGATAAACAAGAGGTTATTGCTGGGTGAGGCGAAAATAGATACGAAAAAAGGTTTGGTGTTTAACATGACACCATCCCCTGGAGCAACTAGTTGCTAGAGCAACGCCAAAACAGATGCAAAAGAGATATGCACATTTTTAGGCAAGAAATTTTATAAAAAAAACTTTAAAAAAGAATTATTGGAGGTGTAAGATGAAAAAAAATAGTATGACGATGATAGACAATCGAACAGGAAAATCGTATGAATATAGTATTTTAGAGGCTACAAGAGGGCCTAGTGTTGTGGATGTGAGGAGTTTTTTCAAAGATACTGGGATGTTTACCTATGACCCTGGATTTACATCGACGGCAGCTTGTGATTCAGAGATGACTTTTATAGATGGAGGGAAGGGGGAACTTCGGTATTATGGCATTGAGATAGAAGAGTTGGCAACTAATCACTCTTATCTGGATGTCTGCTTTTTACTAAGCACGGGTAGATTTCCCACCCAAGAGGAGTCTATCAATTATGACTTAGAGATTAGACACCGCTCTTTTATCCACTCTGGGTTAAAAAATCTCATAGAGAGCTTTCCCAATTCTGCACATCCGATGGCGATATTGGCTTCGGCAGTCTCTGCGCTTTCGTCGTTTTATTTTGAACATCTTGAGTTAAAGAGTGAAGAAGATTATATGGAGATGAAGCGACGCATTATTGCCAAGATGCCAACTTTGGCAGCATTTTCATATAGACACTCACTTGGGATTCCTTTGATATGCCCTGATATCGAGCGTTCTTTTACAGAAAATTTTCTCTATATGATGCGTGCGTATCCTGGGGGAAAGATGCATATAGGTGTGGATGGAGAAGAGAAGATATCCTCGGTGGAGATAGAAGCACTCGATACGATATTTACCCTGCATGCAGACCATGAACAAAATGCTTCTACTACCACGGTGCGAGGTGTAGCCTCTACAGGAGCCCATCCTTATGTGGCGATATCAGCAGGTATCTCTGCACTATGGGGTAGGGCGCATGGCGGGGCAAATGAATCTGTCATCGCACAACTGGAGATGATTGGGGATGTGAAAAATGTACCAGCATTTATCAAAAGAGCCAAAGACCCTGAAGATGATTTTCGATTGATGGGATTTGGTCATCGTGTCTATAAAAACTTTGATCCACGTGCAAGAGTTTTGAAAAAATTACAAGATAAGTTAAGTGATGCGTTGGAGTTGGATTCTGAACTTATCATGATAGCAAGAGAGATAGAGAAAATTGCATTGAGTGACCCTTACTTTATAGAGAGAAATCTTTATCCAAATATAGACTTTTATTCAGGGACTATTCTTTATGCCTTGGGTATACCAAAATCTATGTTTACGGTAATCTTTGTGATAGGTAGAACAGTAGGCTGGATAAATCAATGGGTAGAGTTTAAAAAAGATGAGAGTTCAAAGATAGCAAGACCTAGACAACGCTATCTAGGAAAGTGATAGAAGAAGTGGGGAACCACCTCTTCTTAGGATAGTATGACTATCTTTTGCATGGTCTGCAAGGTTTTGGTGATACGTTAGTACAAGGTACACAATCCGGGTATACTATCTTGCTTGCAGTACAAGTATCTGCTTTTTTATAACTACAACCTGAAAGAAGTCCTAAAGACATTGCTAATACTGAACTTACTAAAAGTAATTTTTTCATTACATTTCTCCTTAATTAAGATAAATAAAGTTTACCTTATGAAACTTTAAAAGAAGATTAAGTCAATAAAATTTTACTATTTATCATAAGGTCGTGTTTAGAAATCTCCCTTAAATGCTTTTTCCCCATCACAGCCATGAGGGCTTTTACTCCCTGAAGAAGGCTATCATGATAGTGTGTGATGTTGTGAGATTTTTGCTCTATGAGAAACTTAGAACGTTTCATCTCATTCATCGTGGCGATGCCTACGGGACAATCTTTGCCGTTGGCTCCTGAACATTCACGTGCGCGGATACAACCAGCGGATATCATAAACCCTCTAGCGATATTGATAAAGTCTGCTCCGTATGCAAAGAGTTCTATCACATCGTCTGGTGTGAGGACTTTTTCAGAGGCGATGATTTTTATATCTTTTCTGATACCACGGTTTTCTAAGGCACTTATGACGATATCCAAGGACGCATGGATGCCAAGACCTATGCGTCCCATCATCTCCATGGGTGCTGCGCCAGACCCACCATCTCCACCATCTATGGTGAGAAAATCAGGATAAGGTTGATGTGTCTGAATGTGTTGTAAAAGTGCATCGGCATAAGCATCAAAATTCTTTTTGGTAGAGAGGACGATTTTGATGCCGACTGGTTTGTCTGAAAGGCTTTGTAATTTTCCCACGAAATCAAATAATTCTGTGAGTGTACTGGCATAAGGAAAACGATTTGGGGAGATGAGGTCTTTGTTAACTGGTATCCCACGGTAGTAAGCAATCGCCTCTGTCACTTTCTTTGCCAAGAGTTTTCCCCCTGTCTGTTTGGCTCCTTGGGCTATCTTTATCTCTGTCATTTTACAAAAACGCATCACTTTTTGATAACGTTCTGCGTCAAACTCTCCTTTGTCATTTCTCACACCATAGAGCCCTGAACCCATCTGAAAGATGATATCGGGGATGTCACAGATATCTTGTGGGAATGTTGAAAGTGGCTTTGACCAATCTACCCTGTAAAAGGCATGAATTCTCTCATCAAAGTTATACGTCTCTTGCTCTTTTTTAATCACTAAAGTACGATAGAGCGAGGAGGAAATCTCTTTGTTAAAAAAGAATTTGGTGATTTTGTAAATACCTCGTGCAAAAAATGTACCTCGATGCACTTCTAAATAAGACTTGCCTTGCATAGCCACCGAGCAGGCATGGGTCGTGAGAAAATTGGTGGTGAGTGACCCCTCTCCTGTGTTGATAGGAAAGTGACCCATGAAAGCTGCTTTAGAAAAGGATTGTGTCGCTTCTGGGGAGATAGAACCATCACTCATGGCAGAACGTCCGATAATGCTTTTACTGGTAAAGGGACACTTTTGTCTCTCTCCAAAGGTTACTTGGAAGCTCTCTTGCACTTCATCAAGGTTGAGCACACTATTGGCATGGACAAACTTGGACGTATCCGGATTGCTAGGTTTGGTGAGGGAAAAGGAGTAGTAGAGCTTTTTACCATAGGAGGCTTTGTTTACCCAGTCCACCTTTTCATACGTATCATAAAACTGCTCATCGCCAAAGTATTGACGCATAGGGGCTCGTAACATATAAAAAAGATAACGCATTCGCCCTATAAGAGGGTAATTGATAAGCAGTTGATTGCTTCGCTGCACAAATCTATCATAGATGAAAAACAGAAAGAGTAAAAAAAGAAGCATCAAGGAAAGCCCCTTAAAAAACTCTCCCCAGTCATTATGAATCAATGCACCGCCATGCTGGAGTAGCTCTTCCATCTACTTTTCATCTTTAAAAAGAAGTTGATCCAAAGAAAACTTTCCTGCGCCAAAAGCCACAAAGATGAGTAAAAATAGCATATAATAGAGTGGAATTTCAAAGCCATTGTCCCCGGCAGAAAAACCATGTGCCAAATGCACGGTCTTAATTGCTACTATCATGATAACCATCATTGGGAGTGAGATAATCCTTGTAAACAGTCCAAGGGTAAGCAGTACCACACCAACTATCTCCGTTGTTGCTGCCATGTAGGCGTTGAGTGTGGGAAAGGGTATACCCATAGAGCCAAACCAATCTGCCACAGAACCTATATCTGACCATTTCATCATCGCTGGCTCATAAAATCCATATGCTACGGCTAGTCTGGCTAACAAAAGTGCCACACTTTGTAGGTTTGAGAGTAACCTAACGACTTCGCTATAAAGTTGTTTTAACATTGTGTTCTCCTTATAAGTATAAGAAGAACTGACTTCTTATACTTTAGTTGTTATTATTTTGCACTGCCGCATTTACCAGCGCCACATTTCATAGGTGTCTCTTTTTTGGCATCACCACACTTAGCACTTGCCCCACATTTCGTTGCTTTTTTGGCATCACCACATTTGCTTGCTTTAGACGCACAGCCAGCACCAGATTTCATACTTTTACCGCATTTACCAGTGCCACATTTCATGCCTTTTGTTGTTTTTACACCATTGTCTACATTAGCGCTAGTTCCATAGCACCCCGCCAATGACACTAATGCCAAGGCAAAAATCGAATTTAATAGTAATTTTTTCATTTTATGTTCCTTTGTTTATTAACTACACTTACCAACGCCACATTTACCTGTAGACTTTGGTGCTGGTTTAGCTGGTTTTTCTGTTGCACCACATTTTCCAGAACCGCACTTTCCTTTCATCGGTTTGGTTGTATTGCCACATTTACCAGAACCACATTTCATCGCTTTTGGGCTATCACCGCATTTACCTGCGCCACATTTCATTCCCTCTCCTGCTGAGAGTTGGCTCATACCTAAAAATGCCACGGTGGCAAATGCTAAAATTGAAGTTGTTAATATCTTCTTCATCTAAATCTCCTTGTTTTTTTATTGTATTTGAATTATAATCTTTTATTATGTACTATTTGTGTAGTGTTTGAAGTGACTACACAAATGTACTATGCACAGATGCTATCATGATGGAAAGGAGATACTATGAAAAGACGCGAGTTTTTAACTTTACCTGTCGTATTTACTACGGTGGCTTGTGCCAAAAAGGAGGATACTTGGTTACTCATAGAGAGTGTACAAGTGCATCTATTTCCCAAAACGAAGAAGTATCCAAGTGCTAAAGAGTTTGAAGCGACGCGTTATCTCAAGATGGTTGCTTATCATGATAGCTTTGATAAAGATGATTTGGATTTTATTTTGCGTGGGGCGAGTGAGTTGCGCAAAAGTGGCTATAAAACGATACTCACAGATGATGAAAAAGAGAAGGTTTTACAGACCTTTGGAGAGAGTCATTTGGGAGAAAACTGGATATCTATTATGATAAACTATACATTAGAAGCACTTTTTTGTGATCCACTATATGGTGGTAATAAAAAGGAAATAGGTTGGAAAAGTTTTCATCACAATGCGGGCGTACCGCGTCCTAAGTTTAGATTTGGAGCAAAACATGGTTGATATCTGTATCATCGGTTCAGGGGCAGGCGCTGCACCTATCGCGTATGAGTTAAGTCGTTCTGGTGCTAAAGTGCTTATCTTGGAAAAAGGAGATTTTTACAATGAAGAGGATTTTTCTAAAGATGAGATAGCCTTTTGCCGGCGTTCTATCATCACCCCAAAGCTCAAAGATGAGTATCACCTGATAGAGGATAAAGAAGATGGGGAATGGGTGGTCACACCGACGTATACCTCTGGCTGGGATTTTTGGAATGGCAATATTGTGGGTGGTTCATCCAACTTGATGAGTGGATTTTTTCACCGTTTGCACCCTAAAGACTTTCGACTCAAAAGTGAATTTGGAGAGATAGCGGGGGCAAATATCGTAGATTGGCCTATAAGCTATCATGATATGGAGCCTTTTTATGAGAAGGTAGAACGAATCGTGGGGGTGAGTGGTGATGTGACGCCTTTTAAGTATCAAGAACCACGCAGTACGAAAAACTTCCCCTATCCACCTACGCAAGAACATCCTATCTCTTCGTACATCGATAAGGCAGCTAAAAAAGAAGGCGTGGTAGCAGTGAAAACGCCACGGGCGATATTGCCTGTGGCAAAGGGGGAGAGAAATCCCTGTTATTACTCGAATTATTGTGGGAGTTATGGCTGTAGTTCTGGGGGTAAATCCTCTGCACGCGCTGCTTTATTGCAACCTGCTTTAAAAAATGGAAATCTTGAGATACGCACAAAAGCCTTTGTCAAAAAACTCTATCATGATAAAGAGGGACGCATCACAGAAGTGGCATACATCGATGAAGAAGGCAAAGAGAAGCGCGTAAAAGCCAAGATTTTTGTCCTAGCAGCACAGGCAGTAGAGAGTGCGAGATTGTTGTTAAATTCTAAGTCAAAAGCATTTCCAAATGGCTTGGCAAATAACAGTGGAGAGGTGGGAAAAAATCTTCTCTTTTCAGGAGGGGGCGTGGTGAGTGGGACATTTGATGAGAGTGTGATACCACTGAAGTCATTGATGGTAGAGGGGCTTTTTGTCAATCGGACGATCAAAGATTGGTACTTTTTGGATGGTAAAAAAGGGGGGATTTCAGAAGCACTTTTTGAGCATGCTAATCCGATAGTCAAAGCCAACAAACAAAAGTGGCAAGGAAATGGTCTTATCTGGGGTGAAACACTTCAAGCGAAGATATACGAGAAATTCAATAAAAAAAAGATGTTAACTTTTGAGATATTTAATGATTGGTTGCCCAATGATGACTGTTTTGTAAGTGTAGATGAGAACTATCATGATAAGTTTGGCTCTCCTGTGGCTAAAATACGCATAGGAGCACATCCCGAAAATGTCAAAGTAGGGGAAAAAATCGCGAAAAAAACACGAAAAATCCTTGAAGCGATGGGTGCAAAAGATATCTCAGAAGGCATCTCTCCCTACCCACCTCAAAACTTACAATCAGGAGGCTGTCGTTTTGGTAATGACCCTAAAACATCAGTACTTGACAAGGAGTGCAGGGCACATGAGGTGAAAAATCTCTTTGTCACTGATGGGAGTTTTATGCCAACAGGGGGTTCAGTCCCCTACACATGGACGATATATGCTAATAGTTTCCGTGTAGCGGAAGTCATCAAAAAGGAGTTGAAACTTGCAAAAAAGAGTTAATTGTGTACGATGTAAGTACTACTATGTCACGTGGAAACCCGCCACACCGCATGGATGCAAGGCATTTGGATTTGTCTCCAAGATGATTCCCTCACAACAGGTACGAAAAGATAGTGGCAAGGAGTGTGGGCTGTGGGAGGAGAAGGGGTGAGAGGGTGCTATTGTTTTTAAGGGGGATTAGTTTTTTCTTATGCACCTAATTCGATGTTTATTTTCTTTGACAGTACAACTACCAAATGGTTTTGAGTTATTATCCCACATTGATAAAAAATCTGTAACCCATATATTTTGTATCGTATAACAACCTTCATAATCTATGGTAGTTGACCAATATGCGCCACCTAAAATGGCATCTTTGTATTTGAATGCTTTATCTATATGCGGATATTCAATCGCATCTGCAATACTTTCAAGCTCAGTTTTAGTTAGGGTATTCGCTTGGTATGCGAATCCGCCCTGTTATTCTAAACTCTAAATCGACAACATTTTATAATTTTTTGTTTTTTCATCTCTTTTTTAATGGTAATCATGAATTTTTGCATACTTAAGAAGAACAATGTAACATACAGTAGCAAAATACATACCTATCCTGATACTACTCTCCCAATCTCTTCCCAACCAATTCATTTACCACTTTTGGATTGGCTTTTCCTCCGGTGGCTTTGAGGGTTTGTCCTACGAAAAAGCCCAAGAGTTTTTTGTTTCCTGCTTGGTATTTGGCGACATTGTCTGGGTTTTTGGCGATGATGTCGTTGATGATGGGGAGGATTTGTGCGGGGTCGCTTATCTGGATGAGTCCTTTTTCTTGGACGATTTTTTCTGGGTTTTCACCACTTTTGGACATCGCTTCAAAAACCTCTTTTGCGATTTTTGTTGAGATGGTTTCTTCATCTATCATTTTGACTAGTTGGGCAATTTGTATGGGTGTGAATGTAAGGCTCTCTTTTTGTTTGAACTCTCTTGCCACTTCATTGCTAATGAGGTTGGCTAGGTTGATAGGGCTGTTGTGTATTTTTAGTGCTTCTTGGAAAAAGCGTGAGAGTTTAGTATCTCTTGCTAAAGTGTTGGCGACTTCGCTATTGAGCTTTAGCTCTTTGGTATAGTATTCAAATCGCGTCTCTTCTTCGGCTGTCATAGGTGTCACTTCACCATCTATCTGTACTTTTTTACTTGGTCTTTCAGCTGTTTTTGGGGCTTTTTTCTTTTTGGCTGAAGACTCTTTGAGGGCGACTATCTTGTTAAAGACGGGGGCGCCATCATGATAGTCTATAGGGTCAGCATAAAAGTATCCCTCTCTCTCAAACTGAAATCGCTCATCAGGTCTATCTGTGATGACAGCAGGTTCAATGAGGGCATCTTTGATGATTTTTAAGGAGTCGGGATTGATAGCTTCTATACCCTCAGGGATTTCGTCTTTAAAGAGTCTATCATAGAGGCGAAGCTCTACTTTTTTGGCACTCTTGGCTTCAACCCATTGGATGGCACTTTTGACTTTGATACCACTGCTGTCTGATCCACTTTTTGAGTCTGGGTGGTAGATAGCTTTTATCTCTATGATATCACCGTTTGCATCTTTGATTACTTCTTGGCAAGTGATGATATAGGCATATTTGAGTCGTACGGGTTGATTTGGTGTGAGACGGAAGTAGCCTTTGGGTGGATTTTCTGAAAAGTCATCTTTGTTGATGTAAATCTCTTTGGAGAAGGGGAGCTTTCGCGTGCCTTCTTTGGGTACATCGTGTGGGTAGTAGGAGGCTTCTATCTCTTCGCTTCCTTCGTAGTTGATGATGGTGACTTTGAGTGGGTTTATGACACACATGACGCGTGGTACTTTGGTGTTTAAGTCATCTCGGATTGCAAACTCAAGCTGTGCGACATCGACCATAGAGTTTGCCTTGGCGATGCCTATTTGCTCACAAAAGTTGAGGATAGATTCTGGGGTGTAGCCACGGCGTTTATATCCTGCGATGGTAGGCAAGCGAGGGTCATCCCAACCATTGATGATGCCTTTTTCGACCAACTCTAAAAGTTTTCGTTTGCTCATCACGGTATAGTTGATATTAAGCCGTGCAAATTCGTACTGGTAGGGTCGTGGCGGGGTGAGGTTGAGCGTGTCAAGCACCCAATCATAAATATCATGGTTGTTTTCAAACTCTAAGGTGCAAAAAGAGTGCGTTATCCCCTCGATATAGTCAGAGAGACAGTGTGCAAAATCATAAAGTGGATAGATAGCCCAGCTGTCACCTGTTCTAAAGTGATGGGCGTGTCGGATACGATAGAGTATGGGATCGCGCATCTTCATATTGGCTGCAGCCATGTCTATCTTGGCGCGTAAGAGGTGTGTGCCATCTGGAAATTCGCCATTTTTCATGCGCTCAAATAGGTCTAAATTCTCCTCGATGCTTCTATCGGCGTATTTGCTTCGTTTTCCTTCTTGGGTTACTGTACCGCGATACTCTCTTATCTCTTCATCGTTGAGGCTATCGACATAGGCTTTGCCCATCTTGATAAGCTCGATGGCATAGGCATAAATCTCTGGAAAATAATCCGAGGTAAAACGGACATTGCCTTCCCATTTAAATCCCAGCCACTCGACGGCATCTTTGAGTGCTTCTACATAGGCGGTATCTTCTGTGGTAGGGTTGGTGTCATCCATCCTGAGGTTGCAAAGCCCCTGAAAATCTCTTGCGATTCCAAAGTTGAGTGTGATGGATTTGGCGTGTCCGATGTGTGGAAAGCCGTTTGGTTCAGGGGGAAATCGTGTGTGTACTTGTGGGTATTTGCCTGCGTTTAAATCTTCTTGGACAATTCTTCGTAAAAAATCTTTGCTTTTATTCATGATGATGCACCTTTTAATGTTAGGGATATTTTAACGCATTTATCATGATAGAAGGTTGTGAGAGTATTCTCACAACCGATATTTAGCCGTTCATCTCTACTTTGATGATGAGTTTATCGCCTTCTTCTGCGACTTTGAAGTTGTGTTTTTGACAGAAGTTTTCATTCATATCTGTACACATTTTGGATGCCTCAAGCAAGGCTTCATCTTTGCTAGCAAATGTTTGCACGGCTTGATAGTCACTTTTTTTAAAGCAACCACACTCTTTTTCCATCTCTAATGTAATCATATTGTTCCCCTATATTGATTTGGACGGAAAATATAGCATAGATATGTTAACATTTTACAAATAGAACCCTTTGAATAATCTCTTATTCGAACAACCTCTGCAACGGTAGGGTCAAAATTTCGTAGAAATTTTGGGGCACCCGCCGTGAAGCCGTTTGAGGATGAGAGATTATTCAAAGGGTTCAATAAAAAAGGATTTTGATGCAAGCAGCAAAGTTTTCGCGTATTGGTTTTATCCTCTCAGCAGCAGGGGCGGCTGTAGGTCTGGGTAATATCTGGAAGTTCCCTTATATCACCGGTGAGTATGGTGGGGGTGCGTTTGTGATGGTCTATTTGGTGACGATTTTATTTATTGGGGTGTCGCTTTTGATAGCGGAGATGCTCATAGGTAAAAAGGGTGGAGAAGATGCAGTAACAAGCTTTGAAACTTTAGCACCAAGTGCCAAGTGGGCTTGGGCTAAGGCGGGTTTTCTCTTTAGTATAGGCTTGATTATCATGACATTTTATTCGGTGGTGATTGGGTGGATATTTTACTACCTTTATGTGAGTGTGACGGGACTCCCCACGACGCTAGAAGAGGCGACTGCTACGTTTGATGTGCTGTATGGACAGTCGCCATATCTACAGATTGGGTTGCATTTTATCTCTGTTGTTTTGGTGGCATTGGTGCTTTTGCGGGGTATTAAAAGTGGGATTGAACGCTTTAATATCATCCTTGTGCCATTGCTTATCATGATACTGCTTGGATTGATGGTCTATGCGATGCAGTTTGAGAGTTTTTCAAAGTCTGTGGCTTTTATGTTTGTGCCTGATTTTTCTAAACTTAGTGGCGAAGCAATTATTCGCGCGGTGGGACATTCGTTTTTTACACTCTCTATCGGTATCGGTGCTATCATGGCGTATTCTGCGGCACTTCCTAAACATACAAATATCTTTGTTGCTGGGCTTTGGGTAGCCTTTTTGGATACTTTTATCGCGATTTTAGCGGGGATAGTCATCTTTGCTTTTTTGTTTCAGTTTGGTGGAGAACCTGCTAAAGGGCCGGGCTTGGTGTTTATGTCGCTGCCTGTTATCTTTGCTAAGTTAGGGACTATTGGGACGGTGATTGCTTTGATATTCTTTCTAGGGATGGCATTTGCTGGGCTTACTTCGGCGATTTCGCTGGTGGAGCCAAGCGTGATGTATCTTGAGAGGCGATGGGGATGGCAGAAAAAATCAGCGGTTTTTGGCTCTTCATTTCTCTACTTTGTTGTAGGTGTATTGGTCATACTCTCTATCTCTGATGGCTTTAAAGAACCTTTGACCTTTGGGACAAAATCGCTTTTTGATGTATTAGAATTTGCCGTGGATTCTTTCTTGATGCCACTTGGTGGGATACTCATCGCTTTATTTGTGGGGTATGCGATGAAGAGAGATGATGTAGAAGCGGTGCTTTTAGGGCATATGGGCAATACTGTCTTTAAAGTGTGGTACTTTTCTATTCGATTTGTAGCACCATTGGCGGTACTATTTTTGGCGTATAATGCGCTGTATCTATAAAAAGGGAAAATATGAGTGAAAAAAGTGTCACAGCACCTTCGGCGACAAGAGTTGCAAAAAGAGCAATGGTCTTGGGTGCCTTGGTATGTCGTGGATTTATCGAAGTGGAGAGTCCTGCCGATGTGGAGGAGTTGCGACAGAGTCTGTTGCCGTGGATTGACTTGGTTGGGGCGAGAGAAGAGATGGAACAACATGAACTAGTAGCACTCACCGCGCCACTTGGTGGATTGGATGCGCAAGCGCAAATCAATCTTGCTTGGGCTGTGGAAGGCTTGGCGGTGCTGACTTGGGCGATGAAGCGTTATGATTTACATCCTGATGATACTTTGGCAGAGCCACAAAGTGTGACACATACACTCAACTTTTTACATGAGAGTGCAAAAGCATTGGTGGATGCACCAACGCTTCGAGATGAGAGTGAACTTCTAGCGATGAAGGATACCTGCTACACTAAGCATTGTCATTTAAAAGAGTTTGCGGCAAATCCTCTCAATGTAGAGAAGATAAAAGAGAAAGAGTTTAGTATTACTAGCTCTATCTCACGAGAGCGGATGCGAGCGGCTCTTTGGCTTACTGGTGCTTGTGAGATTTACTCTGAAGTAGATATCGCTGTATAGCTAGCTGTGGTTATCAACCGTGGGTGGGATGGTGTTTCCACTTGCTTGTAAAGAGAGTGCTTTTGGGTGTTGCTTGTAGTGTTCTCTGACTGCCTGTGCTAGACTTTTTTTGACTTCTGTGTTTACCGATACGACAGAGATATTGGGCAAGGCATCAAGTAATCGGGTCAATAATTTCTGTTGGATTTCAGGCATATTTACTTTCCAAGACTCTAATAAATCTCTCTCAATATGCGAAGGCAGTGAGCCTAAAATACCTATATCATTTTGGTTGTGTATGAGTAGTCCCGAAGTGGTACCACGATCCAAAGTCAACACTTGGAAAAAGTACAGGGTATGATAATCGAGCTGCTTTTGTCTCTCATCATTGTTATATGTAGGGTGTGTTTGTAGGGCGTTTTTGACTATCATGATATAGCTATCTATCACGGCTTCCCCGAACTTTTGCGCGAGGGCTTCATCTGCCTTTTTATCCTCTGTGTGGAAGTTTTCTAAATAAAAGTGACTCACCCCTCGATGCCTCTCAAGGGCAGGAATAAAAAAGTACCTATCTCCTTGGGTAATGCCCTCTTTATAGTGTGTAGGTATCGCTGTTTTGAGCATCTGAAAAAAGCTCTCTTTATCGGTATCATTGGGGATAGCAGGATTTAAATCCGCCATGATTCTCCAGTAGCCCTTGCCATCACGCATCTGTGTCCAAGAGATATGCATATGCATCGAAGGGGCGTGAGGGTTGGCGAGGTGGATAATAGTCGAGATGGCAGTGGCTGAGGAGAGTTTTTTGTCAGGTTCATCGTTGTAGTGGACTTGGGAGATATTGACCGAGGCACGGTTAAAAATAGCTTCATCACGCGCTTCATAGCGTACACCACCACTATGTAAGCCTTCATCACGAAACCACTCCACTGCTTCAAAAGCTTCACGAGAGAGGGCATCGAGCTGGGTAACGAAGTATCTTTGCAGGTGTGTGACAATCTCAAGGGCTGCTTGTGCATCGGGGGAGGTGGCGGGGGTTCTTATCATGATAGACTCTTTTTGCATTTGTTTTTTATCATGATAGTATGTTTTGTTGAAAAGAAGAAAAATAGGAGTCTAAAATGCTAAAGATAAAGGCACAACTTCCCACTAAAAATCTACCCATTAGAAAGGTGATGGCAAAAATAGAAGCAGATAGAGCATTGTTAGGGATGATTTTGGATACAGGAATAGGGGCACACGCTATGCAGGGGCTGGGGTTCGTGGAAGTGTTGTGATATAATATACAAAAGGAAATTCATGGAAAGTAAAGAGATATTGATTTTTTTAGAAACACTTAAAGCAAAACTCTATGAAGATGGTATCGTTTCTTTAGGATTATTTGGTAGTTTTGCTAAAGGTGATATAAGTGAAGATAGTGATATAGATATACTCATCGAGACAAGTGACTCTTTTATGACAAAATATAGAGGCTGGGATGCCTTTGTCTATATAGATGAAAATATCAGAAATAAAGTTGCTGATAGATTTCATAAAAAAGTAGATATTTTTGATAAAAATAGTAATTCAGCAATCAAGAGTAAGATTTTAGATGAGGTTTGTTATGTTTGAGAGGGATTTGCAGAGATTGGAAGTGATACTCTAGATGTGGATAAAAACGTTGAAGAGTATCTCATCACAACCAAAAACAATACCAAAGCGATGCTCATCTCTGCGGATGAATACCACTCTATGAAAGAGACGCTTTATCTGCTCACTAGTACTAGCAACCGTGAGAGATTATTGAACTCTGTTGCGCAGATAGAAGCGAGGAAGTTCGATGCTAAAGAACTACTAGATAAATGAAAGTAGTATTTTCAAGGTGTCGAAAACCTGAGAGACTAAAGGGAAATTTGATATGGAAAATCTCACAGACTTAAAAGCTATACTGCACTCCAAACGAGCCAATATCTACTATCTTGAAAAGTGCAGAGTTATGCAAAAAGATGGTAGAATTCTCTATCTAAGCGAAGCAAAAAAAGAGTATCAATACTGGAATATACCTATAGCAAACACCACATGTCTGCTTTTAGGAACAGGTACATCTATCACCCATGCAGCGATGCGGATGCTGGCACAAGCTGGTGTATTGGTAGGTTTTTCTGGTAGTGGTGCTACTCCTCTTTTGATGGCAACTGAGATAGAGTGGATGACCCCTCAAAGTGAATATCGTCCTACAGAGTATGTTCAGGGTTGGATGCAGTTTTGGTTTGATGAAAGCAAAAGGCTTGAAACAGCAAAAAGATTGCAAATTTCCCGTATAGAATTTATAAAAAAGGTATGGGGAAAAGATAGAAATCTTCAATTTGAAGGTTTTGATATAGAAGATACTGAGTTACAAACCATGTTTACAAAGGCACTTGAAGAGATTCCAACTGCTTACAATGTAGGTAAACTTCTTCAACTTGAAGCAGATCTCACGAAAAAACTTTATAAATATGCAGCTAAAAAAACAGATCAGATAGGTTTTGTACGAGAACATAGTAACGCCGAAGAAGCCAATGCTTTTTTAAATCATGGAAACTATCT
This sequence comes from Campylobacterales bacterium, assembly GCA_024278835.1. Taxonomy (GTDB): domain Bacteria; phylum Campylobacterota; class Campylobacteria; order Campylobacterales; family QNZT01; genus JANTGR01. The sequence continues at coordinate 67,184 of JAJRSK010000033.1, read as the reverse complement.
AGCCTATGGTTTAGGAGCAACTACTCTTTGGGTGCTTGGTATCCCTCATGGGTTTGCTGTGATGCATGGGAAAACTAGACGAGGTGCTTTGGTTTTTGATGTGGCTGACTTGATAAAAGATGCTTTGGTTTTACCATGGGCATTTATCTGTGCAAAAGAGAAGATGAGTGAAAAAGAGTTTCGCTCGCAATGTTTGCAAAACTTTGTAAATCATAAAGCTTTGGATTTTATGTTTAACCAGATAAAAGAGGCTTCAAGGCATTATAGTAAGGATGGCAATACTCTATCATGATGGTAACTTTCATCTCCCAATGTGAGAAAAATGCACTTAAAAAAACAAGAAGAGTTTTAGATAGTTTTGCAAACAGAATAGGAGATAATACATGGCAAACTATCATCACACAAGAGGGATTAAATGCTGTAAAAAAACTGCTTAGAAAAACTGCTTCTAAGAATACGGCTGTAAGTTGCCACTGGATACGGAGTCGAAGTAGAAGTGAATTTTTATGGGTAGTTGGGAATAAGGATATGTTTAATGAAGAGGGGATTGTGCCAGTGCATAGAACGCAAAAAACTATTTTAGATAATTATAAAGAGAGTGATTGGAGATATTTACCACTTATTCAAGCACTTACTGCTTTGTCTGCATTATTTCATGATTGGGGAAAATCTACCAAGCTTTTTCAAGAAAAATTAAAATCTTCTACCAAGCAAGGTGATCCTATTCGTCATGAGTGGATTTCATGCATGTTACTTCACGCTTTTGTAGTACAAAATGAGAAGAGTGAAGAGGGTTGGTTAAATGCTTTAGTTAAGGGTGATATAGATGAGGAGGACTTAAAAGAGAGTATAAAAGATGTTGATAAGCGAGTGTTGCATCATCTCCCAAACTCTGTAAAGTTGATTATGTGGTTGATTGTTGCACATCATCGCTTACCAAGTGCATTAACTAAAAAAGATGAGCTTAAAAGAGAGTGGAATGGCGTGGAAGCTAACTCTCTTGATGATATTTTTGAGTACATATTGCAATCTTGGGGATATGAAAATAGATATGATGAAGAGGAGTATCAAAATCGTTTAAATCAATGTTTTGAATTTCCAAATGGCTTGCTTAGTTCTTCTATCAAGTGGAAAAAAGAGCTTAAAAGGTGGTCAAATCGACTACTTGGTTCTTTGCATTTATTGGAAGAGGCGATGGGAGATGGAAGTTATAGAGTAATTTTGCATCATGCTCGATTGGCATTGATGTTAGGTGATCATTATTACTCTTCTTGTGATGCTGATATGGGTTGGGAAGATACGCAAGGACTTTTTGCCAATACTGACCCAAAAACGAAAGAACTAAAACAGCAGCTTGATGAACATCTTTGTGGTGTGATGAAAAGTGCTTTAAAAACGGTTCATCTTTTGCCTGCCTTTGAAAAAGAGTCACCATTGGTTGAAGATAATAGGATATTAAAAAAGAGAAGCCCAAAACTTTTTGATTGGCAAGATAGAGCTGTTAGCAAACTAAAACCTTTTATGGAAACAAGTAGTAATCAAGGTTTTTTTGCAGTCAATATGGCAAGTACAGGCTGTGGAAAAACTTTTGCTAATGCTAAAGTGATGCAGTGCATAGCCAAGGAGAAAGATACTCTTCGGTATGTATTGGCTTTAGGACTTAGAACACTTACTTTGCAAACGGGTGATGAATATAGAGAGCGTATTGGTTTAGATGAGAATGAATTGGCTGTGTTGATAGGTTCTAAAGCTATTTTGGAATTACATAATCGAGATAAAAAAGAGGTGCTTGAATCTGTAGAAAATTATGGTTCAGAGTCTAATGAATCACTACTTGATGAGTGGATAGATTTTGATTCGGATATTCCTGATGAAGGATTGGCTACGGTACTCAAAAAACCAAAAGATAAAGCCTTTCTATATGCGCCTGTTTTGGTCTGTACTATTGACCACCTTATGGGTGCTACAGAAACAAAAAGAGGGGGCAAGTATATCTTGCCTTCTTTGCGTTTGATGAGTTCTGATTTGGTGATTGATGAGATAGATGATTTTGCAGGTTCTGATCTTATTGCCATAGGACGGCTAATTCATCTTGCAGGGATGCTTGGTAGAAAAGTGATGATTTCATCTGCTACTATTCCCCCTGATTTAGCAGAGGGGTATTTTAATGCTTATAAAAAAGGGTGGCAACTCTTTTGTAAAACACGAAAGGCTAAAAATGAGATAGTTTGTGCATGGATTGATGAGTTTAAAACAGAAGTTTCGTTAATTCATGCTGCAAAGAGTGTACAAGCTGTAGAGAACTACAAAGATGAGCATACAAAGTTTATAAAAAAACGCATTTCAAACCTAAAGCTAGAACCTGTGAAACGAAAAGTAGAGATAGTTGAGTGTCAAGAGCAGATGCAAGAGAGTGAATTTGATGAGCAAGGGAGTAAAGAGGAACACTATTTTTCTAAAATAAAAAGTGCAATTGTTCAAAAACACAAGCTTCATCATACAGTAGATAAGAGAACAGGTATTCGTGTTTCATTTGGTGTGGTGCGTATGGCAAACATTAGACCTTGTGTGGCGCTGGCAAAGTTTTTAGCCAAAGAAGAGTGTGAGGGTGTTGAACTGAAAGTGATGGCGTATCATTCTAATCAAGTATTGCTTTTACGACAAGACCAAGAGCGTTATTTGGAGAAGGTGTTAAAAAGAAAAGAGGAAGAGGGGGAAGCACCAGAAGCTTTTAAAGATGAGGTTATTTGTTCTCATTTAGATAGGTGTAAAACCAATAATCTTATTTTTGTTGTAGTAGCAACACCCGTAGAAGAGGTGGGGCGAGACCATGATTTTGATTGGGCAGTGATAGAACCCTCTTCGTATCGTTCTGTTATTCAATTAGCAGGGCGTGTTAGAAGACATAGGCTTGGAGAAGTTTTAAAACCAAATATTGCACTGATGCAGTATAACTACAAAGCTTTTAAAGAAAATGATGAAGAGGGAAAAAGTTATTTTAAATACCCTGGTTATGAAGAAGGTATAACATTAGAAACGCATAATATGAATGAATTGGTAGATACAAAAGCTCTTTATGAACGATTGGATTCTACAGTAAGGATTATGAAGCCTAAAAAGCTAAAGCAGAAATCATCATTGAGTGATTTGGAGCACTATCAAACGCAAAAGGCTTTGACCGCTTATGATAAAAAGGGAGCAACAGGTTTGCAAGGCTACTTAGATGAGAATTGGTTTTTGACAGCACACCCACAATACTTACACCCTTTTAGAGAGAGTGAACCAACACAAAAAGTTTTTTTGGTTTATGATGAAGATGATAAAGCCTATTCGTTTTGTGAAATAGAGGGATATGATAATATCATAAAAAGAGAAGAGATTTTACAGATAAATAAGATAGAGATTGATGATGAGGTGGAAAAAGGGTTATGGTTGAAACGAGACTATAATACTTTGGTAGAAAAGTTCGATAAATCTAAAAGAGCTATTTCTATAAAGTATGGGGAGTTGAGTTTTGGCTACTATGAAGATAGTTCGTATGAGTATAGTGATCAGTTTGGAATAGTTAAGGTTTAAGATTATATAATATTATCCTGTTTAAATGGTTATTAATGCTGAATAAGTATCTTAGAAAGGTTTAAATGGTTATTAGAGGTAAACTGTCGAATAGGTAGCGTAAAGTAAAAGGAGTAACTTGTCATCAAAGTTAAAACGAGAAGAGATTTGTCTTTTTGTTAAGACCTCTATAGAAAATAGACAGTTCAACGAAGAGTTGTCTTTTTTAATCTCTGAAATAACTATCCAAAGAGTGCAAAAAAGATTACATATAAACTTAGGTGGTTATTTGGGTGTTATAAGTAGTCATAGTGTTAGACATGTAAGGAGAGGACATCCTAATGATATTTTTTATATTTGTGAGATACCAGAGATTATAGAGAGTTTTTTAGATGTCAGGAAAAATATCACAAAAGATAGTAAAACTGGGGCTAGTTTGGTAAGTTTGGAATTTTATAAAAAGTATGATAACAAGACTATCAAGCTGGTAAAACTAAGAATTTATAAGGATAAAAGATTAGAGTTAAAAACGATTTTTGAGAAAGATGAGTAGACCAAAAACTACTCAATTTTACGGGTGTTTGCTAATGCTTTACCTAGATAATCCCTAGCTTAACGTCCGAAACGAACTCCGATGGTTTTAGTTGCAGAGATAACTCTGTCATGGCTATTATACCATATAATTCAAAATATGTCAAAGGGAGAACAATAAGTATGAATGAGATAATATCCAAGTTTTTTGATGAAAGAAAAGAGGCTTGGATAAAAAAGAATCGTAAATCTTCAATGAATGAGGAGGAGATTTTAGAGTTACATCAAAAGGCTGTTAGAGAGTTTTCAAGAGAAATTTGGTTGCCCAATGCTTCAAAAAGAGCTAAGCAAATCTCAATAGCAACACATCCTTGTACTTTTTCTCATCCAAGTGCTAGAAAAAATAAAAATGGTTATGTCACTTCCATTATAGCGAAGGTGGAGCAAAGTGATGATGGCTTTTTACGAACTGGAAATGTAAGAGTTCCTAGTGATGCTTTGGGTAATGCTGCAGCGTTAGATGTGCATAAATTTTTAACACTACTTATGCCTGATGGTCAACAGTTGATAGAGCACATACAAAAAGAGACTCCATTAGCAATCTCTCTTTTGACAATAAGTACTAAGCCTTATGATGTATTGCGAGATGAGTTTTTGGCAATGATTTCAACTTCTAATGAGATGGTAACAAGCTCAAAGATAAAGCAGGTCTATTTTCCTGTGGAAGATAGTTACCATCAACTCTCTATTTTGACAAATTCGGGGATGCTTTTTGAGCTAAGAAAACGACTCAATAAGATACGATTTGGAGAAGATGAAGAGGAGAAAGAACATTTAAAAACATTACGAAATAGCAAAAAAAATAATAAATTTTCAGAGGATGGGTATCGAGAGATTTTTAATCTCACTACCATCGGCTATGGAGGAACTAAACCTCAAAATATCTCTGTATTAAACTCCCGAAATGGAGGGAAAGCACAACTTATTTATTCTATGCCACCTACTTTAGAGAAAAGAGAAATTCATTTTCCCAAAATAGACTTTTTTAAAAATTCCATATCTATTTGGGAGTTTAAAGAGACTTTTTTTGCTTTGGATAACATCTATAAAACAAATTATAACAATATTAATATCCGAGAGGGCAGAGATTATCGTTATGGGGAAATCATAGATAGAATCATTGATAAAATGTGGGCGATACGAAGTGTTTCTAAAGAACAGTATTATGAGAAAAACTCCAAACTAAAATATCATCAAAAAGTATGGTTGATTGATAATGAACATTATCAGATGGAGAGAGAAAAAGATGATGAATGGCTAGATAAGATAATGAAAGAGATAGCACGATGGATCATTGATGTGGGGTATAAAAAAGTTATAGGGAAGAAAGAGTATATTAAATTTGGAAAATCTGAATATTTGCATCTGTTGGCACTTCTTGAAAAATATAAGGAGGTACTACGATGATAAAGATGATTTTGATAATACCTCATATAGAGGTACACAATGCAAATGCACTTTCTAGTTCTTTTACTATAGGATTTCCTGCCATGACTGCATGGTTAGGTGCTGTCCATGCTCTACAACGGAAGCTTAATAGTGATGGTTTGTCAAATTTGAAGTTTAATGCGATAGGTGTTGTGAGTCATAAGGCTGATTTACAAGTGCATAAAGGAGTTGGAGATTATGTAAACTCTATTATTGGCACAAGTAATCCTGTAGACAAAGATGGCAAACGACCTGCCTTTATAGAGGAAGCTAGAATACATCTTGATATTTCTTTGGTTATTGAATTTTCAGAACTTCATAAACGCGATGAAGAAAAGTTACTAGAAAGAGTGGCATATCATCTAAAGTCAAGAATGAAGATAGCAGGTGGAGATATTTTCAAACTGAGAAAACCGTTCATAGAAAGAGTTGAAGATGAAGAAGAGGATGACATAGCTCGTGTTCGTCGAAAACTTATGCCTGGTTATGCCATTGTGGAGCGAAGAGATCTTATGATGGAAGCTATGGATAGAGGTTTGGATGCTATGGATGCTCTTTTGGAATATGTGACAATTAACCATTCTTGTGAAAAAGATGATGAAGATAAAGTGTTATGGACAAGCAAACGAAAAACAGCAGGTTGGATAGTGCCAATAGCCACAGGTTTTCAAGCTATTTCTGGGTTAGGAAAAGCAAAAAATCAAAGAGATCCAGATGTGCCACACCGTTTCGCAGAGAGTGTGGTAACTTTGGGAGAATTTATCATGCCATATAAAATAGAATCTTTAGACGAGATACTGTGGCATTATAATGCAGACAAAAAGCATGGATTATACCTATGCGAACAAAATAAAAATAGATAAAAGGAAATATTATGGCAAAAGAGAAAAATAGCAATAAAGTAGCATCAGTTTTAGCATTTGAAAAAAAATTAGTACCTTCTGATGGATATATGTATGGAACTACATGGGATAACAAAAAAGATAGTAAAATAGCTTTAAAGTTGGTAGAAAAATCAGTAAGGGGAACAATATCAAATCGCTTAAAACCAGCTATCAAAAATGACCCTGTAAAACTTAACGCAGAAGTAGAAAAAGCAAACCCTCAGACAGTAGATAGTTGTGCTTTGTCACCTGAACATGATACTTTAGTATTGCAGTTTACACTAAAAGTATTGGGTGGTATTAAAAAACCTTCAGCTTGTAACAGTGCGGCGTTTTTAGAAACTTATCAAGAAGCGGTTAGTGGATATATAGAAAAAGAGCAGTTTAAAGAATTGGGTTTAAGATATGCTTTAAATATTGCAAATGCACGATTTTTATGGCGAAATAGAGTAGGTGCTGAGTCGATTGAAGTGCGTGTTAAAGATTTATTGTCAGATAAAATTTTTGTTTTTGATTCAAAAAGTTTCAATATAAGATCTATGAAAAGTGATGATAAAAATGTTATAGATTTGGGAGAAAAAATCGCAGATGCTCTGGCTAGTGAAGATGATTTTTTGATGTTGGAAATCACTTGTTTTGCAAAAGTTGGAAAAGCACAAGAAGTTTATCCTAGCGAAGAGCTTGTGTTAGATAAGGGACAGAGTAAAAAAAGTAAGATTTTGTACCATGTAAACAATATTGCTGCAATGCACTCACAAAAGATAGGCAATGCTTTAAGAAGTATAGATACATGGTATCCTGAGTTTGATTCACCATCAGGTGTAGGTGCTATAGCAATAGAGCCTTACGGTGCTGTTACTAACATGGGTAAAGCTTACAGAACTCCTAAAGATAAAAAAGATTTTTATACTTTTTTTGATAAGTTTGCAAAAGGAGAACAACTAGATTGTGTTGAAGATGAACATTATGTGATGGCTGTGCTTGTTCGTGGTGGTGTATTTGGTGAGAGTGATAAGTAGTAGATTATGAAATATTATATAGAGATAAAACTCATGCCAGATAGTGAGATAGCACTAGGTTTTCTCTGGAAAAAACTTTATAAACAAATTCATTTGGCTTTGGTTGAAGTCAAAAATGAGGACAATTTAGTCTCTATAGGAGTATCATTCCCAAAATATTCTAGTGATAGATTTTTGGGAGATACACTTAGGCTCTTTGGTTTTACAAAGGAGGATTTAGAAGATTTAAAATTAAGCCATTGGTTAGGTAAAATAGTAGATTATTTGATAATTTCAGAGATACAAAATGTTCCGTGTGATATATCAGAGTATGTAACTTTTAGCAGAAAACAATTTAAAACAAATGTAGAAAGGCTAGCACGACGACAAGCAAAAAGAAAAGGTATCAGTTTTGAAGAAGCTTTAAAAAATTATGAAAATTTTAAAGAAGCTGAAACAAAACTACCTTTTATCATGATGGAGAGTATGTCAACAGGTAATCAGATGAAAATTTTTATAGAGAAAACTATAAAAAGCGAGTTTAAAGATGGTAAATTTTCAACATACGGTCTTAGCAAAACTGCAACCGTTCCATGGTTTTAAACCTAGATAAGTTGAAGTTGAGTATAATGGGCTTATGATGATACGATTAAAAGAGCAACAACAGCAGACTATAAAGCACCTTGCAAAGGAACTTTTTAATAGTTCTAAGGTGATGATATTTGGTTCTCGTGCTGATGTTACTCAAAAGGGTGGAGATATAGACATTTATATCCAAACAGATAAAAAAGAGGGGATTTTAAACGCTAAGATAGTTTTTTTAAGAGAGTTTGAGAAGCTTTTTGGTGAGCAAAAGGTTGATTTGCTTGTGGATAATGGCACAAAGAGTAAAGAGATATTTGAAATTGCTAAAAAAGAGGGTATTGTACTATGACACTTGAACAAGTTAGAAAAGAGCTTGATGTACATTTTGATAGGATTGATGCGATTTTGCCAGAGCTTAAAAGTTATCTTCCTTTGCATGAAAGTGATTTTCAAGAGATTGAAAAGATTAAAACTATTGATTTTTTTATCTATCGATTTACCAAGATTCAAGATAAGATGGGAGAGAAGTTCTTCCCCTTCGTACTAAAAGAGTTACAAGAGTATAAAAGTAGCATGTCTTTGATAGATGTGTTACATAAGCTAGAAAAATTAGAGTTGTTAGATAGTAGTGATACATGGATAGATTATAGAAAACTAAGAAATACACTCACACATGAATACCCAGACAATGAAGATGAGATGATAGAATCTATCGTACTTGCTATAGAAGTTTATGAAAATTTAAAAGAGATATACAAAAAGATGCAAGATAGAATCTGATTTATATAAAAAACACCATTATTTTTAACACACCTCTTAAAAGCCCATAAAATAGGTCTCTTTTTTTTGATAAAAAATAATGGTATAATTGGTAAAAGTCCTATTAGATGCTGTTATAGCTTCATTTTAGGGTGTAATTTTGCTGTAAACTGCCGAGTAGGTAGCTTAGAAAATCCAAGTCTTTTATAAGCCTCAAAGCACCAGGTAAACTGCCGAGTAGGTAGCTTAGAAAAAAATAAAGAGTAAAAAAGAAATTCAAGCGAAGTAAACTGCCGAGTAGGTAGCTTAGAAATACGGAATTGAGCCTACAAATGAAGCAATGCTGTAAACTGCCGAGTAGGTAGCTTAGAAACATACTTTAGGCATTATATCCCCTCTATGACTGTAAACTGCCGAGTAGGTAGCTTAGAAATCTCCCTCAAATACGCATATCTTTTCCCACGTGTAAACTGCCGAGTAGGTAGCTTAGAAATAGTGAACAAAAAAGAAAAGAAAAAACCAAAAGTAAACTGCCGAGTAGGTAGCTTAGAAACTGCACGAGCCTTGCTAGCTTTCTATTGTTTAGTAAACTGCCGAGTAGGTAGCTTAGAAATTGTACTTTAATAACTCTATCGCCTATGGCTAGTAAACTGCCGAGTAGGTAGCTTAGAAATTATCTCACTTGCTTTTATTTCGAAGTAGCTGGTAAACTGCCGAGTAGGTAGCTTAGAAAATCACACTTTAGACTAAAACCAAAATCCTTTAGTAAACTGCCGAGTAGGTAGCTTAGAAAACTTTTTAAAAGGGATGCCTATTTTGATTTTTTGTAAACTGCCGAGTAGGTAGCTTAGAAATCTACTAAAAGATTTTTGTACCCTTTTGCAAAGTAAACTGCCGAGTAGGTAGCTTAGAAATGGAAAAACTTATCAAGGATATGGAAGAAAAAGTAAACTGCCGAGTAGGTAGCTTAGAAACATATAATATATAAAAAGATAGAGGTGAAGATGTAAACTGCCGAGTAGGTAGCTTAGAAATTGATTTGTGTTATCTGCTGTGTATTGTTTACTGTAAACTGCCGAGTAGGTAGCTTAGAAAGCTATTTCTTCTCCACATACTTCACACATTTTGTAAACTGCCGAGTAGGTAGCTTAGAAAGCAACAAAGCACGTAGAATACACGCCTATCAGTAAACTGCCGAGTAGGTAGCTTAGAAAACGCTTCAATGTCTGGATTTTTTGAAGATACTGTAAACTGCCGAGTAGGTAGCTTAGAAAAAAGATGACAAAGCACGGGCTATCATTGACGCGTAAACTGCCGAGTAGGTAGCTTAGAAATTGTCTGGAGCGATAGCCGTGACCGCTGTAAAGTAAACTGCCGAGTAGGTAGCTTAGAAAAACAGTAGAGACAACTCCAACAGTAGCAGTAGGTAAACTGCCGAGTAGGTAGCTTAGAAAGTCTTTGAAATCCCATCCCCTATTAATATATTGTAAACTGCCGAGTAGGTAGCTTAGAAAATAGGTACCCGCCCACCGACTAACCTCGTATAGTAAACTGCCGAGTAGGTAGCTTAGAAACGCTATACTTTTTCCCCTTGTCTCCACCTGAGAGTAAACTGCCGAGTAGGTAGCTTAGAAATGAGAGACCTTCTATGATAAAAGAGTAACTATGTAAACTGCCGAGTAGGTAGCTTAGAAAATCATCATCAACACTATACACACGCATTACCAGTAAACTGCCGAGTAGGTAGCTTAGAAAAACTAATAATTAAAAACGTTAGGGGGGTCAACGTAAACTGCCGAGTAGGTAGCTTAGAAAGATCATTTTGACCCCTTTACAAGGTCATAAAAGTAAACTGCCGAGTAGGTAGCTTAGAAATAGGGGCTACAGCTACAAGGGGTGTACGCGTAGTAAACTGCCGAGTAGGTAGCTTAGAAAATATACTACCCCCCGCGAAACTTAAAAAAGCCGTAAACTGCCGAGTAGGTAGCTTAGAAAATACAAAAGCTTACAAGCCACAAGGCACACATGTAAACTGCCGAGTAGGTAGCTTAGAAACATGCTAGTCTTTTGTATGATTTTAAGGTCTAACTAGTAATTTCTTCACTTTCACTGTTGTTGACGCTAGTCAAGTGTTATCTCCTATCATAATAACTATCTTCTGTTGCACCTTCCAAAACCAACCCCTCATAACCCACTTTTTCAAATATTTCGCTAAAATATCCTAAACAAAAAAACAAGGGAGTTATCATGATGAAAAAATCAATCATATTTGTATCGACTATCGCTATGTTGACATTGCTAGGTTGTACGCAAGAGACACAAAATAAATTTGGGCGTGCTATCCAAAACTGGACAGGGACAGATGGGGTTTTAGAAGTCTATGCGGGGGATAAACTCGTCAAGCGTTTTATGAAGATTGATAAGCTTTCTACGGCTGTGAGTACAGATGGTGATGCCAATCGTCCGTATCGTTATGGATATGGTATCTTGGATGAAAATCTTGATGGTGTGGCAAACAAGGGTGAAAAACGGGTCTATTTTGAGTTTTCGGACTATTCTACCTCTTATATCTTTTATGAAGCGCCACACAAATAGATGGAGATTATACCACTTTTTGAGAAGCTTTTACGCTTTAAGTCGCTGACGCCTGATGATGATGGGGCATTTGACTTTATCGAGGGGTACCTCTCTGATTTTAAGGTGATTTCTCTGGATAAAGAGGGGGTGAAAAACCGCTTTTTATACAAGAAGTTCTCTGAAGGACCGCATCTCTGTTTTGCTGGGCATATCGATGTGGTGCCAGCGGGTGATGTTTGGGATGGTGATCCTTTTGAGCCTTCTCATAAAGATGGTTATATCTATGCGCGTGGGGCTCAGGATATGAAGAGTGGCTTGTCTGCTTTTTTAAAAGCAGTAGGCGATACTAGAGAATTTAAGGGAACACTCTCTCTGCTTTTGACGAGTGATGAAGAGGGCGATGCGACCTATGGGACGGTTATCATGTTGGAGCATCTCAGGTTTATCGGGTTTTTGCCAGATTTTGCCATCGTGGCAGAGCCTACTTGTGAAAAAGTCTTTGGTGATGCTATCAAGATAGGGCGTCGTGGCTCTATCAATGGTGTTATCGAAAAGATGGGGCGACAGGGGCATGCGGCTTATCCAGAAAAGGCGAAAAACCCTATCCATAAAGTAGCGCAGATTTTGCCATATATGGCGGGTGTAAATCTCGATGAAGGGGATGAGGATTTTGCTCCGAGTCAATTTGTTATCACCGATATCCGTGCGGGTATGGAAGTGACCAATGTGACACCGGGTAAACTCAAGATGATGTTCAATGTCCGAAACTCTACCAAAACAGACAAGGAGAGTATCGCGGCATTTGTGGATAGATACTTTAAGGATATGGATTATACATTGATTTTAAATCAGTCAGCAAAGCCTTTTGTTACCAACCGTGATTCTAGGGTGGTTGAGGTAATGGTTGAAGCGATTGAAGATATTGTCGATATTACTCCAAAGCTATCGACGGCTGGTGGCACGAGCGATGCGAGATTTTTTGGGGAGTTTGGGATAGATACGGTGGAGTTTGGTGTGATTAATGACACTATCCATGCCCCAAATGAACGCACTTCTGTGAAGGAAGTCGAAGATTTAGCGCGTGTGTTTGCGAGGGTGATAGAGAAATTCTCTTAAAAAGAAGGTAAGGATGAGTAGCGTGGAACATTTTTTTAAAAGTGGTATTATAGAGAGTGACATTTATGGTGCGTATGAGGCGATAATCGAAGAGTCAAGTAGTGGGGATATCGGATACTATACCCTACCTGAAGATATGGCGACATTAAATGAAATCAAAGACTTTTGTGCAAACTATGACTTTGAAGCGATTAAAAATGTTGTGGTTATTGGTATCGGTGGTTCATCACTAGGGACAAAAGCGATAGACCATATGCTTTCTCACACAGAAAACAGAAATGACAAAAATCTTATCTTTATGGAAAATGTCGATCCAAATGAGATAGAGAGAAACCTCAAAGATGTCAAGTTTGAAGAGAGTTTCTTTATCATGATAAGCAAATCTGGCGGGACTATAGAGACCACTTCCCATGTGAAATATATCGTAGATAAGTATGGTATCTCTTTTGAGGATGCTGCCTTTGTCAAGCACTTTGCTATTATCACAGACCCTCTTTCTCCTTTGGATAAATTTGCCAAAGATTTTGCCTTGACGACTTTTCATTTGCCTTTAAATGTGGGTGGAAGATTTTCTATATTTACGCCGGTTGGTCTCTTGCCTTTGAGGATTTTGGGATATGATGTAGATAAGTTGTTGCAGGGGGCTAGGGAGCTAAAAAAGTCATTTTTCGACAAACACGAAGATACGATGATACAAAAAGCGTACTATTATGCTAACAATCAAGAGCGATTGCCTATCAATGTGCTTTTTAGCTATAGTTCATCATTTAAGTACTTCAATGACTGGTATGTACAGCTTTGGGGTGAGTCGCTAGGCAAAATCAATCGTGATGGCAATAGAGTGGGCTTGACGCCTATCGGCATTGTGGGTTCTGTGGATCAGCATTCGTTCTTGCAACTCATCATCGAAGGACCGCAAAATAAAACCGTCACCATGATAAAAGTAGAAGATTTTGAAAATGAGATGATGATTCCTGATGTGACGATTCCTCACCTTGAAAAGACAAATTTTATCAACAATCACAGCTTCAACACCCTCATCAATGCCCAATGTGACGCGACGATGCAGAGTATCAAAGACCAAGGTGTGGATGTAGATAGCATAACTTTACCGCGTCTTGATGAACATACAGCTGGAGGGATGATTATGTACTATGAACTTTTAACTTCCATCACAGGATATTTTCTCAATGTCAATACCTACGACCAGCCAGGTGTGGAGCTTGGAAAGGTTATCTTGAAAGAGAAGTTTGAAAAATAAGACGATTATTTTCACAGACCTTGATGGCACACTTTTAAACCACGAAGATTATAGTTTTGATGAAGCTTTGGAGATGCTCAGCTTCATCAAGGCGCACAAAATCCCTCTCATTTTTACTACCAGCAAAACTAAAGAGGAGTGTGAAATTCTCCAAGAGAAGATAGGTTTAGATGTCCCGTTTATCGTAGAGAATGGTGCGTGTATCTTTGGACTGAAAGGTGGTGATGTTCAGCTGGGGCTACACTACTCCAAGATAAGAGCGTTTATGGATAGTGTCAAAGAGGCTTTTGCTATCAATGCTTTTTCAGATATGTCTGTGGAAGCGGTGATGGAGCATACAGACTTTTCCTATGACTTGGCAAGTATGGCAAAGAGGCGGGATTTTTCAGAACCTTTTTTGATTCATGATGAGCGGAAATTGACGGCTTTAGAGAAGCTAGCAGAAGCGCAGGGGATGAAAATCCTCAAAGGAGGACGTTTTTATCACTGTGTGGGGATAAACCAAGATAAGGGAAAAGCGGTCTCTAAGGTCTTGGAGCACTATCATGATAGCTACTCCATAGGTCTAGGCGATAACTATAATGATGTCGATATGTTGCGTGTGGTTGATACCCCTATCTTGATTCCCCATCATGAGGGAAAGTACATCGATGTAGAGATACCAAATCTCATCAAAGCACTCCACAAAGGGAGCCTTGGTTGGAATGAAACACTAAAAAAGATTTTAAAAGATGTGTGAAAAAGAACAAGCAAAAGTGATATATCTAAAGGCACTTTCTTCTGTCATGCCTAAAAATCTGATTCCTTTGGCACTAGGCTATCATGATAATATCCTCACTATTGAAAACCAAAGCTATGATTTAAATGCGTATAAAAATATTTTTGTTTTTGGTTCGGGAAAAGCCTCTGTCGAGATGGCAAAGGCGATGCAAGCACTCTTAAAAGAGAGAATTACTAAAAATATTGTTGTCTCAAACTATCATGATAGCAGTGATGGCATAGAGGTGATAGAGAGCACGCACCCTTTGCCCTCTCAAAAGAGTATCGATGCTGGGGAGAGGCTGATAGCGGAGTTTGAGGCGTTGGAGGAAGAAGACTTTTTCATCTATCTACTCTCTGGTGGCTCTTCTGCGCTCATAGAAAAACCTGTATCGGGGGTGAGTTTGGAGGATTTTGTGGAGACGACCAAGGTGCTTTTACACCAAGGGCTCTCTATCGATGAAATCAACACGATTCGCAAAAACCTCTCCCAGATAAAAGGGGGAGGACTGGCATCTAAAACCAAAGCTAAAGGGATTGTTTTGGTCGTGAGTGATGTGATAGGTGATGATTTACAAGCCATCGGGTCAGCGCCACTTTTGAGGGACAACTCTAGTCTTGAAGATGTGAAAAAAATAGTAGATAAATATAATATTTTACATTTATTGCCAAATAGTGTAAAATTATTGATAGAAAGTGACGATAGTACTTCCAAGAAGCATGGGCAAGTTTTTCCTCATTTTCTCATCGCTTCCAATGCGATTGCACTCAGTCGAGCAAAAAAAGTTGCTAGTGAGATGGGATTAAGTGTTCAAATCATCACAGACACCTTGGAAGGTGATGTCAAAGAGGTAGCAGATTTCATCGTTGAGAGGGCAGACAAAGAGAGAGAATCGGTGCTTTTATTTGGTGGTGAGCCAACCGTACAAGTGACTGGAAATGGAAACGGTGGAAGAAATCAAGAACTCTGTTTGTGGGTGTTAAAAGCGAAAAAAGATTTCACGTTTCTCTCTGCTGGAACGGATGGCATAGATGGAAATAGTGATGCAGCTGGGGCAGTTGTCTGTAAGGGTGATTATCATGATAGCGTGATTGCGTTTCTTGAAGATAATGACTCTTACCACTTTTTACAGAGCAACAATGCGCTTATCATGACAGGTGAGAGTGGTACCAATGTCATGGATATCATGATAGTAATAAAAAGTGTTTTATCATCCAAGTCGTAGAGGCTCAGACCAGAGGGAGGATTTGCCCTCGAAGAACTGGATGATAAAACACGTGTAACAATCAAAGGATAAATAATGTCAGATTTTTTTCAAAATGGTGTGATAACGACGATTCCACGCCTTGGTGCTAGAAGTGTAGAAGAGATGGAAGAGGAGTTAAAAAAGCTCTCAAAAAGACGCAATATGGTTTTGATTCTCCCCGCGCTTTACTCTGAGTTTGAGACAGAAGCGATGCACAATATCATCGAAGAACTCAAACATGTCAACTATCTCTATCGTATTGTTTTGGGGCTTGATGCTGCTACAAAAGAGCAGTTTGAAGAGGTGAAAAAAATCATGTCGGTCATTCCGACACCTGTTGATGTTATCTGGAATGATGGTCCTCGTGTGATGGCGCTGAAGGCTGAGTTGGATGACGCAGGATTTCAAAGTACGGATGTGAAAGGAAAAGGGCTCAATGTCTGGATGATGATGGGGTATATCCTCTCTGATTCCAATGCCTATGCCATAGCGCTGCATGATTGTGATATCGTCAATTATACCCGTGAAATTCCAGCGCGGCTTTTTTACCCTATCGTGCATCCTGCCTTTGACTTTGAGTTTAATAAGGGGTACTACTCTCGTGTTACAGACAAGCTTCATGGGCGCGCAACACGGCTTTTTTACACGCCACTTTTAAAGTCCTTAGAGCGCAACTTTGGCAATAGCCGTTATTTGGATTATATGTCGTCATTTCGTTATGGTCTTTCGGGAGAGTTTGCATTTATCCGTTCCCTTGCAAGAGGTATCCGTATCTCTCCTACTTGGGGTTTAGAAGTTTCTACACTTTCAGAAGTCTATAACAACACTTCAAAAAAGAGGATTTGTCAATCTGAAATCATGGAGAGTTATGAGCACAAGCATCAAGAACTAGGCGCAGAAGCTGGTGGTGGTGTGGCGAAGATGACTAAAGAGATAGCAGAGACGATTTTTCGGATTATGTCTCAAAGTGGCGTGGCATTTTCTGGATCTAAGTTTAATGCGCTTTTGACGACTTATTTTGAAGAGTCACGACGTGCTATTGATCAGTATTCGGCTATCTCAGAGGTCAATGGCTTGAAGTATAACCGTAAAAATGAATTAGCAGCGATAGAGACATTTACAGAGTCTTTACGCCTTGCCAATGAGGACTTTAATAAGGATCCTATGGGTGTGCCATCTCTTGCTGCTTGGACAAATGTCCGGTCGGTATTGCCAAACTTTACGTATCGTTACAACGAAGCTGTGAAAGCTGACAATGGCGAGTAATTTGTTGTATAAAAAGAAAGATATTCAAGAAAGGTTATTAGCACTTTATAACGTAGAGGATGCTAAGAAAGCGGCTATCATGATAGCAAAGCTAGTCGAGAAATATCAAGAAAAAATAGTATCTAAACCTTATAAATTGACACAAGAAGATGTTATCTTGATTACGTATGGTGACCAAGTGATTAAGCCAGGTGTAGAGCCATTGCAAACGCTTGGGAAGTTCTTGGACGAGAATATCAAAGGTATTATCAACACGGTCCATATTTTGCCATTTTATCCTTACTCTTCGGATGATGGGTTTTCGGTGATTGATTATAAAGATGTTTCGCCGCGCATGGGTTCTTGGGATGATATCGAAGCTTTGAGTGAACACTATAACCTCATGTTTGATGGTGTGATAAATCATATCTCTCAGTATTCGTATTGGTTTAAAAGCTTTTTAGAAAATAACCCTAAATATGCCAACTTTTTTGTAGAAGTAGACCCTAGTGTTGACCTTTCAAAAGTGGTACGTCCACGGGCATTGCCACTGCTTCATGAATATAAAGATATAGATGATAAGAGCCGTTTTATCTGGACGACTTTTTCTAAGGATCAAGTGGATTTAAATTATGCCAATTATGCTGTCATGATAGCGGTGCTTGATGTGCTTTTATTTTATGTGCAAAAGGGGGCAAAGTTGATTCGTTTGGATGCTATTGCTTTTCTTTGGAAAGAGTTGGGGACGGATTGTATCCACTTGCCTCAAACGCATGAAGCGATACAGTTGATGCGAGAAGTGATTCATAAAGTCGCGCCTGAAGTGGTCATCATCACAGAAACCAATGTGCCTCATGATGAGAATATCTCTTATTTTGGTTCAGGGGATGATGAAGCACAAATGGTCTATAACTTTGCCTTGCCACCTCTCGTGGCACATACGATTCTCTCAGGAGATACAACAGCGTTAAACAAGTGGGCAAAATCTCTTACTTTGCCTTCTGATAAAGTTTGCTTTTTTAACTTTATCGCTAGTCATGATGGCTGTGGAGTGCGCCCTGTGGCAGACTTGCTTTCAGCCAATGAACTAGAACGCATTATCGAGAACGTGGAAGCCAATGGTGGTCATGTATCCTATCGTGATATGAGTGATGGGAGTAAAGCACCTTATGAACTTAATGCCTCTTTTATCGATATTATCTCTTCAGAGCATGATGATTTGGCGTTGCGGGCGAAAAAGTTTATGTTAGTACAAGCGGTGAAATTAGCGATGCCGGGAGTACCAGGGGTTTACTTTCATTCTTTGGTGGGTTCGACGAGTGACAAAGATGGTGTGAGGCGCACAGGAGTGCTTCGCTCTATCAATCGTGAGAAATTAAACTATGATATCTTAAAAGAAGAGTTGGCTGATAAAGACTCTTTACGGGCAATGATATATGGAGAATATAAACATCTTTTGACTTTGCGAAAGGAAGAATCTGCTTTTGACCCTTATGGGGAGTTTGAGGTTTTATCTTTGGCAGAGGGGCTTTTTGTGCTCAAAAGAGTGACAAAAGAGGGTAAATTTGATATTCTTTCTATAAATAATTTTACAAATCAGCCGATATGCTTCCAGTTGCCTTCTTATATTAAAGAGGATGCGATAGAATTATTAAAGAATAAAATTATTTTAACTAATAGTAGAAAAATTGAAGCATATCAAACTATGTGGATTAAATTTGACAAAGGAATGAAATGAAAATAACGAAGTGTTTATTTCCAGCAGCAGGCTATGGGACAAGATTTTTACCAGTAACAAAGGCGATGCCTAAAGAGATGCTACCAATTTTAACAAAGCCACTCATTCAATATGGTGTTGAAGAGGCTGTTGAAGCAGGTATGAAAACGATGGCAATTATCACGGGGCGTGGTAAGCGTGCCATCGAAGATCACTTTGATATCTCCTATGAACTTGAAACCCAAATCAAAGGAACTTCAAAAGAGCACCTTTTGTCAGAAATCAGAGCACTTATCACACAGTGTACTTTTACTTACACGAGACAAGTAGAGATGAAGGGTTTGGGTGACGCAATCTTAAAAGGGCAAGCACTTATCGGGCGTGAACCGTTTGGTGTAGTGTTAGCAGATGATTTATGTATCAATCCTGATGGTGATGGTGTATTGAAGCAGATGATAGCTTTGAATGAAAAATATCGCTGTTCTGTTGTTGCTATCATGGAAGTACCTGAAGATCAAACTTATAAGTATGGTGTGATTGAAGGTAAAGAAATGGAGGATGGTGTCTATCGTGTTACAGGTATGGTGGAAAAGCCAGAACCAGATGAAGCACCAACGAACTTAGCAATTATCGGTCGGTATATCTTAACACCAGATATCTTTGATGCCATCAGGCAGACGAAACCTGGAAAAAATGGTGAGATTCAAATCACAGATGCATTATTGCATCTTGCAGAGAAAGGGATGGTGTTGGCTTATAAATTTAAGGGGACACGTTTTGATTGTGGTTCTGTTGAAGGGTATGTTGAAGCGACAAATCATCTATATAATTTAGAAGAAGAGAAGTAGATACTTCCTCCTTTTAAAAAGAGCATAAAAAAAGCCCTAGCACTTTCAAAGTGCTAGGGCTTTTTTAGTTTAGGATTAAAATCTAAATTCAGCACCAAATGTCAAGTGATCTATGTCATCTTCCATTCTTGTATAATTTGTATAGACATTGTAACTTTCACTTAACTGATATGCTAAACCAATACCAGCACTTAAGCCAACGCCACTTTTATCACTACCTGTATAAATTGTACCTGGCACAGCCACTTTTGGAGAGTTGATATCGACATCAGACTTGATACTATCATACACTAAACCCAATCTTGGTTTGATACTAAGATTACCAAGTTTCCAGATATATGTACTATACATACCGATAGACCAAAAGTCTACCTCGTCTGTGATACCATTAAACGTACCTTCCATCTTTTGGATACTCGCGGTACCTTCAAACTCTAGACCAATTCCTTGATAGAGCGACTTACCACCGTTGATAACAAGCGCTGTTCCATTGTCAAAGTTTGGGCTAGTGACATCTTGTAAAGCAAGACCAAACCCCAAGTAGTCCAAAAAACTCTCCGCATATGATGCGGTCGCTAGCGATACAGTTAATAGTGATGCGGTTAATAATTTTTTCATATATAACTCCTAAATTCTAAGTCAATTATATAATAAAAACTTTAAGATAACTTTTAATTCAAAATTTTTTGGTATAATTTCGAACTATTAACTAAAAGGAAGTATAAATGCAAAGAATACAGACAGATAAAGCACCAGCAGCCATTGGCCCATACTCACAAGCGGTGAAAGTTGGAAATATGGTTTATACCTCAGGTCAAATTCCGATGACAGCAGAAGGGGAGTTAGTTTCGGGGGATATTCATGATCAGGTAAGACAGATATTAAATAACTTAGAACAAGTTTTAGAAGCAGCTGGAAGCAGTTTACAGCAGATTATCAAAACGACTATTTATTTGACGGATATGGATGATTTTATTGCAGTAAATACAGTCTATGGGGAGTATTTCTCAGGTTCGTATCCTGCGCGTACCACGGTGGCAGTGAAAACGTTGCCTAAAAATGTTGATGTAGAGATTGATGCTATTGCGATAGCTGAGCATAGCTACTCCTTTTAATGAGGCGAGGTATATGTATAGGGCTATGAACATTAATAAGTTTAAAATTTTAATAAACTTTTAATGATAAAAAAGATATCATCCGCCCCTAAATTAAATAAGGACATAAAATGTACGCTATCATTAAAAACGGTGGAAAGCAATATAAAGTTCAAGAAGGGGATTATTTAAATCTCGATAAACTTGACGCTTCGCCGAAAGACAAAATCGTTATCGAAGAAGTACTCGCAGTTAATAACGGAGAACTTACTATTGGTACACCATTTGTAAAAGGTGCAAAAGTTGAGCTTGAAGTAGTCACTCATGGAAAGGATAAAAAAGTAATTATCTGGAAAAAGAGAAGAAGAAAAGATTCTAAACTTAAAAAAGGTTTTAGAAGAGAATACACAAGAGTCAAAGTCGCTAAGATTAGCTAAGTGACACACCTATCAACACTTGGGTATATGCCTCAGGTGTTGATTTAATACTCCAAGCATATATTTACCCATACTTCTATAAAATACACTATTAACTATATTAAGGCTTATACGCATGTTCATCGATAACGCAGAGATACAACTCAGTTCAGGAAAAGGTGGCCCAGGGGCTACGTCATTTCGTCAAGAAAAATTTGTTTTAAAAGGCGGTCCTGACGGAGGGGATGGCGGACGTGGTGGTGATGTGTACTTTGTCGTAGATAAAAACTCTCATACACTCTCCTCATTTCGAGGACGTCACCATATGAAAGCCAAAAATGGTGCACCGGGTGAGGGGCGTAAAAAATCTGGTAAAAAAGGTCAGTCTATAGATGTGGTTGTGCCACCAGGTACACAGGTCATCGATGTATTGACTGGTGATGTATTGCTTGATTTGGTAGATGATGGGTACCGTGTAAAGTTTCTTGAGGGTGGAAAAGGGGGGCTAGGAAACTGGCACTTTAGAAGTTCAACCAATCAAAGACCTTCTTATTCACAACCGGGACTTCCAGGAGAAGTGCGTACGGTAAGGTTAGAGTTAAAACTCATCGCAGATGTGGGTTTAGTTGGTGTGCCAAATGTCGGTAAATCAACGCTTATTTCTACGATATCCAATGCCCGACCTGAGATAGCAAACTATGAGTTTACAACGCTTACGCCAAAACTTGGTGTGGTAAGTACAGATGATTTTGCTTCGTTTGTGATGGCAGATATCCCGGGGATTATCTAAGGGGCTAGTGATGGACGTGGACTTGGTTTAGAGTTTTTAAAACATATCGAGCGAACAAAGTTTTTACTTTTCATGTTAGATATGGCAAATTATCGTCCGCTTGAAGAACAGTACCGTGTCTTAAAAGAGGAGATAGCAAAATTTTCAGATAGGCTTAAAGATAGAAACTATGCTATTGCTTTAACGAGGGTAGATGCAGCGAGTGTAGATGATGTAGATGAACGAATTGAAGAATTTATTAAAAGTTTGGATAAAAAAGTTGATAAGAAAGACAATATTTATAAATTTTTAGACAAGTATCCTATGCATATACAAGATATCGATGACTACGATAGTGCAGAGCCCTTTTTTATAGCACCTATCTCTTCTGTGGTTCGTCTCAATATTGATCCGTTTAAGTATGCACTTTTAGAAGTGGTTAATCATGTGAAAGAATCTCAAGAGGACTAACGATGCGAATTGTCATAAAAGTCGGTTCTCATGTATTGAACCAAGATGGTAAGTTAGCGATGAGGCGTATAGAAAACTTGTGTGCATTTTTAGCGGATTTGATGGTGAATCACGAAGTCATTTTGGTCTCTTCCGGTGCGGTTGCTGCTGGACATACGAAGTTAAAATTAGATAAGACACTACTAGGAAATAAACAGGCTATTGCTGCGGTAGGTCAACCTTATCTTATCTCCGTCTATCAAGATATTTTTGAAAAAAATGGCATCATCGTTGCTCAACTCTTACTTGGATCAGATGACTTTGACTCACGACGACATACCAAACATGCCAAAAAAGCTGTGGATACCTTGTTGGAAAATGGCGTTTTACCAATCATCAATGAAAATGATGTGACGAGCATAGAAGAGTTAGTATTTGGAGACAACGACCAACTCTCCGCCCACGCAGCCCACCGTTTTGATGCAGATTTACTAGTTATTTTATCTGATATTGATGGCTATTATGACGATGACCCGCATCAGAATCCAGATGCTGAAATGTTAAGTATCGTGCATGATATCTCAAAAGAAGACTTGGCGATGACACATACTCCCAACAATGAGTTCGCTACAGGAGGCATCGTCACAAAGTTAAAGGCTGCCTCTTTTTTACTCTCTCATGATAGAGAAATGTTTTTGGCAAGTGGATTTGATTTGGCTGATGTACGTGCATTTTTACTTGAGGGTAGACATGAGGGTGGTACACTTTTTAAAAGAGTACTATCATGATACGCGTACTTTTTATGGGTACGCCAGATTATGCGACAGCTATATTAAAAGTTTTAGTTGAAGATTCTGAGGTTGAAGTTTGTGCCTTAGTGACCCAGCCTGACAAACCCGTAGGACGCAAGCAAGTTTTAACACCACCGCATACCAAAAAATTTCTGCAAGAAGTGGCTAGTAGTATTCCTATATTGCAGCCTCAAAATCTTAAAAATGAAGAAGCTTATAACTTTATAAATAGTTTTCATCCAGACTTTATCGTGGTAGCGGCATTTGGACAGATACTGCCCAAAAATATATTGGATATCGCACCTTGTATCAATCTGCATGCCTCTATACTTCCAGCATTTCGAGGGGCAAGTCCTATACAAGATGCCATACTTTCACAAGAGAAGTTTTCGGGAGTGACAGCGATGAAAATGGATGTTGGCTTAGATACGGGAGATATTTTGGCTTTTACTTATCTTAATATCGAAAAACTCAATGCTATTGAACTTTTTGCTACACTTTCTGACTTGGCAGCTTCTTTGACATTAAGAACATTAAAAAGCTACCTAGAGATAGCTCCTATCAAACAAAATGATGCGGACACGTCGTATGCTAAAAAGATAAAAAAAGAGGATGGCTTGGTTGACTTTTTGGATGCAAAAGTGCTAGATGCAAAGTACCGTGCTTTTATATATTGGCCAGGAATCTTCTGTGAAAGTGGTTTGAAGTTAAAAGCATTGACACTTTATAAAAGTGATGGGAGCTATAAGCGGGGTGAGATACTTGAAGTTTTTGATGATTATGCCATTATCGGCTGCAAAAAGGGTGCTATCAAAATAACACGCGTACAAGCCCCCTCAAAAAAAGAGGTAGATATCGCCTCTTATCTACGTGGAAAAAGGTTGGGTATTGGAGATAGTCTATCATGATAGCTTGCCTTCTACACATCGTTTTTTAGAAGAGGGACTTAGAGGTAAGAAACTAATTCCTCCTCTAGCTATCGTTTCTGAACGTCAAACTGAAGGGGTGGGTTCGAGAGGCAATGTTTGGAAAGGATTAGAGGGTAACCTTTTTTTATCTTTTTGTCTTTCTAGAGGTAGGTTACCTTCTGACCTACCTCAGGCGTCTACTTCTATATACTTTTCTTCTATCATGATAGCGGTGCTTAGAGAATTTGGTTCCCATGTGTGGCTTAAATGGCCTAATGACTTTTATCTTAAAGATAAAAAGATTGGTGGCACTATCACCTCGCTTATCTCTGGTGAGTCTGTACTGTGCTCGATGGGAATAAACCTGAAAAATGCCCCTGAAGACTTTGAAATAATTGACGTAAATATAGAAAAAAATGTGCTAATTGAAAAGTACTTTTTAAAACTAAAACAAGTTATTTTTTGGAAGGATATATTTAGACAATATGAGATAGAATTTGAGAAATCGAGGTCTTTTTTCTATACAGATAGTCTATCTGGGAGAAAAGTATCATTACGAAAGGCCTCCCTTTTAGAGGATGGCTCTATCATGATAGAAAACAGAAGGATATATAGTCTACGATGAGTGAAATAATAGCAATAGCAAATCAAAAAGGTGGTGTGGGTAAGACGACAACTGCGGTAAATCTAGCTGCCTCTTTGGCAGCTGCGGAGAAGCGTGTGTTGTTAGTTGATGCTGATCCTCAGGCAAATGCTACGATTGGTTTGGGTTTTTCACGAAGTGACTATGAATACAATATTTATCATGTCATGATAGGTAGAAAAGCTCTCTCGGAAGTAATTTTAAATACTGAGTTAAAAACACTTGACTTGGTACCGTCCAACATAGGGTTGGTTGGTATTGAGAAAGCTTTTTATGATGATACGACAAAAGGTAAAGAGTTAATACTTAAGAAAAAATTAGCTGAAGTAAAGTCTAACTATGACTATATCATCATTGACTCACCGCCTGCTTTAGGCCCTATTACGGTGAATGCACTCTCGGCTGCACATTCTGTTATCATCCCTATACAATGTGAGTTTTATGCACTTGAAGGCTTGGCGCAACTATTAAATACTGTCAAACTTATCAAAAAAACGATTAATCCAAAACTTCGTATTAAAGGCTTCTTGCCGACCATGTACTCACCTCAAAATAATCTTTCCAAACAAGTTTTGTTGGATTTACAACAGCATTTTAAGAGTAAATTATTTGAGGACAAAAATGATGCCTGTATTGTTATACCTAGAAATATTAAATTGGCTGAGAGTCCAAGTTTTGGTAAACCAATTATTCTTTATGATATCAAATCAAAGGGTTCAGTCGCCTATCAACATCTCGCACAGTCTATACTAGCAACAGCATAAAAGGGTTAACATGGCAAAAAAAAGTGGATTAGGAAAAGGGCTTTCTGCAATCTTGGAAGATGTAGAAGATGCGTACAAACAAGATTTAGATGAAAATAAATCAACAACTTTGGTCAAAGAGATTCCTCTTGATGATATCCGTCCAAATCCTTATCAGCCAAGAAAATTTTTTGAGGAAGAAGCCTTAAGAGATCTCTCTCACTCTATCCTCAAACATGGGCTTTTGCAACCTATTGTGGTAGTTGCCAAAGATGATGGTTATATGCTTATCGCGGGTGAAAGACGTTTACGTGCTTCTAAGTTAGCAGACTTGGATATGATAAAAGCTGTTGTAGCAGACTTTGCAGAAGAGAATCTACGTGAATTAGCACTCATCGAAAACATCCAAAGAGAAAATTTAAACGCCATAGAATTAGCAAACTCCTATAAAGAGTTGATAGAACAATATGGTATCACACAAGAAGAATTAAGCGATATCATCCACAAAAGTAGAACACAAATCACCAATACGATTCGACTGTTAAAATTAAGTGCTTATACCCAGAAGTTATTGACTGATGCGAAGATAACACAAGGACATGCTAGGGTTTTGATAGGTCTTGATGAAAAAAAACAACAACTTATTGCTGATACAATTGTTGGGCAAAAACTCTCAGTTCGTGATAGTGAGGAACTTGTAAAAAACTTAAAAGAGAGTGATGAAAAAGTATTTGACGCCACACCTGTACAGGGTAAAAAAGAGGAGAGTATAGCTATCATGATAGCCGTGCAAGAACTCCTAAATGCTGGCTTTAAAGTCAAAAAATCTACACATAAGCTTATCATAGATTTCTCTGATGAAAGTGATGTTGAACGCTTTTTAGAGATGTTGAAATAACCTTTCAAAAAGTATTTGGCATCTTTAAATAATAATTTAGTCTTTTTATGGTAGAATCCTACCACTTTTATAGTAGGCATAACTCTCTGTTATGCTTATAGATAAAAATTTACTACAAGGCTATGAATGTTAGACATAAATCTAGGTTTACTCATTTTTACGGCAGTTGTTTTCTTCGCTTTGATTTATCTCCTTAATTCTATTTTGTATCAACCTCTATTGGGTTTCATACAAAAGAGAGAAGATTTAATCAAAAGTGATTTAGGAAATATCGCACAGGATAGTGGTGATGTTGCAAACTCTTTAAATAAAGCTAATTCGCTCATTTCCGAGGCGAAAGGTGAAGCTGCTAAAATTAGAGAGAGTGCGGTGACTAAAGCAAAAGATGCTGCAGCTAAAGAATTGGAGATTGCACAAAGTGTTATTGAAGAGAAGTATGATGCATTTGTAAAAGAATTAAGTGGGGAAAGAACAGGACTTAAAAAAGAGTTAGTGTCTAATCTTTCAACTTACCAAAATTCTTTACAATCAAAATTGAAAAATATATAGGTAAGGAGAGTAAATGAACAGTAAATATTTAGCACTTTTACTTTTACCAGTATTTGCATTTGCTTCTGGTAGTGCAGAAGGAAGTGAGTCTGGTGAGACTGATATCTTCTGGAGATTAATCAACTTTCTTATTTTCTTTGGAATACTTTATTATCTCTTAGCAGATAAGATAAAAGCATATTTCAAAGGTAGAGAAGAGGGGATTGCTGGACGTTTGTCTGAAGTTGAAGAGAAGTTAAAAGAGGCAAAAGTTGAAAAAGAAGCAGCGTCCCAAAAAGCAAAAGATGCTGAAGGTACAGCTTCTGAGTTGATAGATGCTGCGAAAAAAGAAGCAGATTTAATGACTGTTAAAATTAATGAAGCACTTGCCCATGATAAGGCTCAGTTAGAAAAAAGCTATGCTGATAGAATCGAGATAGAAGCCAAAAAGATGAAAAAAGAAGTTGTTAACGAAGTTCTTGAAGAGATGTTTGCAAGTGATAGCGCTACTATCTCTAACGATGATTTGTTAAATATCATTAAAAAGAAGGTTGCATAATGAGCGAAGCAATTGGAAAAAAATATATTAAAGCGTTAATAGCTTCTGTAGGGGAGAAAGATTTAACTCCGCTAAATAGTGCGTTGACATCTCTCTCATCGGCGTTTTCAAGTGTAAAGTTTAATAATGTGATTTTATCATCAGATATTAAAAAGAAGGATAAAGAAACTTTTATACTCTCTATGCTTGAAAAGCCTGATGCAAAATTAACAAACTTTATCAAACTACTAGTAGAAAATGGAAGATTATCTGATATCCCAGCAATGTCTAAAGAACTCCAAAAACAAATCGCTATAAAAAATAATGAGTACCATGGTGTTTTGATTAGTAATTTTGAGGTTGATAGCGAGCAAATTGCAGATATAGAGAAAAATTTAAGTACTAAGTTAGGTTCTACAATCAAGTTAGAGAATCAGGTAAGTGATTATCCTGGACTAAAAGTAGAGATTGAGGATTTAGGCGTTGAAGTAGGTTTATCTACAGCGCGCGTTAAAGCCCAACTTGTAGAACATATATTAAAATCATTATAAAAATTTAAAGGAGATAGAGTTGAGTGCAAAAGTAAGAGCTGATGAAATAAGTTCTCTGATTCAAGAGAGAATTGAAAACTTCGAACTAAATGTAGATATCGAAGAGACGGGTAAGGTTGTTCAATATGCTGACGGTATAGCAAGTGTTTATGGTTTAAACAAT
Source organism: Campylobacterales bacterium (assembly GCA_024278835.1). GTDB lineage: Bacteria > Campylobacterota > Campylobacteria > Campylobacterales > QNZT01 > JANTGR01. Next base: position 39,122 of record JAJRSK010000033.1, on the reverse strand, counting down.
GTTATGTCTGGTGAGATGGTTGAATTTGAAGATGGTGAAAGAGGTATGGTTCTGAATCTTGAAGAGACAAGCGTAGGTATTGTTGTTCTTGGTAAAGGTGCGAAGATCCATGAAGGTTCATCAGTTAAAAGACTTGGACGTCTACTTAAAGTACCTGTTGGTGATGCGCTTGTTGGGCGTGTTGTTAATGGACTTGGTGAGCCAATCGATGGTAAAGGTGAAATCGAAGGAACTGAGTATAAGTTTGTTGAAGAAAAAGCACCTGGTATCATGGCTAGAAAATCAGTACATGAACCACTTCAAACTGGTATCAAAGCAATTGATGCACTAGTACCGATAGGTCGTGGACAAAGAGAGCTTATCATTGGTGATAGACAAACTGGTAAGACAACGGTTGCTCTTGATGCAATAATCAATCAAAAAGGTCAAGATGTTACCTGTATCTATGTAGCGATTGGTCAAAAACAATCAAATGTTGCACAAGTGGTTAAAAGACTTGAAGAGAGCGGTGCAATGGAGTATACTATCGTTGTTAATGCCGCAGCATCTGACTCTTCAGCATTACAGTTTTTAGCACCATACACGGGTGTTACTATGGGTGAATACTTTAGAGACAATGGTAAACATGCACTAATCGTGTATGATGATTTATCTAAACATGCGGTGGCTTATCGTGAGATGTCACTTATTCTTCGTCGTCCTCCAGGTCGTGAAGCATACCCTGGTGATGTTTTCTATCTACACTCAAGATTGTTAGAGCGTGCTGCGAAACTTTCTGATGAATTAGGTGCCGGTTCTATGACTGCACTTCCTATCATTGAAACACAAGCGGGAGATGTTGCGGCTTATATCCCAACAAATGTTATCTCTATCACGGATGGTCAAATTTTCCTTGAAACTGACCTTTTTAACTCAGGAATTAGACCGGCTATCAACGTTGGTTTATCAGTTTCTCGTGTTGGTGGTGCTGCGCAAATCAAAGCAACTAAACAAGTTGCTGGTACACTGAGACTTGATTTGGCTCAGTATAGAGAACTTCAAGCATTTGCTCAGTTTGCATCAGATCTTGATGAGACTAGTAGAAATCAACTTGAACGTGGACAGAGAATGGTAGAAGTGTTAAAACAAGGACCATATGCGCCAGTGGCTATTGAAAAACAAGTTGCTATAATTTATGCAGGTGCAAATGGTTATTTAGATGATATTCCTGCTGAAGATGTTGTAAAGTTTGAGGCAGAATTTATTCCTTTTATCGAAGCGAAACATGCTGGACTTTTAGAAGCAATCAGAACTGATAAAAAAATCACTGATGATACTGACGCATTGTTAAAAACTGTATTGGAAGAATTTAAAGCAACATTTGTTGTTAAATAAGGTTTCATAAAATGGCAAATCTAAAAGAGATTAAAAGAAATATAAAAAGTGTTCAAAACACGCAAAAGACAACACGGGCTATGAAGCTTGTCTCTACTGCAAAGCTAAAGCGGGCAGAAGAGGCGGCTAAAAGATCTCGTACTTATGCAGTGAAGTTAAATGAAATGTTACACGAGATGTCTGCAAAGATAAATAAATTTAAAGTTGGTGGTTCTAGCTCTAAGTTTTTTAATGAAGTAGAAAATCCTAAAGTGGTTGACATTCTTTTTGTGACAGCTGATAAAGGTCTTTGTGGTGGTTTTAATATTCAGACTATTAAGCGTGTTAATGCGCTTATTGCTGAGTACAAAGCTAAAGGTGCTAATGTAAGACTTCGTGCTGTTGGACGAAAGGGTGTAGACTTTTTTTCCTTCCAAGGCATGGACTTACTTGAAAAAGATATTGGTATTTCATCGGCTCCAACGTATGAAAAAGCACAAGAAGTGATTACTAAAGCAGTGGATGATTTTGTTGCTGGAGAATGTGATAAAATCGTTTTAGTACACAATGGTTACCAAAATATGATTACACAAGAAGTGAGACAAAATAATCTTATCCCTGTTGATATGCATGTAGAGTGTGCAGATGATTCTACCTCTATGATGGAGATTGAAGCAGAAGATGAAGAGAAGATGCTAGATGAGCTTGTAAAAAAATATTTTGAGTACAATATGTATTATGCTTTGATTGATTCATTGGCTGCTGAGCATTCTGCTCGTATGCAAGCGATGGATGCTGCAACTAATAATGCAAAAGAAAAAGTTAATCAGTTAACTGTAAAATATAATAAAGCAAGACAAGAATCTATTACCACAGAGTTGATTGAAATCATCTCCGGTATGGAAGCATTGAAATAATAAATAAAATAAACTAAGGAGTAGGCTAATGCAAGGTAAAATTTCTCAAGTAATTGGACCTGTTGTTGACGTTGATTTTGACGGATATCTTCCTGAAATCAATGAGGCAATAGAGGTAAATTACAAAGTTGAAGGACAAGATCAAAGGTTGATTTTGGAAGTAGCAGCACATGTTGGTGATGGTCGTGTTAGAACGATTGCGATGGATATGAGTGAAGGGCTTGTACGTGGTATGGAAGCAACAGCACTTGGTAATCCTATCCAAGTTCCAGTTGGTGAAGAAGTACTTGGACGTATATTTAATGTTATCGGTGATCCAATTGATGAAGCTGGGCCAGTTGATGCGAAGCAAAAATGGTCGATTCACAGAGATCCTCCAGCATTTGAAGATCAAAGTACAAAATCTGAAGTTTTCGAGACAGGTATCAAAGTTGTTGATTTACTAGCTCCTTATGCTAAGGGTGGTAAAGTTGGACTATTTGGTGGTGCGGGTGTTGGTAAAACAGTTATTATCATGGAACTTATCCACAATGTTGCTTTTAAACACTCTGGTTATTCAGTATTTGCGGGTGTTGGTGAAAGAACAAGAGAAGGTAATGATCTTTACGAAGAGATGAAAGAGTCCAACGTATTGGATAAAGTTGCGCTGTGCTATGGTCAGATGAGTGAGCCTCCTGGAGCAAGAAATAGAATCGCACTTACAGGTATCACCATGGCTGAGTACTTTAGAGATGAGATGGGTCTGGATGTATTGATGTTTATCGATAATATCTTTAGATTTGCACAATCAGGTTCTGAGATGTCAGCATTGCTTGGTCGTATCCCTTCAGCGGTTGGTTATCAACCAACGTTAGCGCGTGAAATGGGTGCATTACAAGAGAGAATTACATCAACTAAAAAAGGTTCTATTACGTCTGTTCAAGCGGTATATGTACCTGCGGATGATTTAACTGATCCTGCTCCTGCAGCGGTTTTCTCACATCTTGATGCGACGACAGTTCTTAATAGATCTATTGCTGAAAAAGGTATTTATCCAGCGGTTGATCCTCTTGACTCAACGTCAAGATTACTAGATCCTGTTATTGTTGGTGATGAACATTATGGTATCGCTCGTGGTGTTCAGTCGATTTTACAAAAATATAAAGATTTACAAGATATCATCGCTATCCTTGGTATGGATGAACTTTCAGAAGAAGATAAAAAAGTTGTTGAGAGAGCAAGAAAGATTGAAAAATATCTATCTCAGCCTTTCTTCGTTGCTGAAATCTTTACAGGCGCACCTGGAAAGTATGTTACACTTGAAGATACTATCGAAGGATTTAAAGGTATTTTAGAAGGTAAGTATGATGACATGCCTGAGAATGCTTTCTATATGGTAGGAAATATGCAAGAAGCTATCGAAAAAGCTGAAAAAATGGCGGCTAAAGCGTAAGCTTTGGTATATGAAAAAGAGAGAGGTAACTTTCTCTTTTGATTTAAGGAAATTATAATGAAACTTGAATTAATCACACCGAATGGTGCAATCTTTGAAGGTGAAATCAAATCAGCTACTTTGCCAGGTGCAGAGGGTGAATTTGGTGTACTTGATGAACATGCAGGGACGGTAACTTTACTGAATGCTGGTGTTATTGAGATTGAAAAAGAAGATGGTTCTAAAGAAGTAGTGGCTATCAACTGGGGAACTGCTAAAGTTGAAGAACATAAGGTAACGATACTTGCTGATGGTGCTGTCTCTATCTCTGGTTCTGATATCGCTGCATCTTTAGAAGAAGCGAAAGAACTTGTTAAAAGTATGAGTGATTCAGATTCTGCTATTGCAACTGCAACTGCAAAACTTGAAAGCGCTGCTAAAGCGTTATAGGATAAGAAAAAGATGGATATATTTTTTACATATCTTACGCAGGGTGGATTTATATCCACCATTGTGTTAGTTTGGCTTTCTGTTTATTTTATCATCACAATGTGGATTTATATCTCGAGAAGCTTAACCCTTGCAAACTGGGAAAAGGTAGAGAAGTCTTCTTTGGAATCACTTTTAAAAGGTGTTGCTAAAATAAAAAGAAACTCAATTCTAAGTAAATGTGTAGGATCTCGTGAACACAATATCGCGACACTTAGTGTCTGTAAAAGTGTTGCTGAAAAAAAGGCAACTTCTTATCTTTCGATGTTATCTGTTATCGCATCGACCTCCCCATTTATCGGTCTTTTTGGTACAGTTGTTGGTATATTAGATACTTTTTCAAAGCTTGGTAGTGCTGAAACCGCCTCTTTAAGCGTTATCGCGCCTGCCATCTCTGAAGCACTTGTGGCAACTGCGGCTGGTATTTTTGTGGCTATACCAGCGTATAGTGCACATATATTTGTGAAGCGTAAAGCGTATGAAGTTTTGAGTGTTATACAACGAGAGATTGATTTACTCCATGTTGCATCCCCTACTGAATCTGTAGAGAGTAAGAAGAAATATGAATTTTGATTGGGATGAAGCACCTGATTTAAATATCACGCCACTTGTTGATATCATGTTGGTTTTAATGGCTATTTTGATGGTGACTGCACCCGTGATGGAGTATCAAGAAAATATTAAACTTCCTCAAGGTTCTAAATCTAAATCTATGCAAAAAATTCCTGATTTAACGGTAAGTATGGATGCAAGTAAGCGGATTCATATCAAAGGTGAATCATTTTCTATCAAAACATTTGCAGATGATTTTAATCTTTTATCGACCAAATTTCCAAAAGAGACAGTCGTTTATATCAAGGCGGATAAAAGCTTACAGTATGACAGCGTGATGTTTTTACTCAAAGTGATAAAAGAGTCTGGTTTTTCAAAAGTCTCACTTGTAACAAATGGTTGAAAAAAGACTCTACAAATTTATTGCTACCTTTGGTGCAATATTTATCTATCTCTTTTTTGTCTATGCCCTAGTTGATTTTGTTAAAAATAATCAAAAAATCATGCAAGACTTTGGATACAATGTTGATGAAGCCATTGTGGTAGAGATTGCTGCTCCAGAAAATAAAAATCCTATTAAAAAAGAGATAGAAAAACCCATTCCTACTCCAAAACCTAAACCTGTACCAAAATATGTGGTTCCTCCTATCATCCTTCCTCCTGATCCAGAACCTATAAAAGAGGTGAAAGAAGTGATAGAAGAACCTGTACAGGAAGCTAAAGAGAGTCGGGACAAAGTGGCTAAAAGTGCTAAAGATCTTTTTTCAACGGTGCGTACGGATAAGTATGATAAAGTGATGGAAGAGCGAAGAAAACAAGACGCCTCTAGAGCCAGTCGTTTAAAAAAGCAAAAAGCTGAGCAAGCACGTAAAAAAGCAGATGAGAGAAAAAAGAGAAAAGCTAGAGAAAAAGCTTTGGCTGAGGCGAGAGCTGCAATGCAAGATATAGAAGATGCTTCTGCTGCCTCGCATAAAAAAAGTGGTACTGAAGATGCTTTTTGGAGCCCTGTAGCAAATCGTATTACTGCTTTATGGCAACGAACGATTCAGACACAAAATGGTCTTAGTGCTGATGTAAGGATTACTATTGACAACAAAGGACGACTCAGATATCAAATAAAACGATTATCCAATAACAGTCTTTTTGATAAAAAGTTACAGATATTTTTACAAAACTTAGAGTATGAGAGTTTCCCAAAATATCGTGGTGGTGCATCGACTTCTAAACTCTTGGAACTTGAAGATAAAGAAGACTTTTAAGGGCATTACCTTTATATTATTAAATTATCTATATAATGTTTATAGTTATTTTAATAGGAGAGATATAAATGCGTATGCTTATCATGATAGTGCTCTTTGCTGCAACCTTTCTGCAGGCAGATGCCACGATAAAAATCACCAAAAAAATCAAAAAAAATCCGACCATTGTAGTCGCGAATGCCAGTGAAAATTCAGTTGATGCTGTTATTAACAGAAAATTTTTAAAGTTAGTTATTGGTGATTTAAAGGTGAGTTCCAATTTCAAGGTTGTTGAAAATTATATCAATGCACCCTTTGATGGTTCAAATCTCTTAAGTGAACTCGTCCGTGATAAGACAGAACTTTTGGTCAAGTGTAAACTTGAAAATGATGCCAGTGGGAAGTTGCACGCTAAAATAAAGCTTATTAATGCACAAAATGGTCTTTTAGTGTATGAAAAAGCCTACATGATTTCTAAAAAAAATAGATATCCCTTTTTAGCACACAATGTGGCCATAGATATCAATAAATATTTTGCTGGTTCACCTATAGGCTGGATGAATAAATATATCGTTTTTTCGAAGTATACAGCTGCGGGTAAAAGTTCTATCATCGTTTCAGATTATACCCTCTCTTTTAAAAAGACATTGGTGAGTGGTGGACTCAATATCTTTCCAAAATGGGCAAATGATCAGCAAGACTCTATCTATTACACCTCTTATAATTATGGTAAACCAACACTTTTTTTACTTAATCTTTATTCTGGTCAAAAGAGTAAAATCGCGAGTAGTTCAGGGATGATGGTTTGTTCAGATGTGAGTGATGATGGCACAAAACTCCTTTTAACGATGGCACCAAACGACCAGCCTGATATCTACTTGTATGACAGAAGTTCTGGAAGTAAAAAACGTATCACAAAATATCGTGGTATCGATGTGAGTGGTAGTTTTGTGGATAATGATACGGGCGTTGTGTTTATCTCTGAGAGATTGGGCTATCCCAATATATTTCATAAAGAGATTTCTGGTGGTAGGGTAGAGCAGATGGTGTATCATGGTAAAAACAATAGTTCTTGTACCACTAGTGGTAAATATATCGTCTATTCAAGTCGTGAAAAACAAAACTCTTTTGGAAAAAGTGTTTTTAATCTCTATCTTATCTCTACGCAAACAGACTTTATCCGGAAGTTAACAAGCAATGGTAAAAATATGTTCCCTCGTTTTGCAAGTGATGGTGAAACGGTACTTTTTATAAAGGATACAGGTAGAACAAGTTCATTAGGAGTGCTAAGACTAAATGCCAATAGAAGCTTTCTCTTTCCACTCTCAGCAGGGAAGATTCAGTCGATTGATTGGTAGAGTGTTACCTTTATCATGATAGTATATTGTAAGAGTGCGATTTAATATCAAATATGTTAAAATCGAGATAAATAGGAGAAGAAGTATGAAAAAAAGTATAATTTTTAGTATGGCGATTTGTGTTGCTTTGATGAGTGGTTGTTCACAAAAGGTACCGGAGATTGATACAGATATCGTGAATGCGGGTTTAGATGATGTCAATACCAATACTGGTGTGGATAGTAATATCGATAAAATGGCTGGTATGGATAGCTCTTCTATCTCTTATGCTAGTGAAGATGAGAGAATATCTGCTATCGAAAATGAGTTACAACCTATCTATTTTGGGACTGATCGTTATGATATCTCAGTCACTGAGAGTGAGAAAATAGACTTAGATGCCAATGTCTTAAATGGCTCTTTGGCAAGTGACCTTTCGGTAAATATTGAAGGTAACTGTGATGAATGGGGTACGGATGAGTACAACTATGCACTTGGTTTAAAAAGAGCAAAAGCGATGAAAGATTCACTCATGGCAGCCGGTGTTGAGAGTAATAGACTCTCTATTATCTCCTTTGGTGAGAGTAAGCCACTGTGTTTTGATCACAACGCTGAATGTTGGCAGCAAAACAGACGTGCAGATGCTAAAATCATGTTGCCATAGTGTAGCAAATAGATGAAAAAACTTCTTTTAGTTTCAGCACTAACACTCTCCTTTTTACAGGCGGCAGAGCCTTCTGCCTTTGGGGCAGGGGCGCTTGATAGTTCTAACCCTTATGGTTTAACAGAGAGTGAAAGATCTATCGTTGAGAATAGACAAGTCTCTCTTTCTAATAAAAAGCTTATTCGACAAATGGCATTGAAGATTGATCACTTAGAGGAAACCGTAGAAGGACTTCGCTCTGTTGTTGAGTCTATAAGTGGTAAAATAGGCAAAACAGGTCAACGGCTCAATGAAATCTCTGCTCAAAGTGGAAAAGCGAGTAGTGAAGATATGGCTCACTTACAATCTCAACTTGATGCACTGAAAAAAAGTAGTGAAAATAACTACCTTAAAATCGATAGAGCACTCAAAAAGTTGACCAAAGTGATAGGAACACCTCAAAAAAAAAATAGTAAAAAAGTAGTAAAATCGAAGAAAAAAATCACTAAAAGTAGTGCTCAGCTCATTAAATCTGCGGTGAGTGATTATCGTGCTAAACGTTTTACAAAAGCCAAAGAAGCGTTTAACACTTTGGCAGATAAAAACTATAAACCTGCCCAAACAAATTATTATCTAGGTGAAATCGCTTATTATAGAAAAAATTATGAAGAGGCGATTTATCACTATAAAAAATCTGTAGGTTATTATGACCAAGCTAGTTATATGCCTACACTATTGCTGCATACGGCACTTAGTTTTCAAAAAACAGGGGATGAGGCTAATGCCCAACGTTTTTTTGATACGGTTCTCTCTTCTTACCCAGAAAGTGCACAGGCAAATATCGCTGAAAAATATCTCAATTGATTCTATCATGATAGTGGATTTGACGGTTTAACTTTTTTTAGATAAAATAGGCGCGAAATAAAATTTATAATATATAGGGAAACATAATGGCAATTGAAAATAACCAAGTAGTCGCAATAGAGTACGAATTAAAAGAAGTAGGCGGAAGTGAAGTATTGGATTCAAATATCGGTCAAGCACCTTTAGAGTATATCACAGGTAAATCACACATCATCCCAGGTCTTGAAAAACAACTTTCAGCACTTACAAAAGGTGAGAAAGCGGATATTATGGTTCCTGCAGCAGATGCGTATGGTGAACATAACCCTGAAGCGATAGATGATGTGCCAAGAGAGCAATTTGCAGGTTTAGAGCTTCAAGAGGGTTTACCACTTTTTGGTCAAGGTGAAAATGGTGAAACGATTCAAGTTGTTGTTAAAGCATTCAATGATGAAACAGTGACTATTGATTATAACCATCCTTTAGCTGGTAAAGATTTAATGTTCTCTGTGACAGTTCTTGATGTTAGAGATGCGACTGATGATGAAGTACTTTCAGGTCAAGTTGGTGGTGCACAAGCAGCAGGTGGAAGCTGTGGTTCTCATGAAGGTGGTGGAGGATGTGGTTGTAACTAACCAGCAGTTTACCATATATAAAGGAGCATTGCTCCTTTATATACTTCTCTTTATTGTCTGACATCCAAGGCTGCGCTCTTTGATGACAATTAACTTCTTAATTTCTTCCTTTTTTTACTATTAAACTGCTACAATATCCTCATATTACAAAAGGATACTTCTATGAAAAAAATCGCATCAATATTTCCCGGACAGGGCTCTCAATCTTTTGGTATGGGTAAAGACTTTTATGACTCTTCAGATGTTGCTAAGGAGATGGTAGAAGCGGCTAGTGATAGAGTTGGATTTGATTTTAAAGCTTTGATGTTTGAAGAAAATGACAACTTGGAGAAGACAGAGTTTACACAGCCGGCTATTTTACTCGTTTCCTCTATCGCACATCAACTTTTTGAAAATGAGATGAGTGTCAAGCCTATTTTTGCACTTGGACACTCTTTGGGTGAGTTTTCTGCTTTGGTGAGTGTGGGTGCGCTAGATTATCTTGATGGTGTTACCTTGGTACATCAGCGGGGACAATTGATGGCAGAAGCATGTAAAGGTGTAGATGTAGGCATGATGGCAATTCTTGGTTTAAGTGATGAAGATGTAGAAGCGTTTACAGCTAAAGAGAGAGAAAATGGCAAAAAGATTTGGGCAGCCAACTACAATAGTGATGGGCAGATAGTCGTAGCGGGGGCTAAGCCAGACTTAGTGGCGACGGTAGAGGCTTTTAAGGAGGCGGGGGCTAAAAGAGCCATTGTACTTAACATGTCTATCGCGAGTCATTGTCCTCTTTTAGAGTCTGCTGCTGCGCCACTGAAAGTGAGTTTAGAAACGTATTTACGTAATGAGTTTTTAGCGCCAGTTGTTTCCAATGTGACGGCTAAAAAGTATGCATCAAAAGCAGAAGCGATAGACCTTTTAGCGCAGCAGTTAACGATGCCTGTAAAATACAAACAATCTATCAAGGCTTACGAAGATGAGATAGCGTTACATATCGAATTTGGTGGTTCTATTTTAAAAGGGCTTAATAGAAGAGGCGTGAAAAATCCTACGATTTCTATCACAGATATGCAAAGTTTAGAGAGTGCATTTTCTGAGCTATCATGATAGTTGCTATTTCACAAATCTCACCAAAGCTAAGTCGAGATAACTTTGACTTACATATCGAAGAGATAAACAAAGTGAAAGAGGAAGCAGATATCATCCTCTTTCCTGAACTCTCTATGAATGGGTATACTCTGATGGACTCCGTATATGAAGATGCTTTTGATTTAAATGAGTTAAATATTTTCTCACAGATGAGTGGCGAGATTGATATCATCATTGGTGCGGTGACGAAAGAGTTTCATAAGATTTATAACTCAGCACTCTATTTTTCTAAAGGGAAACTTTTAAGTGTGCATCACAAAAATAACCTTCCCAATTATGGCATGTTTCAAGAAGCACGTTTCTTTTTTGCAGGGGAGGGTATCAAGACTTTTGATACTGAGCATGGTCGGGCTATCATGATAGTATGTGAAGACTTGTGGCGCTCTTCTACGATTGATTTTATTGCCAATGAAAAACCTGATATTGTCTATGTTATCGCCAACTCTCCGGCAAGAGATTTTGATGAGGGGATGCTTGGCATCGAAAAGCAATGGACGAGACTGCTCTCCACAACCGCGATACTCTCAGGGGCGCATGTTGTTTTTTCAAATCGTGTGGGATTTGAAGATGGTTTGGGATTTTGGGGTGGTAGTAAAATCATTGCAGCCAACGGCAAGATAGCACAAGAAGCAAAACTCTTTGAGAGAGAACTCTTGGTGGCAAAGATAGATAGAAACCTCTCAAGTGTGCAAAAATATTTACTAAGGACAAGTTGATGAAGATAGCGATAATGGGGGCAATGGTAGAGGAGATAACACCACTACTTGAAGCGTTAGGTACGCACAGAAAAACAGAATATGCAGGCAATGTTTATTATGAAGTAGAGTATAAAGGGCTTGAGTTGGTGATTGCTTATTCTAAGATAGGAAAGGTTTTTTCAACCTTGACAGCAGCTACAATGATAGAGAAGTTTGGGGCGGAGAAACTACTCTTTTCTGGTGTGGCGGGGGGAATCAATCCTAGGCTCAAGATAGGGGATTTAATAGCGGCTACCTCACTTTGTCAACACGATGTTGATATTACTGCCTTTGGTCATCCAGATGGCTTTATACCTGAGGGAAAACTTTTTATCAAGAGTGATGATGCACTGCTTGTTATCGCTAAAGAAGTTGCGTCCCAGATGGATAAAAATCTTTTAGAGGGTGTTATCGCGACAGGGGATCAGTTTGTAGCAGATCTGAAGCGTAAAAATTGGATTGCTGATACTTTTGCTGCAGATGCTTTGGAGATGGAGGGTGCTTCTGTGGCCGTTGTATGTGACGCACTTGATGTACCATTTTTTATCCTTCGGGCTATTAGTGACACGGCAGACATGGATGCTGGGTTTAACTTTGATAAATTTTTAGAGAGTTCTGCCAAAGAGAGTGCGACTTTTATCATTAAGATGCTGGATAAACTCGCGGTTTAATGGTAAAACTTTCTAAAAAACTTTTAAGTGTTGTGGGGCGCACCAATGCCAAATATCAGCTAATGAATGAAGGCGATAGAGTGCTTTTGGGCTTAAGTGGGGGTAAGGACTCTCTTACTTTAGCGCATGCGTTAAATCATCGTCGTCGGGTGGTGCCTTTTGACTTTGACTTTTTGGCAGTCACGGTAGATTATGGGGATGGAACAGATTTCTCTGCGTTAAGTGCACACTGTAAAGAACATGAGATACCGCATATCGTACATAAAACCAATATCTATGAAGTGGCAAAAGATACCATTCGTGAAAATTCATCCTATTGTAGTTATTTTTCACGTATGCGTCGGGGTGCACTCTATCAAGTGGCACTAGATAAGGGCTATGGAAAATTGGCTTTAGGGCATCACTTGGATGACGCGGTGGAGAGTTTTTTTATGAATTTCCTTTATAATGGTGCACTTCGTTCTATGCCACCTATCTATAAAGCAGCCAATGGGCTGTTGGTGATTCGTCCTTTGATTCATGTGCGTGAGCGTCAGCTTATCGATGCCGCCTTTAACAATGCTATGCCAACTATCGGAGATGAAGCTTGTCCTGGATTTAATTTTCAGGCAAAGGTACCACATGCTAGGGCTGAAACGAAACGCCTCTTACATGAGATGGAGAAAAATAACAAACAACTGTTTGTCTCTATCAAAGCAGCTTTTGAGCATATCCATGAGAGTACATTTTTTGATGCTGAGAAGTTACGTATGTAAAAACTTGTCAGCTTCTATGGTGTTAGTCCATTGGTTTTTCTTTGGGGTGCGTTTAAAAATCCTCATACTTTTAGTAAAAAAGTAACTTATCATGATAGCACAAAGTGAGAGTTCAAAGTAGTTCCAAGAAACCAAGTCAGCTTCCCCTGTGAGTATCCAGAAAAATTCCCAGATGAGAATGATTTGAAGTGTCAGATAAAGAAAAGGTTTAAGAAGTGAATAACTTCTTTTCTCAATTTTAAACTTTTTTTGCATAATTCTATATCGGCAAAATTAGAGCTTTTTCATGCCTTTTGCATCGATAATAATCTTTTTTGCATCGATGAGTGTAGTGAGTGCCCGTTTATACGCTTTTTTACTAAGACCAAATACTTTTTGTATCTCTGTAGCGTCACTCTTATAATTAAAGGCTAGTGTGCCACCGTGTTGCTCTAAAAGGACTTCTATTTTGTCTGTGGCGTTATCTGTCGCATCTTTTCCTATGGCTTGTAAAGAAACGTCTATTTTGCCATCTGGACGAAGCTCTTTAATAAAGCCCTCTTTTTTATCTCCAATGTGAATATCTTCAAATATCTCATTTTTATATAGCATGCCTTCATACTGTTCATCAATGAGGGTTTTATATCCCAGAGGGGTAGGTGCCATAATGAGTAGAGAGACTTTTTGATTTTTAGAGAGCGCTTTGATATCACCACCCAGATACTTACCTATCTTTTGAGAAGCAATGAGACGATCTGTCTGTTCATCTAAGGTGAGGTAAAAGAGTCGTTTGTCTCCCTTGTTGAGATTTTTCTGTTCACGTAGAGGCACAAAAAGATCTTTAGGCAATCCCCAATCTAAAAAAACGCCAAATTTATTAGTATCGACTACTTTTAAAAAAGCAAAATCTCCCAGCATCGCTTTGGGTGTAAGTGTTGTGGCTACGGGTCTATCTTCGGAATCTGTATAGACAAAAACGTCGATACTATCTCCAAACTGCATTGCATCTGTGACATAGATGTTGGGTAAAAGTACTTCGGTGTCATTACCCCCCGTGATGAGATATAAGCCGTTGGCTGTCTATCTGTTGACGATGAGCGTGTTTACGGTGCCGATGCTTAGTGTATGATTCATTTTTCTACCAACTCTTTAACTGTTTTTATAAATTCTGGGGAGTCATTGGGACATTTTGCCACACGATAATCTTGGAAAAACATCTCTTTGGCCTCTATGCGGTACTCAAGATCGAGTTCAAACTCGGTTTCTGAGTTATCTAAGACAAAAGAGATAGGGACTATGAGTACACGTTTGCTCTGCAACTCTTCTAATTTTTCACCAAGGGAAGGGGAGAGCCACTCTACGGGACCTAGCTTAGACTGGTAAGCCAAGTGATACTCTTTAAAGCGCAATCCTTCATTTCTAAGCATGCGTTTAAGCATCTTGGCGTGCCTCTCTACCTGTTCTTTATAGCAATCACCATCACAAATGATTTTTTTAGGGAGTGAATGGGCGGAGAAGATGATATCCATTTGGGAGAGGTCATCTCTCTCTAGGCAAACTTTTGCTTTTATTGTTTCTAGTATAGCACGGTTATAGAGTGGGTTGGTATAAAAAGGGGCTATCTCTTTTATCGTTGGTGTGTAGTCTACTTTTTCACAGGCTTCATAAAAATCTTCCAAAGAGGATTTTACTGTGGTTGTAGAGTAGTGTGGATAGAGTGGAAAAAGGACGATATCATCAATGCCTTTGGCTTTTAACCAACGAATCTCTTTTTCGGCAAAAGGGGGAGTGTAGCGCATGATATTGAGTACGATATGATGGGGAAACTCTTCTTGAACTGCTTTTAGTAACTTCTCTGTCTCTGTCACTAGCGGTGAAAATCCGCCTAGTTTTTTGTAGTTTTCTTTGGCTTCTTTTCCCCTGGAAGCGACGATAGAAGTGGCGATGATTTTTCGAATCACTTTCTTTTTAACTGTAATAATATTTTTATCATTGAACATGTTTTTTAGAAAGATGCTGACTTCATCAAGATTTCTAGGAGCACCCATATTTAAAAATACGATGGCTTTTTTCTCTGCTGTCATGATACTCCCTTTTTGATGTATATCTCAAACCCTTTTTCTTGCTCTAAAAGTACTATTTTGCCCTGGTGGGCTTTGATAATCTCTAGTGAAAGTGCGAGTCCGAGTCCGTGACCTTTTGTTTTGGTGGTTTGAAATGGTTCATAAAGTATGTTCTCATCTTTGATTGCCACACCAGAATCTTTGACCGTTATGATATCAAAATTTTCCTCTTCTTTATAGGAAAAAGAGACTTTTCCTTCTTCCTTTTCATCTTCTTCGATAGCATCGACACTATTGTAGAGAAAATTTTGCATAACCATGGAGAGTGTATCTAAATCTCCAAATATCTCTTTATCTAAGAAGTCTACATGGAGTGTTATATCCTTAGTGTATCCATAGTTTTCAAAGGCATCCTCTATCTCTTCTTGTAATGCAGATAAGGAGAGTGTTTCTCTTTTTATCTGCACCCCTTTGGTAAACAGTAGGGTGGATTTGATGATGCGCTCTACGCGGTAGAGGGATTTTTTGATTTCAAGGACTAGGGGTTTATTTTGCAAGGTGACGCGCTTTAACAGCGCAGAAGATAGGATGGAGATGGCACCGATGGGATTACGTATCTCATGGGCTAAGTGTGCGGCTACTTTTCCCATGGAAGCGAGCCTTTCGCTTCTCTTTTGCTCGGTGATATCCGTGGCTGAGATGACGGTTTTTTCATCACTTTTATGGATATTGACCAGATAGATTTTTTGTCTGAATTCTAATTCAAACTTTGGTTTTTCGATATCGATAAAGTCTATCATATCGGCGACCTCTTTGGCTTTAGAGTTTTGTAAAAATATCGAATAATCCTCAGCTAAGACCCAGATAGCATTGGGGAGAGATTCAATGATTTGTTTGATGATATGTTGCAGTGTTTGGTAGGATTCGTTGAGGGATTTGTACTCATTTTCCACCACATAGGTTTGGGATATGAGCGTGTCTAGGGTGTTTTTGAAGTTCTCTTTGTCTTTGTCATTTAAGCTATCAAGAAGATTTTTATCTATCATGATAGGAGCCTTTTAAAAGCATGTAAGTCATATAAAAGCACTTGTTATCTTCCCTTTTTTCTAACTCTTTGCTAAACCCATTTTTGGAAAAGAGCGCATAAAAATCAGCACGTATTTGTGCTTTTTGCGTCACTTTTTTGAGCTTATTGAGTATGTTTTTACTGATTTTGTGGTTTGTCCACTTGCACTCGCCTGTGATTTGTGTGCCGTCTTTAAGCTTGACTAATAAGTCTATCTCAACATTTTTATCCCAGTATCCACCTGACTCTTTTATCTCATCTTTATAGATGTCTGCTAGTAGCGTGTTGGATAATTCTTCAAAATAACTACTGATAAAATAGCCTAAATTTTCAGCAATCTCACTTAAGGTTTGATTATACTCATTTTTCTCTAAATCGCTATAGTGAGGATAGATAAAGGTATACCAAAAACGGTAATACTCTTTTGAAAATCGTATTTTATCTTCTCGTTTGTAGCCACGAAACTCCTTTTTTAAAGGGCCTAGATGTTTGAGGAGTAGTTTTTCACGGGTGTATTCTTTGGTGATGATGTCTGTGTCGTAGAGGATTTTATAGATTTCTCGTCCTCTGGCTTGAGAGACATCTTTGTAGATAGAGTAGTGTTTTCGTGTCCCTATGGCAAGGCGGTGTAGGGTGCTTTCTATATCCTCTTGTAGTTGGGTGTTGGATGAAAAGAGAAAATGTTTTTTTTGACTGTGGTAGTGCTGGAGGATATTATGCTCGATATTTTGCATAAGGTTCTCGTGATTTTTTAGAAGAGACAAGTCAGAAAATCCGTCAAAAACTGCAAAATTAGAGATGAGTTCTTCCATCTCTAAATAAGGGACATGGGTAAAAAAAGTTTTAAATCTTTCGCTTTTCAAAATCTCACCAATTTCCTCATAAAAGTCCTCTTCAAAATATGTTATAATTATAGCACAAGAAAAGGAAAAGTGCATGGGTGTTTTTGCGAGTATAGAAGCTGAGTTTGATTATGAGATAGTAGAAGAGTTTTTTTCGCACTATGCATTCATGAGTGAGGCGATGGAAAAGCTTATTATTGGGCTTGCGGACGAGGAGAGATACTTGGCAAATATCAATGAACTTTTTCGCATCTGTCACAATATCAAGTCTGCTACGGGCTATCTGAAGATTGCACCTATCAACAAACTGGTAACTTTAGCAGAGGAGACACTTGAAGAGTGCCGTTTGGTAGAAGGAAGAGGGAGTGAAGAGCTTATCAATTGGTTGATTTTAGTGAGTGATCAGTTGAATCTCTATAAAGAAGATTTAGAAAATGACAGAGAGTCTTTTTTCTCGCTCAATCACCTGATTATCAAGGTACCTGTGAAATTTATTCAATAGTACCCTAGCCTTATTTAGAGGATTCAATTTCTTTGTAAAATATTTTGGATAAAATATCGCACTTTAAAAGAGGGTATTTATGATAGCATATGACAATAGAACAGACCTAGCCTTTAATGGCGATTTACTTGAGCAAATATCTCTTTATCTTAGTGATAAAGAGGTAGAGCTTATCCTGACGGACGACAAAGAAATTGCCCAGATTAACTATTCTGAACGTGGCATTGATAAAGCAACTGATGTCCTTAGCTTTCCACTTCAACCACTACCTTCTTTTCCTTTAGGCTCCATCATGATAAGCGTGGATAGAGCAAAAGAAGTGGCGGAGACATTGGGACACAGTCATGATGATGAGATTGCCCTTCTTTTCACCCATGGGATGTTGCATCTTTTGGGATATGACCATGAAGAAGATACTGGTGAGATGCGAGAAAAAGAGCAAGAAGTGATGCAACACTTTGCATTACCAAAAAGTTTGATAGTGAGGAATGGCTAATGGATTATATTGTATTTATCATTGCAATGGCAGTGCTTATCAAGGGTGCGGATTTTGTGATTGATGAATCTGAGAGAGTCGCACTTTATTACAATATCTCCCATTTTGTGATTGGGGCGACATTGGTAGCGTTGGGGACATCTTTGCCGGAGATGGCAGCGTCTATGATGGCGAGTGGTGCGGGTAAAGGTGACATCGCTGTTTCTAATATCATTGGAAGTAATATCATCAATATATCTCTTGTTCTTGGCTTAGTCTTTTTATTTTCTAAAAATATGATGCCTTCACGGGATATATTTGCCAAAGATTCTGCTTGGGGATTGTTTCCTGTGATGACGTTTATCTTGATTAGTTTTGATGGGATTATCTCTCGTTTTGAGGGATTTATGTTTATCATGATGATGGGGGCTTATCTGCTCTTTCTTGTCAATAATGATGATGCCTTGGATAGCGAGATAGATGATGCCTTAGTCAAAGAGAAGTTTGATTGGAAACGTACAGGACTTTATCTGGGTGCTGGGTTCGTGATGGTGATTGTGGGGGCAAATTTTACGATAGAGTCAGCTACAGGAATTGCCAAAAGTTTTGGTGTGAGTGAGTGGATTATCGGGCTGTTGCTGATAGCATTTGGGACGAGTTTACCAGAGTTGATGGTGAGTATCTCCGCAGCGAAGAAAGGTAATTCTGATATGATTATTGGCAATATTATCGGTTCTAATGTAGCTAACTTTACCGTGGCTTTGGGCGCCGCTGCCTTGGTCAATCCTATCATGATAGATTTAAGTAAAAATGCTTTTGATATCGTGGCTGTCTTGATCATCTCTATTATGCTTGTCTTTATATCTGCGAATAAGCTTTATAACAAATCAGCAGGCTTGGTCTTGCTTATCATGATGGCTTTGGTGATAGAGCATAGTGTTACACAGATGTAAGGGCTTATCATGATACGTTTTTTACTACTTTTTTCTTTTGTTATCTCACTTTCTGCTAATGTCTCGGTAACAGGAGATAGGTATAAAAAGATCTCTCATGAAAAGCTAGAGGTACTTTATGCTGATGAGTATGAAGCACTCTCTAAAAAAGTCTTGGATTATGAAGAAGGAGTGATAGGACTCTATAGTGACTCTTATGGTTTTTCACTAGATGACAAGCAGTATGTTGGGTTACTCTCCTCGCATAACCAAGTAGCAAATGCTTACTCCACGCAAATTCCTCTCAATCTTCAGATGAATTTTCCAGCTGGCTCACTGGTGGTAGATTATTTTGCTTCGACAAGTTGGATAAAGACACTTCTTTTACATGAGAGTGCCCATAATTTTCAGTTAAATCCTAAGAAAAACCTACTTTCGTACTACAGCCATAAAGTGGTGAAAAATAGCTTTTTTACGATGCTACTTTTTGTACCAGTTTTCCCAGCTCCTAACTTAGCAGAATCCTCATTTGTGCTAGAAGGCAATGCCGTGTTAAATGAGTCTTGGCATAATAATGGAGGACGGCTTTATAGTGGAGCGCTCTTAGCCATGGCTATCACCCAAGCACGTGCAGGATATATCACGCCTGAGCGAACCTATAATGACCATCTCTATTTTCCTTATGGCACACATCATTATATCGTTGGCGGATTTTTTCAACTTTTTTTGTCACAAAAATATGGCATCGACAAGGTCAATAGCTATTTTTATAACTTTTCAGGACAGTGGATTCCACTCTTTACCAATCATGTTTTTAAAGAGACTTTTGGTCAAGATTTTGAAACGTTGCTCAAAGCATATAATAGTTGGTTATTAGGCAAATACAGCGGCTTTCAGCCAAGCCAAGGCAGACTGCTTTTTTCTTCTAAAAGTGCAGTGAAATTAAATAGTGATGATGAAGAGATTTACTTTTTAACTTCAAATCATCTCTCTCAACCAACTCTTATCATGATAGATAAAAAAACAGGCAAGATAAAGAAGAAAAAAACCAATCATCGCATGGGAAAGGTATTTAAAAAATCAGGGAGATATTATGCTCTTAGTTCTGCGCATACCTCGCCTGAGCGTATAGAAGTTGGGCTATATGATGAAGAAGGTCTACTTTTAAAAGAAAGTGCATCAAAGGCGATGCAGTCACTTTCAGCAGAGGGGGAGATGGTTTATTTTGATATCCCTAACTCTTTTGATGAACCTCAGATGTATGTCAATGGGGACTTTTACGCACAGGTGAACTCTTCGGTTTTTACCTCTCATGATAAGCACTATTATTTTGTACAAGAGGGTAAAACGCGTACCCTTTATGAAAATAAAAGGGCACTTTTTTCATATCAAGGTTGGTATGGTTTTGTTTGTGACAAAGATGAAAATGGTCTCTATTTCATTGCTAACACAAAAAATGGGAGTGGACTCTATCGTTACGCGAGCGGGTTGATTTCACGCATGAGTGTGGCAGATGATATCGTGGATGCTAGACTATTAAGCGCTGATAGGGCTCTGCTTGAGACAATAGGTGCTGATGGTATGAAATTTAGAGAGGTTAGCCTCCATAGCCAGATAGCATCTGTAGAAGAAGTTAGCTATTTCTTTGAAAATGACAAGCGATTTAACGCCTTGCATTTTGATAGACAAGCAGTACAAAGTGAAGCTTATGCCCCTTTGTCAAATTTACACTATTCATCGCTTTCCCAATCCATCATAAGTACAGGTGATGAGGTAGATTTTGATATCGCTGCAAACTTTACAGATCCGCTCTCCCAGAATTCTGTGAGGATATTTTCGTCAAAAGTGGCTGATGATGTGTTGGCTGGGGCAGGTTATGCTTCTTCTGCCTATCGCTTAAACTTTGGAGCTTCTTTGTTTGGGGTGATTAATCATGATAAAAATGAAAGTTCACGGGGATTTGGAACCTATCTTTATCTCTCTTATCCGCTGATGCAAAACACCTATGAAAAGATGAATCTAAAACTCTCTTATCTTTTGGACTGGGAGAGAGATGAGAAAGAGCCTTTGACTTTGAGCTTAGATTATACTAACCATAAACATTTTGGACAAAGTATGTATCTCAACGCAGCCAATGACTTTCAACTCTCCTTAGGTCTAGATAGGGAAGATAAAGCTATTGGTGGAAGGTATCACTACGCGCATTCTTTAGGTAATCAACTTTATGGGGGATTTGATCTTAGAGGTGCTTATGCTGATGTGCAAGGGAGTGGTAAAAAACATGGGATTAAGCTACAACAGTATCAAACCCGTTTTTCAGATGCACTCAACTTTGAGATGCCTAGTCTCGCCTATGATATCTATGTAGAATCACTGCTAAATGCTGGTCTCTCCCTTCATAAGGTCTTTGATATAGATAAGTACTTTTTTTCCTTTCCAGTTTCCTTGAGGCGAGAAGCACTCTATGCCAAGTATAACTACTATAAGATGCAGTTTTTAAACGACAAAGAGGCTGATTTTCATGAAGTGACGCTAGGGGTGAAGGCTGACTTGCTTTATTTTAATTCTTTAGCTCTTCCTCTAAGTCTTGAGTATATTATCAATGAAGATTTAGCGGATGCCAATACTTTTAGGGTCTTGTTTGATTTAGCTTTTTAGAGTTGTTATTTTCCAAAAGTGGTAGAAACTTTTTTTTGACATATTTTTTAGAGATATAACCTTCTTTGACGAGGAAGTTATAAATCTTTGAGACGATTTCACCTGCTGCCTTTCCTCCATGTCCCCCATGTTCAACGATAACAGTCACGATGTATTTTGGGTCATGATAGGGGGCATAGGTCGTAAACCAAGCGTGGGATTTTTTAAAGTAGGCAAGGTCATCTTCACTCATGCGTTCTATCTCTTCTTGGGGGATGCCAACGACTTGTGAGGTACCTGTTTTTCCCGCCATCTCTATCCAAGCGTGGTTGTATCTAAACGCAGTACCTCTTTTATGATTACACACTTCATACATCCCTTTTCTGATAAGGGGTAGGTGGGATTTTTGCTCTTTGTTTAAGATGTTCATAGTATCAAAGGTGATATTGGTTTCATCAACTGCTTTGATAAAATGGGGTACTATCTGCTTTCCTGTAGCGATGAGTGCGGTGGCAGTGGCCACTTGTAAAGGGGTGACAAGAAAATCACCTTGTCCGATAACGGTGTTAAGTGTTTCCCCCTTATACCAACTCTCCCCAAATTTTTCTATTTTCCAGTTACGATTTGGTACAGTACCGATGAATTCTGAAGGCATATCGATGCCTGTTTTTTTCCCAAACCCAAATTGTTTTAAATCTGTGGAAATAGTATTAATCCCCACCCGAAGGGCACCTTTGTAGTAGTAGACATCACAACTCTCCCGCAAAGATCTTTTGGCATCAACGGCACCATGTCCTGCTTGATTCCAGCATCTAAAATTTCTTTTTCCTAGACTTAATGTTCCTTCACAAAGCAATGATTCTTTTTCCCCTACTAGCTTAGAAGATAAAAAACTGAGTAGTACTTGTGGTTTTGTTGAAGAACCTGGAGGGTAGAGTCCATGGATAAACTTGTTGGTGAAGGGATGATTAAAATCTTTTATCATGAGTGCCCAGTCATCTTTAGAGATACCATGGATAAACTCATTGTTATCATACTCAGGATAGCTTGCAGCGGCTAAAAGAGCACCAGTTTTTGCCTCCATGACGATGATAGCACCACTACGTTCTTCAAATAACTCTTTGAGATAATTTTGTACTTTGACATCGACGGTAAGAGTGAGTTGTGAACTTGTTGGTCGTTTTTCATCTATGATGCCTAGTGGTTCATTAAGTGCTGTGACTTTAATCTTCTTTTCACCCAGGGTACCTTGTAGTAGGGTGTTATAGTAGCGTTCTATCCCACTTTTACCTACTAGACCTATGAGGTTTGTTACCTTACTTGCTTTTATCTCTTTTTCATTGGCTTTGGCTACATACCCTATGATATGTGCCATGCGTTCACCTTGTGGATAATAACGCCTAGAAGAGGGAGTGATGATAAAGGACTTATTATTTGAAAAAAGTATAAATTTTGAGATAAAGTCATCATAAGGGATAAAAGGGAGTATCATGATAGGTTTATGGTTATAGGGACTGGATTTTTTTTGATAGATTTTACGTAGTTTTGTAAGGTTGAATTCTGGCAATTCTTTTGTTAAAAAAGCTAAGTTTTTTTGGAGTTGCTCTTTTTTTAAGTGAGGTGCCAAAGAGAGGGAGAATCCAAGTTTATTGATGGCTAAAGGTAGACCCTTGCTATCTCTTATCTCTCCTCTTGTTGTTGTAAAATACTCTGTCTTGATAAGATTTTGTTGGGCTAGTTTTTCATAATAAGTGTTTGATTTAATCGATAAAAAATAGAGCCTAGAGAGTAAAATAATTCCTGTAATCGCAAAAAATGCTAGTATAAAATGGATGCGTCTTTTCATAGCAAGACCAGTATAAAGAGTATATCTGTGAGTATATAGATAAAATAATCACTAGAAAAATGGGCGAGGGGTATATTGAAAATATAGTCTAGAAATAGATTAAAAAGAAAATACCCAAGATAGCCAACACTCACATATAAAATCACAAGACAGTTTTGACAATGTACATACTCTTTAAAGGAGCGAAAAAGAAATTTATAAAAGATGAGCGTAAAGAAGAGAAAGGATAGTGGTATCATGCCTCTGTCTATCTCAACGTAAAGGGCATAAATAAATATCAAGATAAAATCTCTGTAACGTCTCTCCTCGTTGATATGTTGCACGATATAATAAAAGCCCACCCCTAAAAGTGGGCTCATAAAAAGTGTCATGGACGCCAAAGATTCGTAAAGAATGGCAACTACAAAAAAGATGTAGGGAGCTAGGGTTCTATGATAAGTGCTATTTCGTCGCATATTGGAAAGTGTTTACATTTGACACAGTCTGCCCATATTTTATGTTCTGGTAGGGACTCTTTTGGAATTTCTCTAAAGTGAAGTTTTTCAAAAAAATCTTTTTGATAGGTGAGGGTGAAAAGCTGTTTTATCCCTAACTCTTTGCCATCTTTTATTGTCTGTTTTACTAAAGACGCGCCTATTTTTTTGCCACGGTAGTCACTATCTACGATAAGACTTCTCACTTCCGCTAAATCAGGGGCATGGATATGAAGTGCGACAAATCCTACCACTTTATCTTCATCTTTAGCCAAAATATAAGAACGTATGTTTGTAGCGACTTCATCATCACTTCTAAAGAGGATAACACCCGACATCACTTCGGGCAAAACCATTGCTTGCATCGCTTTTATATCGCTGAGTTTGGCTTTGGTGTAAGTGATACTCATGGGCATTTAGTCTGAAAAAGTTTTTCAAATATAGTGGCATTTGCTGCTTCTATCCCTTTTCTTTTGAGGTTAGAAACAAGTAGTGCATCAGGATAATCTTTTCTGAGTCTTGCCAAATCTTTTTGTTTGAGTTTATCACTCTTGGTAAAAATCTCAATGATTTCTTGATCGCCACGTTTGATGTGTTGGAGGTATTCACGAACTTCTTGATCTATGGGCATATGGGGGTGTCTGGCATCAAGTAGATGGATAAAAACACGGATAGAACTTCTATCTTTGATAAAAATATTGAGGCTTTTTTGCCAGGCTACTTTTTCTGTTTTTGAAACCCGTGCATAACCAAACCCTGGTAAATCAACTAGTCTGGCATACATTCTATCCTCACCGCAAAGATAGGTGATGTCAAAGAAGTTAATGAGTCTTGTTTTCCCTGGTGTTGAGGAACTCTTGGCTAAGTTTTTTCGGTTGGTGAGTGAGTTGATAAAAGAACTTTTACCCACATTACTGCGTCCCATGATGGCTATCTCACTCATGTCTGCTGGGAGGGCAAGGGAGATGTCTGGTGCGGATACGATAAATTCTGCTTGTATGAGTCGTGGCATTATTGTTCTTTCACTTCAAAGATAAATTTGACGGGTCTTTTTTTGGAGCCGTTGATGGTAGATTTTCCAGAGATTCTGTCTATCATGATAGTCTCCCCATAGAGTTTTCTGTTGAGTTTCTTCTCATGGATAAAGGCATTGCCTGATATTTCATATTTTTGTGTGCTAGGATTGTAAAGAAGTTTTTGTGCACGACCTTCAAAGCTTTGATTATTTGTGTTGATGATAAAGTTGATATTGCCTTCTGCTAGATACTCTGTAGGTCTATTTTTTTTGTCAAAAAAAATCGTGAGTTTTTTCGCATGTACTTCATCTGCCCCTTTTTTCAGTAGGACATGGCCTGTTAAAACAGAGAGCATTTTCTTTTCATCAGCCTCAAAATGATCAGCACTGATTTCGACTTGTTGGGCTTGTAAAAACGTCAATAACAAAAAGAGTAAAGATGAAATTTTCATTTTTCTTTTACCTCAAATTGATAGTGCATCTTTTCTCCTTTTAACGCTTCATTATTCATATCATACTCAAAAGAGTCCCCTATCATGATACCTTTGTTGGAAGTCAGCGTAAAAGCAGAGGAACCCTTGACTATTTTTGTTTTGACATTATACTCTAATTCTTCGCTTTTTATATGTAAGCTTTGATTGTTTTCATAGAGAACATTGCCTTTGAGATATAAATGGTCATTTTTATAGCGAGCCTGCAAGGCACTCAAGTGATGTGTGATATCTTTTTTTTGAAAGCTAGTGTTTAAATCATAGAGTTCATCGTGGGTTTTAAACTTTAGTGCTTTTGAGGCGACAATACGCTCAGAGATACCATCTTCATCGATGCTACAACCCTGCAAACCTGTAAACTCTATCGTGGAATAGTTGATATCTTTTTTAGACGTTTTAAGTACCTTTGGCTCTTTGGTAGAGAGGAAGGTTATCTCTGCGATAAAAAGGATAAGAAGGATGGTAAATATCTTTAAACCCACTGATTTAAAAACCTCTGGGTTAATCCCTCTTTTTCTAGGATGATTTCTATCATTTCACGTACGGCGCCATCCCCTCCCTCTTTTGTTAAGATAATATCAACAAGTTCTTGGATATGTTTTACGCCATTTTTAGGGGTAAAGGATAGCTTAGAATTTTTTAGCATGTGATAGTCATTGAGGTCATCTCCAATAGCTGCGACGTTTTCATAAGAAAGATGGGCATCTTCTAAAATGGCTTCTAGTTTTGTTTTTTTATCTTCAATGCCTTGGTAGATATAAGAAATCTTGAGCTCTTTGGCACGTCGTGTCACGATAGAAGAGTTTCGTCCTGTGATGATAGCAACTTTTTTTCCCATCTTTATCCATGTGGCAATGGCTAAGCCATCTTTGACAGAAAAAGTTTTTATCTCGTCACCGTTTTGTGTGTAGGTGATACTACCATCGGTTAAACATCCATCGACATCAAGGACTAAAAGTTCTATCACAAAATACCCTTGGTACTTGGTACGCCCACACGTCTGTTTTCACTTACCGCGCGTCTAAGTGCTACGGCAAATGATTTAAAGACGGCTTCGATGATATGGTGCTTGTTTTTGCCACGTAAGCAGACGATATGGGTGGTGAGCCCTGCGTTAAAACAGAGTGCGCGAAAAAACTCTTCGACAAGCTCTGTGTCAAACTCTCCCACCTTGTCACTTACTGCTACTTCATAGTGTAAAAAGGGACGGTTACTTAAATCAAGTGCGGTGTTTACGCTGGCTTCATCCATAACGACGGTCGCTTCCCCAAATCTCTCGACATTTTCTATAGGAAAAATCTCTTTTCTTAAGGCTTGACCGATGACAATTCCCACATCTTCCACGGTATGGTGAAAATCGACATGGATATCACCCTCACATTGTAGTGTCAAGTTTAAAAGACCATGCTTGGTAAATGATTCTAACATATGGTCAAAAAAGCCTATACCGGTTTGGATATGGCTCTTTCCCTTCCCATAAAGTTCTAGACTTGCTTCTATCTTTGTCTCTTTGGTATCTCTTTTTATCTCTATCATTGTTTTAATCCTTCACGACAAATGCACCATCAAAGTAGTGCTCGGCTATAAAATTTTGTGCCTTATCTGCATTTTTAAAATCACCGATGAGTACTTTATAGTAAGTACGTTGCCAAAATGTTTTTGTTTTTAAACTGGCGCTGTATTTTTCATCTATTATAGCATATTTTTGGACAAGTGCTTTGGCTTTTTCTTGGCTTTGTGTTGAGACAATTTGGACTTTGTAGACAAGGGGATGGTTTGCACTTTGTGTTGTACTTGCTTGTGCCACTGGCGTGATGCGCTTTTTTTTCCAAATAGGTGCTTCTTTATGTTTATAGGCTGAGGCACTAGCATCAAAATCAAGCACTTCTATCGTGACTTTGGCAGTTCCTTTTTTAATCATATCTATCTCTTGGGCTGCTTGATGTGAGAGATCGATGATGCGGTTTTTGACAAAAGGACCTCGGTCATTGACTCGCACAATAGTACTTAAGCCATTTTCTAAGTTGGTTACTTCTAGCAGTGTGTTGATGGGGAGTGTTTTATGGGCAGCAGTAGCAGCATGCATATCATAATACTCTCCATTAGAGGTTTGATTACCATGAAAATTTGGTCCATACCAAGAAGCTGTGCCTTTAAAAATTTGTCCAACTTTAGGTACGATAGGACAGTATCTCACCCCCGCGACAGTATAAGGTTTCATGGTGGCACGGTACATTGCTTTGGTTTTGATGGGTTCTGTGGGGCAGGGCGTGCTGGTATCATAGGTGACATCTTGTGCACCATAAGGCATAAAGGGATTATAAAGTGCACAAGCACTAAAGAAAAAAGGGATGAGTAGACTGCTTAGTAGTAGGGTGAGTAATTTCACATGTTACCTTTTTATGATGAGTGTGCTACCTACTTTTAATCTTGAAGGAAAAGTACCATTGAGCCTTTCTAAGGTCATGATGCGATTGTTAAACTTTTTACTGATGAGAAAAAGGGTATCCCCTTTACGAACAGTATAGGTAAATGTCTCTTCTTTGTTTTTTGAATCTTTAGGTTGCTTATCTTGTATCTTAGTTATTTTTGACTTATTGTTATCATAAAGTGCTCTTTTTTTGACACTTTTTTGAATCTCTTTTATCGGAACATGTTTTTCTTTGATACGCTTCCTATCAAAACTCAATCTGGTTGTCTCTTCTTTTACTGCAGGAGTAAATGCAATATTTTTTATTTTTAATGTCTCTTTTTGCTTACCAATGAGGGCAAGTTTTTTGCCTATGGAGAGTGTTTTAGGAAGATAATGATTGAGCTCTTTAATAGCAGAAATTTTATTGTTAAAGCGCTTGGAAATTAAAAAGAGCGTATCTCCCTCTTTGACTGTATAAGTAAAGATATTTTCGTTGCTGCTACAAATGGACTTTTCTTTGTTTACCTTATCTTCAGGGATATAGATACAATAGTTCTTTTTTCCTCTAGGCGTCACACCTTTTAAGATATGAGCGTTATATTTTTTAAGTGTTTTAACGGGAATGCTGTAGGAATAGGCAATCTTTTCCAGACTAGTTCCTTCTTTAACATTCAATGTTTTTAGTTTTGTTTTTTTCCCTTCACTTTCTATCTTCTGTACTTCTCGTAAAATAGTATCACTATGGGCTATGAGTGAAGCAACAATGAGTTTTCGTAAATATTTTCTTGTCTCTTTAGGTAAGTAGGCATAATCTGTATCTAATAGTGCAAAAATATTATCTGTACCACTTTTTTTGATGGCTTTAGCCAATCGGGTCTCACCTCCGTTATAGGCAAAGGCAACAAGATACCATTTACCAAATCGACTATACAAGTATTGTAAGTATTTTATAGCTACTTGGGTTGACTTGATGGGATCGAGTCTCTCATCTATTTTACTATTGATGGTGAGTTTCAGGTGTTTGGCCGTACGAGGCATCAATTGCCAAAGACCTGCAGCTGATTTTTTAGACTTGGCAGTAGTCAAAAATTTTGACTCAACCATCGCCATATAGAGAAAGGTATCAGGCACGTTTGTTTTATTTATCATCTCTTTTAGTGTTTCGATGATAACTTGACCACTTTTGAGGGTTCTTGCAAAGTAGAGTATATCTACTTTATCAATTTTTGTTTTCATATTTTCATATTCGGCATCGCCGATAAAGTTTGCATCTATATCAAGAGACTTTAAAACAGCTATCTCATCTTCTTCATGAAAACTGGACGCGACGTGTTGAAAGTCAAAAGCATAGAGGCCAGAGCCAAAAAGGATAAAGAGTAGGAAAAATTTGGAAGTAATAGGAAACCTTTTTGTTATATAAATTTTAACCTAAATATACTATATTAGATATACTTAAATACATCTTTAAACAACCTATTAGTATTTGATATCATTAACGCTTCTAATTCATTTTGCGAAATATCTAAAATCTCAGCCATCTTTGCCGCGATAAGGGTGGTGTAGTAGGGTTCATTTCTACTCCCTCGATGGGGATGAGGGGTCAGATAAGGGCCATCTGTCTCTATCAAGAGTTTGTCGCGAGGGATAAGGGGGAGGATTTCAACCAATTTTTTGGCATTTTTAAAGGTAACAACACCTCCGATACCAAAATAAAAATTGTGTTTATCTAACTCCAAAAGAGTCTCACTAGCGTTAAAACAATGTAAGATACCACCCACTTTTTTTGCCTCTTCTTCTATCAAAATAGCTTTACTATCTGCCGATGCTTCACGTATATGAATAATGAGGGGTTTATCTAGCTCTATGGCCAGTTTGATTTGTGCGATAAAAACTTTTTTTTGTTCCTCTTTCTCGAGCTCTTTCTCTTTTTGATCTTCAGGCAAGCGAAAGTAATCTAGTCCACACTCTCCAATGGCGATACATTTTGGATGGGAGGCATGCTCTCTTAAAAGTGCTTCATCATATAACTCTTTGTCATAAGGGTGCACACCTACGGCAAAAAAGAGTTCTTTATGTTCTTCGCATAGTGCTATTGCGCGAGGTAACTCTCTAGGGTCTGCACCAGGGATAATAGTCGCGATAACTTGATGTTCTCGTGAGCGTGCCAAGACTTCTTCTAAGTCGTCAAAATATTGTTTGTCATTGAGATGACAGTGTGTGTCTATAATCATACTTCTTTTAGTACCTCTATATAGCGATTGATGCTCTCATCAGGAGAAAAAATCATTTGAATTTTTTGTTTATTGTCTTCCAATAAGTCATTGATGATGACATTGTCTTCTTCTTTTTTACTTGTAAAGTGGTCAAATGTATCGATAAATAGTGACTCTTTTTGATAAATATCATCTATCATGATATCCCCATAAAGGTAGGTGTGATTTTTGCTATAAAGGGAGAGAACAAGGGATGAAGAGTCAGAAAGGATGAGTGATTTATCTGCGATTTTATATAAAAGTGCACTCTGTTTGGGTGTGATGAGAGCCTCAATGAGTAGATAATCAAAATTTTTCTCTTCCAAATGTGCTTTGAGTGCCTTTCGCTCATCTAAAGTGTGTGCATTGAGATGAAAGATAAAAGTGCTTTGGCGTAGTCTTTGTATAGGAAGTGTGAGTAAATCATCGATAAAGCGCATCTGCGTTCGTAATGCACCACTCATATCACAGTAGATGATATCCTTTTCAAGGTCAAATCCCATCGCATAGGAGGCTTTAAAAATCTCTTCCTCCGAAATCTTAGCTAACTCTTCTAAAAGGGGCATTCCCTCATAGATAAGACGACTTTTCTCTTCATCTATATAGCTAAAACTATTTTTGATTTCGCTACTGCTAAAAAGTAAAAAACGTGCTTTTTGATAGAGGTATTTATAAAATTGTTTGGTTAAGATATTGGGTGCATGTTCTTCAGAACTGACGGTTACAAAAAAATCATAACATTTTTCGCTGATTTCATCTACAATAAAAAGAGCAGACTTTTCACATTTATAGACATCAATAATATCATAGTCATCAAGAGAAGAGAGTAGGGATTTACGCTTGAATATACGGTTAATAACCCTGAGCTTTGCACTATTTTTCTCTAGAAACTCTAATCTACTTGGGGGTTCCATCTGGGTAATATCGTCATCTTCTGTGAGTTTATACTCTAGCAGGGAAAGTGCGGAGACTTCAGCATTGTGCTCTTTTAATAGTTTGATTTTTTCCTTAAGGGCAGAATCAAACTTTGTATATAAAAATAGTATCTTCATAAAAATATTATACCCAAGAGATATTAATCCCCACTATCTGGGGATTATGCTTATTCTATCACAAAAGAGATTTTCGCGGTAATTCTATACTTAGTAATCTTATTATTCACTACTTTCGCGCTCTTGTCTTGGATGTAGATAGACTTGATGTTTTTGATTGATTTTGCTGCCTCTGTGATAGCACCTTGCGCTGCATCTTCCCAACTTTTGTCTGATTGAGATAGAACCTCGATAACTTTAACGACTTTTGCCATAATTAATTCCCTTCTTTTATTTTCACCTAATTATACTCTTTTTATGCTATTTATTCAAATATATTAATTATTGGCATAACTTGTGCTTTTTATTTAAGATATTTAAAAAGGGGAAATAGGTTTGATAAAAAGAATTATAGAATATTTTGGTGTGGCGAGGTATATCAATATTCTTTTTATATTGTTATTTCTTTTTTTAATTGCTATGCTGCTGTATAAAATCAATCTACATAATCTTGAGCTCAAGCATGAACGATTTAAAACTTTAGAGAGTTTTACAAAGGAGTTGGATTTTTCTTTAAAAGAGAAGATAGAAGCTATCTCTTATTTAGAAAGTGCAGCAGAACTTTTCCTTTATTCTCCTTATTCGAAATGTCAAAGTATGGTTACTATGGTACATCAGGCTAGAGAAGGGAACTATTTTACGCTTGATGATGCTTATCATAAATTGTTGGATATTACAGATAGAACCAAGATCACTGGGTATGGGGATTTACATAGTTCTGATATAGATAAAAATGAGCTTTGTATGGCACTCTCTTTAAATCCTCTTTTAAGTACCATCGGAAATCATATCAAGGATTCTGCATGGATTTATTATACCTCTAAAAGTGGATTTATCAATCTTTTCCCTTATGTACACTCTGATATATTTCGTTTGAGAAAAGAAGATATGGATAAAGAGTGTTTTACCTATGGTACACCTGCGCTAAATCCTGATAAATCACTGTTTTGGACACCTCTGTATGTAGATGCAGGTGGGCTAGGATTGATGACAAGTATTGGTAAACCAGTCTATCATAATAGAGAGTTTAAAGGGGTTGTTGCACTAGATATGACCTTAGAACATTTAGGTGCTTTACTAGAAGGTTTCAAAGATAGCCAGGGTACTTCTCTCATTGCCAATGCGCAGCATCAAATTTTAGCAATGCAAGGTATCAAAGGTTTTTTAAATGATAAAATTATTGATTTAAAAACAGTACTTTCACAAGAGATGTTAGCGTCAGAAGGTACAGAAGAGGACTTTATCGCAGTAGGAGATTATTTTTTCTATAAAAAAAGCTTAGCAAATGCCCCCTGGGATTTTATCTACTATTTTAACAAATATAATCTATATAAAGCAGTTTTTTTTAAGGTGCTTCCTGGGATACTTATCTTTATATTTATGTTATTTGGTAAAGTGTTGATTGCGAGAATCATCTCTACACAAAAAGAGTTGGAGCATTTAAATAATACCCTTGAGGAGAAGGTAAAAGAAAAAGTAGCAGAGCTAGAGATACAAAAATCAAGCTATGAGACACTTTTTGAAAGGGCAGGTTCTGGGATTTGTATCCTTAAAGATGCCAAGATAGTAGAGTGTAACAATGCTTTTGTGCAGATGCTAGGGGTTGGTTCCAAAGAGAGTTTGATAGGGCATTATATATTAGAGTTTGCACCCCCTTTGCAAGAAGGTGGTAAAACTTCTCTACGCGCAGGACGTCATTTTCAAAGAGAGTTGATCAAAAATGGTGACTATACGTGGGAGTGGCGAGGTATCAGAAGAGATGGTGCCTTGATGTGGATGGAAATAGTCTCTAAAATCATCACTCTCAATGATGAAAAAGTGGTACAAATCATCACCCAAGATATCACAAAAAGAAAAATCCTAGAACAGCAGAACAAAGAACAGATGAATCAACTTTTACAACAATCTCGTATGGCACAGATGGGTGAAATGTTAAGTATGATTTCTCATCAATGGAGACAGCCATTAAGTTCTATTGCCATGGTGGTGATGAACTTGGAGGTCAAAATACAAACAGGAAAATTACTGAGAGATAGTGAAGAGGCATCACAAAAAAGTGACGCATTTATCTTAGAGCGTACAAAACGTATAGAAAAATATGTCCAGTATCTTGCTACGACCATTGAGGATTTTAGAAACTTTTTTAAGCCACAAAAAGAGAAAAAAACCTTTATGGCAAATAAGCTTTTAGATGAGACGATTGAATTGATAAATCCTACCTTAGAATCAAAAAGAATTGTGGTAGAGCGAGCTTATCAAACAAGTGAAAAGATTGTCTCATATGAAAATGAGATTAAACAAGTCGTTTTAAATATCTTAAATAATGCCAAAGATGCGCTTGTGGAAAAAAAGGTAAGTAATCCTTCTATCATGATAGGTACTTATGTGCGAGGAAAAAGTCTCTTTATAGAGATAGAGGATAATGCTAAAGGGATTGATACAGCGTATATGGGGCAGATATTTGACCCATACTTTTCTACAAAAGAGAAGAATGGTACGGGCTTAGGACTTTATATGTCTAAGACAATTATCGAAGAGCATTGTAAAGGGGAATTACGTGTAAAAAATAGTAAAAACGGCGCTTTATTTACTATTAAATTTCCTCTATCATGATAATAAACTTGTAGCAAACTGTACTGCTTCTTGGGTGATTTCATCTCCTGAAATCATACGTGAAAGTTCGTTTATCCGCTCCTCTTTTCCCAGTAGTTTTACGCGGCTTTCCCCATCTTCTTTGTGGACTAGAAAGTGCATACCTGCCTTGGAAGAGAGTTGTGGCTGATGAGAGATGGCAAATATCTGATAATGCTTGGCAAGTACTTCAAGAACAAGTGCGATACTCATAGACTCTTTACCACTTAAATTGGCATCGATTTCATCAAGGATGAGTACGCCACCATCACTTTGTATAAACTCACTTGAAGCTGCAAGCTGTGCTAGGCGGATACGGTTTAGCTCTCCCGAACTGACCTTCTCTAGGGGAGTGGATTTTAAGCTGATGCTGAGAAAATCATGACCTAGTGGGTGCAGTTCTCCTTGGGTAAAATGAAAGTCAAGGTTTTCAAGATGCAAGAGTGTGAGGTAGTGTGAAACCCGACCGGATAAAGTGTTGAGTGCTTTTTTACGCCCCTTGGAAAGTGCTTGTGCTAAAGTGGCTACTTTCTCTTGGAGATCTTTTACTTCTTTTTCTAAATTACTCTTTTCAAAAGCGATATTTTCGTAACGAGATAATTCTTCTTTTTTCTTTTCAAGATAGTGCAAACTCTCTTCTAATGAGCCATACTTTGTCTTTAAAGAGGAGAGTTTTTCTAGCCTGTCAAGCATCTCTTCTATGTTTAAGTCATCAAGCGCAGAGAGCCTTTCGTGGGCACTTTCAAGGGTGACTTTCAGCTCGTTCATCGCATCATCAAACTGTTCGCTAGGTGCTTCTAGTATGGTAAGTGCATCATTTACCTTTCCTTCAAAGTGAAATATCTCCATCGCCAAAGAGAGGGCTGTTTCTAACTTCTCTTTTTTGGAGAGTTCTTTTTTTTGTATGAGTAACTCTTCATACTCTTCCTCTGAAGGATTAATCGACTCTATCTTTTGGATTTCAAAGAGGGCGAACTCTTTTAGTTCCGTGACTTGTCTCTCTTGTTCTTTTATATCTTCTAAGGTTTTTTGTGTGGCTTGTAAGATTTTGTAAGTACTTTTAAATGTTTGTAAACTCTTATCATGATGACTGTTTTTTTGTGTAGCAATGCTGTCTAGTAGTGTGAGGAGGTTGTCATTTTCAAACTCTTTAAATTCACGTAGTGTGAGATAGTTGATGAAATGTGTCGTGATATTTTTAAGATTTTTTTTGCTGATTTGTTGGTTGTTGATAAAATATCGGGCAGATTTTTCTTTGGTATATCTAAAGATGTTAGGTTCATCCGCTTCAATACCACTCTCTTTGAAATCTATCTTGGAAGGAAGGGTAGCTTCTATCGCTTTGGCATCACAATCTTTGAGACCAAATAGGGTGAGAAGTGATTCCATGAGGATTGACTTACCGGCACCCGAAGGTCCTGTAAATATGACTAAATTTTCATTAAATTCTAAATCAATCTCTTTAAATGAGAGATGATTTTTGAGATAAAATCGCTCTATCAATTGCTTCCCCAGTTGAGTTTTTGTTTGAGTACATCAAAGTAGTTTCGCTCTACGCGGTGAATCATACGTACTGAGCGTGAGGCTATCTTGATACGGATAAAATCGAAAAATTTTAAATTGTAGATATCTTGTCCATCTACTACGATAATAGTCTCATCTTCACTTTTAAAAGTGACATCAAAATCAGCTGGCAACACCATAGGACGTTCAGTAAGAGAGTGTGGACAGATAGGTGTCAAAATCATCGCTTCGGTGAGGGGAAAGAGTATAGGACCACCAGCAGAGAGATTGTAGGCGGTAGAACCTGTAGGTGTTGAGATGATGAGTCCATCACCACGGTAGCGGTTAAGGTGTTTTTCGCTCATGCCTGCATTTTTACTAGTGACATAGGCATCTACGTTAATCATCCCTTCGATAGAAGGACGTGAGAGTACGACATCATTTACTGCGATAAGTTTTTTGATGCCTGTAGTTGCGTGTAGTTCTACCTCTAAAACCATCCGGTGGTCTATACGGTATTCACCCGCAAATATCTTATTGATAAAGCCCTCTATTTCATCTAGTTGGACATCGGTAAGAAAGCCAAGATTCCCAGCATTGATACCTAGAATGGGCTTATCATGATGGTAAGAGCGACGACTTAAAGAGAGTAAAGTGCCATCTCCTCCAAATGCGATAAGCATATCACTTTTTTCAAACATCTCTTCCCGTGAGATGCCACCCTCAATACCTATCATATCAGCAGAATTTTGCGCGATAAGTAGGGTGACATTATGTTTATCTAATGCTGATTTTAGGGTATGATAGTAGGGGAGAAGGTGCTTAGAGTCTGGGCGTATCACTAAGCCGACGGTTTTAATAGAATCAAGTTTCTCATCATTAAATATAAAGTGCATGCGGATATTCTAGCTTCTTTGTGATTAAAAATAAGAAAAACCCTTGTTAAAAGCTTTTCTCTTCTACCTCTTCTAAGATGGAGGATGCCATCTGTTTGACCTCATTGGCAACAACATTGACTTCACTGGCCGTGTGTGCATTGGATTGTGTTGTTTGGTCTATCTGTGTGATAGATGTGTTGATTTGTGAGATGCCACTACTTTGTTCATCGATACTCACACCAATCTCTGTGATAGATTGCGTCAGGACGTTGACACTAA
Source organism: Campylobacterales bacterium (assembly GCA_024278835.1). Lineage (GTDB taxonomy): Bacteria > Campylobacterota > Campylobacteria > Campylobacterales > QNZT01 > JANTGR01. The sequence goes on along the minus strand of JAJRSK010000033.1, from coordinate 3,042 downwards.
CATCAATTTCTGAGAGAGACTTTTGTGTGCGTTCAGCAAGCTGACGGACTTCATCTGCTACGACGGCAAATCCGCGTCCATGCTCTCCGGCTCTTGCTGCCTCGATGGCTGCGTTAAGTGCTAGTAAATTTGTCTGTTCTGCGATGTCTCCAATGATACTGACGACAGATTTGATATCGTTTGATTGGTTTATGACATCTTTGGTTTTATCTGAAGTGGATTCGATAGAGTGCGTCATTTGCTCCATCGCAGATGCGGTCTCTTCTATACTGGCTGATTGTTCTTTTGTAGAAGCATTGAGTGCTTGCATCTGTGTTTGTAAAAAATCTGCTTTGACCAAAAGCTCATTGGAACTATCAGAAGAGTTTTGTAACATATCTACGATAGCACTGCGTAGTGAATGGATGTTATGAATCAAGATGTCAAATACGCCACCTTGTTCAATATGTGGCATACTCAGCTCTTTTGTGTATTTATGTTGTGAATATGATTCTAAATGTTGATTGATATGGATAAAATTATCTTTTGTCTCTTTTATCATTTCATTGACATTGTCTTTAAACTTATCTAATGCCTCGTTAGAAGTTGACTTTTCAATGTATTTTGCATAGCAGCCATGTTGCGCTCTTTTCATTACTTCTTGCCCTTCTGCGATTAAGGCGGCATCTTGCTCCATCATCTCTTTGATTTGAAGGATGTTTTTATTGACAACCTTGGTCATAGCTCCTATCTCATCCTCTGTCTCTTGTAGTAAAACGACGTCTGATTTTTCTCCGTTAAGATAAGAAAAAAAGTTGACTAATCCCCCTTGGAATCTATTGATAGAGATATTGATACTCGTTGAAAAGAGTCGACCAAATAGTAGCATGAGTAGTATTACCGTGATAGTGATAGCAAAGCTTTGGGTTTTCATAGTGCTTATCTCTTCAAGCGCAGAAACTTCTACCTCTTTTGCCATGGTTTTTAGTAAAGTTTCACTTGTATGTACGATATTTCTCATATTTCCCTGTATGCCATCTCTACTGCTTAGTCCTATCTCTTGTTCTGCTTGAACGAGTGCTAGAAAATCCTTCTGGTATGCTTCTAGAGGACTGCGTATCTCCTGCGTGGAAGCTTCTAAAAGGGTGATGATTTTACTCTCAAACTTCTCTTTATACTTCATGTCCCTTCGTAACATAAAGTCTTTTTCTTGTTTTCGTAGGTCATATACCTGTGCGAGTAATTGATTGTTTTGAGATGATTTTGCATAGGCTTGCACTTGATGAACAGACTCCCTTAAACTACCATATAGCCCATCCTTAGGATTTAGACCTATCTCTTTTTGTTTTGCTATAAGTGAGAAAAAAACATTTTGATATGTGCGTATGATAGAGTCAAATTCTTCAACTTTTTTTGTATCAATCCTATAGTTATCCAAAATCCCTTCCAAGGATGAGACATTTTGGTGTAAGGTGAGGGTGTTTTTAGAAAACTTCTCTTTATATTTCATATCTTTTCGTAGTAGGAAATCTTTTTCATTTCTTCGTAGCATCAGCATATCAGACTTTAACTCTTGCACTTTTGTTTGTGCCATATTAAATTGGTTTAAATTGTTAAGAGAACTATTTAAAAGCATGGCCAATGCACTTAATCCTAGCACGGAAAGGGTGGTAAAGATGATAAGCTTTGTTTTGATAGATAAATTTTTCATTTGACTCCCTGATAAGTTGGCTATGAGTAATATCGACAAATCGGTGGATGTGTTTATTATCATGATAGCTATTGTGGTATATTTTTTGCTTTTAACCCAAGATTAGATACAATCACGAAATATTAAGTCTAGGAATAAATTTGAGAAGTCAATACTGTACAGAAGTAAATGAAGAAAATGTAGGAGAAGAAGTCTCCTTATGCGGTTGGGTAAACTCCTATAGAGATCACGGTGGTGTTATCTTTATCGATTTACGCGACAAAAGTGGTTTGGTGCAACTTGTCTGTGATCCCGCTGATAGCGAATCCGCACATAAAGTAGCGAGTGATGTGAGAGATGAGTTTGTACTTATCGCTAAAGGAAAAGTGCGTCTTCGTGGTGAAGGTCTTGAAAACAAAAACCTTAAAACGGGGAAAATCGAAATCGTTGTTGATGAGCTTATCGTTGAGAATAAAAGTGAAGTTTTGCCATTTGTTATCAATGATGACAAAGTAGGGGAAGAGACACTTTTAAAGTACCGTTATCTTGATTTACGAAAACCAAAGTCATATGAGACATTTAAACTCCGTTCAAAAGCGACGATAGCCGCGAGAAATGCGCTTGATGCACAAGGATTTCTAGAAGTAGAAACACCGGTTTTAACGAAGTCTACACCTGAGGGAGCGCGAGATTATCTCGTGCCTAGCCGTGTGCATGGTGGAGAGTTTTATGCATTGCCACAGTCTCCTCAGCTTTTTAAACAGTTGCTGATGGTAGGTGGATTTGATAGATATTTTCAAATCGCTAAATGTTTTAGAGATGAAGATTTAAGAGCAGATAGACAACCTGAATTTACGCAGATAGACTTGGAGATGAGTTTTTGTGGGCAAGAAGAGGTTATCGCGGTGAGTGAAGATATGTTAAAACAAGTTTTTGCTGCTTGTGGACATGAAATAAATATACCATTTAACCGTATATCGTATAGCGAAGCGATGGAGAAGTATGGTTCTGATAAGCCAGATCTTAGTTATGACTTAGCGATGGTGGACATGATAGATATCTTTGCGCGTTGTGAAAATGAAATCTTTTCAAATATCGCAAAAGATACGAAGAAAAACCGTGTCAAAGCGCTCAAAGTTCCTAATGGTGATACTATCTTTTCAAAACGACAGATGAAAGGTTTTGAGGATTATGTGAGAAAGTTTGGTGCATCTGGACTGGGGTATTTACAGATGAAAGAAGATGGGCTTAAAGGGCCATTGGCGAAGTTTTTCTCTGAGGCTGATTTAGAAGAAATTATCAAAGTTTCAGATCTTAAAGTGGGTGATGCTATCTTCTTTGGTGCAGGTGAAAAACACCTTGTATGGGACTAT